>NZ_JBHTKI010000008.1:0-611113 GCF_042675885.1 Metaplanococcus flavidus | reverse complement strand
GTGCTTTTCTTTTCGCAAATTTACTTGTCAAGGAACCATTTGAATTACAGAAGCGCTTTACAGCCGCACCGACTGGCTCAAGTTATATCGGTGCGAAAGTTGAGTTATTTATATATATTTTTTGTCCCGTCTGCTTTACTATTAGGTAGAAGGGTTTTGTTTTTTGTAAGCGTCTTACAAAAATAAGGCTTAAAAGGAGAGAGGGAAGAAGGCAACGCTTTCCCTGATAATATTGACTTGGCGAAAAGCTCGAGGTGCAGCATTTGATTTATTCGGTGATTTCGTTCCGTTTTTTGCGGCATTAATGGTTTCCATATGGCATATCGGTTTTCTGTCCGAATATCAAACCGGCTATATGCGGGTCACTTTTTTATGTGTTATCAGGATTTATTTTGGTATACAGCTATCACTCGAGACTGTCATATGGAATATCCAGTGCATCAAATCATAAGTTAACCGAAGTCTTCTGCGGAACAAAGATTGCATAAATTAACAAAAGGGTATTGTGAAGAACAATGCCGGAAAAAATCTGATCAAGGTGGTGTCATTGGATGAGAGTTAAAAAAGCAATTATTCCAGCAGCAGGTTTGGGCACAAGATTCCTCCCGGCAACAAAAGCGATGCCGAAAGAAATGTTGCCGATTGTTGATAAACCGACTATCCAATACATAGTTGAGGAAGCAATTGCCTCGGGGATTGAAGATATTATCATCGTGACCGGCAAAGGGAAGCGGGCGATCGAGGATCATTTTGATCATGCGTTTGAGCTCGAGGAGACATTGCTCAAAAAAGGGAAGACAGATATGCTGGATTCCGTTTTGCAGACTTCCAATGTTGAAATCCACTATATCCGCCAGAAACAGCCACTTGGTTTAGGGCATGCCATCTGGTCGGCGCGCAAGTTTATCGGAAACGAACCGTTTGCCGTCTTGTTGGGTGATGATATTGTAGAAAACGATGAGCCCGGCCTGCTTCAATTGATGGACCAGCATGAGCTGCTTGGAAAGAGTGTGATCGGCGTCAAGCAGGTGCCAGACGAAGATACATACCGTTACGGCATCATTGACCCCGTGTCAATCGATGGAAAACTGATCGAGGTCAATAAATTCGTCGAGAAGCCTGCGCCAGGGACTGCTCCTTCGAATTACGCCATCATGGGCCGCTACGTGCTTACACCAGAAATTTTTGATTTCCTGGGGGAACACCAACTGGGGGCCGGCGGCGAAATTCAATTGACGGATGCCATCCAAAAGTTGAATGGGAGCCAGTCTGTCTATGCCTATGAGTTTGACGGGCGCCGTTTCGATGTGGGGGAGAAATTCGGGTTTATCGAGACGACGATTGAGTTTGCTTTGAAGCGTCCCGAGTTGAGAAATCAGTTGTTGGAGTTGTTTGAGAAAAAACTTGATGAAGCCAACTTGAAATCGCTTAAATAAGCTGTTGTGCTCCCAAACAAGCCGTAGTGTCAAAACCGATTCACAGTTTACCAAAGAATGCATGAGGAATCCGGCAAATCCAGCAATGGAGCGGATTCTTCATGTTTTTTTATGTGCTGAGTTGCGCGGCTGTTTGGCCCCCGATTTAGCCGAATATGCATTTCATTCGAATGGACTACCCTAAGGGGAAATTCTGCTTTAAACTGGAGTGAGGAGGCGAATGCTATGACGAAGAAAATGTTTGCGAGCGACAACAATTCAGGGATTCATCCGGCCATTCTGGAAGCAATCGCTCAGGCGAATGAGGGCCATGTTCCCGCTTACGGAAGCGACTTTTATACGGCAGCGGCCATCAATAAATTTAAGGAACATTTCGGTGAACAATGCGATGTGGCATTTGTTTTTAATGGCACGGGGGCCAATGTGACAGGGCTGAAAGCGATGGTGCGCTCACATCAGGCAATCATCTGCACGGACGGCGCCCATATCAACTCCGATGAAGGCGGCGCAGCAGAAGGAATTATCGGCTGCAAATTACTGACTGTCCCTTCCGCGGACGGAAAACTGACAACCAGCGGAATTGAGCAGCACTTGCACAACATCGGCAACCAGCAGCGCAGCCAGCCGAAAGCCGTTTCCATTTCACAATGCACGGAACGCGGAACGGTTTATACAATTGACGAAATTAAGGAAATCACCCGCTTTGCCCATGACAACGGGCTTTATATACATATGGACGGTGCACGGCTGAGCAATGCCGCTGCCCATCTGGGTTGCAGTCTTGCTGAAATGACAGTGGACGCCGGTATCGACATGCTGGCGTTCGGCGGAACCAAGAATGGTCTGATGATGGGCGAGGCAGTGGTTTGCTTCAATAAAGAACTGGCTTCTGAGATTAAATATATCCGGAAACAGGGCATGCAGCTTGGATCTAAAATGCGTTTTATTGCTGCGCAATTCGACCGGCTGTTGACAGGGGAGTTGTGGCTGGATAATGCCGGCCACGCCAACCGGATGGCACAGCTGCTGGCGGACGGTTTATTGGCAGATCCCGAGATTTCACTATCTCAGCCGGTCGAGTCAAACGCGGTGTTCGCCACAATGCCGAGGGGACGCATTGAACAGCTGCTGAAGGAGCATTCATTTGCGGTATGGAATGAAGAAAGAAATGAAATCCGCCTCGTTACTTCTTTCGATACGACAGAAGAAGACGTCGAGAGCTTTCTTGCGGATGTTCAGAGATAGCCGTTTAGAGCAAGTAAAGAATAATGAGCACAAAACTCTATCCCTGCGAACTCAATGTTCAAGGCGATGGAGTTTTGCTGTTTATGCAGCAAAAGTGTGGCCATGAATTGTGCTGCTTAGTGGGAATAAAATTAATGAAAGTGAATTTGAGTGGGTGTTATCAGTTAGAAGGGTTAGGAAAGGGACAGGAATTGCGCGAACGTTGATATATTTTTCTGAACGGTGATATTTCTTTTTGAACGTTGATATATCCCCCTGAACGGAGATATAATTCGCTGAACGTTGATATCCGGAAATGCATCGACACCACAAACAGAAAAAGCAGCGCTAACAGCATCCAACAGCCTTCATTTTGCGTCAAAGCCCTTCAAAAACCAGGACCAAAAGACAGATGGATGCTTTTCGCAGGCGAAAAGCGAAAAAGCCATGCAGCCTCTCGATGAATCAGGCATCGGACCTCCTTAGCAGATTATATTTATAGTAGAAACTAAAAAACAGGGTGTACTTGTCTATGCAAGAAATGGCCTTATCCCGCTCACTGACGTTGAAACAAAGGCATTTTGGTGGAAATATGGGTCTGCAGGAGCTGGCTCTTTTCAAGCAGCAATATTTACAGCATTTCCATTCAAAATCATGCCTGTGATATAATTATTGGACAAATTCAACGTATGGATTGATTCCAATGATTTAGGAGTGGTTTTTTGACAAAAAAGATTTTATTGAGCCTGTTGTTGTTGGCAGCTGTTTTTATTGCCATAGTGCTGACAATGACTTTGACGAAGGAAGAAGATAACGTGGCGCCGGAAGTGCAGGGGCTGGAAAAGGATGTCTATAATGAGCCGGTCGCTCCGACTTTCAATGAAGGCACAGCTGAATTGAACGGCGAAGGGTTCGAAAGCGGTACAGCAATTTCAGAAGACGGCCATTATGTGCTGGAAGTGACGGATGACAGCGGGAATCAGGCAACCAAAGAATTCGCCATCGATCAAACTGCCCCGGAAAAACCGGCAGTTGATGGGGTTGATGATCAAACAGAAACTATAACGGGAAGTGCTGAAGCAGACAGCGAAGTGAAGGCCTGGTCAGACGACGCGCTTATTGCTGCCGGCAGCACAGATGAAGATGGTGCTTTCAGTTTGTCCATAACTCCGCAAGAGGCAGGATCCACCATCGGGGTTGCTGCAATAGATTCGGCGGGGAACCAAAGCGATTGGACTTCAATCGAAGTAAGCGATGTGACAGCGCCGAATGCACCGGAAGTGGCTGAAGTGTCTGACAGAGTCGATCAGATTGAAGGGCAGGCAGAGCCTGGTTCTAGTGTGGTCGTCTATGCCGGTGACGAGAAGCTGGCTGAAACAGCAGCTGAAGAAGGAAAATTCTCCGCCCCGGTTGAAAATTTAAGGGCCGGACAAGAACTTACAGTGTATGCAGTAGATGATGCGGGCAACAAGAGTGACGCAGTGACTTTGACGGTGTCAGACAAAACTGCCCCTCCTGCACCGGAAGTCAACACTGTTACGGAAGACATGACAACCATTTCAGGAAAAGCGGAGCCGGGAGCGGCGATTCAGGTTTACGCCGGAAACGATGAACTCGGTGAAACGGCTGCCAACAGCAATGGCGGTTTTGAAGTGGAAATCAGCAAGCAGGAGAGTGGGACGGATCTGGCCTTTATTGCCATCGATGCTGCAGGCAATAAAAGCGAGGCCCAGACAGTGAAAGTTGCCAGCGCCCGCTCACAAGAACCCGACAGCGATCCAGGTGAAAACCAGCAGGCTGTAGAACCAACCTATATCGACGGCGTTCTGGTTGTCAATAAAAAATATGGCCTTCCGCCGAGCTATGCGCCAGGCGTCGACCCGACAGCCCAGTCAGCGCTCGATAAGATGATTGCGGACGCTGAACAGGCCGGTCATGAACTTAGCGTCATCAGCACGTATAGAACCTATTCGTATCAGGAAAATCTGTACAACCGCTATGTAGATTCCCATGGTGAGGAGCAGGCCAAGAGATTCGCGGCGCTTCCGGGGCACAGCGAACACCAGACGGGCCTTGCTTTTGATCTGGGTGGCACGGAAAGTCAGGAAAATTGGCTGAGCGGGTCGTTCGGCGACACGCCTGCCGGCCAATGGCTCGCCGCGAATGCGCATAAGTACGGTTTTATCGTCCGTTATCCAAAGGGCAAAGAAGCCGTCACCGGCTATATGTATGAGCCCTGGCATTTCCGGTATCTGGGCGTCGACACCGCGACAAAAGTTTATAATAGCGGTTTGACGCTTGAAGAGTATTTGGGAATCAGCGGGTGATGAAGAGCGTTTGAAATCCGCAAAGAATTTAAAGTAGAAAAAGTAACCCCTTGCGTGGAAGCGCAAGGGGTTTTGTCGCGAAAACCAAAAATTGAAGATATGTAAGAGTGGTTGAAGAAACGGCCGGTTCTTTATATAGAAGGAATTTTTACGTTTTGATGGAAAAATTCATATCTGGGCGGATTCATTCTTCCTCAAAAAGCTCCAACGATTCCCCGGTATCCTTGAACACATCTATTGTCTCCCAATCGTATTGACCAGCGATTCGGCTGATTGCCCTCGCCGTCTTGTAATCCTGGGAATCATAAGGGATCGTCAGCTCCGCATCACCGTTCGAGAACGTATAGGCGAGAACGCGGGACGTGTTTGTTTCGACCGTCCGTGTGACTGCCGTTACGTCATTCCATGCAATGCTTGTTTCGGATAATGACCAGAATGAATTGACATGAACGCTGTCTTCCTCCAAATAGGAGTAATGATAAATGGAGAGGACGAAAAGGGGGAGGGCAAGCACCAGCAACACTACATGCAAGCCGGCCAGTTTGTAATCTTTCCGTTTCGTTTCCGCATACATTTTCGTGAACAGCAGTGAAAACAGTGTCAGACTTAGCCAGACCATACCGGCAGCAAAGCCTTGATACGCTGCTTGCGGGCGGATAAACGACCAGTGGTCATGCGAGAAGAACAACAGGTCCTGGAGAAACATGAGGACCACAACCGGCAGGATCGCAGCAGAAAGAAGCAATATTAACCCGGTTGTCAGAACATAGGGTATCAAAGTGTCGGAATCGGTATCGCGAAAAAACTTCATATCGTCCAACCTCCCAGTAATTACCTTTATTTTACCTTAGAAAACTGTTCCTGTATGCCTCTGAATTCAATTTTTTAAAAAGTATATTGAATCGTTTGAAAACTGAAAGTATATACTATAGTGATGACTTTCGGTATTCTTAACAACTATATATCGCAAAAAATCTTTACGGGAGGCAACATGAAGAAAGCCACAAAAGTTTTTTATATCGCATTTGCACTGGTCATTTTAACGGTCATTTTTGGTGTGGTTGCACCGGAAATGTTCGAAACAGCAACCGGCTATATCCGTTCTTTCATTAATACTGCATTCGGCTGGTATTACCTGGTCATTATGGCGGTTCTGCTGATTCTTGTTTTTGTCATCATCGTCAGTCCTTACGGAAAAATCCGATTGGGCAAAGATCGGGACAGACCGGAATTTTCCACCATCACCTGACTGGCAATGCTGTTTTCAGCCGGTATGGGAATCAGCCTCGTCTTTTACGGCGCGTCTGAACCGTTATCCCATTTCGCGGTGCAGTCTGCCACGGAAGAACTGGGCACGGATGCCGCCTTCAAAGAAGCTCTCCAGCGCTCGTATTACCACTGGGGCATCCATGTCTGGGCCATGTACGGCATCATCGCTTTATCACTCGCCTTTTTCCAATTCCGAAAAGGTGAACCTGCATTAATTTCATCAACATTGAAGCCGATTTTCGGCGACCGTATGAATGGCCCGCTCGGCACACTGGTCGACATCCTGGCTGTTTTCGCAACCGTCTTCGGTGTGGCCACTTCGCTCGGCTTTGGCGCTGCTCAAATTAATGGAGGAATTTCATATCTGTTCGGCGTTTCGCAAACGGAATGGATGCAATTGGTGATTATCGGCGTTGTCACGCTGCTGTTCATCATTTCCGCGTGGTCAGGATTGAATAAAGGAATTAAGTACTTGTCGAATACCAATATGGTATTGGCGGTTTCCTTACTGGTCCTCGTTTTAATTCTCGGTCCGACGATTCTGATTTTAAATATGTTTACGGAAACGTTTGGCGCATATATCCAGAATCTGATCAGCCTGAGTTTTGAATCCGCTCCGCTAGATGCCGAAAACCGCAGCTGGCTGGACGGCTGGACGATATTCTATTGGGCATGGTGGATTTCCTGGGAGCCATTTGTCAGCATGTTCATCGCGCGCGTCTCCAAAGGGCGCACAATCCGAGAGTTCCTGATCGGCGTCGTTTTGGCGCCAACCGTTTTCGGTTCTCTGTGGTTTGCAGCTTTTGGCGTTACAGCCATTGATATCCAAAAAAATGGTGTCGACTTGACGGCATTGCCGATTGACCAGACCCTGTTCGGTATGTTCAATGAAATGCCGGGAGGGATGATCCTGTCGATCATCGCCATCCTGCTGGTCAGTACGTTCTTTATCACATCTGCCGATTCGGCCACTTTTGTGTTGGGGATGCAATCCACCAATGGCTCACTGCTGCCAAGCAACCAGATCAAGATTCTGTGGGGCATTGCGCAGTCGCTGGTCGCGGCCATCCTGTTGTGGGTGGGCGGCCTGACCGCTGTACAGAATACGATCATTGTTGCGGCGCTGCCGTTTTCATTCGTCATGATCCTGATGGTCGTGGCGCTGTTCAAAGCGTTGAATGCGGAAATGGCATTGATCAAGAAGAAAAAGTGAAAGTAAGAGATTAGCCGTATCCGGATATTCCGGGTGCGGCTTTTGCTTTAGCATAGGTTCTGTTTTGGTTAGGGTAGTTATATAAGTCGAATCAATAAACATTTAGTAGTCGATATTCCGCAAAACAGCTTCGCTTGCCTGGGGGCTCGCGCTGAGCTAACTCGGTCTCGTTTCACTTCGTCCGAGTGGATCTCAGCACTTCGCTTGCTCCCCTGGGCGTCTTCGCTGTTTTGCTCCATATCTAAGTTATTATCCCAGCGCCGGAGAGTAGTATAATTACTGCTTCTTTACATCAACCTATATAACTAAAAATTGCTGCTAAACAGGGCGAACGCCGGAATATCCTCCTGAGCGCCGAATTATGCTGGTACGCCGACTTGTGAACTCGAAAAAGCAACTTAACAAGCTAATATAATATAAGAAAGGCATCTCTTTTTACCATTCTTCATTTAAAAACTAAAATTCAAAGACAAATGGATGCTTTTCGCAGGCGAAAAGCGAAAAAACCGTAAAGCTTTATAAGTGACTTTCAAAACTAAGACTATTAAACGCAAAAAAACATCCAATCCCGATTCACGGGATTGGATGTTCTTTACTTTATTGCTCGATTTTCACGTCTTTAAGATCGTAGATACCGGCTTCATCAATATCAAATCCGGTAACTGAATCGGCAACTCCAAGCAGGTATTCCTGGTGAAGCAGGAATGCCATTGGAGCTTCTTCCACAAGGATCTGTCCTGCGTCTTCATAAATCTCTTTTCGCTGGTCCGGGTCGCTTTCACGTCTTGCCTCGTCAAGCAATTCGTCGACTTCAGCATTTTCATAGAATGAACGGTTGCCGGGATTTCCTTTTTGGGAAGAATGGAACAATGTATACATCTGATAATCAGCGTCGCCTGTCGGGTTTGAATGGCCAAGGATGAACATATCGTGTTCACCGGCAGCTGTCTGATCGATGTAAGCGCCGAATTCCATTACTTCAATGGAAGCTTCGATGTTCAATTCGGCAAGAGCTTCCTGGACAAGGACCGCGATGGATTGGCGCTGCGGGTTGTCGTTCGTCCAGATGGAAGTTGTAAAGCCTTCCCCCATGCCGGCTTCTTCAAGAAGGGCACGCGCTTCGTCCATATCATACTCAATGGCTTCGACGTTTTCACTGTAGCCGAAGATGCCGGGTGCAATTGGACCGGTTGCCGGGATGGCATAATCTTCATAAATTCCGCTGATGATCGCTTCGCGGTCAATGGCATGAGAAATCGCCTGGCGTACCACTGGATTATTGAAAGGTTCTTTTTCTGTATTAAAACCAAGGTAAGCGATACTGGATCCAGCCTGCTGGTGGATATGGGCTTCATCGGAATTCTCGATGCGGCTGACTTCAGTTGGCTGGACCGGGTCGATAATATGGACGTTGCCGGTTTCGAGATCCGCCAAGCGGACCTGGGAATCCGGCACGACACGGAATGTTATCGTGTCAACATGAGCCGGTTCGCCCCAATAATCTTCATATTTGGAAAGAACGACTTCCGAGCCGGGATCCCATGATTCAAATTCCATGAATCCAGTGCCCACCGGATTGGCTGATACATAAGCGAATGGATCTTCGCCGTTTTCAATCGCTTCATAGTCCGCTTCAATGACAGCCGGTGAAATCATGCCGCCACTATTATGGGACAAATGGGAAAGGAGTGGTGAGAATGGGAATTCAGTGGAAATTTCCACTTCGTATTCGCCGACCACTTCGATATCAGTGATCATCTGGAATAAATTATAGCTTGGTGAACCCAGTTCTTCATCGAGCAAACGGTCGATATTCGTTTTTACCGCTTCAGCATTGAAGGGTTCGCCATCATGGAAAGTTACCCCTTCGCGCAATTTGAAGGAATATGTCGTTTCATCCACCGCTTCCCATGATTCGGCCAGAGATGGTTCAATTTCATTGTTGTCGCCAGTTTTTACAAGTGGTTCATAAATATTTTTCAAAACAACTGATGTAGGAACGTCTTTCCCGCCGTGCGGATCAAGAGATGAAGCATCGCTCAGCACTGCGAGAATCAGGTCGCCGCCGCTCGCCTCAGAATCTGTGCCGGAACCTTCTCCGCCGGATTGTGATTCTGCGTCATCACCGCCTGCACAAGCAGAAAGCACGAGCAACAGAAGCGCCAGGATAAAACCGATTTGATGTTTTTTGATCTGCATAATAATTCCCCCTAGTTGATATTCATTAGTTTTCGTAACAAATGAAATATTCTGTTAACAATTTATCATGATTATTAAGTTAGCACAACGTTATTAATGTTTAAACATATTTACGTTAATGGTTAATAAAACTAATCATAAAACTTCATCATTTGCTGTATCTGGTTTTATGGCTCGTTAATGCGCCACGATTAATCCGCAATTCTCACTTTTCGAAAAATATTAATTGTATTTGGAAAAATACTGTGTCACGCTCATTTATGAATGTTTGTAATATGAAGGAGTGGTTGGAATGAATAAACAACGGATTGATAGGTTGAGAAATAAAATGCTGGGAGACGGCCGGAAAGCGGCATTGGTGACTTCTCCTGAAAATCGGCTATACTTTTCCGGATTCAAAGGATCCAGCGGTATTCTTTTCATTACAGCAGAAGAAGCTTATTTGCTGACTGACTTCCGTTATATGGACCAGGCTGAACTTGAGGCCCCTGATTTGACGGTCTTGAACCATGACCGCAAGCCTTATGAAGCGGTGGCTGAACTGGTCAAGAAACACGGCATTCGGGAAGTCGGCATCGAAGAAGGCAAGCTGCCGCTCCAGGAGTTCCGTGAGCTGGAATCTTTGAACCCGGATGTTAATTTCTTCAATAGCGAACCCGGAGTTTTCGAACTGCGGATGATTAAAGATGACACTGAAATCGCCAATTTGAAAAAGGGGATCGCTATGTGCGACGCGGCTTTCGAGCACAGTTTGTCATTCATTCGCCCGGGCATGTCTGAAAAAGAACTCGGCCTCGAACTGGAATTCTTTATGCGCAAGGCAGGAGCCGGCGGCATCAAGGAAAATCATGTTATCGCGACAGGTCCGCGGGCTTCATTGCCGCATGGCCAGGCAACCGACCGCATCATCGAAGTTGGCGATTGGGTGAAGATGGACATCGGAGCGAAAGTCGAAGGGTATTACACGGATTTCACGCGGACAGTCGTTTTGGGGGAACCGACCGACAAACAAGTGGAAATCTATAATATAGTAAAACGGACACAGGAAGCCGCACTTGCAGCCATCGGCCCGGGTAAAACGTGTTCGGAATTGGACGCACTGGCGCGCGGCATCATCGCGGATGCCGGATACGGCGAAAACTTCGGCCACAGCCTCGGCCATTCGATCGGACTCGCGGTGCACGAAAGCCCTGCGATGCGTGCCACAGATCATACGGTCCTCGAACCCGGGATGGTCATCACGGTTGAACCCGGCATCTACATCCCGGGATGGGGCGGAGTCAGAATCGAAGACTTCCTCGTCATCACGGAAGACGGTTACGACAATTTAACGAAAGCGACGAAGGAGCTGCAGGTAATTCCTGTGTCCTAAATAACTTGAAAAGAAGCCGCATCCGGAAACCAAATGGTTTTTGGATGCGGCTTTTTTGTATTTATATCCATCTATTAAAATTGGGAGAGGGTCACCGCGGAGCTTTTGAAATGACTTTGCGAACTCAAAATATGCGATTCTTCCTGAAAATTGAATGGAGCAACTCTCCATTTTATGAAATATGCATAAAACTTTTTTCGAAAAATCATTATTTTGTAATCCTTTTTACATGTAAAAAATGAATAATGGCTCAGTGGATCTACTAGAAATTGGACGATATATATTTTCTTAATAGAAATGAAAGACTTATCATACCGCTGTATACTTGGTAAAACAGAAAACTGCGGCGGTAATTTCGGATTGAGAAGCAGGTGGGCGGGATGAAAACTTGTAGAACATTGTAGAACTTATGAAGGGCGAAAGTATACAAGAAAAATATAAAAAAGTCTGAATTATAAGACTTTTCGAAAACCTCTTTACATATTTTCACTTGTAATATAGGTTTATGGTATTGGTGTTGGAGCAAAAAATATTAAAATTTTGCTCATTGGTTATGAAACTATAACCAATTAAACAGGTGCCAGGTTTTATTTATTAAATAATATAGGTAAATAGAAGGAGTGAATTGAGTGGCAGGAACGAATTCCCTGACATTGGCAGCTGAGAACGAAAACGGGTTTATGGACATCGAAGTGGAATTGAACACAGAATTTTGGCGACTGAAAAAGAAACGGTTGAGCAAATTACGCAAACTCCGTAAAAAGCATGTCGACTGGTCGTTTGCAGATCCTTTTAAAATATTCCGGCATGACGAGGAAGCGTTAAACAAAGCTGAAATCTATCTGCTTCCCGAAGAGCTGCCCAATTTTACGCGGACTCTCATCGAGCATCCTAAATCTTTTCCTATCAATTATTCACAACACATGTCGATAGAGCGCGGAATTTATTGCCTGCGTTTAAATTCCAAGGAACCGTTCGAAGATTTTGCTGCGCGCCTTTCCAAAGCGCTCAGCGTTCTTATATAAATGAAAGGAGGGCCAATCCAACTTACTTTGATCCATTATTCAACAGTGAATTTGTATCTAACTGCTTATCCTTGTGACCAATGATTGCAATGAACAATACTGAGGAGGATGAATTAGATGACTGCTATTATCAAAGAAGAGAAAAAAATGGATACCGCGCCCAAAACCTATCTGAAAATGTACGAGAATTATATCGACGGCTACAGACAATACAAACAGGGAAAAGCCACTCCGGCGCCGAAGACGGCGAAGTCTTAAATTTACGCTATCACAATAATCGCATATAAATGAAGCAGCAATCTGACTGCACTAAAATTGTTGGGGATCCCTGGCGATTTGGACCGCACCTTCATTGTTAGAGACAACTAACAATGAAGGTGCGGTATTTATATAGAATAAAAGCGAAGGGGTCTCGTCATAAATTGGCGAAATACTTTGGCGGGGTTAAGATTTTAACGCTTTTCGCCTGCGAAAAGCATCCATTTGTCATTTTCTCTTTGCAAACACTCCAACAAAAAACCCCCAAAAGCCCGCAAGCCCTTGAGGATCCTCCTATTTAAAACAACCCGATTGCTTCACCATTCACTCCAACATCCATCTTCAATGCGGCCGGCTGTTTCGGCAGGCCGGGCATCGTCATAATGTCGCCCGTCAGGCACACCAGGAAACCGGCGCCGAGTTTCGGCATGATCTCCCGAATTGTGACGGTAAATCCTTCGGGACGTCCGAGCAATTTCGGCTGATCGGATAATGAGTATTGCGTTTTCGCCATGCAGATCGGCAAAGCGTCCCAGCCGTATTTCTTCAATTCCACCAGCTGTTTTTGCGCTTTATCGGTCAATTGAATATCCGCTCCACCGTATACTTTCTGAACGATGATGCGCAGTTTTTCTTCGACCGAATCGGTTTCCTCATACAAAAGAGAAAAGTTTTTCGGCCGATCCAGTTCCTGTTTCACTAACGCAGCCAACTCCAAACCGCCGGCTCCACCTTGCTCCCACACATTGGTCAGCGCAATAGCGACACCGGCCGCATCAGCCCATTCAATGATTTCATTGATTTCCGATTCGCTGTCCGTCACGAACCGGTTCAGCGCGACAACCGGTTCGATGCCGAACTGGCGGATTGTATCGACGTGTTTGGCGAGATTCACCATGCCTCGTCTGACCGCATCCGAATCCGTTTCAGCGAGCAAACCTTTTTCAATCCCGCCATGCATTTTCAGTGCACGCACCGTCGCTACGATGACGACCGCATCCGGGTGGAATCCGCCTTTGCGCGATTTGATGTGCATGAATTTTTCGGCCCCGAGGTCTGCTCCGAATCCTGCTTCGGTCACCACGATGTCCGCAAGCCTTCTGGCTGTGTTTGTCGCCATCAGCGAGTTGCAGCCGTGGGCGATATTCGCAAACGGTCCGCCGTGGATGATTGCGGGCGTGCCTTCAATCGTCTGCACCAAATTGGGTTTTAAAGCTTCTTTCAGCAATAAAGTCAGCGCCCCTTCAACTTCGAGGTCACGCACAGTAATCGGCAAACGATCATACGTATAGCCGATGACCATCCGCGCCAACCGTTCCTTTAAATCTTCCAACGAAGTCGCGAGGCACAGCACCGCCATAATTTCAGAAGCCACCGTAATATCGAAACCGTCCTGTCTCGGAATTCCTCCAGCCGGTCCACCGAGCCCGATTGTCACCTGGCGCAGCGCACGGTCATTGATGTCCAAAGCGCGTTTCCATGTGATACGTCTTGGGTCGATGTTCAATGAATTGCCCTGGTGCAGATGATTATCAATAAAAGCAGCCAGCGCGTTATTCGCTGACGTGATGGCGTGAATATCCCCCGTGAAATGGAGGTTGATGTCTTCCATCGGCAGCACCTGGGCAAAGCCGCCGCCCGTCGCGCCGCCTTTTACGCCCATGACCGGGCCAAGCGAAGGCTCACGAAGCGCGACCATGACCGATTCGTTCAGTTGATTGAATGCATCGGCAAGCCCGACCGTAACGGTAGATTTTCCTTCGCCGGCAGGTGTCGGGCTGATCGCCGTCACCAGCACGACTTTTCCGTGAGCCGTGGCAGTGGGCAACGCATTGACATTGATTTTCGCTTTGTATTTTCCGTATAACTCCAGCGCTTCATCCGGAATTCCGGCTCTTTCCGCAATTTCCTGAATGGGCAAAATCTTAGCATCAGCAGCAATCGATAAATCCGTAAACGACATTCATTCCCCAACTTTCATTTTTCTTTTTATTATAACCATAGGTGAAATGAAAAGGAAAAATTCGTGTTCAATAAATACAATGAATAGTGGAAATACCCCCTAACTATTGGCTATTGCACCTCGGAAGCGTTATCATTAAAGCAACGGAAACGTAATTAAATTATTAGAAGGAGGCTGTCCATTGCCTTATCAATTAAGAAAAAACTTCAAGCTTTTCGCCTTGAATTCAAATCCGGAGCTGGCGCAGGAAATCGCCGATCAGCTGGGCTGTGAATTGGGTAAAAGTTTCATCAAACACTTCAGTGATGGCGAAATTCAAATCAACATTGAAGAAAGTGTCCGGGGGGCAGATGTCTATCTGGTTCAGTCGACATCCCAGCCTGGCAATGAACATGTCATGGAACTGCTCATCATGATTGATGCGCTGAAGCGTGCATCCGCGAATACCATTAATGTGGTCATTCCTTATTACGGCTATGCGCGGCAGGACCGGAAGGCGAGTTCACGCGAACCGATCACGGCGAAGCTGGTGGCCAATATGCTGGAAAAAGCAGGGGCTACGCACATCATTACGATAGATTTTCATGCACCTCAAATCCAGGGATTCTTCAATCTACCGGTTGATCAGCTGCGCGGCGGCAAGATTCTATCGGAGCATTTCGCGGATAAGAGTCTGGAGGATGCAATTGTTGTAGCTCCGGACAACGGCGGCCTGGGAAGAGCCCGGAAACTGGCCGATCACCTGAACGTACCGATCGGTTTTATCGATAAACGCCAGATGAAGCCGGGGGAACCCGAAACGGTCAATATTGTCGGGGATATCAAAGGCAAGAACGTCATCATCATCGTGGATATCGTTGATACCGCAACGACAATTTCCACCGCTGCCAATGTCCTCGTTGAAAATGGTGCGAAAGCGGTTTATGCCTGCTGCACGCATGCTGTCCTCTCCGGCCAGGCGGTTCAAAAAATCGAAGAGTCGGCCCTCACGGAACTGGTTGTCACCAATACAATCCACGTGCCTGAAGAGAAACGCACTCCAAAAATCACTATCCTGTCCGTCGCACCACTGATGGCGGAAGCGATTGAACATGTCCACAATGAGAAGCCGGTAACACCATTATTTGAATAGCGAAAGATCTTGCGTAAGAAAACGTTGAATGCATACAAAACGAAGCCGTATCCGAAACCTTCCAGGGGTTTTGAATGCGGCTTTTGCAGTTGCAATATATTCGCTCTCCGGGGTTAAGCGGTGAATTTTCCAGTCTGTCAGAACATTCACTTCAGCTTAAGAACTCCTAGTCCCTATTCAATATCTTATACTTGAATATGTCCAGATTTCTAAGAGAATAATACCTGCTGAGACTCGTGCTTTTCGCTAAGCTTATCCAGCCTTGGACCATGGTATATTAATCTGACATTGAAAGCGGGTATAACTGAAGGGACCGTCATCCACTCTTTATAAAGTCTGAATAATCAGTTTTATTTATATCTATTTTTGCTGAATTGATTTATGATGGATGTAAAGATGTACGACTAAAAGGAGGAAGGTATCATGGGAGCAACCTTTGCGCTTGTGCCGATGCTAATCCTTGCACTCATTGCTGTTATTGCAATCCTGGCCTATTTTTTCCTGCACCACTGGGCAAAATAGGAAGAACGAACGAAAACCTGCATGTCGAAAAGGAGACTCGAAATCGGATGATTTCGAGTCTCCTTTTTTTGTATTGAATTCCGAAAATCATTTATAAATCTTTCAAGTCGTAAATCTCGTTGATCAATTTCCTGGCAGAAACACCATCGGAAAAAGCGTTCCACTGATTCTTGAACCGATCGATTTCAGTATAATTGATGTCCGGGTCTTTGATATGGGTTATCACTTCCGCCGTAGTTCGGGCTATTGGACCGGGGAAGGAGGCTTCGTCCATCGACCATAAACCATGGGTCCGGCTATAGGATTCCAGGTCATAGGTGAAGAAAATCATCTTCTTCTGCAGCAGTGAGAATTCTACAGGGATGGAGGAATAGTCTGTTACTAAAATATCGCTGACCACTAAAAGGTCATTTATCTGCGGATAATCACTGACCAAAATAATGCGTGAATCAGTAAAATTCTGAACCGCTTTTTGGACGGACGGATGTGCACGGATTAAAAGGACGTGACTGTCATCAAGTGCTTCAAGAAATTGTGATGCATCAAGTTCCATCTTCATCCGGCTAAGGGAATCCTTCCTGAAAGTCGGCGCATATAATATGACCGTTTTTCCTGCCAGCACGGGGTAACAGTCATATATCCGTTCCAATCCCTTTTGCATGGCTTTTTTGTCAAAGTAAAAATCGGTTTGAGGTACGCCGGTGTGCAAAATCCGGCTTGGATCCAGATGGAAAGCTTCGATGAAAATATCTTCCATCTGCTGTGAGCCGACCGGTATATAGTGAAATTGATCATAGACTTTCTGGAATCTCTTTTTTGCTTTGTGGCTTCTTTTGGCGGTTTCCGGATCACCCCAGCCGAATTTCTTGAAAGCTCCGGCAGCGTGCCATAACTGCACACATGTAACTTCTTTCTTAAAACGAATAGCCGACAATGCCCCTGCATAATTATCAATGAAAATGTATTTGGCTGTCGCGAGGTGGTAGATTGAATGGGTTATTTCCCATACATTTGCCGTCCCGCTGAAATATATAATCTTGTTGTCTGCTGGAATCGAAGAAAAATCAACTTTGCATTTTTTATCGTTAATAAAAATTAATTGCTGCCGACTGGATGAAGCTAACTCCCTTGCTGTGAAAAAGGCATTGTCACCAAACGTGGAAAGGAAAACAGTTTTATTTGTTAACGGAAATAATTTAAAAAATATAAAAGCAATTCTGGTTGCGCCAAGGTATAAAGAAATTAGAAGTTCCTTCATCATTGTTTATTCAAAAGGTCTGTTTTTATTTTACTTGTCGAAATACCATCCGTCCTTGGAATATAAATGACCTCGCAATAATCGGACAGTTCATCGAATTTTCCTTCCCAATCCGAGCCCATCACAAAGACAGCTACATGATTAGTCGTAATATCATCTGCCTTTTGGTCCCAGCTGGTTTCGGGAATCACTTCGTCCACATACTTAATAGCCTCCAATATCATCTTTCTTTCTTCAAATGAATGGTACGCCGCTTTTCCTTTGTGGGCATTGAACTCATCTGAAGAAAGCCCGACTATCAGATAGTCACCGAGCTGCTTCGCCTTTTTCAGGACATTTATATGGCCATGATGCAGTAAATCGAAGGTCCCATAGGTGATGACTTTTTTCATAGGCTTACTCACTCCATCCGATGGAATTTTATGAGTTATAATAAAATGTTATGAATATATATTATATGTTATCATTTTAAATAGCTAATGAAAATACTGAGCAGAAGAGGAAAATAAATGATTCTGTATAAAAAAGTGCAACGATTGACGGGGGACGACAGTTTCAGGTTTGCAAACGTTGAAGCTGGTTTTTTGAAAAAAGGGGTGGTAAACGGGATTGGCAGGCTAAAAAACAATGGAAGTTCCCTGCAATTATTCAAAATTTTATTCATTGTGACAGGACTCCTGCCCAAAAAGCGGAAGCTTGTCATTTTTGAAAGTTTTCATGCACAGCAATACAGTGACAGTCCCCGTGCGATTTATGAATACATGAAAGAACACCATCCCGACTACCAGTTGCTGTGGAGTGTTGACAAACAAGCACAGAGTCTGTTCCAGGACTTTGGGGTGCCATATCTGCGCCGCTTTTCTATCGCCTGGTTTCTCAATTTCCCACGTGCGAAATATTGGGTGAATAATGTCCGTTTGCCTGCCTGGATGCCAAAACCGAAAAAAACAGTCTATATCCAGACGTGGCACGGGACGCCTTTAAAAAAACTTGGCATCGATATCGAAGAAATTCATATGCCGGGTACCAATACAAGCAATTACAAAAAGAATTTTATAGTAGAATCGAGTAAATGGGATTACCTGGTATCCCCCAATTCATATTCCTCGGAGATTTTCAGAAGAGCTTTTCATTATCAGGGCAAAATTATTGAATCAGGATATCCGCGAAACGATCTGTTATCCCGCCATTCAACGAATGTAATCAGCCATGTGAAAAAACAGCTGGGAATCCCTGAAGACAAAAAAATAATGCTTTATGCACCGACGTGGCGTGACAATGAGTTCTATGAAAAAGGGAAATATAAATTCAAATTTCAATTCGATTTGGATAAATGGCAGCAGGAATTTGGCGAGGAATGGGTCCTGCTGTCAAGAATGCATTATCTGGTAGCTGAAAATTTCGATTTCTCAGCATATGAAGGAACAGTATTCAATGTCTCTTCATATCCGGATATTAGGGAGCTCTATTTGATGGCCGATCTGATGATCACTGATTATTCTTCGGTGTTTTTCGATTTTGCCATACTGGACCGGCCGATCGTTTTCTTTATGTATGACCTGGACCTGTATCGGGATCAGCTAAGGGGTTTTTATTTCGATATTGAAAAAGAAGCTCCTGGTCCGATTGCGGAGACAGAAGCAGAGCTGTTCGATGCACTAAATAACCTGAAAGATTCGGATGTCCAACTGAATCCGAAATTCAGCGTGTTCAAAGAGAAGTTTTCCTCGTTGGAAGATGGCAATGCGGCAGAACGGGTAGTACAAGCATTTTTGGAGTAATGTGAATGAAAGCGAGTAGGTGAGAATCCGGGATGAAGTCGATGATGAAAATACTGAAAGAACAATTCCAATATTTCTATTTGGTGAGAAGGCTTTCAGTTTATGAATTGCGGAGTTTGACGAGTGGGAATTATCTGGGGATGGCCTGGGAAATCATTAATCCGGCTATTCAAATTACGATCTATTGGTTTGTTTTTGGGTTCGGCATCCGGCAACGGGAACCTGTTGGCGATATACCTTATCTGCAGTGGATGTTTGCCGGAATATTGGTCTGGTTCTTTATCACCCAGGCAGTCATGAAAGGTTCCAAAGCGATTTACAGCAAGATAAAGATGCTGGCCAAGATGAATTTTCCGATGAGTGTCATCCCAAGCTATGTAATTTTCGCGCAATTTTATCCGCATTTAATCCTTTTGGGACTTGGCATCATCTTTCTGCAATTCATCGGATACCCGATTTCCATCTATTATATCCAATTGCCGCTTTATATGCTGGGGCTGCTTGCGTTCCTGTTCAGCCTGGTTTTGATCACCTCGACATTGACGACGATTGTCCGGGATGTGCAGATGCTGCTCCAGTCCATTATGAGGATGCTGTTGTATCTTTCTCCAATCCTTTGGCCACCGACTCTATTGCCGGAGACATGGCAACCTTATATGAAGTTAAATCCTTTTTATTATATAATCGAAGGGTATCGTTATTCTTTGCTCGGGGAAGGCTGGTACTTCCTGGAGAATCCGGTTTATACGGCATATTTTGTTGGAATTATCCTGATTACATTCGTAGTGGGTTCATATCTGCATGTGAAATTCAGAAATCAATTTATTGATTTCCTCTAAAATGGGAAGTGATGCCAATGGCAAAGTCAGTGGATGTCCAGAATGTATCGAAACGATATAAATTATACAAGAAAAAGTCTGAACGCCTGCTGGATTTGATCAATCCGGCCAAAGAATACGGGGAAGAATTTTTTGCTCTGAGGGATGTATCATTCAGTGTGGATGAAGGAGCCATAGTGGGTCTTATCGGCATAAACGGTTCCGGTAAATCGACATTAGCCAATATAATCGCAGGTGTTATTCCTGCTACTTCCGGCAAAGTCATCAGCAAAGGGAATGTTGCGTTAATAGCAGTTAATGCGGGACTTGATAATAAACTGACCGGCCGGGAGAATATCGAATTGAAACTTTTGATGCTTGGATTTTCCAGTCAGGAAATTGAAGAGATGGAAGAGGAAATTATTGAGTTTGCCGAGATTGAAAAATTCATCGATCAGCCCGTCAAGTCATACTCAAGCGGCATGAAGTCACGTTTGGGTTTCTCTATTTCTGTGCGGGTGGATCCGGATATTCTGATTATTGACGAAGCATTATCGGTAGGGGACAAAGCCTTCGCTGAAAAGAGCTTCAACAAAATGATGGAGTTCAAAGAAAAAGGAAAAACGATGTTCTTTGTCAGCCATTCAATTTCCCAAATGAGGAAGTTCTGCGATGAAATTGCCTGGCTGGAATTCGGTACACTCAAAGAATACGGACTGGCAGACAGTGTACTGGAAAAGTATGAGCAATTTCTTGAAGACTATAAAGAGATGACAAAAAAAGAGAAGGCGAATTATCGCCATGAAGTTTTAAAAAAATATGCTTCGGCAAAACAAAAAATCCTTTAAACGATTTGTTTAAAGGATTTTTCCATTTTGTTGAGAAAGTAAAAATGAAAGCCGATATTCCGCAAAACAGCTTGCTTGCCAAAACCCGTGCTCCTGCATCGCTGCGCTAGCTTCGTCGCAAAGCATTGGCCGAACTACCTTCGGCCAACACTTGGCTTGCGCTGAGCTAACTCGGCCTCGTTGCACTTCGCCCGAGTGGATCTTGCACTTCGTCGGCATTCGCCTGCTCCCCTGGGCGTCTTCGCTTTTTTGCTCCATATCTCAGCTTACTTTTTATAAAGGAATCGACGTTTAAGTGTGTGGTATGTGAGAAGGTGAACACTTGCATTAACAGCACAGAACAGAATGAAGCGGCAGGCGGCGACTCCATCGGGAACCAGAGCTAGTCCTGAGACCCCGCAAGAGCGAAGCGATGAGGAGGCTCAGGCAGCTCCCCGAGGAAAGCGTCCGCCTAGAGCGAAATGATTGGAGAAGTGGACAGTTTTTTGACAGCCTCAAAAAATCCTTTAAACGATTTGTTTAAAGGATTTTTCCATTCTCTTTTTTTAGGATCCTGCTCCTTTTCCACTTTTGCTTAAATACCAGCATAAGATAAAGAGGCAATTGCATCATTCTTTTTCCCCTGATGGGCTGAGTAAGCAAACGGTACAGCCATTCCAGATTGTGTTTAATCCAGAATTGAGGGGCACGTTTGGAATTCCCCGACAGGACATCAAAACTGCCGCCTACACCCATTAATACTGCATGTGGAAATAGATATTTATAATCAGCAATCCATTGTTCCTGCAACGGAGCACCAAGACCCACAAAGACAAAATCAGGTTTGGTTTCTGCAATTTCCAAGGCAATATCTTCCCCTAAGCCTGAATAGCCGTTTTTGGTTCCAGCAATTTTAAAATCATTATACAGTTCTAAGGCATTTAGTGCGGCTTTGCTTGCAACGCCTTCTTTCGAACCGAAAAAATATATTGTTTTCTTATGTTCACTTGCATGAGCCAAAAATATATGGAAGAGGTCATAACCGGTAATTTTTTCTGCCAGTGGCTGATCAAGTATTTTAGAAGCAAGCATTATTCCGCTGCCATCAGGAACGATATAGTTGGCCTGCAGAACTGATTTACGGTAGGAAGGGGAGTGCTTAGCAGTCATTATAATTTCAGGATTGGCAGTAACTATAAATATATTCTTTGTTTTAGAACTTAACTCTCCATAAATTCTCTCAAGAAAATCTTCCAGGCTTAGATTACTGATTGGAATATCCAGGATCATAACTTTATTGTAAGGCATACCCATCCTCCGTCCTTATAGAATACAGAGCTATAGCATCGAAGCTCTGGTTCATTTATTAGTGTCATGTACTGGGGAAAGCCTCTGCTTCTCCAATTAGAATACATTAAAAATTATAATATCACAATATTCGGAATATTTATATGACTATTGTTCGGGCCATAGCCGATTAGACTGTATTTTAACCTGAAAGTATCCGGTGTTGTCAGGCATCCATAAGCGAATAATGTCATTCCAAATGAAGAGAGACCCGGCAAACATTGCCGGGTCTCTCAGGCTGTCGAGAAACCGACAACTTCTCCAATCATTTCGCTCTAGGCGGACGCTCCTCTCGAGTTCAAAGTAAAATCAGAATGCTTTTTTCTTGAAATAGGCTTAAAATTTTTCTTTTAGAGAAAACAATCTGAGATATGGAGCAAAACAGCGAAGACGCCCAGGGGACCAAGCGAAGTGCTGAGATCCACTCGGGCGAAGTGAAACGAGACCGAGTTAGCTCAGCGCGAGCCAAGTGTTGGCCGAAGGTAGTTCGGCCAATGCTTTGCGACGAAGCTAGCGCAGCGATGCAGGAGCACGGGTTTTGGCAAGCGAAGCTGTTTTGCGGAATATCGGTTTTCATTTTTACTTTCTCAACAAGCTCAGAGACCCGGCAAACATTGCCGGGTCTCTCTTTGTCATTCCTTCAACTTTACACTGTCCAACGGTCGTTGATGATCGCCACTAATACCCAATCTCCGCTGCTGTTCTTCTCGAAAACCATGTTCAGGCTTTGCCAGTCCAAACCATCATATTGGTCTGTGCCCGGGAAATAGTATTCGACAATGGTGGCTTCGGGATACAGTTGATGGATAAACTCTGTTGCTGTTGGATAGTTGCGCCCGTAACGTTCTTTGGCGGTGTATGTGGCTTCCAACAAATATTCATCGTAATATTCGGCAGGCGTCAAATTGATTTCGAAACCGCTGCCGTCCTCATACCCCCATAAATAATCGTTCGAATCAGTCATGAAGCCGGAAAGTTCATCTTTCGTGAAAGTGACTCCGCCACTGTCGACGCAGCCGCCGGCATATGGGCAGAACTGTAATCCATCTTCAGAACTGACATAAGCTGCCACGTCAGCAAAATCCTCAGCCTGGAGCTCCGCAAGAATTTCATTGGCCGTCATCAGCAATTCCTGTTTATCAGGAATGAAGCTCGGTTCGATGGCGCGGGCCAGCATTGCCGCAAACTGAGCGCGTGTGACGGAAATGTCCGGACGGAACGTATTATCCGGATAACCGCGAACCACTCCTTGCTGGGCCAGCCTTGATACAGCATCGAATGCGTAATGGCTATCCGACATATCTAGGAAATTATTATCCGGCGCTTCCGGGAAATAGATCCCTCGGTCCAGCATTACTGCGGTGTGGGCACGGGTGGTGGTTCCGGTTGGCCGGAAATTGTCATTCTCATCACCGATGACTATTCCCGCATCAACAGCTGAAGAGATATAGCCGGAATACGGATGGCTGGCTGACACATCATTAAAACCAGTTGAGCGAGGGGTGTCGTCCAGGTTGAGAGCGCGTCCAATCATGGTGACAGCGTGAGCCCTGCTAACTGGATCATTTGGCCGGAAAGTGCCGTCAGGGTACCCATTGATGATTCCTTCTTCATACAAGTAAGCGATTTCAAAGGCGAACTGATGGTCTGCAAAGACGTCATCAAACAGAACAATAGCTTTGGCAGGAGACAGAAACGTACTGAACATCAGAATGGCGGCAGCAGCTAAAGATAAAATAATCTTCATCTTTATCCCTCCCTGTTTGATTTAATATTACCACAATGTGATGAATGGAGTAATGTTTTATTGTTATATATAATAATAAAATGACATTTATTTATTTCTGAAGATGCAAAAGCTAAAAACAGAATCCTGGAGCAAGAATTTCCTGTTAATACCATGTTCATGAATTGCAGAAACTCTGAACAGACCTGGATTCGTCATGAAATAAAGCGTGGCTGAAAGACCGGCTTTCTGTTCACCCAAATCACCTTGCTCTGAGTGATATCGAGTGCTGAAAATTATCGAACCAAGCTATGGAATTAATATTTTTTAAATACTCAGAATACTTAACCTTTATTTAACCTCGCATGATTATGCTGAGTGTACAAATTTTTTTTAGTGTTGAAAGATATCGTAAACAGGGAGGGATATCAAAGACATTATTAAAAATATGGTTGACAGGGACCCAGGCACTCACTGTGTTTTCTGTTTATCGACCTGAATGAGCAAAATGAATCTGTTCGAACCCGAACTTACTTTATGGATTAGGAGGGAACTCATGAAATTAGTATTGCTGTCCGGAGGATCCGGAAAAAGGCTGTGGCCATTATCCAATGATTCAAGATCGAAACAATTTTTGAAAGTTTTGAAAGATGCGGAAGGCAGAAAAGTGTCGATGGTGCAACGTGTGTGGGGGCAATTGGAAGAAAATAAGTTAGCTGCAGATTCTATTATAGCCACCGGTCATTCGCAGGTGGATATGATCAAAACCCAATTGGGACCTGAAGTACAGATCGTAACAGAGCCTGAGCGTCGGGATACATTCCCCGCAATCGCCCTTGCTGCAGTCTATTTGTATTCGCAGGGGACGGACCTGGACGAAGTGATTGCAATGCTGCCGGTCGATCCGTATGTGGAAGACAAGTTTTTCCAACGGGTGCTGGATCTTGAATTCGCATTAAGAAATTCAAATGCAAACTTGGCATTGATGGGTGTCACTCCTACTTTTCCTTCTGAAAAGTATGGCTATATTGTACCGAAGGATTTCGATAAAGATGAATGCTTTACAGTCGATTATTTTAAGGAAAAACCCGATGAAGCACTGGCTAAACATCTGATCGGAAAAAATGCTTTATGGAATTGCGGCGTTTTTGCTTTCAAATTAAAGTATATTATTGATCTTCTGATTGAAAAGAATATTCCGGTTGATTATGAAACACTTCTACAAAATTATCATCTGCTGCCGAAAAACAGTTTCGATTATGAAATTGTCGAAAAGGCGAAGCATATTATCACACTTTCCTACACTGGCTATTGGAAAGACCTCGGAACCTGGAATACCCTGACTGATGAAATGGCCACGATGGTTACCGGTAAAGGCATCATTGGAGAAGGTGTTAAGAATTCCCATATTGTCAATGAACTGGATGTTCCCGTCATTCTGTTGGGGCTGGACAATGTTGTAGTCGCTGCCAGTCCAGACGGCATTTTAGTCACCGACAAAGAGGGCAGTTCGAAAGTGAAAGAGTATGTCAAGGGCTTCGACGACCGGCCGATGTATGAAGAACGCAGTTGGGGCTGGTATCGCGTCCTTGAAAAAACGAAATACCCGGAAGGCAATGGTGTGCTGATTAAACGGCTGAATATCACTGCAGGAAAAAATTTGAGCTACCAAATGCATTATAAACGCAGTGAAGTATGGACAATCGTGAGAGGTGAGGGGATCTATGTCCTGAACAATCAGCTGCGGCACATACGCGCAGGGGATGTCATCTATAATTCTCTCGGGGAAAAACATGCAGTGAAAGCCATCACTGATATGGAAATCATTGAAGTTCAAACTGGCAGTGAATTGGTCGAAGAGGATATGCACTGCATTGCCGATGACTGGAATGATATCGAAGCTCTTTGCAAAATTACTATTTAAATGGACAGGTCACTCCGCTGTTTAAGCCCTTGCTGAAAAAGTTCACCAAAGTTCCAGTGAAAACTGATTATGAATGGAGGGGTCATTCCCGTGTATAGTGAACCTGTTTTTCTAGAACCGGCGTTTCAGGAGCGGATCTGGGGCGGTACCAAACTGCAGAAATTATACGGCTACAATATTCCCAGCGAATCCACTGGGGAAGCCTGGGTTATTTCTGCACATCAAAAAGGTCCATCTATTGTAATGAACGGGTTATTAAAAGGGAAAAGCTTATTGGAAGTATGGAAGGAGCATTCTTATTTATTTGGAAATATTACTGAATCGGAAACCTTCCCTCTGCTGACAAAAATACTGGATGCCAATGATGACTTGTCCGTCCAGGTACATCCGGATGATCTCTACGCCAGGGAAGTCGCTGAAGAAAAATTCGGTAAAACGGAATGCTGGTATATCCTTGATTGCGATGAAAATGCGGAGATCATTTTCGGACATTATGCACAAAATGAACAGGAATTTAAGGAAATGGTGACGAACGGAGATTGGACTGGACTGCTGCAGCGTCTGCGGGTGAAAAAGGGGGATTTCGTCTATGTTCCGAGCGGAACCCTTCACGCAATCGGGAAAGGGATCGTCATTCTGGAAACCCAGCAAAGTTCGGATATCACTTACCGTGTTTACGATTATGGACGGACCGATGCTGCCGGGAACTGCCGGGAACTGCATATTGAACAAGCCCTGGCTGTTACGAGCTGCCCCCATAAAGACACTGCCAAGACGGATGTTAAAGACATCAACGGGGATCTGGAGTCCACCCAATTGATCGTAGACAAATATTTCACTGTCTATCATTGGAAACTGGACGGCAAAACAACCACTCCTTTAAAGAAGGATTTCCTGCTCATGAGTGTGATTGAAGGTGATGGGGTAATTATGATTGATGGAAAAGGCTCGTTGCTCAAAAAAGGGGACAACTTCATACTGCCTGCCACAATCGAAGAATACGGTATTGAAGGCAATTTGGAGATTATTGTTTCTCACACTTAAAACTGCGGCTTTGCATCAGAGCAACTTCAGCTTATAAAAAACGACTTAAGTACACATATGCCGCCTTCGGAAGCCGTATAGGTTTTCGAAGGCGGCATTTTTATATTTAACTGGAAAGGTCAATGGTTATCATGTCGAACTCATCGGCCTAGTGTAGATTTGTAAATACTGATTTTAGGGTAATGTTTATTAATAAATATTTACTTTAATGATAAAAAAGTGATGTTTTCGGCTCTGTCAAATGCTAAAATATGTGTAAGAAACTGGTTTGCCTAATAGAGGAGTGATAAGTGTGAAGAAAGTGTCGGGTGTGCTTGTCGTGCTGTTGTCTTTGCTTTTGGTCCTGCCTGCTGCCGCTGCCCCGGATTTGCCGGAAAGCCATCCGTATTTTGAGGAAATAAATTATCTTTTGGAAAATGAAGTGATAAAAGGGTATCCAGACGGAACCATTCGGCCGAATGCGGAAGTGACACGTGCACAGGCAGCCATAATGATCGGGAGATTAAAGGACTTGGATGGCTCAGCACAAGCTACTCCTTTCAGTGATGTAGCAGCAGGTCATCCTGCCAGTGGCTATATCGCTGAAGCCGCAAAAGCCGGTTATTTCCTGGGTTCTGAAGACGGAACCTTCCGTCCAAATGCGCCAATCATTCGAGGGCATATGGCGTTGATCATGGAGCGCGTATTCGATCTTGCCTTTACGTTCAACGCGTCATTCACGGATGTGCCTCAAAACGCTTATTACGCCGGTGCCATCAGCAAAATCCTGGCAGCCAGCATCACCAACGGTTATCCGGATAACACGTTCCGTCCGCATCAGCCAGTGACGCGTGGACAATTTTCCGCATTTCTGGCACGCGCGCTTGAGCCGGAATTCAAAAATGATGCAGTGATTGCCCAGTCCTACCAAAAAGACAAAACCAAAACCTATGGCTACAGCATGTCAGACGGCACAACAGCCATCCATCGTTTTGAAGATGTGCCCGACCGCGGCGACCTGACTTATGGATTCATGTGGACGGTCGAAGTGGACGGCGACAGTTACGAATATCTGGAGCTTGAAAATTATGCGTTCTTTGCATTCGGCTATCCGTATTCGGAATACTCCCCGGCACTTGTCTACCCGGTTCAGATGGGCAAAACTTTCAATACCGGATTGGGCGATGAGTCTTTCATCCACACCATTACAGGAGTCGATAAAACCGTCGAAACAGCTTACAGAACATTTACAAATGCCGTGGAAGTGACCACGCAGGACGGCTTCAGGTATTATATGGTTGAAGGTTTTGCAGTTGTTAAGTCGATCAATCCTCAGGGAGTGGTTGAAAGTGAATTGATAAGCGTTGAATGAATAATTGCCGCATCCGAAAACCTTTATGGTCCTTCGGATGCGGTTTTTCTTTTTTAGATGAAACTATAATTCATTCTATATACCAAATAAAGCAAAAATTATAATTGACTAAAGGTTAGTTGTAAAGGTTTAAATGAAAAATTTTGAATGCTATAGAATAAGTAATTTTAATAGTAAAAAAGATACAAAATAATTAGACAATTTATAGGCATAAATATATAATTAACAAAGTGAGCATGAGAAGAAAGCGCATTCATTAGCATTCAGTTTAGATATCAGCCACCTTACATAAAGGTTGTAACTGAAGTTGAAAAAAGGTGCCAGAGCTCTTTGTTCATTTTTTAGATGTATAGCAGAAATGCATTTGGGAGGTGAGATGGAAGTGAGGTCAATATTGGTGGCAACAGAAAACCTCCGGATAGAGTAGTCTGCCCGACAACTATCCGGAGGTGGCAGTTGGACTGTACCAACTATAGGTTAGTATACTCCATTTTAGCTGAAAAAATAAGCTTTAACTAAAAGGGGATAGCCAAATGAGAAGAAAACCGAAGATTCATTTAGAAATGAAATGGGAATATGCAATTGGATCAGACACGATAATCATTATGCCCAACTTTGATGACAATGGATTTCTCCATTCTTTATTGGGCAAAAAGGAAAGTGTCTCGAAAGTCGGATTAAGTCCGTATGATCTGATTGATGTGAATTTGCGTTTCCGTGGTTCGAGTATGATTGGAGCCCTTGAAGGTGCTCAGGCGATACTCGGGAAAATGAATATGAACCCGCTGATTCTGGACAGGGAACGCGAGATTATCCTGTTTCCATGCAAATCACCGTTTCGTGAAGACTGTGTGTGGCTGGCGCTATCGCATGTCAAGCATTACCGGCACGCCGGCAAAAGCCTGACGCAGGTTGCACTCAGCAATGGCAGCACGATCACTCTTGATGTAAGCAAGCAGACATTCGAGAAAAAAATGCAGCGGGCTTATGAACTCCAGGGCAAGATGCGGTCACAACGGATGCAGTTTGACGGCAAAGTGATGGAAACGGGAGCCACCTACCACCTGAAGAAGAATAATGAACGCAGAAATTACGAAGATGGGATGTTGGAGGAGAAAGGCTAAAAGGGACTTCTTAATATAAAAGTAGAATTAATAATCTTTAGTAGCCGATATTCCGCAAAACAGCTTGCTTGCCTGGGGGCTTGCGCTGAGCTAACTCGGTCTCGTTTCACTTCGCCCGAGTGGATCTCAGCACTCGCTTGGTCCCCTGGGCGTCTGCGCTGTTTTGCTCCATATCTAAGTAACTCTCTTAGCGCCAAAGTGGTGGTAAATCAAATTCTTTTCTTCAACTCATTATAAAAGGAACATTTTAGCAATAAGATAAAAGTGACATTATAAAAGCACAAGGCTCCTGACCCTGGAGACTTGTGCTTTTTTCAGTGAGCCGAGTAGAAATGGAACATACTGCCAGGCATATTCGATGCAAGCATGCATATCTTCCTGTATACTTGGATGGGTCATATAGCATAGAAGAGGATAAGTTAGCTCATCTAGGCAAAATCATATATAAAAAAGGTCAAACAGAAAAGCTGTTGATCAATACAGGGGGACAATTTATGAAAACCATCTTAACAACAATAACGATTTCCATTCTGACATTAGCTGTAATCGCAGGTGCGGGTTATTGGTTCATCCAGGATTTCACGTCAAATGACGCGGAAGAAATCTCTGCAGTTGCAGATCAGATCGAAGAGCGAAAATTAAGCGATGATACTGTTGAAGCTTCAGACTCTGAAGGAACAGCCGATAAACCTGTGGAGGATATGCCGGAGGGTAAGCTGCAAACCTACTTGCATCAAATGACTCATCAGAAGATTGTGGCTGCCAAGAAAATAGGGGCCGTCGAAATGACAGACGAAAACATTGAAAACATGCTCAGGATTGTAAGGGGAAATAAAGAGTTCTATGAGCACAGCGAATTTTATGAAGAAACACTGGTGGCCTGGGAAAAAGGCGATTTCAGCAATGCAGTGTCTGCCCATAATACCATCTGGAATTGGCACGGGGGGACTGTGGGAAGAGCCACGGGACTGATGTCCGCAGAGCAGGAGCAAGCATTTGTAGAAAAGAATTTCAGATAGATGATAATAACAAAAATCAGGTGACCTTTAATTTATCGGTTACCTGATTTTTGTTTTCCTGGCAGGGAGCGGCCGGAGCATCCTCGCACGCTTCGAAAACCGTTGCTCCTGTCTCTGCACCGCCTGACGCTTCATTTTTTTCTTTCTCAACAAGCTCAATACCCGATCTGGATGCCAGAAGAGGAAAGGAAGCCGCTTTATCTTGCATGAATTTACACTATACATTGCATATAGCACTATCCTCGGCTTTCTTGTCTATGAGATATGCAGTAATTTGCGCAAATTACGTTTAATCTTTTTCGGCAGGGGAAAAAGAAAATAGCATAAAAATAATTATGGAAAATATTTCATAAATAAACGGAGGAGATTCTGTTTGGATATACATCCTCTCTTATTGGTACTCATCATTTTCAGTATCAGTCTGAGTTTCGTCACCCTGTCGACGATTCGGATGATCCTGACACTGAAAGGCTATCAATACTCGGCAGCGGCGCTGTCGGTCCTGGAAGTTGTAATCAATATTCTTGGTTTAGGGCTGGTGCTCGATAATATAGCGAATGTCCAGAATTTATTGGCCTATGCTTTCGGTTTTGCGGCAGGAATCGTCGTCGGTTCCAAAATTGAAGATAAACTGAGTCTGGGTTATGTGACAGCAACTGTCATTTCACAGGATAACAGCGGCGCACTTGCGGTGCAGCTGCGTGAGAAAGGCTACGGCGTAACGGACTGGGAAACGAATGGTTATGAAGGAAAACGCAGTTCGCTGCAGATTCTGATGCCAAAAAAACAGGAATTGAAGCTGTATAAGACGGTGAAAGAGCTGGATCCGAACGCCTTTGTCGTTGCTTATGATGCCAAAACGATTTACGGCGGATTCTGGATACGCGCCATTAAAAAACGGAATATGGTGCATTAAAAAGAGCGGGTGAGGTTAAAGCACACCCCCCTTGGAGTCTGGCGGCAAATTGTTTTTTCAGCAGGCATAAGACTTCAGAATGTGAGGTTTTTCATATTCCTGAATGGAATGCATTGTAATGCACAGCAAATAAAGGAAACGAGAAATAGCGTCGCTCCTGCAAGCCACGGGAGGACGTGTATTTTTATGGGCTCCTTATCTTTGCAATAAAATCGATATAAAGAAAAAAGCCAGGAATGAGGAGTAAATCCGAAATTCCTGGCTTTTTTACTATTTCTTTTTGTTTTTATCCTTGGGAGTTAATGGAGCAGTGTTATTGGCAACAAAGGGAACAGGGGAAGATGTTTCGTCCTGCTTTTTATCATTGTCATCAAATTCTTCCTGAATGTCCAGATTGGCCTGAGTTGCTTCATCTTCCTGTACATGGTGTTTCTTTTTATTGTCTTCCATATGAATCACCCCTTAAGTCAATTTGATTTTTTCAGCCACTAATGGGATGGCGTATTTAACGTCGGCTTCTGTTCCGAGAGGATGAGGATTAAGGCGGAAATGGTCGATCGCATTGCCGATTGCCTGTGCCTGCTGCCGGAGACTGGAATCATCAAATGGCACATAGTCGATTGAAATCATCGTTTCTGAGACTTCGATGACGCGTACAGCCTGCTCATCCAAAACGGCGGCGATTTGCAGGAATGTCCACTGCTCACGGGCTGCAATGGAGTTGAAGTGGTTATGTCCGTTGACATACAGGCCTGCATTCTGCTTTTTATTCAGTAAATCCCACACCGGAATATCCGGTGAAATGGAACGTTTTTCTTTGCTGGAGTTTTTGGTGGTGCCGTAAACCGGGTGGTGGCCAAAGGTGATGAGCGGCCGGGAGCCGGATTCTTCCACAACTTCGGCAAGCCAATACTGCTGCTCCGTGTCTAAGGTTCCGCCCCAGTCTTCATAATTCTGCTCCTGTGCCGTGTCGAGAAAGGCCAACACCGCGGTTTCGGTCGAAATGGAATGAAAGCGGTCCTGCTGGGTGATCTTCAGAACTTCTCCGCGTTTCATGGCGTACACATCGTGGTTGCCGAGCACATGGACAAAGGATTTCTGATGCTGGTCGATGATTGCATAAATATCCTCCAGTTCATCTTTCGTTCCAAAATTCGTCAAGTCGCCAATGGAGACATACAGGTCCGCGGGGATCGAGAAAAAATGCGCCATAAAGCTTTCATAAAACAATTGCCGTTCACCTTGCGACAAAGCATAGTCCTCTTTCACCGTAGGATAATGCAAATCGCCAATCACTGCAATTTTCATGCTTTCTCCAGCTCCTTTCATTCTCTTGCCAACTCCATTGTCCCAATCGTTTATGAAGGATGTGATAAGGGAGTGTTAAGAATTGTAAAGATGATGTATGAGCAATAAAAAACGCTGGTGTTATCTAAGGAACAGGAACTGATTATTTTATTTCCGGAGGGGTAAAGGATAGGAAAAGAATCCATATGGAGGGATAGCAATGACGAAAAAAGAAAATAACAATGAATCATTTATAGACAAGGTGAAGCAAACTTTTGATGGAAACGATAAAAAGGAACAAACGCAAAATGAAAAGCATGTCATCGAAAACCAACACGAAAACGCACCGGATGAAGGAAGAGAAGATGTGCCGACACAGGATAAGGTGATCCGGGACCCGGATACCGGTGAAGAAACGTTTATCAAAAATGATATTAAGAATTGGAAACGGAAATAAACTGTTTTGGATGCTGCTTTTGGGGGGAGATCCCAGAGGCGGCTTTTTTGCCGTTGCTTTGATTACTGCCCGCACCGGTCAAGAAAGAAAATAAATAAAGTTTGCTTGAGGGGGAGCGGAATGGAGATTTTCACAATCGGCCATTCGAGCTATTCAAAGAAATTTTCGGGAGGCTGCTGACAGACCATTCAATCGAAGTGCTGGCGGATGCTCGGGCATTTTGCTGCGCAATCAACAGACCCAAGAGAACACACCCGCAGATTTAATTTATCGAGTAGCCAATAGAATACTTAAGTGCAAAAAATGAAGGTTTCGTTTGGAAGAAAAGTCATGAAAAAGAGATTTAAAGAGGGTTAAATTTTCCGTTTATTCCCTCCAATTTTACTTTTATTTCTTTTTTGAAAAATAGGGTTGAAAATGATGCGATTCGGTTATGTATGGAGAAACAAAATAAAGTCTTCCCGTTGCTTTTACCCTTGGAGCCAATTAGCCGAAGCAGCTAGCCACTAGATGTTGAAGGAGGATAGTATATGCCCAGCATTAAAGATAAGGGAGATTGTCTCGAAATTACGACAGGGGCCTCAAGGGTGATTTTTACAAAGCATTGCAGACTCACAAGAACCATCAACGACTTGCTCGTTGGAACCTTTTTTGTGTTCGGCAGCTTGCTCAATCTTCTTGCCATTGCCGAGTTATACGGCAATCTGCTCTACTTGTCCGGCAGCCTGATTCTGGCTTGCCGCGCAGTTTACAGCGTCAAAGAGAACATCACTGTTCATCACGAAGTAAAGCTGGAACAACCGAATTTTGATGAGAAGATTTATTGAATGGCTCTCAAAGAGTTAATCAGGCCACGGAAATCAACTGGTTTCCGTGGCCTTTTTTGACTTCAGGGTTTATTGGGCTGAGGTTTAGAGAATACTTAGTAAGGAAGGCATCCTACATAAATGTCGTAAATTATGAATGAAAGGAGACTTATTATAATGAGTATGCAAAAAATCCAGACCAACGATTTGGTGAGGGACGAATACGGCAATCATTATCTGGTGGTTGGAGCGCATGAGGAAAAAGGCGTGTTGAAGAATATTCAAGTATCGAATTTATGGTACGAGCAGGCTTTCCGTGAACGTTTTGAAGATGCGAGCGGCGGCAAGTCAGTCGGCATCCAGCTGCAGGAGAAAGTGAACGGTTATATTGAAGAAACAGAGCGGAACGAACGTCCAATCTACGGCATCCGCGACCTGATTGTGAATCAGATCGATGTGTATGCAGTGGATATTACGAAGCCGCATCCGAATAGTGTGTTATAGGAAGAAATGTATATAAGTTGAACTAAATAAATTCTAATAGTCGATATTCCGCAAAACAGCTTCGCTTGCCTGGGGGCTTGCGCTGAGCTAACTCGGTCTCGTTTCACTTCGTCCGAGTGGATCTCAGCACTTCGCTTGGCCCCCTGGGCGTCTTCGCTGTTTTGCTCCATATCTAAGCTTTTTTTCTTCAGCGCTGGTACGGACCTAGTCCATAGCGTTGAAGCGTTATGTTTATAGTAACTCTTCAGTTCAAATTATATAGATGGCCACCTCCAAAAGACTTCTGTATCTATTGGAGGTGGTTTTTGGGTTTTTGAATGATAGGAATTTCCTGTAATTGAATAATTATAGATGAGCTGTTATTTTGTGCGCGGAAAAGCCGCTTTATGCCCGGCTAAATAACTATGCGTTATTAATGATAATAATATGTCGTCTACCTAGGACTCAGAATCAGCCTTCACCCCTCACCAAAGTTCAAAACCCCCTAGTGCATGCTTTTCGCCGAAACCCAGGCGAAAAGCGAAAAACCACAAGCCAAAAACTTCAGCCTTTTAAGGAAGCTTTCGAGTTTTGCGAAAGCTTTTCTATACAAATGTTTTCCCAAAACAAAAACCGCCTCTCTCTAAGAGGGAGACGGCTCAACGATTTGCATTTATTTTTTCCCTGACCCAATCGCAAACACCAGGTACATCAAGGCGTTGCGGGCTTTGAAACACGTCGACAAGGCGAGGCGTTCGAGTTCACCCTGGGTCACCTGATGCTTTCGGAGTTCGCCGGTTTGGGCGACTTCTTCTTTTTTAGTGATGACCTGCACAAAGCTGCGTTCCATCTGATCCCGCAATTGGAGAGAACGGATCATAGCAAGGTTCTGCGATTCGGAACGTTCGTAGCCGTACATTTCTTTAGATAACCAATATAATGCTTTTAATGCGCTGTTTTTGGTATCGCGGATGAACGGTTTGAGTTCGTTTTTCGGATGGTCGTCCTCGAACCAGATGCGCTGCATGCCGGCACGCGGGCTGCTGATTTCAAGTTCATAGTAATGGTTGAGGAATTGGGCGGTTTTATTGAATAAAGAAAAGGTTTGGCGGTACACCATCTTCAATTGCTCGTTGCGTTCAGGTTGGGACGGATCCTTTTCAAGAGCTTCGAAAAGCTGCTCGCGCTGTGCCGTGAATTCCGCAAAGAGGGAATCCATGAAAGCTTCAAGGAATACACCCTGCTCTTTGTCCTCGCCTTTATAGCGATAGCGAAGCGTATCGATTTTCATGGTGCCTTCCGGATCGACCTCATTATCCGGATTCAACAGCAAATGCTGCTTCGCACACCAATTACGATAGTCATTTTCACGGCCTTCGAAAAAGTTCGGCTTGTAATTTGCGGTGACGTCGACCGGCCCGATTTCATCCAACATTTTTTGTGCCAGCTTCAGGCGGTCTGCATAAAGCGCACTGCCATTGGCATCTTCGATATTTTCAATCCCTTGGCTCAACAGTTCACGCGCCTTATGGAGAGCGTCCGCTTTTTCTTCCTTGCCGGTCAGGAATGTGGAATAAAACAAGAGTCCCCAGCCGCGTTCCGCATCCTTGCGCTGATAGGACGGATCAGTAGTTTCAGACTCGACCATCTGCTCAAGCACATGCAGCCCATCAAGCGAGCGGCCCACATAAATCAGTACCTCGGCATAATTCAGGCAGATCTGGTTCCAGACAGTCGGTGGAACTTTGCCGCGGAATTGGAAAAATAAGCTTTCGAACAGGAACAGCTGCCGCTGTTTCATCGGGCTGTTCCAGGCTTTTTGCAATTGGTGGCGGATACCCAGCTGGCTCGACTCAAGAAGAATCGCCAGCGGGTAGGCAGTCTGCCCCTCCAAACGTTTTTTCAGGTGAGCGATGATGTCATTAAGCTTTTCCGGTTCCGTTTTCGATTTTTGGAACTCCTGCAAAAGTAATTGTGTCGCCTGGTATAATTCCTTTATTTCAAATTGCCCGTAGTCATCAGACTGGGCAATCTCCTGTAAATTTGTCATCGGGAAGCCTCCTTGGGTGTATGGTTCGTTCGAGTTTTGAGTCTTTTTAAAAGACTATTAAGCTATACAACTTCTATTGTAACGAAAAGGCGTGTGCTGGTCACCCCTCGTTATCAGAATTGCGTGGAATTTGGAACTGTCACCCAAGCAATTTTGCGCTATAATGGAAGATGTGTGCATAAGATTCAGTCATCTCAGAAGAAACAGAAAATAAGATTTCAGGAGGAAATACAATGATCAATTTTCCGAAACCAACAGTAGAGCAATTTTTCCGTACATATACAATTTCCGATTTTACGGTGAGTGCGGATGAGAAGCGGCTGATCTTCAGCTCAAATTTAAATGGCAATGTGAATTTATGGGCAATGGATTTGCCGGCAGGATTTCCCTATCTGTTCGCACAGCGGGACGAGTCCGTAAGTTTCATCAAAATTGATTCGGAAAACCGCTTTGTTTTGGCGGGTTATGATAAAGACGGCGATGAGAACCATCAGATTTACGCTTTGCCTTATGAAGGCGGGCTGCCGCAGCCGCTGATCACAGGCGAGCCGGATGAAAAATACTTTTTTGAACATTTAAGTGAAGACGGCCAACGCCTTTATTACGTTACATCAAACGGAAATCCGACTTTCCTGAATTCGCACGTCCGCAATCTGGAAGACGGAACGGATACGCTGCTTCATGAAGGGGAAGGAGGCGCGACTCAGCTGGTTGCCGTTTCCGACAATGAAGAAGCGATCGTCTATTCACGTGCCCTCGCCAACACTTACGTTACGTCATTTGTGAAAATCGGCGATGAAACTCATAACCTGACGCCGGATGCTTCCAAAGTCCATATCGCGTCTGAACCGGTATTCACGGATGACAACACCATTTACTTTGTGACCAATTATGACAGCGAATATAATTATGTGGCAAAATTTGAAATCGGTTCGAAGCAATTCTCAAAAGTTCTTGAGATTGACAATGAAAGCGTGGGCGACTTGAAATGGCATAAAGAGAGTTCCACTTTCTACGTTGCGACTGAAAAAGGAGTAAGTGATTTTCTTTACCGTTTCGATTTGAAAATGGAGAAACCGGAGAAACTGCAATTGCCTGCAGCGATCATTGATAAAATTCAAGTGGCCAAATCGGGCTCACTGTATTTATTGGGACGGAGCGCAACCGTACCACACAATATTTTCCGTTTGGAAAACGGCGGTGACTGGATGCAATTAACGAAGAACAATGTGCTTGGCCTGGGATCGGAGCATATGGTGGAACCGGATGTGGTTACGTATAAATCATTTGACGGGATGGAAATTGAGGCTTTATTGTTCAGGGCAAAACCTGAAAACGATAATGGCCATACGATTTTCTGGCCGCACGGTGGACCGCAGGCGGCGGAGCGGAAAATTTTCCGTTCGATGTTCCAATGTTTCCTGAACCGGGGCTATTCCATATTCGCACCGAATTTCCGTGGAAGCACAGGTTACGGCGCATCATTCGTCAAACTGGTCGAACAGGACTGGGGAGAAGGGCCGCGTCTCGATTGCCTGGCCGGAATCGAATGGCTGTTTGAAGAAGGCATCAGCGACCGCGAGAAATTATTCCTCGTCGGCGGAAGCTACGGAGGCTATATGGCATTATTGCTGCACGGCCGCCATCCGGAATATTTCAAAGCCGTCGTCGATATTTTCGGCGTATCGGATCTGTTCACTTTCTACAACTCGGTGCCGGAACATTGGAAGCCGATGATGGAACGCTGGATCGGCAACCCGGAACGTGATAAAGAGCGCTTTATCAAAGACACGCCAACGACTTACCTTGACGGCATGGTTAAGCCGATGCTGGTCATTCAGGGGGCAAAAGACCCGCGCGTCGTCAAAGAAGAGTCCGACCAGATCGTCGCCAAGCTGAAAGATGCCGGGCGCGACGTCGAATACCTGGTGTTGGAAGACGAAGGGCACGGTTTCTCGCGTAAAGAGAACGAGATTGCTGTGTATAGCCGGATGCTGGAGTTTTTAGGAAAGCATCAGGGGTAATACCGAAGAAAATAGAACCCGGAGCAAGCAGAAATCTCTGCTTGCTCCGGGTTCTTTGTGATTAAAGGGATGGAAATGATTTTAGTGATAAGTTTTTTGGTCTAGCGTGGGGTGGTGAATCGAGTAAATTAAGTTTGTGTGCGGTAAAACGGATTTGTGTGCGATTATCAAGATTTGTGTGCGATAAAACGAATTTGTGTGCGATTATCGAGATTTGTGTGCAGAAAGATATTTATTTGTGTTTATTGACATCTTTTTGCCAACCCCTCCCCCCTCAGAGAACACATCTACTGCTTGAATCGACTTTTCAAAAGAAAAAACCCCCGCATGCGCGAGGGCCACTTTCACGTCTAACTATTAAAAGGCGCCAGACCCGCCGCCACCGCCGCCGACTCCTGCACCAGAGCCAGCTGTGCCGGCGCCGCTTGCAGTGGCGTGGGTGGTGGAACCGGCCGTTACGAAGATGGCTGTCATGAATACCGGATTCATGATGAAACTAGTGCCATCTGCTGCCGTATCAGCGGATGTGAATACTGCCGCTTTCCGTTCGGCGGTTTTTTGGTCGCTGCCGAGAAGATAGGCGTAGGCGCGTTGTTTTTCATCTTTCGTCAAACGGTTCCATTGTTCGGAAGGCAATTCTTCCATCGCTTCTTTTAAGCGTCGCCAGTTTCGGCGGACTTCGTGCCCTTCCTGAGTGATGGGCGAATAGCCGATAGCGAAACCGAATGCCAGCATAGCCAGCACAATGGAAGCCGCCATCCAAGGAAATAACTCGTATATGCCGGTATAAATTGCGAGGCCGATGAACAGGATGCCTAGCCCGCCGACCGTCCAGCGAAGGACAGGATGTTTTTCACGAAAGCCTTTAGCTTTTACTTCGTCGCTGATGCCTTTATTCCATTCGGCAATCGCATTGTTGTAAGTTTCGTGATTGTCCTCATTCTCCGTATATACTTCGACTTGCTCCAGCGTAAATTCACGGCCGTCCCCGATCTCATCGAAAAGGAGTCCGATCAGCGCAGCTTCGTGCGCATGTTCAGTGTCCCTGTCGATCAGCTCGAAATGATTTTCCGACAATTGGCGGACATTGCCTTTTCGCATAAGCTCCATAATCGCAGCCGAAATAGTGTTCGGCGACAGGAAAGCGGAATTCGTGAAATGGAGCAGAGCCGGAATGCTCATCGTTTCCTTTGGCACGAAAAACTGATAAGGATAATTATTGATCTTCCGTTTGCGCTGGTATGCGCGCATCCAAACCAATAAAATCGTTGCGAGTAACAACGCACCGGCAATGGCTATGACCGGAATTCCGATATTTCTGGCCGTTTGTTGATTCTCTGCGAAAATAGCTGCTTCATTTTCCAATTCCTTACGGTCCGATGCAAGGTCATCGCGTATGGTCCCGTCCAGGGCAGCAGTTACAGGAAACAGTTCCGGTTCAAAAATGGCCCGGATGTCCGCATTTTCACCTTCAGGTACAGAGCCCATTTCAAAAATCACAGTGCCGTCGTTCATGATTCGTTGTGTTTCAAAAGCTTCATCATAGCCGAGCGCCTCCACGCTGTCAGAAGGGGCAGGAGGAACGACAGTAATTGTCATCTCGCCGTAATCACTTTCGTTGCTTTCATCAAAAAACGCCCAGTAGAATTGTGCGCCGTCTTCATATTTTTCGACGGCATTTTCGATTTGGTAAGTCAGCTCAATTTGAACAGTCTCATCGCCTTCGCCTTCACGGTAAATTTTATAAAGACCGTCTTCGGTCTCCACCCGCAAAGCTTCACCGTTTTCAGTAGCTTGGAAATTACCGATTGACGTTCCTTCCTTTTCGATCAGTCCGCGCGTGATGCCTTGGAAGTCATCTTCAAATTGATACGTAAACTGTTCGGTAACATCCGCTGTGCCGTCTTCGTTCAACAGGGCTTCAATTTGTACTTCCGATATTTCAAAATCGACAGCTGAAGCATGCGTTGGAACCAGCAGCACCAGAACGAAAGCCAGCAGAAAGGGAATTATTTTTTTGACCCTCATGGTTCATCACCTCTTGCTTAATGTATACGGACAGTGAGAGGAAAAGTTTCATCTGAAGTAAACCTGGGGTAAATCGAGAACTTTTCTGATCCGGGTTGTGCAGATTGAGGAAGAATATAAATCCCGTTCCCTGATGACTCCGTTTCAGCAGGGTGGGACATGAAGTTACATTCTTATCACCACAATAGTCAATGGGCTATGAAGGTTGACTAACTGATAATCTAAAGAATAATTTGATGCCGGGTATTATTTCGAACGAAAGCCAGAGTGAAGCAAATATTATATATGTAAATTAAATTATTTTTTTAGAATTATCTGTTATATCAGAATTCTTCATGCTAGAATATCGATATACTCCCCTTCGACATTAGTTTCAATTGTATAAAAGTATGCAGCAACGCAGATTTGGATATTCAGTAAATCGAGCTTTTCAAACTGTGTTGTAACCCAATTGATATCAGAAGAAGGGACGCGAAGAACCTTGTTGCTTATGCAATGAAAACTGGGAATTTTGCTTATAGAGGGGGCGATTACTTGAAGGACATTTATTTTGAAGAGGATTACGGCCGTTTATATGAAGGAATTGAAGGCGGGAAATGTGAAGTGTTTGAGTTTCAAAATGAAATGGGGAAAGTGCGCCATATGTTCATCAAACGGCCGATATCGTTGAAGCTCAGAGCTGATGCTGCATACGATTTGACTACGCCATATGGTTATGGGGGGCCGCTGGTCACAGAATTTGAAGAAGGTAAAAAAGTCGAATTGATCGAAGCCTTTTCTGATGCTTTCGGAAAGTATTGCAAGGAACAAAACATAGTCAGCGAACTGATCCGGTTTCATCCCGTTTTCAAAAATGCAGAGGATTTTGTCAGTCATTACGATATTGTCTTCAAACGTAAAACAGTTCAAACCAATCTGGCAGCTTCGGATGATCCCATTCTGAGTGAATATTCCGCTTCCTGCAGGCGGGACATCAGGCATGCGATCAAAGCGGGAGTGGAATACAAGGTGATTCAGGCGCCTGCTGATTTAATGAAATTTAAAGAAATATATCATTCCACCATGAAACGCAACGAAGCAGAGTCCATTTATTATTTCGATGATAATTATTTTTCAAGATGCCTTGAATCCTTTAAGGAAAACATCATTTTGATTGAAGTGATTTTTGAAGGCCGGACAATCGGGATGAGCCTGAATTTTATGTATGGAAATTTAATACATGTCCATTTGACAGGCACATTGCAGGAATTTCATTACCTGTCACCCGCCTATGTACTTCAATACGCCCTGGCTTTATGGGGAAAACAAAATGGCCTGGAACTGATCCATCATGGAGGCGGAAGGACTGGAGATAACGAGGATAAACTTTTTTTATTCAAGAAAAAATTCGGGAAAAATCAGGAACTGGAATACTTCATCGGCCGGAAAATATGGAACCAGCAAGCTTATAATGATTTATGCGCAGCGGCTGGAATGGTGGATGATACAGGAGCATTTCCCGCTTATCGATAAGCCTGGACAGAAAGTGGGCTATCAGCATGGTCGGCTGGAGTGGAATAACAAAACCGGTATATCAGGAAATTAAATGTTCTCCTGAAATACCGGTTTTGTTATAGAGTTTGAAAAGCACGTGCAGATATATGCGGGAAATTCTACTTGAAAATAAACCATTTCATGCACTCAACAAATTAGTGCATGCATTTAAATACAAAATTTTTAGAATTATTTAAATATTTTGTAAAAATGCTGGCTTAGGAAGGTCTAATAGCCTATAATAAACTTTGAATTAATAAAAATATAATCGATGCATATCCAATTAATCAAAAATAAAGGAGTGAAAGCAATGATAGAAGAAATAAGTCTGCGTCAAATAGTCGGTATTATAAGAAAGAAAATGGTTTTAATCCTGATTTTAACAGTTTTGGCAATCAGCATTGCTGCAGTGATCTCCATTTACATCCTGACGCCGACCTATCAAACTTCTACACAGTTATTAGTAAATCAGGAGCAGACAGTAGACGGTCAGCTGACTAACCAGGGGATCCAGACAGATTTACAATTGATAAACACCTACAGCAATATTATAAAAAGTCCGGTGATTTTGACGCAGGTCATCGAACAGTTGAATCTGGATACAACGGCAAAAGAACTTGTTGGCAGTATCACTGTCAACTCTTCTGCCGATTCGCAAATGATTGATATCGTGGTTGAACATGAACAACCCGCCACAGCTGTTCTTTTGGCAAATACGACCGCAGAAGTATTCGAAAGCGAAATACAAAATTTGATGAATGTGGATAATGTAAAAATAATGTGGCCAGCTGAAGAAACAGAAAACCCCGTGCCGGTTAAACCGAATTTGGTGGTGAACATGGCTGCTGCTGGAGCAGCCGGGCTGATTTTGGGCATTGGACTTTCCTTCATTTTGGCATATATGGACACGACAATAAAAAGTGAGGAAGATATAGAGAAATATTTGCAGCTGCCGCTACTCGGAATCATTTCTAAAATTGCCGAAGTAAAAGCGGAAAAAGAGCTTTCGCCAAAATCACTTAAAGAAAAGAGGCTCACCGCTTATGATGAAAAATAGGAAAAAGCATTTGGATGTGGCCCAAAGGAATTTGATCGCCTTTACAACTCCGCGTTCCTTGATGTCAGAACAATATCGGACTTTGCGGACAAATATTAATTTCTCATCCATTGATCAGGATATTAAGTCAATTGTCATAACTTCAGCGGCACCATCTGAAGGGAAGTCAACTACGGCATCAAATTTGGCGATTGTCTATGCTCAGGAAGGTAAAAACGTTCTGCTCATAGATGGAGATATGAGGAGACCGACAATGCATAATACATTTAATATCAGAAACATACATGGGTTATCCAGCGTCCTGTCCCGACAAAGTTCTATTGAAAGTTCTGTAAGAGTAACGGCTATAAATGGACTCGATATTTTGACATGCGGACCAATTCCACCAAATCCGGCAGAACTGTTATCATCTGACTCGATGGATATACTGATTGCCAAATTGAAAACGATGTATGACCTCCTCATCTTCGACTCGCCACCAATATTGTCAGTGGCGGACAGTCAAATATTGATAAATAAATGTGATAGTGCAATTTTGGTGTTAAGTTCCGGTGAGACTGTAAAACATGATGCAATCAAAGCGAAAGAAATAATCAATTCATCTAAAAGCAAACTCCTCGGGGTGGTTTTGAATAATGTGACGCTTTCCAAAAAAAGCATGTACAACAGTTATTTGGAATCCTAACAGTTTTTTTAAAGTCTATTTGAATAGGACTCTCATGCAAAAAGAGCATTCATAAACTCAGGAATCCTCTCCACACCAAATGGCGCGACTGATACAGTTGACTTAATTTCGATACAAAGGACGGAACTTGCATATTTTTAACATTAAACTCTGCAACAACGGAAGGGGTAAAGCCAGCGAATGAAAAAAAAATGGCGGTCAATTCTGCTCTTTGGTGCAGTCATCCTTGGAATGGTTTTACTGATAACGGAAAGTTACAGAGACAGGGGAAATAATTCGGCAGCAGTCAGTGATGCAAAAGGGGATGGAGTTGCTGATGATACACAAGCCATCCAACAAGCCATAGATGAAACTCCAGAAGGGGGAACACTTCAGATTGATGAAGGAATCTACAAATTAAGCAAAAATGAAGAACTTGTATCGGTGACCGGTTACGGAGAAGCATTTTTCGCACTGGAGATTACAAAACCCATTACTATTCTAATGGACGGTGCCGTTTTTAAAACGGAGACTGATAAAGAGTATGGGGTTTTTTGGATCCATGATACTGAAGAAGTCCATTTAATAGGCGGCGTCCTGCTGGGGGAAAAGATCCCGGAAAGCGGGTCCTTAATTTCTAACATCGCTGTAATGATTCAGGATACTCAAAAAAGCTCGGTAGATAGCCTGTATATGAAAAATCATTCCCAGGGGGTTCATCTTCATCATTCCGATAATAATACGGTGAGAAACGTCACTTCGGAATTTAATTTTGGATCTGGAATAATTAATTTCGCTTCGAATAACAATGTGATTGAATCTTGCACAATCCGCAATTCGGGTGATGGCCACCTGTCACTGTATGGAGTCGGCAAAGGCAACCTGGTGAAAAATTGTTTTGTATCAGAAGACAGGCCAGGTAATGATTCACAGCAGGGAATAACTGTGGAAAGTGAATTGAGCAGCATCATAGAGAACAATACAGTCACTGGCTTTTACTATGGCATTGACATTAAAAACGCATCGGATTCAAATATTATAAGATCCAATAATGTGTTTAATAACTATTACAATATTGCTGTCCGACCTGGAGACGGGGGAGGAAATCTCATGACTCCAAGTAATAATATCCAAATTATCAATAACCTGGCGCTCGATCCGCGTAATGAATCTGATAGGGGGATTTTTATAGGCATCGGAGAAGGGCATGTGGTGACGGGAAATGTTTTATATGAAGAGCATTTGGTTATTACGGATGAAGATTTAATGGAACAATATGATGATGAAAATTTTTATATAGACCATGGAAATGATGAATAACAGTTCAGATAGCCGCCTCGTATAAATAGCAGAAAATCTTACAATAGCAAGGAGCAGGAGTTATGAAAAAAGAGATATTGGTGAGTATTGATTGCCTGACTTATAATCATGGGGATTATATAGCAGAAACCATCGAAGGGTTTTTAATGCAAAAGACGGATTTTAATTTTGAAATCCTGATTCATGATGATGCTTCAACTGATCATACTGCTGAAGTTATCGATCAATATGTAAAAAAATTTCCGGATATGATTAAGCCGATCTATCAAAAAGAAAACCAATTTTCTCAGGGAATTGAAATAAATCAAGTAAATGAGCAGAGAGCTAAGGGCAAGTATGTAGCTCTTTGTGAAGGGGATGACTATTGGACAGATCCTTATAAATTACAGAAACAGGTGAATTACATGGAAACCAATCCTCAATGCAGCCTGTGTGTCCACGCTGCCTACAGGTTCTCTGAATTACGCAAAAAAATTATATCGAGAGTGCGACCGAGCCGGCAGGACAGAATATTTTCCGCTGATGAAATTATAGAAGGAGGAGGCGAACTGTTTCCAACTAATTCTATGATGTACCGGCGAGAAATAGCGGGAAGCATGCCTGCTTTTTATTTGGATACGGGGATTGGCGATTATCCTCTTGCTGTCCATTTAGCACATAATGGGGCGGTTTACTATATCGATGAAGTGATGTCGGTTTACCGGGTAGATGTAAAAGGCTCGTGGTCTGAAAGGAAGATATCGGATTTCAATGCAGCAGTTCTTCAAAACGAAGAGACAGCAAAGCTGTTGGATGCGATAAATGGCCATACAAATTTTCAATATGACGAGACGATTACTCGGACTAAGCGGAAAAATCGTTTCTACCTTTTACTGAGGCAACACAAGTTTAAAGAAGCATTCATAAAAGAACATAAAGAATTTTACCTGAATTCGGAATTTATTCGAAGGGCCGGTATGAAGGTGTTCAATCTGCCGGTTCTTTGGAAAAATACCAGCATACATCTCCCACGAAAAGCCGGACGATTGCCTAACTGATTGAAAAGAGAGGAAAAACTGGCAGAAAAGAGGGCGTTAAATTTGAAGGATTTATATTTTGAGGAAAATTACGGAAAACTGTATGAAAATATTGAAAACGGTACGTGTGAAACTTATGAATATCACCATGTTTTGGGAACAGTAAGGCATATGTTTATAAAGAGGCTGATTCCCGTACTGTCACATGCTGAAAATTATTTTGACCTGGTCACACCTTATGGCTATGGCGGACCAGTCATCTTGAATTGCACCAATGAAAATAAACAGGAATTAGTAGAGGAGTTTCAAACAGCTTTTGAAGGTTATTGCAAAAAGAACAACATTGTAAACGAGTTTGTCAGATTTCATCCGGTGCTGCAAAATGCACCAGATTTCAGCGGATGCTACGATTTGACTTTCAGGCGGAAAACTATAGGAATTAATCTTAAAGATTACGATGATCCCATTCAAAGTGAATTTTCAAAATCTAAACAAAAAAGTATTCAGAAGTCGCTAAAAGCAGGCGTTGAATACAAAATCACTATTAATCCATGTAATTTAGATGATTTTCAAAGAATGTATTTTGAAACTATGGAGCGGAAAAAAGCAGATGAAGTCTACTTTTTTGGAGAAAAATACTTTTCAAGACTCTTGAAGTATCTGGGCGACCATGTATTGATGGTGGAGATAATTCATGAAGGCGAAGTGATTGGAATGGGATTGAACTTTATATATGGGAAAATGATTCACATCCACCTTTCAGGGACCCGGCTGGACTCCCATCATTTAGCACCCAGTGTAATGTTGCGCTACGCTTTAGTGAAATGGGGGAAAGAGAACGGAATGGAACTGATTCATGAAGGAGGAGGGAAGAGCGGCAGCCCTGATGACCCCTTATATGTGTTCAAAAAACAATTTGGTAAAAATACAGAATTCAACTATTACGTCAGTTATAAAGTATGGAATGAAAAAATATATGAGATGTTGTGCAATTCTGTTGATGCCGACAACAAGGTAGGGGTTTTTCCCACTTATCAATAATCGGTTTGAGTCCTTAATGTTAATGCTCCAAAGAGGAATAGCATATAAAATATTGGATTTTGCATGGGAGGATACTGAACATGACGGTATTTCCGGATATCTATTTTTTGCCCGAATGGGGAAGCTATTTTGAGTCGAAAGAAGAAGCGGGGAAATCGACTATTTTTGAATTCAAGAATGAAATAGGGCATGTTTTTTATCAATTTATCCTGAGGGAAATTCCAACTGGATACGGGAAAACAAAACACTATGACATTATCACGCCGTACGGGTTCAGCGGACCGATTATCCTTCATTGCGAACCTGATCAAAAAAAGGAATTAGCAAAAATATTTAACGATAAGTTCCAAATATATTGCGAAGAAAATAACATAATAACGGAATACGTCAGGTTCAATCCATGGATCCAAAATTTAGACAATTGCAATCACATTTACGAGTTGCGCAATAATGGACATACCGTTTACATCGATTTAACTGTTAACGATTTTTTTATGAACGAATTTTCAGCTAAAACCAGAACTCAGGTAAGGAAAGCCAAGAAAAAAAACATTGAAATTGAATTCGATTACAGCGGATTCAGTACAAAAGAATTTCATCGCCTGTACCAGTTGATGGCAAAAAAGAATAATGTGGATAATGAATATTATTTGTTTTCAGAAGAATTTCTAAAGAATTCTTTTGAAGATTTAACCGGGAAACAATTTTTTGTAAACGCAATTTACGAAGGGGAATACATCTCCTCTTCCCTGGTGGTGCATCATGGAGATTATATGCATTACCATTTAACGGCGAATAATCCCGAGTACTATCATTTGGCGGCAAATAGCTTAATACTCTATGAAGCATGCCGCTGGGGGACAGAAAATGGAAAGAAAGAAATCCATCTTGGCGGTGGAACCAGCGAAATCATTAAATTTAAAAAAGGTTTCACCAAAACAGAGCCTTTGGATTTACTGATGGGAAAGAAAATCAGGAACCAGAAAATTTATGATGAACTTGTTGCTTTTAAAAGAAATACAACTGACTTATTAAATACAGGTTTTTTCCCCCTATACAGAGGATGAGCGGCAACTTTCGCGATTCCTGAAAAAGACCCCGTATAGCTGCTTTACTGGCTAGACGGGGTCTTTTCATTACAAGGATTTCAATATCGATAGTTTCAATAAGGATTTTGAAAAATCTGACTTTAATGCATTTTTATGATAAAATCAAATAAGAAGCGAGTAGTTGGTAGTGGGTATTGGTAATTATTTATTACATTTAAAAGTCCTTTCTCCTATTTTCAACGTTGGTGTATCTATTAAGTAATTAAGGCGAACGCTCTAAATCCCAGAAGGGGGCATGGATATGAAAATATTGCAGGTTAACACATTTTGCGGCATAGAAAGCACTGGCAGAATTGCAGTGGATATCCATTCTGTTTTGGAAGAACAAGGACATGATAGTTTCATTGCTTATGGCAGGGATCAAGCAAGGAATTGCTCCAACGCCATTAAAATTGGCGGGGATTTCAATAATTACGTTCATGTAGCGTTAAGCAGAACGCTGGACAAACATGGTTTTGGCTCTAAGAAAGCAACCGAAGAATTCCTGGCTAAAGTGGAAAAGTTAAAACCGGACGTTATACATTTGCATAATATCCACGGCTATTATTTGAACATTGAATTGTTGTTCAACTATTTGAAAAAGCTGAACAAACCTGTTATATGGACATTGCATGACTGTTGGTCTTTTACGGGCCACTGCGCAAATTTTGATTATATAAATTGTGATAAATGGAAAACGAATTGCCGGGATTGTCCTCAACTGGCAAGTTATCCCAAAAGCTTGCTCGTAGACAATTCAAAAGAAAACTTTCAGCGGAAGAGAGAAATCTTCAGGGGAGTGGAGAACCTTACCATTGTAACCCCATCGAAATGGCTGGGAGACTTAGTGAAAAAATCCTACCTGTCCGACTACTCTTTGCAGGTGATAAATAACGGGATTGACCTCGCTGTATTCAAGCCGACAGAAGGAGACTTTATTACAAATAATAACCTGGGTGGAAAATATATATTGCTGGGAGTAGCCAATGTATGGACAGAGAAAAAGGGATTGGACGATTTTATCGAACTGAGTTCGCTCTTGCGCGATGACACGGTTTTAGTGTTGGTGGGCTTGGATGATTCTCAAAGAAAAGAGCTGCCGGCAAATATTTTGCCGATCTCAAAAACGAAGGACGCGGTAGAACTTGCAGAAATTTATACCGCAGCCGATATTTTCTTGAATCCAACATATGAAGACAATTTTCCAACAACGAATTTGGAGGCTATGGCATGCGGGACTCCGGTAATTACTTACAATACCGGAGGCAGTATAGAGAGTGCCAGCAAAGAATGTGGTGTTATTGTTGAAAAAGGGGATGTAAAGGGTTTATTCACCGCTGTTAATGAGATAAGGGAAAAAGGGAAAAAGTTTTATGAGCATGCCAGTATCCAAAGGGCAACAAAACTTTATAACAAGAATGACCGGTTTTTAGAATACACGGAATTATACCGAAAAATGAATAAGGAAGCAGAACTCCACTTGATGAAATAAGGTGGTAAAGGGATTTGAAGATTTTGCAGAAGTGGGATTAACAGGAAGTTATACTGCGAGGATACTAATATGCTATTAATAAGCAGGGAAAGAGTTAAACGGATCCTGTTAATAAGTTGTACCGTGATTAAATTTCATGAAAAGTCAAAAAGTGTCGTCTGCTACGGAAAAAAAACGGTCACTAAAATTTTCTGGAATCCTGCACGGTTTCTAATCATTTCATAAGCATACTTTGAGTACAAATTAAAAATTGAATAGAAAGGAATGAGGGTATGACAACACTTCCCGATACTTATTTTTTGCCGGAATGGGGAAAGTATTTCGAAACGAAAGAAGAAGCGGGGGAGCACCAACTATTCGAATTAAAAAATGAGTGGGGTCACATATTTTATCAATTCATAAAAAGACCGATTCGGATACTAGATAGAGAAACAGGCTATTACGATACGATTACCCCTTATGGTTTCAGTGGACCCGTTATTTTGAATTGTAACGAAAACAGGAAAGAGGAACTGATCGCTTTATTTGATGCGGAATTTCAGCAATACTGCGAACACAATAATATTATCACTGAATATATACGGTTCAATCCCTGGCTGAAAAACCATTGTGATTTCAATGGGATTTATCAAATGAGGGGTCATGGGACGACTTTGTATATTGATCTGAATAAAGATGATTTCTTTATGGAAGAGTTTTCCTCTAATGCAAGAAGACAGGTTAGAAGAGGGATTAAAAACAACCTTGAAATCGAATTTGACTTTACAGGATTCAGTACAAAGGAATTTTACAGGCTTTATGAACTGATGGCCGAAAAGAATGAAATCGGGGACTATTACAGGTTTACGGAAGAGTTTCTGCACAACTCGTTCCAAGCTTTAAAAGGGAAACAATTTATTATCAGTGCAAAGCACGAGGGCAAATATGTGGGTGCTGCATTTATCCTTCACCACGGGGATTATCTCCATTACCATTTAGCAGCGACTGATCCGGAATGCTATCATTTAGCCAGCAATAGTCTGATTATCTATGAAATATGCCGTTGGGGACTCGAAAACAATAAAAAAGAATTACATTTGGGAGGGGCAGGTAAACTTGAGAATCTTTTGAAGTTTAAAAAAGGGTTCACAAAGTCCCCGGAATTGGATTTATTAATAGGAATGAAAACCAGAAATAAAGCAGTTTACGAGGAACTTGTAAATTTCAAGAAAAATATTGTGGAAATAAACAATGCAGAATTCTTCCCCTTGTATCGGGGATAGAAAACCAGGAGGAATAGGCATGAAAGAAATAGGCGGTTATTTTGGACTGGAAAATTTCAATGGAACGGAATACCATAACGATCTGATACCGCTTAATAATGGAAGAAACGCTCTGCAGTATTTAGTGAAAGCAAAAGGCATCAGAAAATTATACATTCCTTTTTACCTTTGCGATTCCGTCAGTGATATGCTGGTGAAAAAGGGCTACGACTTTGAATACTATCAAGTGAATGCCGATTTTACGCCTTCCTTTAGCAAAGCACTGGCAAAAGATGAATATTTATATATCGTCAATTTTTATGGACAACTTACAGATGAACTGATTATGGCACTGAAGCGGCAATTTGACCGGATCATCATCGACAATACACACGCTTTTTTTCAAAAACCCACGGCAGACACGGATACAATTTATTCGTGCCGGAAGTTCTTTGGCGTACCTGACGGGGCATATCTGTCCAGCGACAAAGCATTGGAAGAAGTACTGGAAATTGATGTATCCAAAGATCGGATGTCTTATATCCTCGGACGTTTTGAAGGGCAGGCTTCCGATTATTACCGTGATTATTTGGAAATCAATGAGTTATATGGAGAGGAACCCATACTTAAGATGTCGAAACTGACCCATAATATATTGAAAGCAATTGATTATGAGCAAATCCGACAGATTCGAAACGAAAATTTTAAATTTCTTCATAATGAATTAGAAGAAGAGAACCCGCTGAAGCTGGTTTCTCCGGATGGGCCATTCGCTTACCCGTTTTATATTGAAAATGGAATTGAAGTCAGAAAACAGCTGGCGCTGAAAAAGATTTATATCCCCACTCTCTGGCCGAATGTGCTGGATTTGGTGCCGAAAGAAAGCATGGAGTATCAATATGCCGCCAACATTCTTCCTTTGCCTTGCGATCAGCGCTATACCACAGAAGATATGAAATTCATGGCAGGAATTTTAAAAAGAAGTACCGTGAAGCTGACTGGAAATAAATAAAGCACAGATTAAATAGAGGCGAGAAGAAGGAAAAACCTTCTTCTCGCCTCTGCTTGTTGATAAAGAAATACGAAACTCCATATTGCGATAAACAGATGCATTTTCGGACCAAAAGGATGTGGGTCCAGCAGCATGCACTGCTGGATGTCGCGATGCCGGCTTCCCGCTGAAAACTTTTGCCCGGAGTGGAAAGATTAGATGTATCTAAATTTTTCCCTCTTTATAGAAATATTCAGTAATCGTTTTATTGAAGGGTCAGTTAAAAGCAGGATTTTCATTTTCCCTGTAGGCCGGAAAAAACTCCGTGTTGCGATTTACTTCTGCGGCTTCCATTAATTTTTCGTATAAATTTTTGTTCCAAACTTTGTATCCCACAAAATAATCGAATTCTGTATTTTTGCCGAACCTCTTTTTAAAAAGATAAAGGCCGTCTTCCGGGTCGGAGGTCACACCGCCCCCTGAATGTATGAGCTTGACTCCATTTTCTTTTCCCCATAGAGCTATGGCGTAGGTCAATACATAAACAGGGGATAAGTGGTGAAAGTCTTCAATACTGCCTGACAAATGCGTGTGCAAAATGTTGTTGTACAGAAAATGCAATTCCATTCCGATAACCTGATTATCGTACGTCGCTTCGACAAGAATCAGGTTTTTACCAAAAAAATTGAGACAGTCTGAAAAGTACTCATCATCAAAAAAGTAATGGGAAGATGCATCGATTCTTTTCATGGTGGCGTAATAAATTCTTTGAAACTCTTTCAAACTTTTTGGGTTAACAATCACATTGAATTCAACACCTGCGTTCAACGCTTTACGTATGGCTTTTTTGGTTGATTTTGAAAACTCTGTCTGAACTGGATCATCATAAGGTTTAAGCGTGGTGCCTGTAGTATTGCGCCTGAAATTTACAGTATAACAATCTTTGAAATCCTGTTCATTTGACAGCAAAGGATGAAATCGGACAAATTCACTGACAATATTGTTGTCAAAACAATATTTTTGGAATTCCAGTTGGAACTCTTGCACCAATTCTTCTTTATTGTTCTTACATTCAGTAATAACAGGACCGCCGTAGCCATAAGGAGTTACTAAATCATAGTAAGATTCACCTTTTAATTGGATTGGGATTTCCCGTTTGATAAAAAGGTGGCGGACAGATCCCAAGGAATGTTCAAATTCAAATACGACACATTTGCCATTTTCAACTTTTTCATACAAACGTCCATAGTTTTCTTCAAAATATATATCAAGCAATTAAAAGACCTCATTTCATTATGGATTTTAAACTAACGGAAGTTAAAAGGTCAGACAATTAAAATTGAAGCTTAACGGCTGAGGATAGTTAATTGGATGGAAAGACGGAGTGTATAACTTGATATTAATTTAATAGTAACGAAATACTATCACTATTTATAAGATTTTGCAATTTCAGTTAAGTTAAAAATGAAAAGTCAAGGAGCGGCGCAGGGAAGAAATAAGGGGAATTCAGAATGGGAACTTTTAATAATTGAGAATTCCATTAAATTTTAAAATTCTTTGTAAAGAGCAAGAAAAAGCCTGCAGAGCACTGTGCCGGCCAGCAACTTTAAACCATAAATTTTTTATCGCTTTCTCCAGTGTTGTCGCCAAGAGGCGGCCAAATCCTGTTTTAATCTGAATTAACTTAGGCTAGGCAGCTGTGGTGTTCTTCTTTTCGTTGTGACGAAAGAATAGCCCTTTCCATCTTTGCTACCTAGCCGTCTGTGCAATTTCTTCAATATATAGATCGTTCTTATACACAGTCAAAGCTTATGAAAATAAAAATTATGCGACCCAGCCTGCAGCTGAAATGAAGCCGTCCCTTTCCCTTTTTATAATGGTTAAGTAATGATGTTGGAAAGTGGCAATTAAAAGTTGTTTTTTCTTCTGTAAGCAGGAAAAAATTCTGTCTCGCTGTAAACTTGTGCGGCTTCCTTTAATTGCTCATATATTTTTTCATTCCAAACTTTGTACCCCACAAAATAGTTGAATTCTGTATTTTTGCCGAACCTTTTTTTAAAGAGATACAATTTGTCATTTAAATCACTTGTCCTGCCCCCGCCGGAATGGATGAGGTCGATGCCGTTTTCTTTTCCCCAAACCGTCAATCCGTACAGCATCAAATAGACAGGGGATAAGGGAAGGAATTTTTCCAATGTGCCGCCGAGATGGATGTGTATTGTATTTTTATATATAAAGTTCAAAGTCATCCCTATTACTTGGTTTTCATATATGGCCTCGACCAGTAAGATGTTTTTACTGAAGTATTTTAAGCAGTCGGAAAAATAGGTTTCATCGAAATAATAGATTGCATCTGCCTGATTTCTCTTCATCGTTGAATAATACAATTCCTGGAAAGCATCCAAACTTTCCGGGTTTACAGTGACCCGGTATGTGAGGCCTGCTTTTAGTGCTTGTTTAATGTTCATCCGTGCAGATTTAGAAAACTCTTCCTGAACCGGATTTTCAAAATCTTTGAGGTTGGTTCCAGTGGTGTTCCTTCTGAAACTGATATTATAGATTTTTGAAAAATCTTCTGCATTCGAAATGAAAGGGTGGAATCTTATGAACTCACTTACAATCCGCTGTTCATCACAGTGTTTTTGAAATGCATTTTGAAATTCTGCCGTCAATAGCGGCTTGTCTTCCTGTTCGCCGGTTATGATTATTGGTCCGCCGTATCCATACGGCGTTACCAGATCGTAATAAGTTTCATCACTGAGTTGAATCGGTATCTCCCGTTTTATATACATATGTCTAATAGTGCCCAAGGAGTGATGAAATTCAAACACTTCACATTTTCCTTCTTCAATTACTTCGTATAACTTGCCATAATCTTTTTCAAAATAAATATCCTTCAATTTTATAACCTCTTTTCCTCTTTAAATAACTTGCTCAAAAAAGAATTTCATAAATTTCATCAAGAAAACTAATAAAATCATGATAGTCGATATCCCGCACGCAGCCTGTTTTAAGCCAAACAAAAGGGTAGTCAGGATGGGGAAGCAAAAGACAAGTGTTCTTCCAGAGGTATAGCAGGAGCATTGGCCATTACAATGTTCAAAACCAAAAGGGCGGATAGAACCTGATTCTTTTGACCTTCTGTTTATAAGATTTAAATACAAAATATATAGAATCGTAAGATTATCATAACGTAAATCCGGAATTAAAAGACTAAATATTCGGATTTTTTATATATTCTTTTTAATTTTATTAAAAAATGAATCTTACTACAACCAAAAAATAAAAATTTTACAAATATTATAAAATAATATGAATAATCTAAAAAGTCAGTTACTTTAGATGTATAGTATGTTAGAATTAAAAAAAAGGTCGAGACTAAGTATAAAGTACTCTCCATGTGGTTGCTGGGTTTCTTCGTTTTCAAACCTTGTACAAAATGTCCTACAAGTTGGATGGCGATTTTATATTTTGTTGTTTTCTGGAATATAGAAAGAAACTTTAGGATAGGAGTCATTACATGAAACAACAAAATTCTTTGAAGAAAAAAACAATTGGAGGTTTGCTCTGGAGTTTCGGTGATTTAATGGGGAATCAAGGAATTCAATTTATCATCCAGATCATTTTAGCGAGGATGCTGCTACCGGAGCATTTCGGTTTAATCGGAATGATTATCGTTTTTATTGCGGTCTCCAATTCAATTGTTGACAGCGGATTTACCCAGGCGCTCATCCGAGAGCAAAATACGACTCAAACGGATTATTCCACAGTCTTCTATTTTAATTTAGCAGTTTCTATTCTCATTTATTTTTTTATGTACTTGATAGCACCTGCAGTCAGTGTTTTTTTTGGAGAACCGGAACTAATTTCTTTGCTGCGTGTTTTGACTTTAGGAATTATCATCAATGCATTCGGGATTATACCCAGAGCAATGTTTACGAAGGAAGTAAATTTTAAAGCGCAGGCTAAAGTGAATATGGCCGCGAGCATTATTTCCGGAGTGGTGGCAGTAGCGATGGCTTTGGCAGGATTTGGTGTTTGGAGTCTGGTGTTCAGGACATTGGCGCTGAATATAATACAATCACTTTTGCTGACTTTATCAAAAAGATGGCTCCCCTCATTTGTCTTCAGTATTACTTCATTTAAACGCTTATTCGGATTTGGATGGAAGCTTCTGGTGTCCGGCTTAATAGATACCATTTTCACGAATATCTATTTCGTGATCATCGGCAGACAGTATTCGACAGCACAGTTGGGTTATTATACTAATGCTTCTAAATTCTGTGATATGGCCGCGCAAAATTTATCAGCTACCATTCAACGTGTGACATATCCTGTGCTCAGCAGCATACAGAATGAAAAAGAAAGATTAAAGCAAAGTTATAGAAAAGTCATCAAATTGTCAGCTTTTATCATATTTCCGATAATGATTGGTCTGGCTGCGATAGCGGAGCCTCTTATCCTTTTTTTATTCGGAGCCCAATGGATGCCGATGGTGATTTACTTTCAACTCCTTTGTATCGGCGGAATGCTTTATCCTATCCATGCTTTGAATTTGAATATACTTCAAGTGAAAGGCAGATCCGACCTGTATCTTAATTTGGAAATATTGAAAATGGTTGTAGCCTCAATTTTAATTTTTTTGGCAATTTGGCTGAAACTTGGAATTTTCGGTTTAGTTGGAGCAGCGGTGCTGGATTCATATATTGCTTTGTTTATTAATACTTACTTTTCGGGCAAGTTGATCTCTTATACGGTTAAAGAACAGATGAAAGACCTGGTTCCGATTTACACAGTATCGGTCCTCATGGGGATAATCGTTTATGTTGCTGGTGCAGTTATTTCAGAGAATAACTTTTTGACAATGCTCATGCAAATTATTCTTGGCATCATTATTTACATGGGGATAAGCAAACTGGTGAAAATTGGGGAGTTGAATATTATTTTCCACTTGATCATGCCGGTTATCAAGAGATTAAATCCTATTAAATCGAACTGAAGCAAAATTTGAATTTCACAAAACAAGGAGGAAAAAGATGCTGAGTCCTTTTGAAAACCCCATTTATGTCACACGGCCGTTATTGCCGGATCTGGAAAATGTCAGCGGAAAACTCGAAGAGATATGGGAAAGTAAGCAAGTAACAAATAACGGCAAACAACTCACTTTATTAAGTAAGCAATTGCAGGAATACCTTCAAGCACAGCATCTTTCTATATTCAATAACGGGACTTTGGCTTTGTTGTTGGGGTTGAAAGCACTTGGGTTAAAAGGGGAAGTTATCACAACCCCATTTACATTTCCGGCAACAGTCCAAGCGCTCGACTGGAATCAGCTGACACCGGTATTTTGTGATATCGACCGGAAAACCCTGAATATTGATGCCAATAAAATAGAAAGTCTAATCACTGAAAATACCTCCGCAATTCTTGCCGTACATGTATTTGGCAATCCTTGCGAAACAGAAAAAATACAGAACATTGCAGATAAATACGGGCTGAAAGTCATATATGATGGAGCACATGCATTCGGTGCAAAAATTGGAGGGAATCCCATCAGTTCATACGGAGATATGACAATGTTCAGCTTCCATGCAACAAAACTCTTCAATACGGTTGAAGGAGGAGCTCTTACTTTCAGGGATGGAGAACTGGTCAGAAAACTCGACTTATTGAAGAATTTCGGTCTTTTGAATGGGGAAGAAGTTGTTTTATCCGGATTGAATGCCAAAATGAACGAAATTCAGGCAGGCATCGGCCTGGAAGTTCTGAAAATAGTGGAAGAAGAAAGAAAGAAAAGGCATCGCATCAAAAAAACCTATGAACAGCATTTGGCGGGTATTCCCGGAATCAGGATAATAACCAATTTAGAAAATGAACAAAGCAGCTATCAATATTTTGTGATCGAAATAGATAAAAACAAGTTCGGACGCTCAAGGGACTGGCTTCAAAAAAAACTGACAGAATACAATGTCTTTACGAGAAAGTATTTTTATCCTTTGTGCAGTGAATTTGATTGGTACACCCATCTTGAATCGGCACAAGGAAAGAATCTGCCAGTTGCAAACAAGTCTGTCGAACAAGTTTTATCATTACCCTTTTATGGAGAACTGGAACTCGACTCTGTCACTAAAATTTGCAGGATTTTTCAAGAACTTCATATCACTCAAGAAACCGTAACCCAATTATAAGAAATGAGGGATTATCGATGAAGGGTATTATTTTAGCTGGTGGAACAGGGACACGTTTATATCCGTTGACAAAATCCATTTCGAAACAGATGCTCCCGGTATATGACAAACCGATGATTTATTATCCACTGTCGGTCCTGATGCTGGCTGGCATCAAGGAAGTTCTGATTATCTCTACACCCAGGGATATAGCAGGTTTTTTGAGTTTGCTGGGCAATGGGCAAAAAATAGGAATGAAATTGGAATATGCAATTCAAGAACAACCTAACGGACTTGCCGAAGCGTTTACGATTGGCGAAAGCTTTATAGACGGTTCTCCCGTTGCGTTGGTTCTTGGAGATAATGTGTTTTATGGGTCGGATTTTGGAAGCAGGCTATTGGAGTCTGCTGAACTTAAGACGGGCAGTGTTATTTTCGGTTGCCATGTGGCTGATCCCAAAGCATATGGAGTAATTGAAGTGGATGACGAGATGAATATTCTTTCCATTGAAGAAAAACCTGAAAATCCAAAATCTTCGTATGCGGTTCCCGGTTTATACTTCTTCGACAACAAAGTCGTGGAAATCGCTAAAAAAGTAAAGCCTTCAAAACGGGGAGAAAAAGAAATAACAGCCGTCATAGAGGAATACCGGAAAAACGGAGAATTGAAGGTCAATATCATGGGCAGGGGGCTGGCGTGGCTTGACACGGGGACTCATGAAGCTTTACTGGAAGCTTCAAATTTTGTGGAAGCCATTCAAAAGAGGCAGGGACTTTACGTTGCCTGTATAGAAGAGATTGCATACCGGAGAGGCTATATTACAAAAGCTCAATTGGTGGAACTGGCTGAACCGCTTATCAAGACAGAATACGGCAAATATTTAATGGATATTTCCACCGAACGAAATTTGCAACCAAATAAATAAACCTAAGGAGCTTACAATGACAAAAATTTTAGTGACTGGCGGCGCAGGATTTATTGGCGGTAATTTTGTTCAATATATGTTGAAAAAGTACTCTGAATATGAAATTTATAATTTGGATATGTTGACTTATGCTGGAGATTTAACCAAACATCAGGAAATTGAACAATATAAAAATTACTCCTTTATAAACATGGATATAGCCGATCGCACTTCGATTGAAGCTTTATTTGAAGAAGAGGAATTCGACTATGTTGTACATTTTGCAGCAGAAAGCCATGTTGACCGTTCGATTGATGATCCGGCAATTTTTATCAGAACAAATGTCCTTGGAACCCAAGTCCTGCTTGATGCGGCCAAACAAATAAACGTAAAAAAATTCGTTCATGTTTCGACGGATGAGGTTTATGGAGAATTAGAGTTCGATTCTGATACATTTTTTGATGAAAATAGCCCAATACAGCCCAATAGCCCATACAGTGCAAGTAAAGCTTCTTCGGATCTGCTTGTCCGAGCATATAACGAGACGTATGGACTGCCGGTTAATATTACGCGCTGTTCCAATAATTACGGACCATATCATTTTCCGGAAAAGTTGATTCCTTTGACCATTTCAAGAGTTTTGAATGATCAGGAGGTGCCTGTTTACGGCAATGGCAATAATATTCGCGATTGGCTGCATGTTACCGATCATTGTTCCGCGATAGATCTAATAATGCATGAAGCGAAAAGCGGAGAAGTTTTCAATATCGGCGGCCATAATGAAAAGAGCAATCTGGAAGTCGTTCGAACGATTATCCGCTCTTTGGGGAAATCAGAAGATCTGATCAAATTTGTCACAGATCGGAAAGGGCATGATAAACGTTACGCTATCGATCCGACAAAACTGGAACAATTAGGCTGGAAACCTGTTTATGATTTTGAATCTGGCATCGCCCATACCGTTCAATGGTTTCTTGACAATAAGGACTGGTGGGAAAATATATTAAGCGGAGAATATCAATCATATTTTAAAAAGCAGTATACATTGAAATGAAGGTACTTCATTCAATCAGCATTCAAAATCGGAATGAATATAATAGAAAACAGAAACCAAAATAAACATACAAGGTGGGAAAAGCATGAATACAGAATCTAAAATTTATATAGCAGGCCACAGGGGTTTAGTGGGATCGGCTATAATGAGGTATTTGCAATCTAATGGCTATAATAATTTGGTTTATAGAACCCGTGCGGAACTGGACTTAAGAAAATGGGATGAAGTCAATCAGTTTTTCCAAGCAGAAAAGCCGGAATATGTTTTTTTGGCCGCAGCAAAAGTAGGAGGAATCGTTGCCAATAATACCTATCCAGCCGATTTTATAAGAGATAACATGCTCATTCAAACAAATGTCATCGATGCTTCATTTCAGAACGATATAAAGAAACTCCTTTTCTTGGGCAGTACTTGTATATATCCGAAATTTTCACCCCAGCCGATGAAAGAAGAATATTTACTGACAGGGGTATTAGAAGCGACAAATGAATCTTATGCAATCGCAAAAATAGCTGGTATCAAAATGTGTGAGTCCTACAACAGACAATATGGAACGAATTATATCTCTATAATGCCGACTAACCTCTATGGGCTCAATGACAATTTTGATCTTGAAAATTCTCATGTGCTTCCTGCGTTGATCAGGAAATTTCATGAAGCAAAAGTCAATTCTGAACCAGCAGTGGAAGTATGGGGAACAGGAAATCCGAGAAGGGAATTCATGTATTGCGATGATTTAGCTGATGCTGCAGTGTACTTAATGAATACGTATAACGGCAGCGAATTGATTAATGTTGGAGTAGGTAAAGACATTGCCATTCATCAATTAGCACAGCTGCTGAAAGATACCGTCGGATACAAAGGAGAAATTATCTTCAATACTTCTAAGCCGGATGGGGCGCCGCGCAAGTTAGTGGATATCACAAGGCTGACAGAATTAGGATGGGAAGCGAAAACGACTTTGGAAGAAGGTTTAGAGTTGACCTATGAATCATATTTAAAAGAGCTGAATAAAAAAAATCTGGTATCTAAATAAGGGGGATCATATGAAAATTGCATTGATTACAGGGGTTACTGGGCAGGATGGATCGTTTTTATCGGATTTTCTTTTAGAGAAAGGTTATGAAGTCCACGGCATCATTCGAAGAAGCTCCAGTTTTAATACGGAGAGAATTGAACATTTGTATATAGAAGAATTGAAATCGAGCGAAAATTTTTATATTCATTACGGAGACATCACGGATACTTCGAATATCATAAGGTTGATAAGCGAAATTAAACCGGATGAAATTTATAACCTGGCAGCAATGTCGCACGTCAAAGTATCTTTTGAAACTCCTGAATATACGGCGGATGTAGACGGTGTTGGCACGCTGCGTATTTTAGAAGCGGTGCGAATTTTAGGGATGGAGAAAAAAACACGGATATACCAGGCGTCGACTTCTGAGCTTTATGGCAAGGTGCAGGAAGTTCCACAAAAAGAAACAACGCCATTTTATCCCAGATCTCCTTATGCAGTCGCAAAATTATATGGGTTTTGGATTACCAAAAACTATCGCGAGTCCTATGACATGTTCGCGGTAAATGGAATTTTATTCAATCACGAATCCGAACGAAGAGGTGAAACTTTTGTAACTCGCAAAATCACGATGGCAGCTGCAAGGATTGCACATGGTAAACAGCAAAAATTATACTTAGGGAATTTGGATGCGAAACGTGATTGGGGTTACGCTAAAGATTATGTTGAGTGTATGTGGATGATTCTGCAGCATGACACGCCGGAAGATTTTGTTATAGCGACAGGCGAGATGCATACTGTCAGGGAATTTGCGACTTTATCATTCAAAAACCTCGGAATAGAAATAGAGTGGAAAGGACAAGGGATTGATGAAAGGGGTCTCAATAAAGCGACGGGAGAAGTGCTGGTAGAAGTTAAACCGGAATATTTCCGCCTTACAGAAGTTGAACAATTATTAGGCGACCCTTCGAAAGCCAAAAATCTTCTGGGATGGAATCCCACTAGTACGTCATTTGAAAAATTAGTGGAAATCATGGTGAAAAACGATTACAGATTGATTGAAAAAGAACGTGAAATGGATTTGAAATACAATTAATTACTGCATGCTGATGTGCATCAGCGCAATTGTTTCTTGCCAATGCATAGACTGGGTAATTCCCTGGGAGTGAAGGGATGATTTGATGGAGAACAATAGAATGTTGGATGACAAGATTGTGAAAATCATACCAATTCTCATTAATGTCCTTGCTGGAATTTCGCTTTTTTATTATTTGGTTAAAATTGATCAGCAATTTGTTAAGGATGACATATTCAATGTCATTATTCTGATTATTTTTACAGTGAAGTTTACAATGGATCTTTTGATTTTTAAAATTGGGTATGCTTCATTTTCTCTTATGCTCTTATTTCTCCCTATCGTAAGTCTGTTGGGATTTGCTCCACATGGAGAAGTGCAACCATTGTTTAATGATCCTACCCAATTGATTGAAAAACATTTTTATATACTGGCATTTTCTGCGCTATTTTTCTATTTTGTTTGGTCACTTTTGCTTCTGATTACGAAAAAATCTTTTGCACAATACGATTTTAAAGTATTGAGTTTCTTTTCAGGAGCTTCAGGCAGTCGCCTGTCAACATGGTTTTTTAGTATTGTGTCGATTGCAGCTGCGATAATTTACCTGCCGGATATACCGGGAAAGGCTTATCAAGACCTATCCGAAAGTCTGCTGCCGGGAAATGCGTGGAATTCTGTAGTGGCAATTTCTTATTTTTTCGTGTTAATAGGCTCGAGGAACAGCAGCATACGCAATATCGCCTTAGTATTTGTTCCCTTTTGGCTGCTTTCCCATTATGCGAGAGTAGATATTTTAGGTTTGATTTTAATCATGTATATAATAATTACCAATACAAAAAAAGGGAAGTTATTTATCCAAACCAACAAGTTTAGAAAAATAGGGATATTGGCTGTGGGAGTGTTAATATTTTCTTATTTGGGATTAGTAAGAGAAACAGGACTCATATTTGATGCGTCGGCAATCCTGGATTCGTTCTACAATCTTGTCAATTATCCGACAGTGCAGGACCTTATCTATTCTACGGCCGCTGCAATTGAAGTGAATCAGCAATACGGCAACACATATACATTGGTAAACTATATCCCTCAACTGGTGCCCTTCTTTTCAGGACTTGAAACAGCAGGAGCTTCCCATATAGTGGCATCTAATATACACACTAATTATGGCTTGCTCGTTTATGGAGAATATTACATGAACTATCAGGTGATTGGGATATTAATCGCTCCATTTTTAACTTTTTTCATTGTTTTTTTTCCGGCTTATTTACTTACTAAGATTTTCGGAGGGATCGGATTCGCTTTAGGTTATTATATGGTTGTAACCACTGTGCCACGCGTAATGTGGTATGGGTTCATTTATTATATTAAACCGATGCTGATCATCGTTCCTATATTCATCGTCATTTATCTGATCATTGTCAATTTTGAAAAAGAGTTGGCTGTTTTTGGCCAGAAAAGAAAACTGGAATCATAGTTTTTCATGGCATTCACAATCCCCCTACAGATAGGAAGGTCATTATGGATAATAAAAAAAAGATAACTTTCGTCATCAATTATTTTTATCCTGATCTTGCGGCTACAAGTCAATTGCTCACTGAGTTGACGAGTAATATCCAGCACGATTATGACATAACTGTCATCGCGGCGCAGCCGGGATATGCCGGAGAGAAAAATTATGGCGTCAAAATCTTTGAAGAGGATTTCCTGGAAGCCATAAAAGTAATTAGAATCAAGCTTCCAGAAGTCAATAAAAAATCAAAGATCAGCAGAATAAAATATATAGTCTCTTATTTTATACTGGCCAATACCGCTCTCTTGAAAGAGAAAAGGACCGATATCATCTTTACGATTTCTCAGCCCCCGGTGCTGGGCGGGTTAATTGGTTCGATCGGCAAATTCTTTAAACGTTCCAAGCATATTTACAGCATCCACGATTTTAATCCTGAACAAGCAGCTGCAGTGAAATATACAAATAACCAGTTTATTTTTGCTGTTGCGAAAGTGATTGATAAAATTAATTGCCGCTATGCGGATCACATTTTACTAGTGGGTAATGATATGGTTGAAACTTTAAAAGAGCGCTTCAAGCATAAAAATGTACCCGCGTATACTGTTATCAGCAACTGGACGAATGAGACTGAAATTCTCCCTCTGGATAAAGATCACGAAAAAGTAACAGGTTTCCTTAAGGAGAATGGAATTCAAGACAAGTTTATTGTTATGTATTCCGGTAATTTGGGACTCTACTACGATTTGGAGAATATTGTGAAAGTCTTTAAGAACTTTGATGATGTAGAAGATATAGTATTTCTCTTCATCGGCGAAGGCGCAGTAAAACAACAGATGCAGAATTATATAGAAAAAGAAAAACTGGAAAATGTGCTGTTTCTTCCTTACCAGCCTAAAGAATTCATACGTTATTCTTTGAATGCAGCGGACATTCATCTTGTAGTAAACCAAAAAGGCATAAAAGGGGTTTCTGTTCCGAGCAAAATTTATGGAGTGATGGCGGCTGGTAAATCAGTTCTAGGGGTGATAGAACGAGGCAGCGAAATAGACAGGCTGATTTCTGAGAGTGGCAATGGCATTGTTGTAGAACCGCAAGATTACAACGAGATTATCTCTGCTATAAAACAATTTTACAATATGGATAGAGATACTTTAAAAGAAATGGGGATGAATGGAAGGCAATACTTGGAGAAACATTTAACAAAAGCGACCTCGATCAATAAATATCGCGAGGTGTTTCACTCCCTGGCGTACTCTGGAGAAGATCTTGATGAAAACTCTATTGATAGTCAGCAACAGATTAAACAATGAAACTCGAGAATAAGTTATATGATTTCCGAACGGTACTCGAAATTTAATTTCGAGTACCGTTTTATTCGGTGATTTTTCAACAAAGTTAGCTCAGGAATGGGAGTAATAGTCATTATTTACTGATAATTCACATTTATTAGAAAAATAACTTGAATATTTAGGTATTTATAATTAGAATGAACTTATGAGTCATTCAGGTGAAGTAAAAAAGACTCGATGCCATATTTAATTCCGCTGCAATTTTGATGAAAAAATATTATTTTGTTATTCCGGCTTGTGAATTTAATGACTTTTCCAGAATTAATCATGTGCATTTCTAAAATTTGAAATCGAATGGAGGGGATAATATGACCTTGGTTTTATTATCCGGCGGTGGTTCAGAAAAGCCTCTATGGCCCTTTCAAATGATGCAAGGTCAATACAGTTTTTAAAGTCTTTAATGATCAGGATAGAAATAAGGTATCGATGATTAAGGGTAGGGAGGCAATTACAAGAAATGGGACTGGCAGGTAATTCACTCATTGCTGCAGGTCATTCACAAATAGACATGATCAAAAATCAGTTGGGAAAGAATAAGCACATATAGATTTAGGGTGAGACGCATATCGCGAATTTGAGGAGGCTGGGAAATGAGAATGGCTGACCAGAAGAAAATTCTTATTCTAGGCGGAACAAGACATATGATTGAGATAGTCAAAGCGGTGAGAAGGATGGGGATGTCGCCAATAGTCGTGGATGACATTATTGGCGCACCGGCAAAAGGCTATGCGGATAAATCGTTCAGCATAAATATTGGCGATATCGAAAAACTGGATAAAATTATTGAAGAAGAAAAGGTGAATGGAGTTTTCTCTGCTTTCGAAGGTATTAATGCCTGGCACGCCATCGCTCTGTGTAAAAAAGCCGGTTTGCCCTTATTTGCTGCGAATGACCAGTTGGGGATTATGCCAGACAATGAAAAATTCAAAGAAATCTGCAAACGTTTTGAAGTATTGATAATAGAACGATTTGAATTTACTGTTGAAGTCGAAGAAACAACCGCTTCAGCAGCATGGGAATTCCCGGCTCTGTTAAAAACGATTTAAAGATGATAAAACAGCTTTTATAAGTTCAGAAACAAAAAGCATAAAGGAAGCAGGCGATCTCATTGCCGGCTTCCTTTATTTTATCCTTTAATAAAGGATGCTATAATTATTGGTAGCGATTAAAGCCAGTAGAAAAGGAAGTTACAGATGCTGAAAAACAGAAAAGTTGCCTGGATAATTGCCATCGGCTGGATGGCAATCATTTTTATCTTGTCACACCAGCCGGGTACCGTCTCCAGCGGACTAAGTTCGGGAATCTCGGAAATGATCCTGGCTTTAGTTTCCGGTGCACTCCCGCAAATAGAGACGGAAATAGAAGGCTTCCACACCTTAATGCGTAAGAATGCTCATTTCATAGCGTATTTCATTTTGGGGATTTTACTTTTAAATGCACTCAAAAGTAATTCTTTTCCCACATCAAGAGATGCTATTGCCGCCTTTTTAATCGCTGTTTTTTATGCGATTACCGATGAATTTCATCAGCTGTTCATTGTTGGCAGGAGTGGAGAATTCCGGGATGTGATGATCGACAGCGCCGGAGCTGCAACAGGCATCTTTTCTTACTGGGCGATTCATTCTTTACTGAAAAAAAGAAAAAATCGACAGGGAAGTAATTGAACATCCTTATGTAAATAAAAACCCGGCAATCCTTCAAAGGCTGCCGGGTTATTAAATAACCTTATTCACTTCTCGTAAGTCTTCACAAAAGAGGGACGCGGGAAAACGTTCGCCTGTTTGTCAATTCCTTTTTCTGTGCCCCTTTTGGCGTGGGCATTGTTATAAGCTTCAGATTCCTGCCAGTTTTTAAATGCTTTCTCATCTTCCCATAAAGTCAGAATAACGTATGTATCCGAGTTGAGCGGACGCATAACGCGGATTGCTGCGAAACCGGGTTCTTTTTCAACAAGCCCTGCCCGATTGGAGAAACGGGATTCAAACAGGTCTTTCTTTTCCTCGCTTACGGGAATATTGTTGAATACTGCGAAATAGCCGTTATTAATATCCCCTACACTATTCAGAATCTCGTACGCTGAGGCCACAGGCAGGGTTGTTCCGCCGTAAGATTCCTGTAGAAGAACGGCTTCATTGTCATTCGTCATATAAATCAGCCTGTCACTTGGCAAGTTCGCCATGATTAGCATTGCATCATCGCGATGTCCTTCCCATTTGTGTAATTGCATTGTCAGCACCTCTTTTGTTTGATTTGTCCCTATCATTTTATCGTTTTTGGATACAGTATGCCATTTTCTGACCTTTCTTCTCTCGAAAGTCGCGGGAACAGAACCAGTGGGAATATCAATATATCTTTATGTAAGTAAAGCTGGGGTAAGCCTTCAATTGATGATATAATTTTTTATATGAAATTTCTGGAGTGTTGACGGCAGATTCATAAACAGGAATTTTTAATTATATTTTTCGGGGGAGTAAAGAGGCAAATTATGATATGGGGAATACTTGCAGCAGGCCTTACGTTTATCACGGCAATAACTGTGTCACTGGGGAAGATCAGCAGTCGCGGAGAGGGTATAACAGCCCGTCATCGAGAAGAGCTGCTTTCAAGAAGGCAGGACGTTGAATAAGCGAACTGTGTGAATTCAAAACGTACAAATTTATTGAAAATGCCTTATTTTGTAAAAGGCTTCAGAACTTTCTGGTTCTGAAGCCTTTTTTTGCTTGAAAAGAGAAATATTATAGGTATTATTAATTATATTTATTATTTTAACTTTGTTTTAACTATTATATAGTATCTTTTAGACTATTGAGAGAAACGATATTTAAGGCAAGGGGGACATATGGCTTAAATTAACGGAAAATTTACAATTTTCATTTTTCAGTTGATGAATGGACTGATTTTGATGAAAAAAACCAATTGGAAATTTCCAGTCCATGTTTTCAAGTCACGGTAATTCTAAAAGGCGGTGATTGCATTGGTAACGTCAGGCAACCGAAACGAAGAGGAAGTTAAAACAATGTCAGAAGATTTAACAATGGGGATGCCCGAAGTTTCTGAAGTGGTTGAAAAGAAAAAATCCGTATCATTTTATCCGCACATAAAAAGGTTCATGGATCTATTCATTTCAATCATAGGAATCGCAGTGCTTTCTCCGATGTTGGCACTTGTAATGCTGATGATCAAATTGGAAGACCCTCATGGAGCGATTTTCTTCAAACAGCAGAGAGTCGGCAAAGACGGTAAATTGTTCAATATGTATAAATTTCGTTCGATGGTCAGTAACGCCGAAGCCCTTAAGGCGTCATTAATTGACAAAAATGAAGCTTCGGGGCCGGTATTCAAAATTCGCTTCGATCCGAGAGTGACGAGAGTCGGATCGTTTATCAGAAGAACAAGCATTGACGAGTTGCCACAGCTTATTAATGTCCTGAAAGGTGAAATGACATTGGTGGGGCCACGGCCTGCTCTTCCTGATGAAGTTGAAAAATACACAGATTTCGAACTCCAGAGACTCGCTGTAACTCCCGGCCTTACCTGCTATTGGCAAGTGAGTGGCAGAAGCAGCATTGGTTTTGATGAATGGGTGAAAATGGACCTGCAATACATTGAGGAAAGAAATACTATTGTTGACTTGAAGTTGATATTTAAAACTGTTTTTGTATTGTTTGGCTCAAAAGACGCCTGTTGAATGGAGGAGCAGCCAAATGCTGGATTTTAACCACGAAGTGTGGAACTTTGATGAAAAAAACTTCAGGAAAATAGGGGATATCAAACTTGTCACGGCAAAAAAACAAGATATTTTGGAAGAACTGCACTTTCGATTGGTAACACAGCTGAAAACTCGCATTTTTTTCCTGAACGCCCATTGTTACAATGCCGCCAGGAAAAATCCGGGTTATTTAAGAAACCTGAACGCAGCAGAGTTTATATTAAATGATGGAATCGGGATTGAATTAGGTGCTCGGGCATTTAGCAATTCGAGGAAAGAAAGCTTGAACGGAATTAATTTCACCCCTGATGTGCTGAAGATTCTCAATCAGGAGAAAATGAGCTTGTATTTGCTTGGTGGGAATCCGGGAGTTGCTGAGAAGGCAGGAGTAAAAATTATGAGTGAATTTCCTGACATAATACTGTCGGGGAGCTGCAATGGATTTTTTACAGATCCGATAGAAGTTCTGAAAGATATCAATCAAGTTAAGCCGGACTTGTTGCTGGTAGGTATGGGAGTGCCGGCGCAGGAAAGTTGGATATCACATTATTTTGATGAATTGGATGTGACATTAATTATGGCCGTGGGTGCCTATTTTGATGTCGCCTCTTCTGATAAAACAAGATCACCGGTATTAAACAACAAGATTCAAAGAGTGGCAGAGAAGGTGAAATGGAAATTGGGGACGGAGAAGATTTGAATGGAATCCAGAGTAAGTGTAATCATCCCAACGTTTAATGGGGCGAAAAATTTATCCCGTGCTATTGACAGTGTTCTTGAGCAGACCTATAAATCGGTGGAAGTGATAGTGGTAGATGATAACGAGCCTGGAACAAGTGAACGGGATCAGACGGAAGAGGTAATGAAGAATTACAACAAATTCAGAAGTGTTAAATATATAAAACATTCAATGAATAAAATTAGCGCCGCTGCCCGCAATACAGGAATTGCAGCTTCATTGGGAAGCTATATATGCTTTCTGAACGATGATGACTTTTACCATCGGTCCCGCATCGCAAAGTGCCTGGCTCTGTTAAAAGCTAATCCTCAATATGAAGGGATCTATTGTGGAGTCGTCATTATTGATAAATCCAGTTACAACAGTATTGTACGACCTGTATGGCCTTTGACACAGAGAGAACTTCTATTGGATGGCAATACGTTGGGTACTGGAAGTAATTTTTTTTTAAGCCGGAAAGCCGTTGAATTTGTGGGAGGATTCGATGATAGGTTCATCCGCCATCAGGATATAGAATTCATGATTAGAATATTGGAAGATTTCAAAGTCCTTAATTTTGAGGAGATTATGATAGGCAAAGTCAAGGACGGAGTGAATAATCCTTCGAATTACAGTGAATTCAGGGAATTAAAGAAATTTTACATGCTTAAATTTGAAAATACAATAGACAGACTGGACCCGCCAGAGCGCAAACTCTTCTATATATACCAGTATGAAGATTTATTCCATGAGGCAATCAAATCCGGGCAAAAAGAATACATTTTCCAGAGTTTGCAGGAATTGAGCTTATTCAGAGAGATCACTTCTAAAGACAGGCTGCGAATATTGATAAGTGAGAAGCGTTTATACAAAAAAAGAATTTATATAATATTACGGCTGGTTTATGACAAGTCAAAAAACCGGAGAGTATCTTACCACTTGGAAAAGCAAATTGATCCCTCGGCAAAAAGTTATGTTTTCAATTTTCTTTGCGGAATAGGAACCGCTACAGAACATAAGACACGTTTTTCTGCGGATGGAACAAGGAATGGAGGGGCATGAATGATATTAATCACGGGCGGTGCAGGATATATAGGCAGCCATGCTGCGGTGGAATTATTGGAAAACGGTTATGACATCGTGATTTTGGATTCTTTGGTCAACGGCAGTTTAGAAGCAATCCTGAGAATTAAGGAATTGACTGGGAAAGAGTTTGAATTCTATCATGCAGACCTGATGGATATAGAACAATTGGAGAATATCTTCCGTCGGCATGATATTAAAGCGGTAATGCATTTTGCAGGACTGAAATCAGTTAATGAATCAGTTTCCACTCCTTTGCATTATTACGAAAAAAACATTTCAGGTACGCTAAACCTCTGCAAAATAATGAGTCAATTTAATGTCCGGGAACTTGTCTTCAGTTCATCTGCAACCGTATACCAGCCATCAGATAATCGACCTGTAGATGAGGATTCCCCTCTTGGTGCCACCAATCCTTATGGCCGAACCAAATTAATGATTGAGGAAATCCTGCATGATCTATATAAGTCAGACCCATTCTGGAAAATAGCTATACTTCGCTATTTCAATCCTATCGGGGCGCATATAAGTGGGAGGATCGGAGAAGATCCAACTGGGAGTCCAAATAATCTGATGCCCTATATCACCCAAGTCGCCATAGGCAGAAGGCCGTTACTGCAAGTTTTCGGTGAAGATTACGACACACCAGATGGCACGGGAATCAGGGATTATATCCATGTAACAGATTTAGTGAAGGGGCATCTGAAGGCGTTGGAATACCTTGCGGGCCATTCGGGCATTGAAACATTCAATTTAGGAACCGGAAAGGGATACAGTGTACTCGAGCTGATTAAGGCTTTTACTCTGGCTTCAGCTGTGAATATACCATATCAGGTGGTTGATAGACGTGACGGTGACATAGCGGTTTGCTATGCCAGTCCTGAAAAAGCAAAAAAGCGTCTGTTATGGAAGGCGGAAAAAAATCTATTGGAAATGTGTGAAGATGCCTGGAGATGGCAATCCATGAATCCTCATGGATATAGTGGAAATGAAGCGGAAATCGAAATTATTGCAGAGGTGAATTGACTGCTGAAAAGGTCAAGAAAATTTCCTGATGGCTTTCTGGAGAATGTAGTATATGAGGCTGAAGATTCAAAAGGAAATGAAGTAATAAAAACTTTTATGAATTAAGGTTGAAATGATGCAGTTTAACTGGAACTGGAAGGGGAGATGAAATGAAAAAAGTTAGAAAAGCGATCATTCCTGCTGCAGGTCTCGGAACAAGATTTTTGCCGCTGACAAAAGCCATGCCAAAAGAAATGCTCCCAATTATTGATAAACCGACCATCCAGTATATTGTGGAAGAAGCGGTGGCGTCAGGAATAGAAGACATCATAATAGTTACAGGGAAAGGCAAACGGGCGATTGAAGACCATTTTGATAATAATTTCGAACTTGAAGAAAACCTGATTAAAAAAGGGAAGTTTGAATTACTGGAAAAAGTACGGGATTCTTCCCAGGTCGAAATCCATTATATTCGCCAAAAAGAACCGAAAGGATTAGGGCATGCAGTTTGGACTGCCCGTAAATTTATCGGAGATGAACCATTTGCCGTATTGTTGGGTGACGATATTATCCGTTCGGAGAAGCCTTGTCTGAAGCAATTAATCGATCAATATATGGAAATCGGCTCTTCCATCATTGGCGTACAGTCAGTGGATGAAAATGAAACTCACCGCTATGGAATTGTGGATCCGGCTGGAGTTGATGGCCGCTGCTATAAAGTCAGAAATATGGTTGAAAAACCTGTTAAAGGAACGGCGCCTTCCAACCTGGCAATTATGGGCAGGTATATACTTACACCCGAAATTTTTCAATTTCTTGATAAACAGGAAGTTGGGGCTGGTGGCGAAATCCAGCTGACGGATGCCATCCAGGGACTGAACGAATTACAGAGCATCTATGCTTACGATTTTGAAGGGAAAAGATATGATGTGGGTGAAATGCTCGGGTTTATCCAGACTCAAATGGAGTTTGCTTTGGACCATGAGGAATATGGTGGAAGAGTGGAAGAAATGATGAAAAAGCTGCTTCGGGAACGGTCCATTGCAACCCTGCTTTAAGTGATTGGAAATGTTGAGATCCAAGAGTTCCAATGGTTTTGCTTATAGCCGCTGTTCGCGGTAATAAAAGAAGACAGGCCAGCACGTGATACCGCGTGCTTGGCCTTTTTTTCCAGTTTCCGTTTCTTCTTATCGAGGAATCGTCAACACCTGTCCGATGCTGAGTAAATTGACATTCGAGATATTACTGGCGGCTGCAATTCGGGCGACAGTCGTATTATATCTGACTGCAATGCTGTGCAGCGTATCTCCGGCTTTGACTGTGTACTTGACGCTGGTGGCTGGCGGTGGTGTCGTAGTGGCGCCCGGGATGACCAGAACTTGTCCGATGCGCAGGAAATTGACATTTGGCAGATTGTTAGCCGCTGCAATTTTGGCGACGGTGGTGTTGTAACGCTGGGCGATTCCATAAAGAGTGTCTCCCGCTTTGACCGTGTACTTAACGCTTGTGGCTGGCGGCGGTGTTGGTGTTGTCCCGGTGGTGCCTGGGATGATCAGGACCTGGCCGATGCTCAGAAAATTGATGTTTGGAATATTATTGGCGGCTGCGATTTTGGCAACTGTCGTGTTGAAACGTTGAGCAATTCCGTACAAGGTGTCTCCAGCCTTAACGGTATATTTGGTGCCGGTTGCTGGCGGGGCAGAAGGCGATTTCAATAATTGGGATATCGTCACAAATGAATAGCCTTTCGCTTTTAACTGGGTGATGATGTTCGGCAATGCAGTTGGCGTGCCTGTTGCGCCGGCTCCTGTGTGCATCAGAACGATGGACCCGGGAACAATATTATTCACCACTTTATTGGTGATTGTCGTTGCAGAATCACCGCGCCAGTCAATGGTATCGATATTCCAGTGAATGGTGTAGCCATATCCAGCTGCGCCAACTCCGGACAGGACGCTGGCATTAGTGTAGCCGTATGGCGCTCTGAAAATCGGCTTAGTTGTTTTGCCGGTCAAGTTCCGAATAATCGTTTCTGTCCGGTCGAGCTGTGATTTCATCTGGGTGGCTGTCAATGTTCTGAAATCCGGGTGGTTATAGGAATGATTGCCCAGTTGGTGGCCCTGGTTAGCAATATTCCTGATTCCCTGCGGATGATGTTCTGCGCCGGAACCTGTAAGGAAAAATGTCGCTTTCACGTTATGTGTGGAAAGGATGCTCAGAATCTTGTTGATGTTCGTTCCGTCCGCTCCATCATCAAATGTCAGCGCCACAACTTTGCTGGTAGTGTTGCCTTTCGTTATAAAAGTTGAACTGGCTGCTTCAGACTGGCCGCTGAAAGAAAACAGGCTGGTTAAGACCAATAGTATGGCTGCCGCAATCTTAAAAATTCTCGTGCCCACTATACTCACCCCTTTTTTTATTTACACTAATGGGTTGCCTTAGCGTATGTATAAAAATTTCGGGTAATATTATCTATGTAATTACATAATTGACACAGGAAAAGACGGAAATTAGGTTAATTTTATTATACCATATTTTAATTGAATAAAAAATAAGTTTTTATATTATTCAGATAATTATTTTTGCACTTTTATCTTTAGTGAATATCACACAAATATGTTTAACATAACAGAAAATGGGTAAAAAGCTTGATTTACTGTAACAGAACTTGTAATATAATTGTAATATATAAGAAAAGGTATTTAAACTGATTATGGTCAGTTACAACCTTCCTTGATTTGCTTAGCTTTACTTACAATTACATGGGAATCGCAGTTGTGTCAGGTCGACGCAACTTTTTATTTTTTGTAAGAATAATTTTACTGGAGGAACATTATGTCTTCACGTGTTCTAATACTTATTTTCCTGATGATCTTAATACCAATATCAGCTAATGCGGCGGACTCCGCAAATGATTTCGAAGTCGAGTTGCTGCCTGCAGAAGGCCAGCAAAGTTTTTCTGAAGGGTATTTTAATGTCGATGCCGGACCTGGTCAGCAAATAACGTTGAATTTCCGACTTACGAATACGAGTGACGAACCTATCGAATTGAATGCTGAAACTGTGGACGCCTGGACAGCAGAAACGGGTGGAATTCTGTACAGTGCAAATGCAGACTTGGATGAAGAAGACCATCCCCGTTTGACAGATCTGCTTATTGTACAGGAAACCATTAAGATTCCTGCTAACACAGTTGAAATTGTGCATTATCACTTTGATGTTCCATGGGATGCAAGCGGTACACTTCTTGGAGGTATTATGCTGACTACCGCGAATAATAGTCAGGAGCTTTCCATGGAGCCACTAAATGATGGCGGCAGCAATTATACATTTGAACAACTTGGCCAACAGCTTGTGGCAGTGAAGGTGAATATGCCTGAAAATTCGGCGGCCGGCTTTTCGCTGGGCAAAGCGCAATTCGATAGCAGTCAAAACCTGCTGACGATGAAAGTAGCGAATGGAAACTCGACGGTCCTGGAAAATGTTCAAGGCACTTACACAATTATGGACAAAGACGGAGAAACGATATTGAATGGAGTTATAGATTCTTTCGCAATGGCGCCTAAATCCGACATTCGTTTTCCGGTCGATCTGAAAGGGCATGTTTTCGAAGAAGGGAAATATGTGCTGTTGATTAAAGGCAGTGCAGACAAGAAAGAATTTTTTGCAGAAGAGAAGTTTTCCGTGTCCGGAACTCCACAGGCAGCATTTGCCAGCGAAGCAACGGCTCCTGAAGCATCAGGCGGCAATTTTCTTCCTGCAATTGCAATTTCGCTAGCGGCTTTATTCCTGCTGCTTCTTTTGTTTATGAAAATTGTTAAACGGAATGAAAAAGGTCAGTATATGAATTTGACGGATAAAAATAATTTACAATAGACGCGGATGCACCTGAATCGTTCAGGTGCAATTTTTTATGGCAATTTTTGTGTTGATTCCAATTAAAAATTTTGAAAATTAGGGTAAACTGAAATAAAGGGGGAATTGGAAATGAAAAAAGAGCAGTTGGTGGCGACGTTTTCCATAGTGGGGGCAGACCCGAAAACAGGGGAAGTGGGAGTTGGCGTTCAATCGAAATTTCTGGCAGTTGGCGCAGTGGTACCATGGGCAAAAGCGAATGTCGGTGCTGTAGCGACACAGTCATGGGCGAATACGAAATACGGACCGGAGGGTTTGGAACTTCTCGAGAAAGGATTATCACCGGAAGAAGTCATCGCTAAACTGGTGGCAGACGATCCGGGCCGCAATTTGCGCCAGGTGGCTGTCATCAATGCAGACGGCGAAGCCAGCGCATTTACCGGTGAAGAATGTTTTGAATGGGCGGGCCATAAAATCGGCAAAAACCATTCAGCTCAGGGAAATATCCTCGTCAGTGAAGAAACCGTATCGGCGATGAGCAATTCGTTCGAACAATCGACTGATCCACTGGCCGAACGCCTGATCAAAGCATTGGCTGCTGCTCAGCATGCAGGCGGAGACAGCCGCGGCAAACAATCCGCTGCAGTATATGTCCTGCAGGAAGGTGCGGGGTACGGTGGCTATAATGATGTCAAAGTGGACTTGCGTGTCGACGACCATCCCGAGCCAATCGAGGAATTATTGCGCTTGTACGAACTTCATAAAGTTTTCGGTGAAAGCACCGAAGAACAGCTCGCTATCGAAGGCGAACTTTTCGAGGAGATCAAAGGCCATCTAGTGCGCCTGGGTATGCTCGATACTGTGGACCACACCGGCTACAATGAAACCGTGAAAGAAGCATTGAAAACATTCACATTGCGCGAAAACTTCGACGACCGCTGGACAGATGAGCGGCTGATTGATGAAGTGGTGCTGGAGCATTTGCGGAAGAAATGAAGCACGTAGAGAATCTAATGGAAATGACCGGTTGGCTAAGGGGCTGATCGGTTTTTTTGATGTGGAGCGAGATAGGGTTGTTAAAGGGAAAGAGTAGATAGTAGGTTTTGGAAATATTTTCTATAATTATTTTTGGCGTTACATGAGGTGCGATTTGAGAGCTTTGGGGTGCGGTTAGAGGAGTTTGGGGTGCGATTCGAAAGAAATTTAACTCTGGTGAGAGAAATTGAAAAATAAATGTATAATATTTCCTATATACTTTCGGATAGTTGCGCTTTCCCATACATTAGTTGCGGAAATCATCCGATTAGTTGCGGAAATCATCCGATTAGTTGCGGAAATCAATCATTTTGTTGCGGAAATAACGAATTTAGTTGCGGTCACAAAAAATCACCCAATAATTACCTTTAGATTCACCATTAAACAGGGTGCTAACCACTTATACACTACCGTAAAAACGACTCACACTATAATTACCCACAAAAATAGGAGCCCTCCGACCGGAGGGCTCCATCCATCTTGCTCTTGAACTTAAAATTAAACTTTAATTTGCTTCTTTGCGTCTGAACTTCGCTGTCACTTCATAAACAATCGGTACGATGACTAATGTCAGCAAGGTGGAGCTGATCAATCCACCGATAACGGTGATGCCCAGTGCTTGGGAAATCAAACCGCCACCATCGCCCTCTGCACCTATTGCAAGAGGGATCAGCGCACCGATTGTTGCGAGTGCTGTCATCAGGATAGGACGGAGACGTGTAACGCCGCCTTCGAGAAGGGCTTCGCGTGTCGAGAGCCCTGCCTGTTCCATGTGAATAACCCGGTCAATCAGGACTATAGCGTTGGTGACCACGATACCGATCAGCATCAGGACACCAATCAACGCGTTGACGCTCAAAGCTTCTCCAGTGACCCACAGGGCTACCAATACACCGATTACAGTGAATGGCAATGAGAACAGGATGGCAAATGGAGCAAGTGCTCCGCCGAATGTCACAACCAATACAAAGTAAACAATAGCGATGGCAGCAAGCATTGCAAGGCCAAGCTGGGTGAACGATTCATTGATTTGTTCTGTAATACCGCCCTGATCGGTCGATACACCCGATGGCAAATCAAGATCTGCAACTTGTTCATCAATTTGGGCTGTAATTTCAGCTGCATTATTGCCGAGTACCTCTGCAGAAAGGGAAGCGTACATCTGGCTGTCTCTGCGATTGATTGTATCAGGAGATCTGCCTTCTTCGACTTCCATTACATCGCCAACTGTAACTGTAGTTCCCAGTGCGGTTGGAATTTCGACACCTGTTACATCGTCGATGCCATTGTACTCAGTTTCTTCCGTTTCAATATAAACATTAATCTCGTTATCTTCATGCTGCACTGTCGTCAGGACAGGAGCTTCACCGACATCGCTTAATGCCATGCCGATTTGGGCGGCGGTCAAGCCATTTTCGCTCAAGGCTTGCTGATCCGCTACTAATGTAAATTGATCGTACGCTTCAGTCAAACTCGATTCTGTATTTTCCAGGCCTTCGTGCTCTTCCATGAGGGGTTGGATTTGATCGATGGCTGCCTGGATGTCTTCTAAATTATCACCATAAACGAACAGTTCAAGGCCGGTTGCGCCCATTGCAGCAAAATCCATACTGGCCCATTCGCCGGATTCAGTGGAATCATTCAGGTCTTCGATCAATTTAGTGCTTTCATTGCTGAAGTCTTCAAAATCAGAATCATATTCGATATAGAATAATGCGGAATTATCTCCGCCTCCGCCCATTGCTACCATCGGATTGCCTCCGCCAAGCGAGTATTGGTACGAAGTAACGCCTTCACGGCCGTCGATTGAGTTTTCAGCATCGAGTGCGACGCCTTCAACGTCTTCCCGTGTTTGCCCTGGTTCTGGACTGTAAGTTGCCATGACCATCTTCTGTTCCTGTTCCGGAAGGAAAGTAACGCCGATAACAGGTAACAGGAACATACTTGCGGCAAGAAGGACAGATGCTCCGCCGAACGTGATGATTTTATGGTTTAAAGACCATTCCAATACACGTTTATAACCTGAAGCCATTTTGCCAGGTTTATGTTCTTTCTTCACTGTTTTATTGGCATCCAGATTATGCAATTGCTTGCGGTACATCAAATGCGCCATCATTGGTACTATCGTTACTGCCACTATTAATGAAGCAGATAATGCGAAAACCATTGCAAGGGCGAATGGCAGGAACAGTTCGCCAATTTGTCCACTGACGAGTGCCAACGGCAGGAATACCGCAATTGTTACGATTGTTGATGAGAAAATCGGAAGGAACATTTCCCGTGTTGCTTCACGGACCAATTCTTTGCCGCGCAGTTTTTCGCCACGTAAGCCCATGCGGCGGTAAATATTTTCAATGACCACAATGGAGTCATCGATAACCCGTCCGATTGCGACAGTCAATGCGCCGAGCGTCATGATATTCAGCGTGATATCCATCTGGTTCAATAAGAAAATTGCCATCAATAAAGATAAAGGAATCGAGATGATGGAAATAAGTGTCGTTTTAAAGCTGCGTAAGAACAGCAAAATGATGACGACAGCAAACAGGATTCCGAAAAAGGCTTTGCTGAGCATCGTTTCGACAGAATGCTCGATCGGTTCCGCCTGATCAAAAGTTGTTGCTATAGTCAAGCCGTAGTTTTCTTCAGCATCAGCGATGATATCTTTCACGTCATTGGCGACTTCCACTGTATTGGCATCCGGCGCCTTAACGATGGATATGCCAATTGATTCTTCACCATTTGTACGTGAAATCGATTCGGCTTCACTGACGACTTCAATTTCTGCCAGTTCACTCAAGGCTATTGTTGGTACACCTGCTGCAGCCGGTGTTTCAGCCGGCACTTCCGGCGCCGCCGGAGTTTCTCCGGGAACAGACGGGGTCTCACCCGGAATACCCCCATCAGGAGCTTGTGTCTGTTGCGGAATTGCTGGAATCTGCAGGTTCCGCAAATCCTCGACTGTTGTAATATTGCCGTCAATGACCAGGTTTTTCACTTCGCCGTCAAATTCGGTCAAACCGAGCGGGAACGTAAGATTGGAGCCCTGGATCAATTGCTGGATCGTTTCCTGTGTCAATCCGTACTCAGTCAATGCTGCATCATCAAAAGTCATGTTGACTTTTTGCATGCGCTGACCGGAAACTTGCGCGTCCGATAAGCCTTCGACTCCTTCAAGCATAGGAAGGACATTGTCTTCCACCGTGGCAGTCAATTCTTCCAAAGAACTTCCCGGGTTACTGATGCTTAACGTCAGAATCGGGAAAGCATCTATACTCAGCCGGGATACTTGCGGTTCTTCAGCTGCATCCGGAATTGAAATCTGCGACAAGGCATCTTCCAATTCCCGTGTGGCTTCGTCCATGTCCACTTCAAAAGCGTATTGGACCTGGATGGTTGACGCATTTGCCATCGATGACGACGTGGTCAATTCGACGCCATTCATATTCTGGATCCGCTGTTCCATTGGAATCGTAATTTCTTCCATAACTTCATCAGGTGCGGCGCCAGGGTAAACTGTGACAACCGTAACTGCCGGCAAGGTGATGCTTGGGATCGATTCCTGTTTCATTGTCAATCCGGCATAAAGTCCTGCCACGACGACCATTATGGTCAAAATCCATATGGCGAACTTATTATTTAATGAAAAATCGATAATTTTTTTCAACAAGGACACTCCTCAGTGATGATTCTTCAATAGAAGAATTTCTTTTTCAATTTGTTTTTCCTGCATCAAGTAAGCGGTAAGCGCGTCAACAAGAAAGTCGCGCGGCTCCTTCTGCTGGAGTTCCTGACGCAATAAATCGAGCGATCCCAGCAATGGTGTTGTGTTTTTTGAATACAGCTTAATTTTCGTTTCCATATCGGCGAAAAGGCTATTGATGGATAACTCACCACCAGCATCTTTAGCTGTAAAAACCGCTTCCATACCATTCAGTTGTTCCGTAATTGCTTCAATGGAGGAGGCGATAAAGCGGCTCAGTTTGTCCATGGATACCTGGCGGTTATCCAGTATGATTGTAATCATATATTCTTTTAAAATGCCTTCCACGACAATCGTCAAATCTTCCAGAAATGGTTCGATGTCTGTACCGAAGGCTTCGAGAAGGCTCTTTTGATGGAATTTGGAAGACGAACTGCGCATCTCCTGCATCAAAGCAGTCAAGTGTTCGTTATCGCCAGTTGGCATGTCTTTGAAAACCATTATGAAAAAATCACGATCAGCAAGCACGCTTTCAAGCTCAAATGCCAACTTTTTAGTAAATGCTTCTTTCGGTCCGAGGTCTTCAGAAATGTAAAGCCGTTCCATTTCTGCCAGCGTTTCCGTTTGGTAACGTTTCAGAATGCCGATCAACAGGCTTTCTTTGGAATCGTAATGTTTATAGAACGCTCCTTTTGAAATATCCACAGCCTGGGCAATTTCCTGAACCGAAGTTTGGTGAAAGCCTTTTATTGAAAATAAATGAACTGCGGCATTCATCAAATCTGTCTTTTTATTCATTGGATTCCTCCTTGTAACTACCGGGTCACCAAAAGTGACTGTCTGGTCATTAGTTAAAGCATATGGTTTTACGCCTCCAAAGTCAATTTGGCAATCAGGAAATATTATGTAGATATTGTGACTGGTTTTGGAAAAGCAGCGACATTCATATTAAGACTAACTTTTAGTAAAGAGGGTATTTTAACCATAAAAGATTATGCGGATATGTTGATCTGAAGGAAGGGGAGGAGGAGGTAAAATGACGCAGAGACTGTTTGAAGGGCAGAAAGTGGAGATAAAAGAAGAAAAGCCATACATCGCAATTCCTGTAGAAATGGAAATATTGGACCGTGGAGAAATAGCCGCTTTAGTTGAAGAAGTATACAGCTGGCTGAAGCGCAGGAAGATCGAACCCGCTGGCCAGCCATTTTGCCGGTATTGGGTAATGGGCGGTGTGGAAGAGAAGTTCAGTCTGGAAGTGGGTATACCCGTGGAACGCATGATTTCAGGGGATGAACGGATAGTTGCCAGCTTTATTCCCGGAGGGTCATATGCCTTTGCTGTTCACAAAGGGACGACCGAGTATTTGGATGATACATCCTATGCTTTGGAGAAATGGGCTGAGGACGAAGGGTTGGAACTCGATAAACGATATGAAGGGGAAACGGAGATTTGGAATGGCCGCTTTGAGTTTTTCGAGTACCAAACGAACGAAGGCAGCCATGACCAGAGCGACATTGTTGAGGTTGCTTTTCTGCTGATGCGGGACATCGCAGCTTGATATAAATTAAAACACCGGCACGCAGACAACAATCTGCGTGCCGGTGTTTTAATTTCCCGGGAAATATGCCGGAATTTCATAGGGAAACTATCTGTGATAACAATTTAAGTTTGCAGTCGATTCGCGGTCTGAAATGAAATTTCTCTATCAGCCAAAGCGGTTGTTTTGCAGGAGCAAACAGTCGAATCACCAAGTGGCTTGTATAAGCGGCTTCTTCTATTCTGAATTTACCCGGGAATAAACGAACGTTCAGAAGGAATATCTATAATGGGAAATGTCAGTGAATTTGAAGATTTTAATGATGTCGAAGAACAATATGCACCAATGATTTCAGCACTCATCCGGAAATTGCATATCTACCGCGATCACGAGGAATATCGGCAAGTCGGTAAGCTCGCACTTTGGCAAGCCTGGTCAAGATATGACGGAGACAAAGGGGACTTTACCCCTTTCGCTTTCCGGACTGTTCACGGGGCAATGCTTGACGAATTGGCTCGGGAAGGCAGATATGCCAAGCTGTTTCTATTGTCTGAAGGAGAACATTTCGAAAGCCTTGCAATGCCGGAACCGGCTGAAAAACTGCCGGAATGGCTGTTGAAAATCAATTTAAAGAATAAGGAGAGGCAATTGCTGAACGAATTATTTGTCGAAGACAAAGGCATCAAACAGCTGGCTGAGCTGTATGGCATTTCGGTTGCCGGCATGAAAAAGAAGAGGGAGAGGGTATTGAAAAAGATTAAAGAGAGCGAAACTTTCCTGAACAGGGATTGAAACGAGAAAATTTTAATTTGCGGAAATAAGTTCCTCGTCCCTTGAATTACTGTATAATAAATTCCGCGTAAGCCCATTTGAAAGCAGGTGCTGAATTTGTTCGAAATGATGACCGGCATGATCAATAATATATTTTTTATCATTTTTCCGATTGTGCTTTATCAAATGCTGGCCGGAGCAGGAAAACGCAATTTCTTTGTCGATTATCGGATAACAATGACAATCCTGTTTTCAATATCGATCATCCTGTGTATGGTATTTCCCTATCAATTCCTCACGGAGGAATATATATTCGATTTGCGGCAGGTACCGATGATTGTGGGTGCACTTTACGGTGGACCTGTCATCTCGGCTGTGCTGTTTCTGGTTTCAGCAATAGGCAGAATCATTATTGGTGGAGACGGCATGTATATCGCCATCCTTAACCAATTTGTCATTGCAGCCGGCGTACCGTTCCTCCGTCCCGCTTATATGCGGATGGAACGGGGGATGAAAGTCGCCACTGTTTTTGCTATTTCGCTCTTGTCCTTTATGTTTAATATGTTTGCCGGAAATATACTTTTCGGTGACCCGATACACGATATAATCGGAATATGGCTGATGCTGATGCTGAATCAGGGAATGATGATTGTTCTGACAGCTTTGCTGATTGAACATATCGTTCGGCAGGAACTTCTCCTTAATACATTGATGAAGCATGAAAAGCTGGAAAGCGTCAGCCATTTTGCCGCAGCCGTTTCCCATGAACTGCGAAACCCCATACAGAGCATCAAAGGTTTTATTCAGCTGATGCAGATGTATGATTACAGCCGTGAAAAACAGCTTGAATTCCACGATACAATATTGAACGAAATCAATGCAGCTGAAAGCCTGATTGACGATTACCTGATTTATGCCAAGCCCGTTTATGGTGAACTGGACCGGATGTCAGCGAATGATGAAGTTTGCGGTGTCCTGAAAATTCTCGGTCCATACGCAAACAGCAAGGACGTCGAACTCTTTTGCCATCGAGCTGAAGAAGAAGTGAGTATAGGTGGAGACCGGCAAAAATTCCGGCAGGCCATGGTGAATATCATCCGAAACGGTGTGGAAGCGATGCCGGATGGCGGTGAACTGAATGTCCGCATCAAAGCCACCACTTCAAAAATTTTCGTCGAAGTGGCCGATAGCGGTGTAGGCATGACAAAAGAGGAAGTCGAGCGTCTCGGTGAACCTTATTTTTCAAACAAAGTAAAAGGCACAGGGCTCGGCATGATGGTCACATACAGTGTCATTCATCAGATGAAAGGTTCGATTATCGTCGATTCCGAAAAAGGGTTAGGTACAGTATTCAAACTGGTCTTTCCCAAATTGGAATAATAGCTTGAAACGATTAAAACCGGCTGAAGAGCGGCAACGCTCTTTTCAGCCGGTTTTCCATTTCAGTTTATTTCTTTGCCTTTTCATCCAATGTTTTAAGAAACGGCAATACAGATTGTTCTTTTAATTTGGCTTCGAACATGATATCCGCATCGGTGCCGCCAAGCAACATTAATAATTCGTCAAAATCTTTTTCTGACACCAGCTCGTGATGGCGAAGATCCGTGAAACCTTCCTTGCCGCTGCTGATATGGATTTTCGGTGTGCCGTAACCTTTCCAGGTAGCTAAGATCTCAGCAAAATCGAGCGCTGTTCCGTCATTATTGCAATTATGATGATGGATATCAAAGCAGATCGGAACGCCGCACATTTTATGGACATCCAAAACATCACGTATGGTGAAGGTTTTATCGTCGTTTTCAAGGCGGACGCGTACACGGACGGATTCCGGCAATGCCAGATAAGTTTCTGCAAACTGCTTTTTGGCCTTGTCCTTATCGCCATAAGCTCCACCGGTATGGATGATTATGTCGTTGCCGCCCATCAAAGAAATCAGCTTTTCGTGGTAAATGAGGTCTTCAATAGCTTTTTCAACGACTTCCGGTCTTGGTGAATTCAACACAGTGTATTGTCCCGGGTGAACTGAAACACGCATCTGATGTGTTTCAACAATGTCACGAATCTGGCCGGCAATAAACAGGAAATCAGGGTCTTCCCACCAGATCCAGGTGTTTACCGGATGTGTCGAAAGCGGCACGATGGAGCTGGATGCCCGGTAAAAATAAATATCATTGGCAAGATTCCAATTGATGATGTCAAGTGTCGTCTGCATGTTTTTCAAAGTCAGTTCTTTGATCTTTTCAACGCCTTCTGATTGAGCAGTGGCAAGCCGCAAAGTCCGAAAAACGCTTTTCAACTCTGTGTTCATGCATGCATATCCTAATCTCATTTGCTTCACTCCCTGGAGTTTGTATACCCAAAATTCTGTTACAATATCCGTAGAAGATATTGGATAATTAAAATGTTGATATTGGAGGAATGATGATGCGCGCAGAAATCACGCAACAGGATGAAGGCTATAAGGCAGTATTTGAACGGACTTTGGATCACAATACAGACAGTGTCTGGAACATGCTGACAGACAACAGCCGTTTGGCGCAATGGTTTGATGAATTGCGGATAGGTGAAGCCGAAAAGATGGGAAACTGACTTTTGATATGGGAGAAGGAAAGTCAGAGGAATTAAAAATCACCGATTACGAAGAAGGGCATGTCCTCGCTTTCGAGTGGTGGGAGGATCATGTGCGATTTGAAGTGGAAAAGAAAAACGGGGAAAGCGTACTTCGCCTTGTGGAAACAATCCAGCGCGTCACACCTCAGACTGCCAAAGACTTAGCGGGCTGGCATGTCTGCCTGGATGTCATCGGAGCGATTCTTGATGATAGAAAAATTAACCGCGAAAACGAGTGGCAGCATTGGCACGAGGAATACAAACGTCTGCTCAACAGCATGACGGTGGAGTTCGAATGAATTAAAAAGGATTTCCGAAATATATTGCGACATAGAAGGTCTTGGACTTTGATGTCTCTAGCTTGTTGAGAAAGATAAAATGTAAACCGATATTGCGCAAAACAGCTTGCTTGCCTGGGGGCTTGCGCTGAGCTAACTAAAAACTCGTGCTCCTGCATCGCTGCGCTGCTTCGTCGCAAAGAGTTGCCCTCGCAGGCTTCGGTCAACTCTGCGCTGTTTTGCTCCATATCTCAGTTTGCTTTCTATAAAGGAATATCTTTTTAAGTTTTTTTCAAGAAGTAGGCACTCTAATTCTACTCAGAAGAACCAGAATAAAGCGACAGGTGGTGAAGAGCATCGGTTTTCAACGCGAGTGAAAGCTCAGGCGGCTCCCCGCGGAAAGCTTCCGCCTAGAGCGCAATGATTAGAGAAGTTGTCGGTTTCTCGACAGCCTGGCGACATAAAAGGTCAACACCTTTTATGTCGCTTTCTTTTTACGATACAGAAAACTGAAAACGCTGCTGGTTGCTGAATTCGCCTTTTTCATACGTACGTTCAGCAAAAGTTACATTATTATCATAATCAACCAGCAGCACAGTCGCTGAGCGGGTGCCGTATTCCGGGGTTTTGATGAATATTGGGGACAGGATGCGTTCGAATTCAAGGCCAACGCCTGAAACTGGCAGATGTGGATCGGCGGCTTGTTCCGAATCCCGCAGCAGCTCGAATAATGAATCAGGATCCACTTCATTTGCATCGTTCAAATAACTTTCCATGCTTTTTTTGCCTTTAACCACTTTGGGCCAGGGAGTATTGAGTAAATGATTGCTTAAGCCGTGAGTGCCGGGAGAGATTTTAATGATTTCTTGTTGAATGTTGCTGTAATAATAGAGATTATCCAGATCACCGAGCAATATGTTAAAACCGGTGTAGTCTTCGGGCTTGATTGCTTCCAAAAAATTTTCCGGCAGGGAATCCACAGCCAAATAATCCTTTACCAATGCACCGCGTGAGATTTTTCCTGTTTCGGGAAGAGAAGGATCCCGGTAATTGGTCAATGCAGCAAAACGGCCGGATTTGGTTACGCCGAGCCAAGTTCCCATTTGCTGTAAATCCCTTCCTGCGAGAAGGTCAGGATGATCAACCCAAAAATGAGCTTCCGCGGCAGGCCGGCCATAAAATTCATCCCGGTTCGCGGCCACAATCAACTTATACTTATGGTGTTGCCGGTATTGAAAAAGAATCAGACACATGCGCATGGCCTCCTTTCCTACTATTATATAGAAGGAACAGTGAGCTGGACAGCTTATGGATTTGTCTCCAGGGAAATTTAATAAGTGCATTTGTTTTAGGGAAAAGAAAAAATTGCTGATGTTTATCCTGATTTAATGAGTCATCCTGAATAAAAGTTAAAAATAATCTTTTATTACAGTGATATTAGGGATACAAATGTGAGCTGGCGGCAGAAGGGTGAGAAAAGTCCGAAGAAGTCGGGGTTCTAAAAGAAAATTTCTGTGCGTGTTTCCATGATATTAGTTTGATAAACTATTGGAAATAGAGGAATTTGAGATAAAATATTTAGAAGAAGACAGAATACCGAATCATAATTATAAAAAAAAAGTGGGACTATAGGTACATTTTAACTTTAATCTGATAAACTATATAAAGATATACAAGCGAAGATTTATATAACAGGAACAAAGGCATGGGAGGGGGGCAGTTATATGATTCAAGGTGCGGAGTCATTATCTTTTGAAAAGGCCTTAATGGATGGGGTTCAGGAAATGGTCTTTATCGTCCGAGTTGAAAAAGGTGAGTTTTTTTATGAATTCCTGAACAAGTCGGCAATGCAGAAGACGGAATTGGATGAATCGGCAATAGACAAGACATTTTTTGAGACACAAACTCTTGAGGTGGCGGAATTGGTATATTCCCAGTACAAAAAAGCATTGGAATCTGGAAATCAAATCGTATATGAAGACAGTTACTATGATCCCGCTGGAAATTTGCTTTTTTCTAAAACCCGCCTCACACCCATGTTAAACGATGATGGTGATTGCACCCATATTTTCAGCATTGTTCAGGATATTACCAACGAAGTGGAAGCGAAACAGGAAAGTATGGAGGCGTGGAAAAAACTCGAAGAAAGCCGCTCCTATTACCATTCCCTGTTTGAACATAATGCCGATGCAATTCTTACTTTGGATCTAAATGGACATATTAGAGGAGCAAACCCTGTTGGATTGAGGCTGAGTGGAATGGCGATGGAAGATTTGAGCGGCCGGCGTGTTCTGGATTTTGTTGTCCCCGAAGATCGCAGAAGAACATTGAAAAATTTTCGGAAAGCGAAAAACGGGTTTTATACGAATTTCCGGATTACCATCAGCCAGAAAAACAATTCCCGTCTCGGAGTTTTGGTGAAATTCATTCCCATAAAAATTCGTGAAGCGACAACCGGCTTTTATTTGATTGTTAAAGATATGCGTGAATTGGATCAAATGGTCGAAATGTATATGGAAAGTGAAAGGAACTTCCGGGTGATTGCGGAAAATGCCAATGACTTGATCATTTTGATCAATCATCGAAAGGAATATTTGTTTATTTCTCCATCACTGGAAACTATTTTTGGTTTTACTCCTGAAGAATATAAAGGCAAAGAGCCTTTCCACAATATTCATCCAGATGACCTGAACGGGCTTTACAGCACTTTAAGTTCATCTATTAAAAGTGGTGAAATTTGCAAGATGCGCGTCCGTGTCGCCCATAAAAAAGGTGACTGGATCTGGTCGGAATTGCATGGGACCCCAGTTTTTGACGACAATAATTCCTACAGCCACATGGTCATGATTGTTCGCGATGTATCTTTGCAAAAAGACTATGAAACAAAGCTGGAGTTTTTCGCCTACCATGATCCCTTGACTGGAATGCCAAACCGGCGTTTTTTCCAGGAGTCCCTGGAAAAAACGTTATTGGATTACCATAGAAAAAAAAAGGAATTTGCTGTATTGCTGCTGGATATCGACAAGTTCAAAGGAATTAATGACAAATGGGGACACGAGACAGGCGATGCGGTTATCAAAGAATTCGGCAGAAGGCTTCAAGCCGGAATTTGTAAAGAAGATTTGGCGGCTCGTCTGGGTGGCGATGAATTCATCATTTTATTGCCTGGGGCAGAAAATCCTGAATCAGCGATGAGAGTTGTTGAAAAGATCAGGAAAGCGATGAAGTTGCCCTGGATATTCGAAAATGCCGTACTGGAAATATCTACGAGCATAGGAATGACGATGCCTAAACCTGAATCGACTTTGTCTTCCATCTTGAAAGAAGCCGACAAGGCCATGTATGAAGAAAAAAATTATAAAAAACACTATTTTGATAACGACCGTTTGTAAGGTTTAATGCCTGCAGACGGTTTTTTTTGTATGACTTGTAAAATTTGTGGGAATAAAGTAATGATTGAATTTTATGAATTAAAAATATTCACTTTTTATATGCTTAATGGTATGATATGTATAACTACAAGTCCTGAAAAAATACCATTATATGTATTTTTAATTATAATTTTTCTTGATTTTTTAAAATTATTGTCAATGTCGTACCTTGCAGCTCAATATCTCAGATACTCTCTCAGCTAAAGCTTATCTTCCAGCGCCAAAACGTTTATCATGTTCATTCTTTGATTAAACTGATATAGCAACTTTAATTATTGGAATTTTTAGATATTTGAGGTGTGTGCAGATGAGCAGACTTTATAGGGAAAACCCGTTGATCATAAAGTTATCACTGGTGTTGCTGCTATTGTTTCTATTAGCTGCGCCAAGAACAGAGAATTCCGAGCAGGCAACTACGGACGGTGCCATTATATTAAACGGCTCGATGGATAAGAGGGACATCGATCAATCGATTTTTATTCTGAAAGACAACAAGCAGTCTTACACAATCGAAGATGTAACAATGCCGCCTGTACAATGGGGATTTATGCCAAACGCACAAGGTGTGGTCAATAAGGGCTTTACGGAAGCAGCTTATTGGATTCAATTTAACGTCAAAAACAGAGCTGAAGAAAAAGAATGGCTTCTTGAATTGCCGGTCCCCTGGCTTGAAAATGTGGTGCTTTACACTCCTCTTGGTGACGGTACGTATTCAATAAAAGAGGCTGGAAGAGACATAGCTGTCTCTGAAAGAGATTATTTACATCTCCATCATGTTTTTGATCTTGAATTCGGCGACCAGGAGTACACGACTTATTATTTGCAAGTTAGATCTGACGGACCGTTGCAACTGCCTTTAACAATATGGGAAAAAGATGAATTCCAGTCCCATTCACGTGCTATTACTGCATTAGTTGGCCTGTTGTCAGGTATTGGAATAGTTGGCACGATCTATTACCTCAGCCAATTTGTCAGACACCGGCAAAGGAGTTATCTATATTTTCTTGTTTTCGCCTTATCGGCCTTTTGCGGTCTTTCTGCCATGGCAGGTCTGACATTGTCCAATATTTGGCCGGAAACACCATTGTTTAATTTAAAGATTGTTTATGCGAATATCGGCATCACCAGTATATTCGCACTTCTCTATACAGAAAGTTTCCTGGATACAAGGCGACATTTCCCGGCTTTAAGAAAGGTCATCAAAATATTCATAGCAGCAAATGCAGTTTTGATGCTGTTGCTGTTCATTTTCGATGAAATTATTATGCCGTTCCTGCCTCTTACATTGCTTGCCAGTGCAGCACTGATGCTCGGGGTATCTGTAGCAAGCTGGAACAAGGGATTAAAATATGCGCGTTATTATACCGCAGGATCGGTACTTTTCCTGTTGGGCTCGAGCATTGCAATTTTACTGCTGTTCGGGATTTTTCCTTTGAGCATTCAAGCAGAAAACACAGTATACCTTTCTGTCGGAGCCTCTATTTTCCTTTCGGCATTTTCGTTGTCTGACAAGCAGGCATCAGCTGTTAACGAGAAACTGGAAAGGGAGAAAAAAGCTATTGAACGCCAGCGGCTGGCGATGGAATCACTTAAACACGCAAACGAACGGAAAGATGAATTATTGGAAATAACTTCCCACGGCCTCCGGACGCCTCTTTACGGTATGATAGGCATCGCGGAAACTTTGCAGGAATCAAATGCGGCTAAAATTTCCCCGACTGTAAACCAACAATTGGAAACAATTGTTTCCAATGGTAAAAAACTCGCGCATATGATTAATGCGATGCTGGATCTTTCCAAACTTAAACAAAATTCACTTGATATTCATGTGGAGCCTGTGAAACTCCATGTGCTAATCGGAAACGTACTCGAAATATGTCAGCCGCTGATGAAAAATGATAATGTACGTCTCTATGAAACCGTTTCTCATAACCTTCCGGAGGCGATTGCAGACCCCGACAGGTTTCGACAGATTCTTTATAACCTTGTAGAGAATTCCATCAATCACACTGACTCGGGAGAAATCGTCATTTCAGCAAAAAAATCAGGCAGACAATTGCTGGTGTCTGTCAGGGACACCGGTAAAGGAATTGAACAGGACCAACTTTTAAAATTATTTGAACCTTTCCATAAAAACAAAGACCGGCAACTGGAAAACAAGGGTGGTTCCGGTATTGGACTGAGCATTGCGAAACGTCTAGTGGAGTTGCACGGAGGCTGGTTGAAAGTGGAATCAGCTGTAGGTTCGGGCTCAACCTTCAGTTTTACTTTGCCCGTCTATGGGGCAGACGAGAAAGAGGTGGCTGCAGAAACAGAAATTTTCGCAATCGAAGAGCTCAGTGCCGCTGAAGTTGCGGAAAATGTTACAGCACGCAAAAAGAGTGCAGGACAAATATGTGTACTCGTGGTCGATTACAAAGAAGTCAATAGAAAAATATTGATTTATCAGCTTCAACAGGAGGGGTATTCTGTTCTTGGTACCAGTACAGGGCTGGAGGCAATCAGGCTGTTGGAAAATCAGGAAATCGATCTTGTGGTAGTTGACTGGTTCCTGGCAGATATGAGCGGGAATGAATTATGCCAGCATATACGAATGGATTATACTTTGACCGAACTGCCAATTCTCATGTTGTCGGAATTGGCCGGGGTGCAGGAGAAAAAGGATGCCTTTTCAGCCGGCGCTAACGATTATCTTTTGAAGCCATGTGATAAGGAAGAATTTTTACTCCGGGTCGAAACTCTTTCAAACCTCCGGACATTGACGCAGGAAATCACGAGTCTGAATTACTTTTTGGAGCGCAATGTAAAAGAACGAACAATGGCGCTTGAAATTACAAATATGAACCTGGTTACGGTGAATGATGAAATACAGGAAATGGAAAAATCCCGGAATGAAATGCTATCGACAATTTCGCATGAACTGGGTACGCCCATCACTCTTATCCACAGTTATATCCAGGCTGTCAAAGAAAGCATTATTGACGAAAAGAACCCGCGCTACCTGGATATGATCCATAACAAATTGTTGATGTTGGAGAGACTGACAGAAGACCTTGTGGAATTGGCAAAGTACAAATCGGGCAATATGACATTGCGCTTTGAAAGTGTTCGGGTTGCAGATTGGCAGGAACGGCTAATTCAAGGAATGGAAGCGGATGTTACCCAGAGCGGAAGGGTTTTTGAATACATCGAAACAAGCACAGAAGAATTGCAGGAGGGCTATCTCCTGTCAATCGACGTCAACAGGATTGACCAGGTCTTTTCGAATATTCTCTGGAACGCAGTGAAACACACTTCATCCATTGACGGGAAAATTTCTATAAGCACAGAAATTATCAGCAGGGACAAAAAAGATGGAATCCTTGATCCCGAGAACTTTGACGGTGAATTGATCATCAAGATTTCAGACACCGGCAATGGCATTTCAGAAGATATTCTGCCGCATATCTTTGACAGGTTCTTTAAAATGGACGTCCCGAACAAGCAGCAGGGAAGCGGCCTTGGCCTGGCGATTGCCAAAGAAATCATCCTTTCGCATAAAGGTGAAATTTGGGCTGAAAGCAAAATAGGGAAAGGAAGCACTTTCTATGTTGCATTGCCTTTGACAATATAAATCAGCTGGAGGAGTGATTGAATGAGTGAGGCAACTGTATTGATAGTCGAAGATGAAGAAGGCATCCGTGAATTGATCCGTCTATTCCTCATCAAGAAAGGATATCGAATTATTGAAGCGGAAGATGGTTACGAAGCAATGGACCAACTGGAAAAGGAAGAAGTGGATTTAATTCTTATGGACATAGAAATGCCTGGGATGAACGGGCTGGAAACCTGTGAACAGATCAGGCTCCAAACGAAAGTACCTATTCTTTTTGTCAGTTACCTGAAAGACCTGAATCATAAAATCCAGGGACTGGAAGCAGGTGGGGACGATTATATCACCAAACCCTTCGATTTCAATGAACTTGAAGCCCGCATTAAAGCAATCCTGCGGCGCAATGGCTGGACAAATGGAGAAGAGAGTAAGTTGGCTGTGCTGGAATATGAGGATCTTCAAATTCACCTGGATGCCCGGGAGCTTTTCGTCAGTGGAAAACCGGTGAAATTGTATCACAAGGAATTCCAGCTCCTGTTGCTGTTGGCGCAAACACCAAACAGGGTGTGGACAGCGGAGCAATTGTACGACCGTATATGGGGTTATTACTCGGAAGGAGATATCCAGACTGTCAAAGTCCATATCAGCAATCTAAGAAGAAAAGTGGAAAGAGATCCAGCCAAACCGGTATACATACATACCGTCAGAGGATTTGGCTATAAATTCACAGTTCACTGATTTGACAGGAACAGGTTAAAATAACTTGTATTTCAATCTCATAAATATAATTAGCTGAGGATGAGTTGTTCCTTAGCTTATTTGTGATATATAAATAGTGTCATTTTCTAAATTATCAGAAAATAAATCTCTTTTAACGTGATTTTAACCTTGTCTGAGTAGTATTGGCTTATATGAATTAAGAGTGAAGGAGGAACCCGAGTGGGTGAAAATGATTTTAAATTGCCGGAAGAAAAGCGGATACAGGATTTTGAATGCCAGACTGTTTTCAAGCGGCCAACGAATTCCAACATACGGTTGCCGGCGGAAACTTCCTTCGGGCTATCGGAGAATGTCGCAGGTTCACTAACCTATTTATTTGGTTTTATATCAGGCTTTCTCATGCTGATAATGGAACGTGAAAACCACTTTGTCCGATACCATGCCCTACAATCAATTTATATTACAGTAGTTTTTGTGAGCGTGTATTTATTGTTGGGAGCGTTGCCGATTATCGGTTGGATTTCGACTATGGCTCTAATATCGGCAGGGATGGTCCTGTGGATAATTTTAATGTTGGACGCATATAAAGGCAGATATACCAGGATGCTTTATATCAGTGACTTGGTGAATAAACAATTATGACCGGATAACTTATGATGAATGATAAAGAGGTATAACGGAATTAAAAAAGTTTAGGAGGTAAACGGATGCAAATCCAGCAAAGTCAGTTTTATGAAAAAATACCGATCTTCCTTCAAAACATATTGACCAGCTGGAACGGTTACCGGAAAACACGCAGCCGTTACGGCAATATCTATTATTCTTTTCTGATCGAATTGGAGAAACATCAATACCTGAATGAAAAATACACGAGAATGTACCAGGATCAGGAATTACAGCGGCTTCTTCATCACGCCATCGAACGGAGCCCATTTTACAGGGAATTCTATAAGGATATTGACATTGAAAAGATTAAAACCACAAATGACATGAAACTTCTTCCCGTACTTGATAGAGAAATGCTCCTTCAGAACATCCAGAGTGTTTATACCGTGAGTGTAAATGATGCAGTGGAAAGTGAAACAAGTTCTGATAAAGGCAGAGTGTTGAAACTATTGTTTACAAAAGAAGATGTTCAAAAGAAAAAAGCGTTCCTTGACTTTTTCAAAAAACAGCATGGAGCAATTAACCTGGAAATGAAAAGGGCTTCCTTCAGCTCCGGAAGATTCATTCCGGATAATCAGCAAACCAAGATTTTCTGGAGAGACAATTACTTTGTCAGACAGCGAATTTATTCCAGTTACAATTGCACCCAGGATAATGCAGCGGCATATATCAAAGATCTTGAAAAATACAAACCCGATTTCATCGACGGCCTCCCGTCTGCTATATACGAACTGGCAAAATACATCAACCGCAATAAGCTCATTCTTGCATTCAAGCCGGTTGCCATTTTTCCAGCAGGGGAAGAGGTCCAGCCCCATTACCGGGCAGAGATTGAAGAAGCATTTGATTGTCCGCTTAGGAACCGTTACAGTGCAACAGAAGCAGCCCCTCTGATTATGGAATGCGTTAAAGGAAAAATGCATTATAATCTTTTATCAGGCGTGATTGAGACGACTGAAGAAGGAAATATGATTGTTACAAATTTCAGCAGCTATGGCACGCCGCTCATCCGCTGTGAGATAGGCAATCGGGTGGATTTGCCTGATAAGGGTACAGTTTGTGAATGTGGGTCAGTCCATCCCATATTCGAAAAGATTCATCCCAGACCATATCAGCAGTACAAGATAGTAAAGGGGGGGAGCCCCATTGCCGCAATATTATCCTGAAGCGGTGGAAAAGTTTCCGGGCACATTGAATAAATTCAGGCTGTTAATTAACAGATCTTTCACTTTTAAGAAACAAACCGGAGTTGCGGCCAAATCAGATGCAGCCATGAAGCGCGTCTGAGAACATTCGTAAGTTGAAAATTTCAGCAGGAATACAACAAAAGATGGGGTGCTGCGATGAAACCATTGAATGCAGGCCGCTTTCGAACTGCTCATCAGCAAGCAACCAAGGTGTCAGGACAGAAGAAGCGCATACAAAGGTAATTTAAACCTTCAGAAGAACCTTGGCTTGATTTTGTTGTGTGAATCAACAGCTGTGAAACCGTGTAGAGACAGGCAATACCGTATGACCAGGCCGAATGGGGCCTGGTTTTATTCGTTGCACCAACTTTTCCGCCCTCCGTGACCAAGTTATTGATGATATTATGGGTAATATAGTATTAACCGGGACGGAGAGGCGAGTATATGGTGAAGAAAGAAAATGTTGCATATAAATTCTTGAAGTACTTTCAGGGCTTGCTGCTCAGTGCTGGTGTCATGATTGCTGGAATTTACGCTGCAGGACAGACTGGCATCTTATTGGTCGCGGGTGGCATCATGCCAGAGGGAAGTGCGAGTCCGATATCTGGAATTTTCACTGCCATACTGCTCGGCATACTGATTCGCAATGTCATCGGGCTACCGGCAGTTTTTGACGCAGGCATTGACTTTGTGGTGAAATATGCATTACGCGCAGGAATCATTCTTCTCGGTCTGCGTCTGAGCCTGAGCGAGGCGTTAAAATTGGGAGCATGGGGCTTGCCGCTGATCATTGCCTGTATCGGGACCGGCTTGTTCGTGACTTTGTATTTCACCCGCACATTGAATCAGTCAAACCGGCTTGGCACATTGATTGCCACCGGCACCGGGATATGCGGAGTCACAGCTATAATGGCAACGGCACCTGTTATTAAAGCAAAGGAAAACGAAATTTCCTATGCAGTTGCCAACATTACGATTTTCGGTTTGATCGGCATGCTGTTTTACCCGTATCTCGCACATTTCTTTTTTGCGGACGATCCCGTAAAAGCCGGGCTGTTTCTGGGAACCGCTATCCATGACACCGCCCAGGTCACCGGAGCGGCATTGATATATGCACAGGTTTTTGGGGCAAATGAAGTCATCGATGTCGCAACGATTACAAAACTGACACGCAACGTTTTCATCATTGCGGTCATTCCGTTTGTTTCCTACCTGTTTTTCCGTAATCGGAAGGGTGATGGAAAAGGGGGCGAATTGCCGAAATGGTATAAGCTGTTTCCGTTATTCATCCTTGGATTTCTGCTCCTGTCGCTGCTGCGTTCGATAGGTGACGCGACTGCAGTATCCAACGGCCAGGCTTTTGGGGTGTTGTCGCCAGGAGCATGGGAGGAATTCCACAGTTTCTGGAGTTCGTTCGGTTCCACGTATATGTTGGGCCTCGCTATGGCAGGTGTGGGATTGTCGACGAACCTGCGGGCTTTTAAAGGAATGGGAATCACACCGTTTTATATCGGGTTGATTGCGGCGGTTTCTGTCGGCTCGATCAGTTTGCTGTTGATTTGGCTGTTCGGTGATTTAGTGGCAGTTTAGCGATGCGGCTGCCATCTGATCCATGCATATATACGGAAAAGTGTTTATGCGTTTTTTGATTCCCTTCCACGGGTATAAATGGAGTAGACAAGGAGGAGATTTAGATGGAAATTCAAGCTGGACGGGATTTGCTGAAAGATGATTACGGCAATTATTACATTGTGTCAAACGTGTCAGGCGATTCTCTGACTATTATCAATGCGGCGTTGTATTATGCCTTCAACCAGATGATCGATGAAGAATTCGTGGCGAAGGCCCGTGAAATGTATCCGAATGAAATTGCTTGCGGCAAGTATTTCGCGGATCAGGTCATGCAGCACATTGAAGAGTTGGAACGGCCTGAATCCGCCGGCAGTATACTTCCGATTGAAAGTGTAAAAAACCATTATGAACTCCATGTCAAACCGATTTACGACGATTCATTCCATATGTAGGACGGAAGTCTTTGCGGATGCAAAGGCTTTTTTCTGTAGACAAAGAAAACAAAGGGCTTGTAATGTCGCTTTTAATACCGGAGTCATAATGCTATACTTATTTAATCGAAATTGGATTGGGGGATTCCCATATTATGTATATTGTAACTTCGACAGTAGTAGTGCCTCCGGAAAAAACGGATGAAGTAATCGGCATCTATCAGAAACGATCGAGGCGTGTGGATGCGAATGAAGGGTTTCATTCATTCAAACTGATACAAAACACAAAGAAGAAAAATGAGTTGACTGTGCATATGGAGTGGGAATCGAAAGGTGCTTATCTTGCCTGGGCACGGAGCCAGGAATTCAAGGAAATCCATGATATGGAGAAGAATTACCCGGATCAGGAGCTCGCCGGGATCACACCGATAGTTCGCCAATATGAGGTAGTTGCCGAATGAAAAGCGAAACAAAGCAATTGATTGCCGCTGAAACGGCAAAAAGTATATATGCGGCGTATCCAAATTTATGGGAGCGTTTTGGGGAAAAAGGTGTTATGCACACTGAAAAAGATAACCACCATCATTTGGACCATCTCGAAACAGCTTTTGATATAGATGATGATGCGATTTTTTTGGATTACACAAAGTGGCTGGAATCGGTGTTGAGCAGCCGCGGCGTCGAAACAGCGTTAATCGTCGATAATTTTGAGCGATTGATGAAAATATTGCCGGGCAAAGTGGAATTGGAAGAAGAAACATTCATGCTCGCTTGCTTAAAAAAAGCTAATGCATTATTGAATCAGGCATGAGGCAGAAGGAGGATGGCATGACTTTACAACCAAGGGAACTGGCAGAAATGTTTTTGGCCGGTGATGACGAAAAAGCTATGGAAATTGTTCTCGGGTATTTGGAGAATCATTCGCATGACGAGCTGTACCATGATCTGGTGACGCCAGCGATGTATCTGATCGGTGATTGGTGGCAGGAAAATATCATTTCAGTGGCAGATGAGCATTTGGCTACGGCAATCTGTGATTTTGTTGTATCCGCTGCTGAATTGAAGCGCAAGCCGAAAAAAGGCCAAGAACGAAAGGTCATGGTACTCGGACCGGAAGGAGAAGATCATTACATCGGACTGAAGATGGTATCGTCCTTATTCAAGGACCATGGCTGGCAGGTGAAATATATGGGTCCGGATCTTCCGCTGGATCCTGCACTCGAATCTGCGCGGCGCTGGAAACCAGACGTGATTGCCATGTCAGCGGCGCTTGCTTACCGGTTGCCTGCTCTCAAACGCTATTCGGAGGCGTTTCGGAAACTCGACTTCCAACCGACTGTCATTATCGGGGGAAGAGCAGTTGCGGCCGCAGACATTACGAAACTCCGTACCGAGGGGACTTTGGTCGTTAAGGATTTGCCGCAATTAAAAAACTGGCTGCAAACCGGAAAGGAAGCGGACAATGACTTCGACATCTCCATTTGACAGCTGGCCGCTGCCGGCTTACCAATTGAATAATAAGCTGGAAATTGTTGAATCTTCGGAAGCGGCCGATTCCATGTTCGGTAAAACAAACAATTTTTTGGAACTACTTGACGAAGGAAGCATAGCGAAAGCCCGCAATTTTCTCCAGTCTTCCAACATTTCGGGACCGGTTGAACTGGATTTTAAATTCAGTGAAGGTAATCTGAAACTCTGTGATCTTTTTTGCAAACGTGACAGTGAATTTATTTTGAATGTCATTGTTGTGCCGAAAGATGACCGGGTATCGAAAATTGCTGACCAGCTTTCCAATCTGCGCAGCCGGTTGCAAGAGACGAATTACGATCTGCTGCAGGAAAAAGAACAGACGGATAAATTGCTGCAGCGGGTGAATGAGTTATCCGCACCAACGATTGAGCTTGGAGAAGGCAATTTACTGATACCACTATTCGGTGATCTGGATTCTGCAAAGATTGAAGCGATCCGGGACCATATTTTAAAAGATGTCTATGAAAAAAACGCCGAGACGGTGATTCTGGACTTAACCGCAATGGACAAAATCAGTCCCGAAGGAATGGAGTATCTCAGTTCGCTCTTCCAAACTTTCAAAGTGATGGGAATCGGAAATATCATTACAGGCATTAATCCCCATCACGCAAAGGAATTGCATGCAATTCGATCAACCATTGATATGCATTTTGAAGCTTCCTTGGCCAAAGTGTTGTCAGAACGGCGTCTGGTGAATTGATGTGCCCTTGAAATTCAATACAGCTTTATAAGTCTGGGCATTTGCTCGGGCTTTTATTTTTTTACTAAAACTTTTTTTAACAAGTTAATAATCTCTCTGAGCTGGAAAGATGCCTGATTTGGGTAAATTCGCTACAATTATCGTGAGAAGGAGTGAAATCTATTATGCCAATAAAGAAATTCAACCATATACCACTGTCTGTGCTGGATCTTGCACCGATTAACGAAGGCGATGAAACAGCGCAAGCCTACAAAAACAGTGTGAACCTTGCACAGCATGTTGAGAAATTAGGTTTCAACCGTTTCTGGCTTGCGGAACATCATAATATGCCCGGAATCGGAAGCTCGGCAACTTCCGTGCTGATCGGCCATATTGCGGGCCACACTGCATCAATCCGTGTCGGCTCGGGCGGGGTGATGTTACCGAATCATGCGCCGCTTGTCATTGCGGAGCAATTTGGGACTTTGGAAACGATTTACCCGGGACGCATCGATCTCGGCCTTGGCCGTGCACCTGGAAGCGATCAGGGAACTTCCTACGCATTGCGCCGGACACTCGGCACTACAGGAGATGAATTTCCTCAACTTGTAGCGGAATTGGAGAATTATTTTTCACCGAATCCGGCGGGCCGTGTGAAAGCCTATCCGGGAACTGACTTGAAAATTCCAATTTGGCTGCTTGGTTCAAGCGGTTTCAGTGCTCAACTCGCAGCGCAAAAAGGTTTGCCGTTTTCATTCGCAAGCCATTTTGCACCCGATTATATGATGCAGGCTCTGCAATTGTATCACCAAAACTTCAAGCCATCGAAAGCACTCGAAAAGCCTTACGTAATGCTGGGTGTCAATATCATTGCCGCTGACACGCAGGAACGCGCGGAATGGCTCGCCACTTCCCAGCAACAGCAAATGTTCAGTTTAATGCGCGGCGAACCGACAACTTTCCGTGCACCGATTGATAAGATTGAAGAAGTATGGTCACCGCGTGAAATACAGATTTACCGTGAAAAAATGGCTTCCGAATCAACAATCGTCGGAACACCGGATCTTGTCCGTGAAAAACTGGCGGCTTTCATCAATAAAACAAGAGCGGACGAAATCATCGTCAACTCCCAAATTTTCCATCACGAAGACCGATTGCGTTCTTATGAAATCGTAGCGGATATGATGGAATAATATGAAAAAACCCCGCTGAAAAAAAGCGGGGTTTTCTATTGGGAATTTTATGCCGAATGAATTTTGGGGACTATGCGGCAGGACTTCGCATTGGTCAGTGAAGATCCTTCGCTTTGTCCACTCCGCGTTTCACTTCAGCAGGGGCGTCATCTTCTTCATTGAACGGTGCATATTCAGGGGCCCCTTCACCGATCATATTCAACGCAGCTTCATAATCCTCATCCATTTGACGTTCTATTTCCCTCAAATCCGAAAATTTGCGTTCCATATTTATCAGCCTCCTTCTGAGTCAGAATGCAGCACCAGCGGAAGAAGAGTGTCCCTTTACTCAAAGTATACTGATTTTTCAGTTTTTTTAAAGTGAAATGTCTTACTCTGTTCAAAGAAAAATATCGTATAATCAAGGAGTGGAGGTGGTCGTTTGGAAGCTCATAAAATACTGGAATCTCGAGTGAAAGGAGCGTTGGAAAGCTTTACAGGAAAGGCTTCTTCGGTGATTGAAACAAATAATTACCGAATCGATTTCAAAGGACATGAGCAACTGAAATCCGCCAGCACGATCAAATTGGCTGTGCTGTTGGAAGCATACCGGCAAATCGACCGGAATCTGCTGAAGCCTTATTCTATAATCAAGATGAAACCGGAAGATTTCACTGAAGGATCTGGTGTTCTATTCCATCTGAATTCTGTAAATGAACTTTCATTTGAAGATTTGTTGACCTTGATGATTATAGTTTCAGATAATACAGCATCCAATATCGCAATCCGTACAGTCGGAATGGATAGGGTCAATAAGCTGCTGCATGACTTGGATTGCAGTCAAACTTTGCTGGGCCGCGAATTTATGGACTTTGGGGCAGCACGCCAAGGACTGGATAATTTTACGTCTGCTGCAGATCTCGTCACCATGCTGAAAGCGGCGGATTCAGACGGCTTGTTATCGGAAGACAGCCGCAGACGCGTATTTCATATTTTGAAAAAACAACAAATACTGGCCAATTTACATGGCCGCATCGACGAAATGGAAGAAGTATCCATCGCCTCCAAATCCGGCAACCTGCCGGGAGTGGTGAATGACGCGGGGGTTTTCGAATACCGCGGCAATAAAGTCTATGCAGCCGTAGTTATAAATGATTCTCCAGACAACCACAGTGGCCAGGAACTGATCGCTGAGATCGGCAGCTATATTTATGACTGGCTGAAAACAAGCTAAAGCCCTTCTGATTAAGTTCAGAAGGGCTTTTCAGGCTGTAGAGAAATCGATGACTTCACCGATTATACCGCTTGTCATTCATTTCGGTTCTGTACAGAATGGATATATTCACTTTCTCACTTGCAACAAATTTAAACGTGTATTCCCTTATAGAAAGCAAACTGAGATATGGAGCAAAACAGCGCAGACGCCCAGGGGACCAAGCGAAGTGCTGAGATCCACTCGGGCGAAGTGAAACGAGACCGAGTTAGCTCAGCGCAAGCCCCCAGGCAAGCAAGCTGTTTTGCGGAATATCGGTTTCCGGTTTTTCTTTTTATTATTCTTGTGAAGCTTCCGCATTCAGCAGCATTGTTTCGAAATAGAGGGAAGGCGAGGTTTCATTCCATTCCTGTGAAGCGGGGTCTGCTGTCCGTTCGTCGATATAATCGTATGCCAGCTGCGTACGCGGGTCATCGGTAATCGGCAGTTTGACGAGCGGACCATCCGGTGTCAGCCAGTTCAACTGCTGGTAACGGTTACCGAGAGAAAAATCGATCCATTCATCTTCTGTTTCTTCATTTTCAAAAAACGGTTCGTCCGCAATCATCAGCCAAGTGTGCAAAAAATGTTTTGGCAGGAGCCAGAAACTTTTTTCCAGCATACCTTCTTCAATGGTGAAATTCGGGTTTTCCGTCCGCAGTTCATAAGCCTGTCCGTCATTGCCCTGGGGAATGATGCGGGACACATATAAATTGCCTTGCAGATAATGCTTGCCGCCAGCTGAAATAGTACCAAATGGATTGCTGGTCGGATCTTCTCCGAAAACGTCATCCGCTTCGCTTGAAACAGGACGCGGATTCCAGGATTTAATCTCGGCATCTTCAAGTTCTTGGTGGATCAATGTGATTGCAACTGGCAGCCATCCGGAATTATGAAGTTCATCAAAAAGGATGGTCACGCCATTTTCCAAAGTGCGTTCAGTCATCGTGTAAGTGCCGATATCCAAACCGACAAAGGTCATATTGCGTACGGCTGTCCTGTCCGTAGTATCTTCCGTAATTTCCGGTTCGCCAAATGTGACAAACGTCGGTTTCTTGATGGCAATAATGACGCCATCTTCATCATAGACCGTTTCTTCATTCGTCAGGAACATCACAGCTGTGAAAATGATCAGAGCCATAAAAAACACAACGAAAAATAGGATCATCAATTTTCTGAACAAAATTTCCACCTCGTATTTCATTAAAATGCAATGCCGCAATTATATCATGGCAATGAGCACTGTGGGGTCTACATTTATGAGCAAGGGATGAACGTTTGGACAATTAAAAACCCAGTGGAAGGTAAATATCCACTGGGTTGAATTTTATAGGGATTTCGAAAATCACAATACTTTCTCAAGGAAGCCCCGCGCCCGTTCCGTTTTTGGATTGGCAAAAAATGTGGCAGGTGTCCCTTCTTCAATGAGACTGCCGTGATCAAGGAAAATGACGCGGTCTGCCACTTCGCGGGCAAATCCCATTTCGTGGGTTACGACGACCATTGTCATGCCTGATTTCGCCAAATCTTTCATGACATCGAGCACTTCTTTGACCATTTCGGGATCGAGGGCAGAAGTGGGTTCATCGAACAGCAGCAGTTGGGGTTCCATTGCAAGTGCGCGGGCAATGGCAACACGCTGTTTCTGGCCTCCCGATAAACTGGAGGGATATGCGGCCGCTTTATCAGACAAACCAACTTTAGCCAGCAACAATTTCGCCTGTTCATTTGCATCCGTCCGTTTCAGGCCTTTCACTTTAATCGGTGCATATGTCAGGTTTTCCAGCACCGTCAAATGGGGGAACAGATGAAAATGCTGGAACACCATGCCGATCTGCTGGCGGCTCTTATCTATGTTCGCTCCTTTCGCTGTCAAATCGATATTATTGATCCGGATCGTGCCGGAGCTTGGCTGTTCCAAAAAATTCAGACAGCGAAGGAACGTTGACTTGCCAGATCCCGAGGGACCGATGATTGAGACGACTTCCCCCTGATTGATTGTCGTTGTAATATCATTCAGCACCAGGTTCGAGCCGAATTTTTTAAATAGATTCTGTACTTTAATCACTTAACTTCAGCCTCCGTTCAAACATTTTGCCTAGCACTGTAAGGACCATGACCATGCACCAATAGATGAATCCGACGAATAACAGCGGTTCGAAATTACGGAACAGGTCTGAACCGACAACTTGCGCGCGGCGCATCAGATCGAGATAGCCGATGGTCGACACGATAGCCGATTCTTTTGTCAGCGTGATAAATTCATTCATCAGGGCAGGCAATATATTTTTCAGCGCCTGTGGCAGGATGATGTCTTTCATCATCGTGCGGTAGGGAATGCCGAGTGCTTGTGCCGCTTCCATCTGGCCTTTGTCGACCGCCTGGATGCCGGCGCGGATGATTTCAGAAATATAAGCCGACGAGTTCAAGCCGAACGCAAGAACTGCTGACAGAAATGGATTGATGTCATAGCCGGTCAGCTGCGGAATCGAATAATAAATGATCATCAGCTGGAGGATCAGCGGTGTGCCGCGGAAGATGGAGGTATAAGCGTCAGCGAACCAGCGCAGCGACTTTGCCTTGCCAATTTTGAATAGCGCCAGCACCGTTCCGAGAATCGAACCCAGGATGATGGCGACAAAAACGAACTGGATCGTGGTCCATATCCCTTTCAGCATGAATGGTATGTAGGGTACTATTTGAGAAAAATCGAGGTTCATTAAGGTCAACTCTTTTCCGATTACAGATTTTGATAAAGGAAAATCAGGAGAAAAGTTTCCCCTGATTCAGCTATATAAGTTGAATTAATAATCTATAGTAGCCGATATTCCGCAAAACAGCTTCGCTTGCCAAAACCCGTGCTCCTGCATCGCTGCGCTAGCTTCGTCGCAAAGACTCGGCCGAACTCCCTTCGGCCAACTCTTGGCTCGCGCTGAGCTAACTCGGTCTCGTTTCACTTCGCCCGAGTGGATCTCGCACTTCGTCGGCATTCGCCTGCTCCCCTGGGCGTCTTCGCTGTTTTGCTCCATATCTCATATACTCTCTCCCTCAAAGTCACTTTTTAAGCGCCGGCGCGGCTCAGGAGCAGGCGAATGCCGACGGAGCAATAAGACGAGTGGTCTTCTCGGCTTATTGCGGGAGCTAAGGTCGCCAAACGTAGATGGCGCACCTTTGCGACGAGCAGTGCGCAGGAGCATAATCTTTGTCCTGTCCAAAGCGCCGAAGCGGTTTTAAATGATAATTCTTAAGTTCAACTTATATAGCTTTATTTTTCTTCACTCAGCCATTTATTCTGGAGTTCTTTCAGAAAACCGCTTTCTTCCGCTTTTGCCAGGGCTTCGTTGACCTCATCAACAAGATCGCTGCCTTTAGGGAAGGCTACAGCCATACCGGGTGAACTTGTCGTCGGATCGTCAAATGCTTCAAGGTCCTGCTGAGCCAGGTAGCCGAGCGCAACTTCTTTATCCATATAGGCGACTTCGATGCGGCCGGAGAGGATTTCCTGGATCAATGCACCGGAATCATCCAATGATTTCAATTCGAAATTGACATCTTCTTCTTCAATAATCTTGTTCGCGCCTTCTTCCTGGATGGTGCCGAGCTGAACGCCAACTGTCAATCCTTCCAAATCTTCCAGCGATTTTACGTCTGAGCCTTCAGCTGTCACGAACATTTCGCCTGAATGATTATACTCAGTGGAGAAATCGACATTTTCACGGCGTGAATCGGTTGCGGACATTCCAGCGATGACCATGTCGACACGGTCACTTTGCAGCGCACCTATCAGACCGTCGAATTTCATGTCTGTAATCTCAAGTTCATAACCAAGTTCATCCGCTATGTAATTGGCGAGGTCGATATCGAAGCCGACGATTTCGCCTGCTGGGTTCCGGGATTCAAAAGGTGCAAATTCTGCGGAGGTACCCATTTCCAATACTTTCTTTTCTGTCGAGTCGGCTGCTGTGCCATCGCCGCAAGCCCCGAGTACTAATGCTGCAGATGCCAATAATCCGATGAACAATGAATGCTTTTTCATAAATGATTCCTCCAAAAGTTAGTATTTTTATTCGTTGTATTGTATATTAATTCATTAAATATGCATTGTAAAGAGTAAACATACTAATTGATGAATATTTATGTATTTGAATTATTCTGCAATTTTCATTCTGATGTTGTATCATTAAAGTATGATAGGAGGTTGCGCAATGAAAAAATTGCTGTTGACGGGCTTTGAACCGTTTCTGGATTACACGTTGAATCCTACAATGAAAGTAGTGGAAGAGTTGGACAATACTTCTATAGGGGAGTATCAGGTTATAGGAAGAATACTGCCTGTTGATTTTGCGAGGGCTGGCAGCATGATCATCGATTTGATCGAAGAGATCCAACCCGACGCGGTGATTTCACTCGGATTGGCAGCAGGCCGTTTCAAAATGACACCGGAGCGGATTGCCATCAATTTTAAAGATGGCCCCGTTGATAATGAAGGGCACAAGCCTGTGGATGAACCGGTTCAATCGGAAGGTGAAGCGGCGTACCTGACGACTTTGCCCGTTCGCAAAATGGTGAAGCGGCTGATGGAAGAGGGATTGCCGGCAGATATATCGAATACAGCCGGCGCATATTTATGCAATAATGTTATGTACGAAGCGCTCCATTACGCAAAAATACATAGTAAAGACATTCTCTCTGGCTTTATCCACATGCCGGCTTCACACGAACTCGCAATTGAACACGGCAATCTTCCGAGTTGGCCACACCGTGATTTGGTGAAAGGTGTGCGTATCTGCATGGAGGTATTGGCGACAGAAGAATCAAAGGCGTTAAAAGCAGAAACTGTGATTTAGCCAATCATCGAATGCAAGGTGTAAAGGAGGCTGCTGATGGAGAAAGTTAAAATTCATCCGTTGATTCATGCATCATTAATAATAAGTTCACTTACTATGGCGCTTTATGCTTATCAGAATTTCAGTGGGGGGCAAATGGCATATGGCACAGTCCTTTCACTCATAAGTATTTTTATGATAGGATTGGTTGTTTTTGGGCTGAACAGAAATCGAAAAATCGATGAAGAACAGAATTTTGGAAACTGAATGAAAAAAACAGAGGGTCTTCAAGGCAAGTTGCCTGAAGACCCTCTGTTTTTTTCAATTAAATAATTTCCCATTTCCGCTGTTCCGCTACTGTGCGGAGGCGAGGTTCCGGTTGGACAGCAACCGGATTGCCGACTAGTTCGAGCACTGCAAGGTCAGAAAAACTGTCCCCATATGCAAAACTATTGGACCAGTCAATTTCCTGTCCGTCCAGCGCTTCGTAAATTTTTTCTGTTTTTAAAGAACCCTGTATGTGTGTAACGGGTGTCAGGTGATCGAGGATATCATCTTTATAATGAATTTCTGTTCCGATGATCTTTTCAATCGGCAATTTACTGGTTACTGCATGAAGCAAGGGCATGAACGCTCCTGATACCAGCATGACGTAATCGTTATCGGTAACATGCTGGCGCAGCCTTTCGACAACCCGGCTGTTCATATCATCGTGCATCTTGTCTGCAATTTCGCCGAAAAACTCTTCAAGTTCCGTTCGGCTGAAAGTCTCGAGTGCCATGAGATATGCCTGCACCGAACGTGCACGCATTTTTGCTTCCGGATAAATTTTTAATTTATGGCCTAGATACGGAGGCATGATTGCGCGGTAAAACTTGCGATAACGCAAACTGTGCTCCGGATGGTTTTTTAGATGAGCCATCATCAATTGAAAAGTTTCTTTCGAGTATAGTGTTCCGTCAAAATCGAATATTGCCACTCGCACAGTCATCACTCCGGTTTCATTGATCTTATTTTCTTCATCATAACGGAAACAGCCGTTTTCTTCCAGTAATCGGAAGATGTTTATCTATTTTCCCGGCCAGGGTATAGGAAAAGAAATCAGTATTATAGAGATAGGAGGAAAAAATATGCAGAAACAGCGCATCACTGTAGGATATGTGGAATTGACCAGCGAGGAATCGGAACGCTTATTTGAAAAATTGAGCACAGACAAAGGCATTGATAGTTATTCAGAGCTCCAGGGATTGATGGATGATTACGATTCACGTGTCATCGAACCACCGGAAGAACCATTGAAAGAAGTGCTCGGCGAAGAAGCGCCGGCTGAGGACTCCGATAAAGGCACCCGCTATATCGAAATTTTCAATAAGCTCGAAGACGATACTACTTATCGGATAAAATCATCCGTACAAGATTAGGATTGAAGGCCGGACATTTGGTGTCCGGCTATTTTTGTGGCTGGAATAAAATCCGTCTCCAGGCATCTTTTTTCTTCATATATAAATTCAAATAAGCGCTTGCGCTTTACGTTAACGTCAATGGTAAACTTAAACTATCAAAAAAGTCTGACAGGGAGGCGGGAGATGAAAACGATTCGGGAAGCAGCGGATGAATTCGGTATGACCACACGCACAATCCGTTATTATGAGGAACTGGGTATGCTGAAGCCGGAGCGTTTAGAAAATGGGCAGAGGGTGTATTCCAATGCCGAAATCGCGAAACTGAAGCTGATCGACAGAGGCAAGAAATACGGTTTTACACTGGATGAAATCAAAGAGATGGTGCTGCTGTTCGATGTGGACCGTTCGGGGAAAAAGCAATTGGAACGGACGATCGAATATGGCAGGAAACAGATTGGAATCATGGAAGAGCGGATTGAAGAATTGGAAACAATGAAAATAGAGATGGAATTTTTACTTGATGAATTTTCCATGAAGTTAGAAAATTTGAAGGGGATGGGAAAATGAATATTTCAGGTTTATTGGAGAGAAACGCCAGGAAATTTCCACAGACGGAAGCATTAGTTGGCATGGGGCAACGCCTGACTTTTGAGGAAATGGACCAAATGGCGAATAATGTGGCGCACGCTTTGCGCAAAAAAGGAATCACAGAAGGGGATAAAGTGGTTCTGTTCATGCCGAATGTGCCTGAATTCGTATTGGTCTATTTTGCGGTACAGCGATTGAAGGCAGTAATTGTACCGATCAATGCCAAGCTCTCCCAAAAAGAAGTCGAATATATCCTTGACCATTCAGATGCCAAAGCTTTGGTTGCGCATGAGCTATTGTTTGAAGCTGTTAAAGGCATTAAACCAGATGGGCTGTTACTGATTAAAACGGGTGAAACGACTGAAGGCTGGGAAAGTTTCGGTGAATTTGCAGTAAATGGTTCTTCTGAAAAAATATTTTCTGATGCCAAAGAAGATGAGCCGTCGACAATTCTTTATACTTCCGGTACCACTGGTCAGCCGAAAGGGGTTTTATTCAGCCACCGCAATGTATTGACGGTGGCCCAGATGATTTGCGTCGAAATGGAAATGAAACCTGAAAGCCGCTTGCTGCATATGATGCCGCTCAGCCATTCAGCGCCACTGCACCTCTTCCTGGCTGCCGGAATGATCGTTGGTGCGAAACATGTGCTGGTGCCGACGTTCACGCCGGATTTATTGCTGGACACAGTTGAAAAGGAACGGACGACTCATTTCTTTGGCGCACCGGTTGCCTATTTGATGACAGCCAAACATCCTGAAATCGCAGATCGTGATTTATCTTCGATGAAATGGTGGATTTACGGAAGCGCACCATTATCCGCTGGAGAAGTGAAGTTTGTGCAACAGGCATTCCGCACGGATAACCTTGTCTGTGTTTACGGGTTGACGGAAGCGGGCCCGAGCGGAACATTGATGACGGGTCCGGAACACTCCGAAAAAGCAGGTAGCATAGGAAAGCGGGCAGCCCTTCATACGGAAATCCGGATTGTGAATGACGCTGGCGAAGACGTGGAAAGCGGTGAGGTCGGAGAAATCCTGCTTCGCGGCGAAGGGAATATGCTTGGCTATTACAAGAACGATGAAGCAACAAAAGCGGTATTTACAGGCGATTGGTTGAAAACCGGTGACTTGGCTAAATTCGACGAAGACGGTTTTATTTGGATTATCGACCGCAAGAAGGATCTGATCATTTCCGGCGGAGTGAATATTTATCCGAAAGAAATTGAAGAGGTGCTGCTCAGCCATCCTGAAATCCATGAAACAGCTGTCATCGGCGTACCCCATGCGGAATGGGGCGAGACAGTCAAAGCTTACTTTGCTGCTTCCCGGGAACTGACTGCCGCGGAAATAAAAACATATGTCTCGGAACAATTGGCGAGTTTTAAAGTGCCAAGGCTGATTGAACAAGTGGAGGCATTGCCGCGTAACGCATCCGGCAAAATACTGAAACAGCCGCTGCGGGAAAGAGGTGTTTGAAATGGTGGTTTTGAAAGGGCAGGCACCTGCGGGTGAACGCAATTTCTATAATAAGGATGACACGCTGAAAAAGATTCTGGCAGATTCCCTGCCGGCAGATTTCCAGGCATACGCAGATCGGGAGTTATCTTCATTTGGCAGACTCGCCGCCAATGAAATCGATGAACGCGCACGCCATACCGACCGCGAAGGCGCACCCAAGCTGGAGAAATACGACCGGTTGGGTGAGGATATCTCGCATGTGTGGGTCAATGAAGGCTATAAGAAAACGGTGGAGGAAACATATGCGACAGGCATTGTCGGCTACGTGCATAAAGAAATCCCTGAACTCGGACGCAAAGGGAATTACATTTACAGTTTCGCACAAGGCTATTTGCTGTCGCAATCGGAGCCGGGATTTTATTGCCCGGTGACGTTGACGATGGCGACAGCGTATTTGCTGGACCATTTTGCGGACGACGATGTGAAGGCGCGTTTTCTGCCGCATGTCTGCGCAACAGGAGATATGGAATTATTTGAAGGCGCGACATTTTTGACGGAGCGCCAGGGCGGCTCGGATGTCGGGGCAAATGAAGTGAAGGCGGTTGAAACGGCTGCGGGATATCGCCTCTACGGTGAGAAGTATTTCGCCTCGAACGCCGGCATGGCCGGTGTGGCGATGGTGCTTGCCAGAATAGAGGGTGCTGCTGAAGGCTCTAGAGGACTGACTTTATTCGCGGTTCCTTGGCGTATTGAAGGAGAATTGAACGGCATCAAAATCCGCCGGCTGAAAGACAAGCTCGGCGTCCGTGCTGTGCCGTCGGGAGAAGTTGAATTTGATGGGGCGGAAGCCTATGTGGTCGGAGATTCGTCACAGGGCCTGAAGTATATGATGGAAGCGTTGAACCTGTCGCGGATCTGCAACGCTGTGGCATCGATCGGTATCATGAAACGCGCGCTTGACGAAGCCGCGGAATATGCGGACCGCCGCAACGCATTCGGCAGGAAGCTGACGGAATTTCCGATGGTGCAGGACAGTATGATGAAGCTGCGTGCCAAACAGGAATTTGAGACTGCGGCGATTTTTGATCTGATCGGACTTTACGATCGGGTGACTGCAGGTGAAGCTTCAGCTGAAGAACAGATATTGAACAGGCTGCTGATTGCGATTTTGAAAAAGGAATCGGCAGAACAGGCAATCCATTTTTCGCATGAAGCGATCGAGATGCACGGGGGCAATGGTTATATCGAAGATTTCGTGACGCCGCGTTTGCTGCGGGATGCCCAGGTACTGACCGTTTGGGAAGGGACGGCAAATATCCTCGGCCTCGAACTGATCCGTCTCGTCAATAAATTCGATGCACATAAAGTGTTTGTGCGTCATATCGAAGGACGCCTTGGCAAATTGTCTCCCGCGTCTGAAGTGGACGTAGTGCGCGGCAAGCTTGTAGAATCTCAAGATGAATTAACTGCTTTTGCCGGTTTTGACGCCGATTTGCAGACGTTCGAGGCAAAGGGCTTGATGCAGAAAATGGCGTGGCTGTTTGAAAATACAGTTGCGCTGGAATGGGCGGAGAAGCATGGTGGCATTTATGTACCGCTTGCTGAAATTTTCACGGAAATGACTTGGGATACACGTGTTATTGGCGGTGAAATGAAGACGGTGAAGCATTTTGGAGATGTGATGGGTGGATGAAGGTGAGGACGGCCGCAGAGATGGGATTCTGCGGCCGTTTTTTATTATTGTGATAACGGGGATTTCCATTTTAATGGATATACTGACCATAGGGGATGAAATACTGTCCGTTACAAGTCGAATACTGTCCATTGCATTTTAGACAGAGAATACAGCAGGTGAATTCCCTTGAATATTATTAATATTGATTGAAAATAAATGAAATTGTTAGCCATAGTAAAATTGAAATTCCAGTATTTGGCGATACTTTCCAATATGGCTTAAATACTTTCTATTTCATTATCTGGAATTAATTTGCATAATGCTGGAAACCAGATTGTCAGCCGATTTCCATTAATATGGATATACTATCCTGAATCACTCAAATACTATCCGGATCAGCCGAAATACTATCCGCAAAATCAAAATACTATCCTCAGCCGAAAAATACTATCCGCACACACTTCCGCACCACATAAAAAGGCGATCCGCAAACAGCGGACCGCCTCTCCAAACAAATTCTATTCTTCACCATGTCCCATGCAGCGTTCGCATTCGTAGACGATCGACTCGCGCTGTTCCTGGATTTCTGCTCCACATTCGCGGCATTCCTTCTTAGAACGTGTCCCGTAAGTTGTCTGCAAGTTTTTCATAATGATCTCCTCCAATAATTTAGTTTAGTTTGTCATACCCTGGCAGTGTCAGAAACTCAACAAAGTCACTTTCCAATGTCAATTTTGAAAATAATTCTCGGGCTGCGGCATAGTTGCCGGAAACATAAACTTCTTCGCCAACAAGATTTTTAATCTTATCGGTTTCTTCATCAAGGAAATCATGGAACAGGCTGACGTTGATCTTACGGCCATCTTCAAGGATTCCTTGTGGATGACGGATCCACTGCCAAACCTGGGAGCGGGAAATTTCAGCGGTCGCGGCGTCTTCCATCAGGTTGTTGATGGGAACAGCGCCGTTGCCCGATAGCCAGGATGCAATGTACTGGATGCCGACAGAGATGTTGGAGCGCAAGCCTTGCTCGGTTATCGTGCCGAGTGGGACTTCAACAAGCTCTTCAGCGGTGACGTTTACATCTTCACGCTGTCTGTCAATCTGGTTCGGTGTCGGCATATGTTCGTCGAATTGTTCCATCGCTACTCCGACCATTCCTGGATGAGCGACCCAGGTGCCATCGTGGCCGTCCGTCACTTCGCGGCGCTTGTCTTCTGCAACTTTCGCAAAAGCAGCGCTGTTGGCGGCATCATCACCTTTAACCGGTATCTGTGCAGCCATGCCGCCCATTGCCGGAGCACCCCTGCGGTGGCACGTTTTAATACACAATAATGTATAGGCGCGCATAAAGGGTACGGTCATCGTCACCTGGGAGCGGTCAGGGAAAATATAATCCGGATTGTTGCGCATCCGCTTGATGACGGAGAAGATGTAATCCCAGCGGCCACAGTTAAGGCCGGCGGAATGGTCACGCAGTTCATACAGGATTTCATCCATTTCAAACGCCGCGAGAATCGTTTCGATCAGCACCGTTGCGCGGATGGAACCGTGCGGAATGCCCAGCTCTTCTTGAGCGAAAACGAAAACATCATTCCATAACCGCGCTTCGAGATGGCTTTCGAGTTTCGGTAAATAGAAGTAAGGGCCGGTACCGCGGCCAATCAATTCTTTCGCGTTGTGGAAGAAATACAATCCGAAATCGACCAGGCTGCCGGAAGCGGCGCGTCCCGCGATTTCAATATTCTTCTCTGGCAGATGCCAACCGCGGGGGCGTACCATCAATACGGCCGTTTCTTCATTTAATACATATTTTTTACCGGTCTCCGGGATTTCAAAATCGATTTCACCCCGGACCGCGTCATATAAATTCACTTGTCCGTCAATCACGTTGAACCAATTCGGCGCAGTGGCATCTTCCAGATCCGCCATGAACATTTTCGCTCCGGAATTCAAAGCGTTGATGAGCATCTTGCGGTTGGTCGGACCTGTGATTTCAACACGCCGGTCTTTCATATCTTCCGGCAGGGGAGCCACCGACCAGTCGCCGTCCCGGATGTGTTTGGTTTCGGGCAGAAAATCGAGTTTTTTGCCGGAGTTCAATTCTTTCTGGCGCACCTGGCGCCGGTCCAGCAATTCACGCCGGCGCTGATCAAAATTCCGATGAAGCTTTTCAATAAATTCCAGCGCTTCCGGCGTCAGAATCTTTTCCATGTCCGGTGTGACAGGACCCGTGATTTTGATATCCGATTTGGTAAGCAATCCCTTCACCCTTTCGCCGTTTGGAATTGGTCCGCTTCTGTGGAACCTTTCATTGCTGTTGTTGAGCTTGTGCCGCCAGAAATGATCTGTGATACTTCGTCGAAGTAGCCTGTACCGACTTCGCGCTGGTGGCGTGTAGCCGTATAGCCTTTTTCTTCGCTGGCAAATTCAGCCTGCTGCAATTTCGAGTAAGCGGCCATGCCGTTGTCTTTATAATCATGCGCAAGCTCGAACATGCTGTGGTTGAGTGCATGGAAACCGGCCAATGTTACGAACTGGAATTTATAGCCCATTTTGCCGAGTTCGACCTGGTATTTCGCAATTGTTTCTTCATCCAGCTTCGCTTTCCAGTTGAATGAAGGCGAGCAATTATATGCGAGCAACTTGCCCGGAAATTCTGCATGGATAGCATCCGCGAATTGCTGAGCTTCCTCAAGGTTCGGATGCGATGTTTCGCACCACACTAAATCGGCATAGGGCGCATAAGCAAGGCCGCGCGCAATAGCCTGGTCAATTCCCGGATTTGTACGGTAGAAGCCCTCCGGTGTACGTTCACCGGTGATGAAACGATGGTCAGCAGGGTCGATGTCGCTGGTGATAAGATCCGCTGCATCGGCATCCGTTCTGGCGATCAATAGTGTCGGAACACCCAATACATCGGCTGCGAGTCTTGCAGATACCAGATTGCGTACGGCGTTTTGTGTCGGCTGCAACACTTTGCCGCCAAGATGGCCGCATTTTTTTTCTGAAGCCAATTGGTCTTCAAAGTGGACGCCGGCTGCTCCTGCTTCGATCATTGCTTTCATTAATTCAAAGACGTTCAGTGGACCGCCAAAACCGGCTTCCGCATCTGCCACGATTGGTGCGAACCAGTCGATGCCTTCCGTGCCTTCGACATTGTCGATCTGATCGGCGCGCTGCAATGCCTGGTTGATTTTCTTAACGACGTTCGGTACGGAATCCACAGGATACAAACTTTGATCCGGATACATCTGGCCAGCCGAGTTGGCATCTGCCGCCACTTGCCAGCCGCTCAGGTAAATCGCCTGAAGCCCGGCTTTGACTTGCTGGACTGCCTGGTTGCCAGTCAATGCTCCGAGTGCATTTACGAAATCTGTTTCATGGATGGAGCGGAAAAGACGCTCAGCACCACGTGTTGCCAATGTATATTCAATTTGCACAGAGCCGCGAAGCTTGACGACGTCTTCTGCGGAATAGGGCCGTTTAATGCCATTCCATCTTGTATCCTGTGCCCAACTCTTATTCAATTCCTCTATTTGCTGCTGCTTGCTCACCATCCAACCATTCCCTTCGAATATAAATTTTATTTAACTGTATTAATACAGTTTGTGTTGATGTATATTAATATATAACAGACGATTCCTGTTGTCTTAATTTTTGGATGAATAGTTTTATTCGCCGACGAAATGCGATATTTGCAGACAAAGAACCGGAAAGGGGCAAAAAGATGGAAAAAGCCTATATTGAACAAATCAGCCGTATGATCGGTGATTGGATTCCACAAGCTGCGTCAATTGCGGTGGCAGTAGGTGATTCTTATGTTTATGTCAAAATGGGAGAGCTTGATCTGCGTATTCGGGAGGGGGATCCGGTGCCAGCGGGGAGTGTGGCGGAACTGACTTTTCAAAAAGGGGTGAGGGTCGAAAAACTGGTGGAAAATTCTCCGCTGGGCTTTCCTTATTACGGCATCGGTTATCCAGTGGAATACAAGGGGCAGTCAGCGGCATTGATCGTCATATTACCGCCGAATCATCTGGTGACCCGAAAACCGCAGCTCGGTTTTCTGACTGGCAAATTGGATGATAATTGGCGGCCGGTAAAGGTCGAGCATGTGTCCCATATCGAAAGCAACCAGAAAAAGACGTGGTTCTATTCTGAAGAGGAAGCGTTCAGTACCATTTACACTTTAAAGGAGCTCAGATATCAATTGCCTGATTGTTTTCTGGTGATCCATCGATCTTTTATCGTGAATATCAATTATATAGAAGGAATCGCACGCGACATTTCATCCAATTACGTTTTGACAATGAAAGACGGCTCATTGCTGCCGGTCAGCCAGAACTATTCAGCCGCCATTCGCGAAAGGCTGGGATTCTGAAAAAGAACCTGCCTGATTAATATTTCGGAGGACGGGTAAAGTTCTGTAAAAAGACTTGGAGTGATGCAACAATGGCAGAAACAAAGTTCATTCATTTTGAAGATGATGGCATGATACCGAACAACGAGTCCTTGGCTGTCGTCCTATATCCAGGGGCATTCAAAGACAATCCTGAAAAAATCGACGAAACTTTTAATAATAATGATTGGACGAACAGCTGGACGAATGGCGTCTTCGATTATCACCATTACCACAGCAATACACACGAAGTCCTGGGTGTCCGTTCAGGTTCAGCGGTGCTTTTGATAGGCGGGGAACAGGGGCAAAAGCTGGAGGTCAATACGGGTGATGTGGCAGTACTTCCAGCTGGCACCGGCCATAAGAAGATATCCGCAAGCGATGATTTCCAGATTGTCGGTGCGTACCCGGGAGGTGTCAGCCCGAATAAGAAAATCGGCGACCTGGATGAGCGGCCGTATGTATTGGAAGATATCCAGAACACTCCACTGCCACAGAAGGATCCGGTTTATGGCAAAAATGGGCCAATACTTGACAACTGGAAATAAAAATAACCAAAAAACACTCCTGGCCGAATCCCGGCCGGGAGTGTTCTTTTTCTAGATAGCAAAAGCAGGGTGAGAGTGTGAACTGTATTTTTTCAAAAAAGGCTGAATGTGCAAAGTCGACCTTGATGTCGGCTGTCATCTATAACTGGATTGAAATGTACTTGGTTTCAAGGAACGCTTCCAGGCCTTCTTTACCGCCTTCTCTACCAATGCCACTTTCCTTCATGCCGCCAAATGGCGCTTGTGCAGCTGAAGGTAATCCATCATTCCAACCGACAATCCCATAATCCAGATTTTCAGCAAGGTATGTTCCGCGCGACATGCTTTCGGTAAAAAAGTACGCTGCCAGACCGAAGCGGGTATCATTTGCCAAATTGACAGCCTCTTCATCAGTTTGGAAACTCATGATCGGCGCAACTGGACCGAATGTCTCTTCATTCATGACCAGCATGTCCGAATTCGCATTTAATAATACGGTCGGATTGTAAAAATAGGAATCGTTTTCAGCGCTTCCATCTCCTCCGACCAATACTTTCGCCCCTTTGTCGACTGCATCCTGGACATGTTTCGCCACTTTGTCGTAACCGTCTTTATCGACGAGCGGACCAATCTGTACACCTTCATCGAGCCCGTTACCGACTTTCAGTTGCGAGGTGGCTTCCTGCAGTTTCTGTGAAAATTCCTCGACAATGCCTTCCTGCACATAGATGCGGTTTCCGCAGACACAAGTCTGGCCGGCATTGCGGAACTTGGAAGCCATAACGCCTTTAACGGCTTCTTCGATATTTGCATCGTCCAACACGATGATGGGTGCGTGGCCTCCAAGTTCCAGCGACAGGTTCAGCATCGTCTCGGAGCTTTGCTTCATCAGTTCTTTACCGATTTCAGTGGACCCGGTAAATGTCAGCTTACGAACTGAGGGATGGCTTGTAAATACTTTTCCGATTTTGCTGGCGCTTCCTGTCACCAGGTTGATGACGCCTTTCGGAAAACCGGCTTCTTCAGCCAATTCATAAATTCGAACAGCAGTTAACGGTGTTAACTTTGCGGGTTTGGCGACGAATGTACAACCAGCTGCCAGGGCGGGAGCCATTTTCCGGGCCATCATTGCAGCCGGGAAATTCCACGGTGTAATGGAAACGACAACGCCAACCGGCTGCTTATTGATTTGAATCCGCTTGTCCTCTTTGCTGGCAGGAATGCTCCGGCCGTATACGCGCTTACCTTCTTCAGCGAACCAGGAGATAAAAGCAGCTGAATATTCGATTTCACCGATCGCCTCGGCGAGGGGCTTGCCCATTTCCTTTGTCATGATTTCGGCAACTTCCTGTTTATTTTTCAACAGGAGATCGTGCCATTTCATCATTAATTCAGCGCGGTGATAAGCTGTCGTCTTCGACCAATCCGGAAAGGCCTCTGCAGCGGCTTCAATTGCCTTTGTCGCTTCTTCTTCTCCGCCGTTCGGCACCGTGCCCACCCGTTCACCGGTAGCCGGATTCATAACATCTATGACACCATCGCCATCAGTTGACCATTCTCCATTAATATAATGTCTTCCTTGCATTCAGAACCCTCCTTCTAAAAATTGAATCTACTTAACATATATACCCATATTCAAAATATGAAATCAAAATTAATTTGATACTTTAAACTTCACTTTTGAAAGAATAAGTAAATTTCAATACTTTTTAGTGAAAATATGACTACTTGGAAACGAATTGGGTATAGATGTGAAAAAGGAAACAAAAATGCAGGCAGGAGGTTGAGTTTGATGGCAATCAGTGAAAGCAGAAAAATGGGCTCGGAATCACTCACTGAAATTAAAGCTGGAGAAATATGCAGGGATTGTTTTGCTTCCGAATCCGAACGCATTGCTGAGACCGGTGAAATGTTCATAGATTACTTCGTCAAAAATGCAAGCGAGGATGGAGTACTATTTAAAACAATCAAAGAAATAACATCGGACAACAATATCCCGCATCAAACCTTATCCAAGGTCCTGAAAATTCTTGAAGAGAAAAAATTCATTTACAGGCGCAATGGAATCATCGGCTTAACTAAAAATACCCGATTAAAAAATTAATGTCAGCGCAATTTATTTAAATATTTAAATATAAATGAGATGCACGGCAGCATCCTAATGTTACAAGTGGTCTTCCCCAAAAAATTTAAAATGATTAACTAGCTGTTTAAAAAGCTGAATTCCCCCGAGGAATTCAGTTTTTTTATGGGCCATATTCCTAGTGATAGAATGAGTCTAAAGAATCAACTTAGTAATATTTGTAATATTTGTAATTATACTAATAGACTTTATGCTTACAAATAAATAATTTTATTTCATTTATATTAATAAAATAGTAGAAGTGAATGAATATGTGTGATATAAATGAACTATAAATTCAGAATTTTTAGATATAAAAGCGCATATTCTATTTCATTTTTATAAGGAGTGAAATTTTATGGCTGAAAAAGTCATGATATTCAATATTCTCAAGAGTTTGAAAAATCATTTGAAATTGATTGCAGGAATTGCGTTGGTTTCGATAATCATCATATGGTCTCTCGTAACGTTTATAATAGCCCCGCAATACGAGGCGAACAGTCAGATCCTTATTGAGCAAACATCCGGCGAACCGCTATCTCCAAATCATTTAGAGATTCAGAAGGATCCACAAGTCGTGAATGCTTACATTGCAATGATAAAAAGCCGGGGAGTGCTGACCTCTGCCATACAAGCGACCGGAAGTACGCTGACAACAGCAGAATTATATGAAAAAGTGAGCGTTACTAACGTTTCTGATTCACAGGTTTTAAATATCACTGTGACTGATAAAAACAGAATGATGGCAGGAGAGCTTGCCAATGCACTGGCAAACATAGCTGTTGCAGAAGCATGGGACCTTATGAAAATCAATAATCTCAACATTATCTCTAAAGCATCAGTAGAAGAAGTTCCGTCATTCCTGGAAGAGAATACCCTGTACGTCATGGCAATCGGTGGATTGTTCGGGTCAATAGTAGGCATATTATTGGCTTTTATTTCAGAATTATTCAATATGCTGTTCAGAACAGGCGTGCTGGTGCGCAGAAGAAAGCAGTCGAATTTTCAGACTGTATTTAAATAAACATGCTTCTCGAAGGGGGAACTCGTATGTATGAGCTGGTCTTATCCAGCCGCATAGCTCGATGGCAACAAATATTAGACCTTTTTAAAATTAGAGACATCTATTTCACACGGGATTACTTGCTGAGCGCACTGAAACTGGACCCTGGGGAAGCAATGCTCTTTTATTATATTGACGAAGAGGGGCATGGTGAAATTGTCTATCCCTTCATTAAGCGTCAGCTGATGAACGAGGAAACTTCATATTATGACATCACCAGCCCATTCGGTTATGGTGGACCTTTTTTGAAAATCAACAATGACGCCTCTAAGCTTGCGGCCAACTTCATTCGCACTTTCTCAGAATACTGCGGGAGTGAGAGAATATTGGCGGAATTCATCCGCTTCCATCCCGTATTGAACAACGCAGCTTTTTTTACAGATCAAATCGAAATGATTTCAGTCCATGACACTTACACTCTTCAGTTAAATGCGAATTTAAGTGAGAGTGAAGCAATAAAAAACAGTGGGATGGAGAGTGAGAAAGCTAATGGTTTTTCATTCAAAAAACTTGGCACCGTCAAACATATGTTCGAATTTTTGGTTCTGTATTATTCGACAATACGGAAAAATGAAGAAAAGGATAACTACTATTTTTTCACAAATGATTATTTTGAGTCCTTAGTGAGTTCCCTGGGTCCTGACTTGCAGCTATTTGGAATCTATAAAGACAGCAAGCTGCTTGCAGCTGCCTATGTTTTAGCTAAAGGCGAAACCATCTATCATCACTTAAGCGGTAAATCGGAAGACGAGATACCAGGGGAAGCTGAAACCGAACTTTTGAATAATATTGCTGAATGGGGAGCATCTTCAGGCTTCAAATATTTTCATATAGGCAATAAAAATCTATTGGCTTCAAGCGGGTCCGGAGAGAGTATACAACAACCATATTCAATAATGGCTTCGACGTATTTTATAGCGCGGCTGATCCATGATCGGGACAATTACGAGGCATTCCAGCCCTTAGAAGAAAAAGAACTGATTAAACGCTACGGCAATTCATAAATCGATTTTCAGGGAGGGAATTCTGATGAAATATCAACAATATAAAGGTGTAGTGGAAAGAGAGTATAAAATGTCTTTAAGAAAAATCATGCAGCAAATTTGTATAACAGAAGGTATGAACGCTGTGGAAGGGGCTAAAAAGCTGGGAATTGCCAAGGAAGTTTTTGTTTATTGGCAAGGCCATTTCCGGTTTCAAAAGAGACAGATCCTGTTCGATCAGACTGTCCAGGAACTGGTGGAAATGGAATCCTTATATTCAAAAGAACCTAAAAGAAAAGAAATGCCCCGAATGCCCGAATCATCAGATTCACTGGATGACCTGGAAGATGTAGTCGGCAGTTTAATCGAGTATTATAAATATATCCATTACAATAGTGAAGGCCTGTCATTGAAAACAGCTAAACTACCTTTGTACGAATTCAGCAAATCAGTGATTCGTGATTATAAAAATGGTAACCTAATCAAAGAGCTGCAGGTTGAAGGCTGATCTAAGAGAAAATCCATTTAAAAAGGAAGCAATTATTCATGGAGCTATTTACTCGAAATGCTATTCAAGTGATTCAGAATATACCCCCGGGGAAAGTGATGACCTACGGACAAATTGCAGCACAAGCAGGCAGTCCAAGAGGGGCGAGGCAAGTGGCAAGATTATTGCACAGCATGAGTAAGAAATATGAATTGCCCTGGCATCGAGTCCTTAACGCTCAAGGGAAAATTTCATTTCAGGATGAAGATAACCGCCTAACCCAAAAGATACTGCTGACAACTGAAGGTGTAATGGTTGGTGGGAACTGGAAAGTTGACCTTGTACAGTATCGGCATGATCCTGCAGCGATGTCAGCTGATATGGTTGGGGAAGCTTCAATGATTCGTATAAGCAACGACTCCGGCCCATATAAGGCAAATGTTTAATGCAATTGGTGGCATGGGTATACTAGCAAAGTAGAAAAAAGAAGGATTTTGCTGACAGGAAAGAGGTACCCATTCATGACAAATAGAAAAAAACCAGTGATTGGTATAACTGCAAGAGTTGAAAAAGATCAGACTTATACTTTGGATCCGGTTTACGGACAGGCAATCCTTAAGTCGGGTGGCTTGCCATTAATCGTGCCCATTGTAGACGAGGAAGACATCCCGTTATTATGTGAACGTCTGGATGGCCTGATAGTAACCGGCGGAGGCGATATTAACCCGGTCCTTTACGGTGAAGAGCCGCATCCAAGCCTTGGTGCAGTATATCCCGGCAGTGATTTATATGAAAAAGAACTTATCCTTGAATTCCTGAAACTTGATAAACCATTCATGGGAATGTGCCGTGGAATGCAAATGCTTAACGTAGCTCTTGGTGGCACCAATTATCAGGACTTGGATGCCGAGTATGAAGGGAAATTATATCAGCATCTGCAATTGGCTATGCGTACGCACCGAACGCATTCTATTGAATTGGAAGAAGACAGTCGTCTTTATCAGATCATGGGAGATAAGAAATTCCATGTCAACTCATTTCATCATCAGGCGGTGCGGGATGTTTCCGATAAACTGAAAGTATCGGCACGTGCTGCAGATGGAATGGTCGAGGCACTTGAAAGCACCGATTATCAGTTTGTACTGGGCATCCAATGGCATCCCGAAGAATTTGCCTTGCAGGGAGATCAGGCTTCTATTAATATTTTTGACAGGTTTGTGGAAGAATGCTTGGTAGATAAATATCAAAATCAATAGAAAAACGCTGCTCAACTCTGAGCAGCGTTTTTATTATAGGTGATTTAAGCTAATTTTGTAGTAATGGACCAAGGTTGTGGCCATTTATCAGCGGCGAGGAATTGGTAGCTCCAAGGTTGTGGCCATTTATCAGCGGCGAGGAATTGGTAGCTCCAAGGTTGTGGCCATTTATCAGCAGCAAGGGATTGATAGCTCCAAGGCTGCGGCCATTTATCAGCAGCAAGGGATTGATAGCTCCAAGGCTGCGGCCATTTATCAGCGGCGAGGAATTGGTAGCTCCAAGGCTGCGGCCATTTATCAGCGGCGAGGAATTGGTAGCTCCAAGGTTGCGGCCATTTATCAGCGGCGAGGAATTGGTAGCTTGTAGGCTGTGTATATTGATCAACTGTTTCAACAGGTGTAACGGCATTATTCCCTGTAAGTACTAATAAAGTTAACAGTGTTCCTATTAGAAATTTCGAAAATCTTTTCATATCTCTTCCCACTCCTCTTTAATTAATATGGTGTTTTTAAATGCGTTATTTGATTTTTTAAAGATTATTGATGCTTTTAAGTATTTATTTTGCTTGATATAAGTATTTCCTAATAACGTTAAGTAAAAACCTATTTCAAAATTCTTATTGTGAGCTTCTAATAAAGGTATAAATGTTTCAAGAAGATGATTTTCGAACTTCTCAAAATCATCCTTAAGGTAATAATATAGACACATAAACTCAATATAAATTTCCTTAAATGAATCATTGGATGGGCTGGATAAGCTTAAATTCTTTTCCTTGATTATAAGGTAGCCTTTTTCAAGTAAGTTTTGCGCTTCCTCCCATTCATTTAATTCAATATAACACTTAATCATTAGAGAGTATGCCAATAGAATATCTGAAGTATATTCATAGGGTTTATATTGTAGTGCACATTCCAGGTGTTTTACAGCTAATTCAAAATACTGAAATTGGAAATAGAAGTTTCCGTAATTATATTCTGTGTCAAATTTTAATGGTTCATCATCTAACTTGTTACCTATAGTTAATGCATGTTTAAAATGTTCTTTAGCTTTGATAAAGTTCCCTATTTTTTTCTCGTTAATAGCTATAGTTAAGTGACATTCAACTATCCGTTTTGGAACGAACTCCTGCTGATAAATTTTTAATGCCATTTCCGCATATTTTTTCCCCATACTTATCTTCAAACCAATCGACGCAGAAAGACCAATGGAGTAATATAAGTCTCCTAGTTCGGAAGCGGTAACCGAAGGGGGAGCAATTTTATCAGCCATTAAATATGTTTTAAGCGCCTGATCAAAATCATTTAAAATATAATGATAGTTCCCAATGTATTTATAAAACAAATAAAATTGCTCTTGGCTCATAAATTCTTTATAGCGTTCAATTTCTTTTATTTTTTCTTCGGCACTATCCAAGTCTCCAGTAATAATGAAATAGCGGATTTGCTGGATATTATACTCCAATTCTACATCTTCATTAGTTTGCAACAAAGGATGGTTATAAATGTCGGCATATTGTTCCATTATTTTCGCTTTATTTTTTGGATGTAATAATGAAGTCTTAAAATTTTTGACTAATACCCGACCGACAGGGTTTTCTTTTGGAGCAAGTGGTATCTCCAATTTTTTACAAAGTGCTTCAAGATCAGTCAGCGAAGGTTCTTTGGAGCCGGATTCAATTTTTTTCAGCTCTCTTGTTGAGAGAATCCCTGCTGCCAATTCTTCACTGCTGATTTTCTTTTTCAAACGATGGTATTTGATGCGCATTCCAGTATCCATTGACTCTCTCCTTTCCGTTTGCATGGGGAGAACTTCTATCATCCATGTAGGAGAGTTACTTTCAAACTTCTCCGGAACTTTCGAAAAGTCAGAAGTAGAAAGATTGCTTAATACGATAACATCCGCCTCCACATCTTAAGTATACTTTATTATATCTCTTATTTTCCCATTTTATCATCAATTTTCAAAATAAACTGCTTTTTTATTACAGTATACAAAAAATATAATAAAAAGGTGATAAATACCCATGGCAGCATAAATTCCGACACAAGATAGGCTCATCTAATTATCGGCTGTTATTTAGAAAAGTTTAGCCGTTCTGTCCATTAGGGTAAATAAAGTGTAATGACAAATGTCTTGGAGGTATCAATCATGGGCACTGAAAAAAAGGTGATGGCAGTCGTTTTTTCCGGCGATGATTTAATGAGGAAAATGGATGTCCTGAAAAATCAGGGTTACAGTGAAAGCGACATCCATTTGGTGGCTGACAACAACAAGCGTCTGGATACGATTGAAAACCGGACAGGAGTGGAAAGTGAAAGGGTCAATTCTTTCAAAGATAAATTTAAAAGTTTCGTAAGCGGGGAGAGCAGCGTTCGGGAAGGCATTAAATCTCTTGGCCTGACTGATCAGGAAACCGAACGTTATACTGCCCAGATTGCCAGAGGCGGAGTTCTTCTGTATATAGAAGAAGATCATTCAAAGGTATTGTAATCATCAACAGTATGAAACGCCCCTTCCTTCTAAAAGGAAAGGGGCTAATATTATCCATCAGCACAGGTTTTAGTATTCAGAAGGTTCGGGTAAACAGTATTAAGACGATCTTATAGGAGGCTGAAAAAATAATGAATCCGAAAAACAGAGAATTCGAAATGGTATATAGCCAGGAGGAAATGGAACAGCGTATAGAGCAATTAAAAATGCATGGCTACGGTGAAAATGATATCCATGTGCTGGCAAGGGATAAGGATGTCTTTAATTCCTATAACAGCAGGTCAAATGTAGACAGACATGAGGCGGAGTCTTTTTCCACGAAATTCAAATCTTTCTTCAGCGGAGAAGATACGGTCCATACTCAATTGAGGGATTTGGATCTTGATGAGCCAGTAATTGACAGATACAGTGAAGAAATCAAGAAGGGCGCAATTCTTTTATATACAGATGGGCAGGCAGTAAACCGGAATAGAGACAACGGTTCTTCATTCGGTGACGATACCAGAACTGTTGATAGTGATGACAGCAAACGCAACACAGCGTTCACGCCGTTTGGAAAAGACATCGAGCGGGATGGGCAAAAGTTCAATGATGAGAAAATCAGGGACAGCGATGTGAGAGCGAATTCAGACGTTGAGCGCACTGATGCCAACGAGCCATCATCCCGGACGATTGCTGAGGATTCAGAAAGAATTTATACTTCTGAAGTACGCCGCGAAGATCAACACGGGCACCCTAAATATGGCAATAAAACGAGGGATTCACGACTAGAAGGAGAGACCATCCATCCTATAACGGACAGACAGCCGGAAGATGAAAGTTCTTTGAAAGAAAAGAGTTTTGATCATGAACCACACCTTGAAACAGAAGCCCAGGAAGAAGATCTGAATCGTGAAGAAGGCGTTAATCGCAGACAGGATGAACCTTCACCAGGGGTAGATCCAAATTTGGGGCCAGCGCCTTTCGGCAGGGATTCAGAAGAAGAAAAACTGTTGAGAGACAATGATGGTGGAACTGGAACTTCTAAGGACGATCCGAAAAATTCGTTGGACGGGCATGATGACGTGGACAATCGCCATAACCCAAGAGATGAGAGACCATTCCATGAAGATGTGGAGAAGAAAACATCGACTCCGCCGACACCACGGCTATTTTAAACAGCTGCGGCCAGCGTCAGATTCAAAAAAGATAATCATGCAAAAGGGTTCCGCTCATGTAAATGAGCGGAACCCTTTTATTTAAGCCAAAAAAGAACCGGCCTCTCGGACCGGTTCTTCATCACTGATTCTTATTCACTTTGTTTTTAAAGTCGGCGGCGGCATTTTGAAAATTACCTTTGGTTTTGTCTGCTTTGCCTTCCCGCTGCTGTTGTTGATCGTCCGTCGCATTGCCCACCTGGTCTTTTATTTCACCTTTACCTTTGCTTACGGCGCTTTTAACTTTATCTGAAAACCCATCTTTGCTCATGTTATATTCCTCCTGAAATTCGTTTAATAATGGTATAACCTAATTGAGAGGAATTAAACATTAAGGAAAATGACGAAATAAAAACCTTCAGTGGATCACTGAAAGTTTTTTGGAACAGGCTGGCTTTGTATGGCTTTGAGAGTTTCCTTTGCGGCGTTTTGAATGTTCGTGCAAAGGTCCTCTTCTGCTAGACGTTTTAAAGTGGGAAGAGGAGTGAAGGAATTTTTCGCTACATTTCCCCTTACTTCGGCATGCTGGTCCATGGATAAGTCGACAAGTAATCCTGCACAAGTAATAGATTTGGCCAGTTCAGCCCGTTCTTGGTGCTGCATTTTCAGTACAGCTGCTTCATCCCAGGCAGACCAATCAGATAGACTTGTATAAAATTGCAGATTGCCATTCATGCAGTTTTTGCACCCCTATGTTATTGAAATATTCTAACTATAAAATATTATAGCATGGTTAGGGAAGTTATTCATTAAAACTAGATTAAATATATATTTTTTTAAAAAAATATGACACTTTGGTCCAGGAGAATATAAGTGACCTGAATCAGAATTTATCAATACAGATTTATTGAATTATCAATGCTTTCCATTTGGACATGTCTGGCTGAGCAATCAATACAGTTTCTTTCGGAAAGATAAACGTCCACGGTTTCGTTGTGTTGCTTTTGACAGTGAAATTAGTTAGTTCAAAAACCCCCTTGGCGACGGTGGCTTCATTTGCATCTCTTATTTCCAGTGGAACTTTATTTAACTGAACATTTTTATCACTGCCATTACGAATCAATATTGAAACAACAAGAGTCTCTTCATCTGTTAACTTTGCCTGAAATCCAGTTATATTTAATTCTTCGGGTTTTAGAGGGGGAAGTGATTCTACTAGCTTCGTTAAATGCTGTTGATCATCCAAAGACAGTTTTTCTTTCCACTCTGTATCCATATCTAATGAATGTTTCATTAATGATTTAAGATTGAAAGCCAGCTTCCAGCCTTCTGATGGTAATTCATATGATTTTATGTTTTGTTCATGAAATTCGAATATCCAAGGGAAATTTGAATTTCCCGGAATTTCACCAATACTGGCCAAATCGAACTTTTGTGAAGCGATCAATTTGTTTTGATTATCCAATAGCAATAATTCAGTATTGCCAAGTTTAACAGGTTTAGTTAAAGACGAGCGTATAAAAGCTTCGACATTCATAGAACGGTTATCCTGGTTCAGGCTAGTTGTAATTCCTGCCAATGAAATTTGATTTTGCTTGAGTGGCGGAAGTTCATTGGATAAAAATCTTAAAACATATTCTTGTTCTTTGCTGATTTTCCATTGTGTTGGAAGGGAAAGGACAGGCTTTAGAAGTTCGTTATTTTCAGCAGTTCCACTGGATTTTTCCAAAAGTGCTGCCGAGTCTATAGTGGAGTCTTTTCCTGTCTTTTCCTTTTTTTTGAAAAAATTAAATATACTCAACGGATGGCCTCCTTTAAATCTTTGCTGGATTTATAAGAAATATCCAACATTCTTGAAATTACCTGATAGCGGAATTGCTCAAAGCTTTGTGTGAAGAGTTCGAGACCTTCGCGCTGGTAAATTCTCATCGGGTCTTCCTGTTGGTAATGGCGCAAGCCAATCCCTTCTTTTAAATGCGTCATATTTTCCAGGTTCTTTACCCACATCGAATCTATTTGAGTTTTGGAAACTTCTAAAAACGTGTTCATGAAATTCTCATCGTTTTCGAAATCAGAGAAAGTGGAAATGATACTTTTGTTGGCCTTATTTATTTCATCAATAATTTGTTTTCTGCTTGCTTTATCTTTAGGAAGGTCCAATGGAAATCTATACAAGCTTCGGAGAGACTCTTGAAGGTAAGTTATATCTTCGTTGCTGAAATCCTCGGGTAATTTCTTTAAGATTAAAGATTCTGTGCTTGCATTCAGCATGGATTCCAGTATTTTGATAGCTTCTTTTCCGGATAGAATCCGGTCACGCAGATCAAAAACAAGCTTTCTTTGCTCATTGATAACATCATCAAGTTTCAGGTTATATTCTCTCATGGAGTAATGAGATCCTTCTACAATTCTTTGTGTTCTTTCAATTAATTCGTTGACATGCTTATTTAGTACTCTTCCGCTATCGTCATCGATGATTTTCTGTTTCAGTTTATCAATCTCTTCCTTGGCAAATCTTCTGAACATGTCGTCTTCAAGGGAAATTATAAATTGGGTAGAACCCGGATCTCCTTGTCGACCTGACCGGCCTCTCAACTGATTATCAATTCTGCGATTTTCATGTTTTTCAGTTCCGATGACATGTAATCCGCCGATTTCTGAGACACCCTCGCCAAGTACAATATCTGTTCCGCGGCCGGCCATATTAGTTGCGATGGTAATCTGGTTTTTTTGTCCAGCTTGTGCAATTAGCAGTACTTCCTGTTCAATACTTTTAGCATTTAATAATTGATAAGGCAATCCGGCGGAATGCAAATGTTTAGCTGCCTCTTCGGATTGAAGAATGGAAGTAGTCCCAATTAACACGGGTTGTCCGTTCATATGGCGCTCAGTGGCTTGCTTAATCAGCTCCTGATACTTTTGATCAGTGTTGACAAACACTTGGTCAGGCATATCGACACGAGCTCTGGGTTTGTTTGTAGGAATTTGAATGACGTCCATACTGTAGACTTCACGGAATTCGCCTTCCTGAGTTTTTGCTGTACCTGTCATTCCTGAAAGCAACGGATACATTCTAAAATAATTCTGTATAGTTATCTGTGATTGAGCTTTATTTTCTTCAGTAATTTCAAGATTTTCTTTTGCTTCAATCGCTTGATGCAAACCATCTGAAAGAGTGCGCCCTTCTAAAGTTCTTCCTGTAAACATATCGACCAGCAATACCTTGCCATCTTTAACAATGTAGTCAATATCCCGCTTGAATGTGACGTGAGCACGGACAGCCATTATTACATAATGATAGAGTGTCTGATGATCCAGCTCGTATAAATTCTCAACATCGAAAGCCGTTTCAACTTTTCCTATTCCGATATCTGTTAATGAAGTAGCTTTCGTTTCGTCGTCATATTCAAAATCTGTTCCAACTTTGAAGCGGGAAGCAAGGATTGAAGAAATACGGTGCAATTCTGAATTTGCAGGAGTTTTACCCGCGATGATCAATGGGGTTTTGGCCTCATCAATCAAAACACTGTCTACTTCATCTATAATTGCGTAGTTAAAAGATCTTTGTACTTTTTGAGATAATGAATGCACCATATTATCCCGCAAGTAATCAAAGCCAAATTCGGTTCCAACGCCATAGGTGATATCTGCATTGTATGCATCCTGTTTTTCAATGGAATCCATTAATGGCAGATTTAAACCAATTGAAAGACCTAAAAAGTCATGTATTTTTCCTATTTGTTCATAGTCCCTTTTGGCAAGGTATTCATTTACGGTAATGATGTGAACGCCTTTGCCTTCGAGTGCTCTCGCATAGGCCGGCAAAGAAGCGACTAAAGTTTTCCCTTCACCTGTAGGCATCTCAGCGATATTTCCTTCAACTAATGCGAGTCCTCCCATTAATTGAACATCAAAATGCCGCATATTTAAAACACGCTTGGATGCTTCTCGTACAACAGCAAAAGCATCAGGTAAAATTTGAGGGAACTTTTTCCCTGAATTTAAGTCCTCTTTAAAAGAATATGTCATTTTTTGAAGTTCTTCATCTGACATTTTTGAATAGAGAGGCTCAAGGCTGTTAATTTGTTTTATAAGCTTTTCGTATTTTTTTATATTTTTGAGGGATGGATTGTTTAAGCGATTAATTATAGATAACATGAAATAATTTCTCCTTTTTAGCGGTACAGATGCTTTATGTATTTTAGCAAACATTTCCCAAAAACTCCATACTGCTTATGTACTGTGAAATTTTGGATTTGAACAAATATGAAATAATAGAAATGCAAATGAATTCAAAAAGTTTATTTTTAATGTATATCGTGGTATATTCAAAATGAATTCTTATGTGAGTTTAGTATAATAAAGATGTGTCTTAAGGAGGAAAAGCATGCTTTACCTGACTTTGGTCTTGGCATTTATCGCTTCTCTAATTCTCACTCCTTTGGTTAAAAGGCTTGCTTTTCGTATCGGCGCGGTAGATCGACCGAACTATAGAAAGGTACATGCACGAATCATGCCAAGGTTGGGTGGATTAGCTATATTCGGATCATTTCTCATCGCCTACTTCATATTAAGGCCGGTAGATCCGATTTCCAATGCAGTAGAACCCGCCTTTATACCGATTACAACAGCCATTATTATTGGCGCATTTATCATAATCATAACAGGTGTATTCGATGACATGCTTGAAATTACAGCAAAAGCAAAAATGCTCGGCCAGTTGCTCGCTGCATCGATTGTTGTAATAGGTGGGGGATTGGAGATTTCCTTTATCAACCTGCCATTCGGTGGGGAAATTGATTTTGGTTATTTCAGTATCCCACTTACCATCGTCTGGATTATCGGCATAACAAATGCTATAAATCTGATAGATGGTCTCGATGGCTTAGCGGCCGGAGTTTCTTCAGTTGCCTTAATTACTTTAGCTATAATGGCCTTCATCATGGGTGATATTTTCGTCATGTCTACAGCTGCAATTCTTGCTGCCAGCTCGATTGGCTTCCTGTTTTATAATTTCCATCCGGCCAAGATTTTCATGGGAGATACCGGGGCATTATTCCTCGGCTTTATGATTTCTGTACTTGCCCTGATGGGTTTCAAAAACGTCACAATGGTTGCTTTAATCATTCCAGTCATTATGCTGGGCGTTCCTATTTCTGACACGTTCTTTGCTATTGTCAGACGTGTCCGTGAAAAACAGCCGATTTCCGCTGCGGATAAATCCCATTTGCATCATTGTCTCTTGAACATCGGATTTTCCCACAGTCAGACAGTCCTTATCATTTATGGTATTGCGGCACTGTTCGGATTGGCTGCATTGCTTTTTTCACAAGCAACGTTATGGGGAGGGATTCTTCTCTTGGGGGTAATGCTTCTGGCAATTGAGTTGTTTGTCGAAGTTGTGGGCCTTGCAGGCAAGAATTACCGTCCATTGATTAATTTGGTTAAAATGATCGGCAAATAAAAGAGTGATTACAAGTGCGTTAAACTTGTAATCACTCTTTTATATTTTTGAGGATAGAATTTATTGCCCAGAAAAAAGAGGCGCCATTTTGGGCGCCTCTTTATAGCTTGTTGAGAAAGAGAAAATGTAAACCGATATTACGCCAAACAGCTTGCTTGCCTGGGGGCTCGCGCTGAGCTAACTCGGTCTCGTTCCACTTCGCCCGAGTGGATCTCAGCACTTCGCTTGGCCCCCTGGGCGTCTGCGCTGTTTAGCTTCATATCTCAGATTACTTTCTACCAAGGAATACACGTTTATATCTATTTTACGTGGAAAAATGGACACTTCCGTTCTGCCTAGAGCGCAATGATTCGAGAAGTTGTCTCTTTTTTTGGCTAATTATCATAATCCTCGTGACCATATTCAGATGAATTATTGTCTGACAGAGTTGAAGTATCAGGTTTCAATCCCAGATGACTTTGCAAGACATCCTGAACTTCCATTAATGATTCCTGGTCGAGCTGCCAATAATAGATGCCTGTGGACATATCATCATAGCCGTCCAAAGTGATAGTTTCGACATCCGGTTTTCCGTTTTTCCCATACTCGAAAAATGATTGCATATCTTTAAAGGTCAAATCAGTTTTCATGTTATCTCCAACAGCATTAATGACATCAGCATATTTTGTAAAGGAGGTGGCTGATAAAGCTTTATCCATGATAGACTCTAAAATCATCTGCTGTCTCTTGCCCCGTTCAATATCATTGTCATAATGGCGTGTTCGGGCCAAAGCCAAAGCTTCACTGCCATTTACTTCTTGGATTCCTTCTTCAAGGCTGACAGCTCCGGCTTGATCATTTTCATCCTGTTCCTTTAAGTCGTAGGGAACATCCACAGTAATGCCGTCCAATGCATCGACTACATCAATGAATGCTTCGAAATCCATTCTTACGTAATAATCCACAGGAATATCAAGGAGGTTTTCAACAGACTCTATAGTTGAACTCGGTCCATTGAAGCCATACGCATGGGTTATCTTGTCTTCTATCCCTGCATCAGGGATGTATGTGTAAGTATCTCTTGGGATACTGACAAGTTTAACGGATTTATCCTCATTATTAAGCGTTGCAAGCACTAAAGCATCCGATCTGATTTTCCCGGACTTTTGATCTCGTTTGCTGCTGTCATCAACTCCGATGAACAAGATGGAAATATCGTCATGGAGAGGTTCCACTTTTTCTTCCCGCAAATCGGACATTTCACGATCGCCTGCGGTTTCATAAGCATTATCCGCTGCGTTTTCTGCTTTTTTCACCAGGTAAATTCCGAAAGCGGAAACACACAGCAATAACGAGACTGCCAATGTAAGTGCTATTTTAATGGCGGTCCTTCTTTTTGACGCTTTTGATTTACGGTAATTTTTACGATTCATGGTTATAGCTCCTCTAAGTAGGGATGGGCTAACCGAGCTAAAGATTCAGGTTTTACCAATCGATTTCTTCTGTATTAATAAAGCAGTGGTTTTACATAAACATAAGATCTTATTCCAACCAGTTAATTATACAGTTTTTTCTGCATCGAGTAAATATTTCGGCTCAAATAAAAGGGAATTCCAAATATTCTTTTGAAGTGCAATTTAAGGAAGATTGTCCGTTGGTCATTTCCTGCAGCCAAATACTGAACAGTTCTTCTTTCTGAACTGGCACATAGACGTACAGGTTGACGCTTTCTGTATATTCGATGTCTTTTAGCGGGTACTCGGACTGGCGGACTTCGTTTTCCACCTTGCCGAGCCAACTGTAATCCATCGACACTTTCACCAAAGAATGCAAACGCCTTTCAACAATGCCGGCGGCTGCAAGTGCTTCGGAGGCGGCTGTGCCGTAAGCGCGGATCAATCCGCCACTCCCCAACTTTATCCCCCCGAAGTAGCGGGTCACCACAATCACTGTATCTTTCAGTTGTTTTTTTTTCAATACTTCCAGGATAGGGACGCCGGCTGTTCCGCTTGGTTCCCCATCATCGTTCGCTTTTTGGATGTTATCATTTTCACCAAGCATATAGGCGGAACAATTATGGTTTGCGGAGCGATGCAGGGATTTTATGGAGTCGATGAATTCGGCAGCCTCCTGTTCGGTTTGTGCTCTGGCGACATAACCGATGAACCTGGATTTTTGAATGAGCAGTTCAGCACTGGCCGAACTGCCTGCAGTCATGTAAGATTCTCGCAATTTAAGACCCCCTGTTGTAAAATGAAATCAGATAATTTGTAATGTATATTTAATATTAACTTACTTATATAGTGATATACTTGTAAAAGCCTCTACAGGCATAAAGATATAACAATTATCGTATTTAGACGGAGATTATGTAAGGCGGTTTTGAAATGTTCAGAAGAGTTGATGGAAAAGAGATGGATTCCATTTATGATGAACTGCTGGCTAAAATGGAGCAGTCCAAAAGAGATTTTTTCATTATAAGTGAGCAAAGTCGCCAGGGGTACGAAGAAATGAAAGACGAACTTGAAGATGTTCGCCTGAATATTGCTGCCGTCATTAAAACCGGAGACTTATTGGAAGAAAAAACCCGCGCCGCAAGAAGGCGTCTCGCTGAAGTTTCAGGTTCATTCAATTCCTATACGGAAGAGCAGATCCGTCAATCTTATGAGATCGCAAATGATTTGCAGCTCCAATTGTCTGCCGCCAGATCCGAAGAGAAAACATACCGCCAAAAACGGGATGAGCTACAACGGCGTCTGCAAACATTATTACAAACTATCGAACGGGCTGAAAAGCTTGTCAATCAATTGAATATTACGATGAACTATCTTTCATCGGATTTTGAAGACGTTGAAGATGCATTTGAAAAGCCGCAGTTAAATCAAGATTATAGCCTGCGGATCATCGAAGCGCAAGAAGAAGAGAGAAAACGGCTATCGCGTGAAATCCACGATGGACCAGCGCAGATGATGGCAAATGTGCTGCTCAGATCGGATCTGATAGAGCGGACATATCGCGAAAAAGGCCCGGAGCCGGCTTTCAAAGAAATTTCCTCTCTTAAGGAAATGGTGCGCCATGCTTTGACCGAAGTCAGAAGAATTATATATGATCTCCGTCCCATGGCATTGGACGACCTGGGTCTTGTGCCGACGCTCAAAAAGTATATTGAGACAACTGCAGATTATAATCCCGGAACGGTACTTTCTTTTCACTCCAACGGAACTGAGAGAAGGTTGCCTTCAAGCTATGAAACATCCATATTCCGGCTTGTTCAAGAATCTATATCCAATGCAATCAGGCATGGAAAAGCAACGGTGATTAATGTAGATATCGAATGGCTGAAAGAACATGTAAATATTGTGGTAAGTGATAATGGTACAGGTTTTGATCAAAGTATAGTGAAAAATCAATCATTTGGCCTGATCGGGATGAAAGAAAGAATCGATTTGATAAAAGGGGATTTTATCATCAACTCCAATTTAGGTGAGGGGACAGTTTTAATGTTTCAAATCCCCTATGAATTGGGTAAATAAGATACGGTATTCAAGGAGGACAACGTAATGACAAAAATTATTATTGTAGACGATCACCAATTATTCCGTGAAGGCGTTAAAAGGATTCTTGACTTCGAAGAGACTTTTGAAGTAGTTGCCGAAGGCGGCGATGGAATGGAAGTCATCAAATTGTATGAAGAAAATGAACCGGATGTAGTATTGATGGATATCAATATGCCGCAGAAAAACGGGGTTGAAGCCACAGGGGAATTGATGGAGAAACATCCGGAAGCAAAAGTCATTATGCTGTCGATTCACGATGATGAATCCTACGTCACTCACGCATTAAAGACAGGTGCACTCGGGTACATGTTGAAAGAAATGGATGCTGAAGCAATCATCCAGGCGATTAAAGTCGTTGCCAAAGGGGGTTCTTATCTGCATCCAAAGGTCACACGCAACCTCGTGATGGAATTCCGCCGGTTGAGTGAACGGGAAAATAAAGGATCGTTCCACCAAACTGAAATCCGCCGTCCTTACCATTTGCTTACGAAACGGGAAAGCGAAGTCCTGCAATTATTGACTGATGGACAAAGCAACCGTATTATCGGTGAAACTTTATTCATTTCCGAAAAAACGGTCAAAAACCACGTTTCCAGCATACTTCAAAAAATGCAGGTGAATGACCGTACGCAAGCAGTGGTAACAGCCATTAAAAACGGTTGGGTTGAAGTAAGATAATTATAATTTCACTGCGATGGCTGAATGCCATCGCAGTTTTTGTGTTTTAAGGGACGTGTAAAAATGACTGGGATTAGGCAATAAAAAACACGAGGTTATCATGAAACTGACACAGTTTCTTCATTGATATAAAGAGTTTCCTATGTCAAAATGAGCGCAGGAGGAATGCCTGATGAAAAAGATGATATTGGCGACTGGCTTATTGATACTGCTTGCTGCCTGTTCTGAAGACAACAATGCTGCTGAGAACACAAACTCAGCAGAAGACAGCAACCTGCAAAATAAAAACGGTGCCGTAGACCACGGCATGGAAGATAAATCAGCCGGTTTCACGATGGATGGCGATGGAGAAGTGCTCGAGGCTGATGTTCCAGAAGAAGAAGCGGAAGCAATCCTCGCAGCTCACGGCGAGTATATTGCAGCTTTCAACGCTGAAGACATGGACCGTTATATGGCGGTCATTGCACAGGAGCCTGAAGGTTTTGATCGCGAAGAAGACCAGATTGCCTTGGAAGAAGCATTTGCTGCTTATGATGTAACATATTCCCCTTCGAACGAAACAATCGTTAAGTATTCACCTGAACGCGCGGAAGTATTTGCAGAGATCTCAGTAACCATGTCGGATACTGGATCAGAAGAAGAAACTGAGCAGAGCGGCAGACAGGTGGTAATTTTCAAGAAGGAAGAAGACGGCTGGAAAGTTAGCGGACTGCATTTTATAGGCAACCAATAAATATCCTTCCCGTTTTCGGCGGGAAGTTTTTTTATTGTCTATTAATTTAGCTGAACTTTGATAAAATAAAGGTGGAGGATGATTTATGGCAAAAACAGCAATTGTCACCGACAGCACTGCATACCTTGCTGCTGATGTCCGTGAAAAACACAATATCCATATGATTCCGCTGCAAATAACTTTCGGGCTGGAATCTTTCGAAGAGGAACGGGAAGTGACGGCAGATAAGTTCTATGCGAAAGCTGCTGGTGAGCAACCGAAAACATCACAGCCGCCGATCGGTGAATTCATTAATTTATACAAAAAGCTTGCTGTGGAGCACGATGAAATTTTATCAATCCACCTATCCAGTGGCATCAGCGGGACGTTTTCCGGGTCCCTTCAGGCGGCCAAGCTGATTGATAGTGCAGAGGTTTTTACTTATGATTCTGAAATTTCCTGTGCTATGCAAGGGTTTTATGTTTTAAAAGCTGCTGAAATGGCTGGCCAGGGAGCTGGTGCCCAAGAAATCGTAGAGCAGCTTGAAGTAATGAAACAGTCGATGCGCGCCTTTTTTATGGTGGAGGATTTAATGCATCTCCAGCGCGGCGGAAGGTTATCAGGGGCACAGGCAATTGTCGGCTCGATGCTGCAAATAAAGCCTTTGCTGCATTTCTGCGACACCAAAATTGTTCCATTCGAAAAAGTGCGCACCCGTAAAAGGGCGATGAGCCGTATTGTTTCTTTGCTGGAAGAAGACCTGCATTCCGGAAATGCGGTACAAGCGACAATTATTCATGCGAACCGTGAAGATGAGGCCATCCAGTGGAAAAAGGAACTTGAACAGAAATTCACAACAGTAGAATTTGATATTTCTTATTTTGGGCCGGTGATCGGTACACATTTAGGAGAAGGCTCAATGGGTCTTGGCTGGGTAAAAAAATGACCTGCCAAGGCTTTTTTTATAAAATTTAATCGGATGGAAATTAATTTATATAAATCGAGAAACTAATCCGGAGAACCCGATATTCCGCAAAACAGCTTCGCTTGCCTGGGGGCTCGCGCTGAGCTAACTCGGAACTTCGTCCGAGTGGATCTCAGCGCTTCGCTTGGTCCCCTGGGCGTCTTCGCTGTTTTGCTCCATATCTCCAGAGAGTTCTCACAGCGACGGCGCACCTCCGGACTGGACGAAGCAATAAGACGAGTGGTCTTCTCGGCTTATTGCGAAAGCCAAGGTGTGCAATACGAAGGTGGCGCCTCCTTTGCGATGAGCTTGCGCAGGAGCATAATCTATGTTGTGGCCCTTCTGCGACGAGCAGTGCGCAGGAACATAATCTTTGCTCTGTCCAAAGCGTCGAAGCGATATAAAATATTTTTCTTTGTTCAACTTATATAGTTAACCTATTAAAAGTAGAGGAGTTGAAACATGAACGAATTGCAGGAATTTTTAACCGGAAGAATATGGCTGCGGGATTTTACCCCGTTTCCACAAGAGATGATTGAAAAATCAATAAGAGAAGGTTTCATTCAGGTTCAAAAAGGAATTACAGAGAATCTGCAATGCGCCAGATGCCTCGAAATTTCACCGGAAAAAATTGTATCGTTCTGGTGCGCAAAATGTGAAGGGCAATGCCATTATTGCCGCCATTGTATCCGTATGGGGCGAGTCAGTACATGCACAGATCTGATCACCTGGAAAGAATCCCACACTATTTCCCCTTATTCCCATTCATTTCATTGGAATGGCGAACTCACAAAACTCCAGCAACAGGCTTCCGAAGAACTTGGGGACAGCCTGCATCAAAACAGATCCCATCTTATATATGCTGTCTGCGGGGCAGGCAAAACTGAATTATTGTTCTCGCCTCTCCATCAAGCGCTGTCGGAAGGCAAGCGGGTTTGTATAGCGGCGCCACGTACAGACGTGATTCTGGAATTATCGCCAAGGCTCCAAGCGGTTTTCCCGGAACTCATGATTCATACGCTTTACGGGGGTTCAACTTTTGAACCTGGATTTGCCCGGCTGGTCATGGCCACGACGCATCAACTTTATCGTTTCCAACACGCTTTTGATCTGGTGATTGTCGACGAAGCGGATGCTTTCCCGTATTCTTATGATCCGTCACTGGCACGCGCTGTCTCAAAATCTTTGAAACCGGGTGCACCGATCATCTATGTATCAGCTACGCCTTCCCCCAAATTACTGGAAAGCGTACCCCATCAATCGAAAATTTTCCGGCGCTTTCATGGCCATCCGCTTCCAGTGCCAATCTATCGTGCACTCTGGAATTACCGAAGATCTTTCCGTACCAATAAAATGCCAAAGAAGTTGGCGGATTGGATCATACAGAAATTGGAAAAGGGGGAGCCTTTTATGGTCTTTTTCCCAACCATTGAAATGATCCGACAGGCAGAACCATTATTCAAAGAGATTGACATCCGAATCGAAGCTGTGCATTCCAAAGATCCTGATCGTAAAGAAAAAGTCATGAAATTGAGGGCGGGAGAAATTCCCGGCATCTTGACTTCAACGATACTGGAAAGAGGGGTTACCATCGAAAATGTTCAAGTGGGAATTGTCGGTGCAGATGAAGATATCTTCGAAGCCTCCGCGTTAATTCAAATGGCCGGTCGCGCAGGGCGGTCAGGCAAGTTTCCGGAAGGGCAAGTAATTTTTTTTCATAACGGCGTTTCCTGGCAAATGGACAAAGCCCGGAATCTCATTAATTCATATAATGAGGAGGGGTTCCGGTGAATTGTTATTTATGCGGCAATAAATTGGAGTTGAACCCTTCGTGGAGAGATCTGTTCTTTTTGGATAAACTGGAAACGATCTGCAGAGGCTGCAGGGAAGCGTTTGAACCAATCATTGCGGGTTGCCGGATTTGTGGAGCTGGGGGATCTGAGCTTTGCAGCGAATGCAGCCGCTGGGAAACGACAGAATTCGGCGGATTGATTGATTTCGGAAAAACTTTGTATACTTACAATCCTGCTATGAAGGAATACCTGCATCAATTCAAATTTCTGCAGGATGCCATTTTATCCGAAGTGTTTGCCGAGGAACTGGCGGTTGCGATAAAGAAAACAATAGCTGTGGTTGTGCCAATACCGATGAATCCCTTGAAATTGAAGGTCCGCACTTTTGCGCAAGTCGACACCATGCTGCAGGCTGGAGGAGTCGGATTTCTGCATCTACTCCATAAAAATGAAGAGGTTCAAGGGGAAAAGACAAGGGAAGAACGTCTGGAAACCCGGGGATTATTCACTTTGAATGGTACTCCGGTCCCGAAAAAGGTGGTGCTTGTAGATGATATGTATACGACAGGAACCACGCTGCGCCTGGCCGCAAAGCTTCTGAAAGAGGCAGGTGCAGAAGAAGTGGGTTTCGTTGCACTGATAAGGGCTTGAAGTGATTTACAATAAACAACCTGAAAAGACGGGCAGCAATATGCCCGTCTTTTCAGGTTGTTGAGAAAGAAACATTAAAATCGATATTCCGCAAAACAGCTTCGCTTGCCAAAACCCGTGCTCCTGCATCGCTGCGCTAGCTTCGTCGCAAAGAGCCGGCCTTGCAGGCTACGGCCAACTCTTGGCTCGCGCTGAGCTAACTCGGTCTCGTTTCACTTCGTCCGAGTGGATCTTGCACTTCGTCGGCATTCGCCTGCTCCCCTGGGCGTCTGCGCTGTTTTGCTCCATATCTCAGATCGTTTTCTATAAAGGAATAGACGTTTAAGTGTGTTGTTTGTGAGAAGGTAAACACTTGCATTATCAGCACAGAACAGAATGAAGCGTCAGGCGGCGAAAGGCAAAGAGGTGCTCCTGCATCGCTTCGCTGCTTCGTCGCAAAGACTTGTCCTCGCATGCTTCGGCCAATATCTTTCCTGCGGGAAGCAGAGCGAGCCTGAGACCCCACAGTGAGCGAAGCGAGGGAGGAGGCTTAGGCTCGCTCCCCGCGGAAAGCGTTCGCCTAGAGCGAAATGATTGGAGAAGTTGTCGGTTTCTCGACAACCTGTAAAAGACGGGCAGGAATCAGCCCTTCTTTTTAATGTTCATAAATCATTTTTCGGGTCATGCCACCGTCAATTGTCAGGCATTCAGCTGTTATGAAAGAATTTTGTGGATTGGATAGGAACAGACAGGCGCGGGCAATGTCGGAAGTATTGCCGGCACGGCCACTCCAATGCTGTTGATGGTCAATTTCCCGCAAGTCGGCGGCATCGCCCGTATGAATCCAGCCCGGAGCGATGGAATTCACTCGTATATCTTTTTCACTCAGTGAAGCGGCGAGTGAATGGGTCAAAGCATAAATGCCGCCTTTTGAAGCGGAATACAGTTCCGTGTGCGGTTCTGACATAAACGCGCGGGTGGAAGCCATATTGACGATTGACCGAATATCGTCAGTCATGAACCTGGCCGCTTCCCTGCTGCAGATAAAGACCGATTTCAGATTCGTATCCAACACCCGGTTCCAGTCTTCTTCTTCAACTTCCCATATTGATTTGAATTCGGAAATGCCGGCATTATTGATCAGCACATGGATTGCCCCATGTTCAGCATGGAGTTGTTGCATGACTTTTTGGACTTGCTGAAAATTGCCGACGTCACACTCTTTGTATTCAACACCTTCAATCGAAACTTCTTGAATATCAAGAGCGATAACATTTGCTCCCTCTTTTACAAAATGTTCGGCAATGCTTTTACCGATCCCTTGGGCCGCGCCTGTAACGATGACCAGTTTATTTGTAAACATCGGCTTCACCTCCCTGTCATATAGTTTACCTTGAATTCATCTTGCTGAAACTATTTACGTTTTAAGAAGGATTCAAAAGGGAACATGTAGAAATGTAACAGTGCAAGAGATTAAGAAGGAGGAGTTAATATGCTGCAATTTAATATTAAAGGTGACAACATTGAAGTAACTCCAGCAATTCGAGACCACATTGAGAAAAAGGTTGAAAAGATCGAACGTTATTTCCCTGAAGGTACCAATGCAAATGCAATGGTCAACCTGAAAGCGATCAATAACAGTCAATCTAAAGTTGAAATTACAATACCGATGAAAAACCTGACATTGCGTGCCGAAGAGCGGCATGACGAATTATATGCAGCGGTGGATTTGATCGTCGGAAAACTCGAACGCCAAATCCGTAAATATAAAACAAAAGTGAATCGTAAATTCCGTGACCGTGAACCGACGGGCAAAGCTTTCGTTATGTTTGACAATAGTTTGAAAAATGAAGAAGAAGAGACTGAAGAAGATTTCACAATTGTCCGCACCAAGCAATTTGATCTGAAACCGATGGATGAGGAAGAAGCGGTATTGCAGATGAATATGCTTGGCCATAATTTCTTCGTATTCACGGATGCAGAAACAAATGATACAAACATCGTGTACAAACGGAAAGATGGCACCTATGGTTTAATCGAAACAAGTTCTTCTTAAGTATATATAGAAGGAAAAAATAATATAGATCTTTTAAAAGCTGTGCAGATTACGTAGTCTGCACAGCTTTTTACTATTTTCCGGTCATTGTATAAACCGGATTTTAAATAAGGAGGCGCCTGCTTTCCAGATACTGAAAAGTCGGAGAACTCGTGCTTTATGTGCTCTTCTTTGTTTGCACGGTTTTCTATGCAGTGTTAAAATGAAGAGTGAGATTTTCGGAAATCAGTGGATGTTCCGAACAAATTCGTTATTTTTAAAGCCTGTGGGCACATGACACATAAATAACAGCAATAGTGATCCAGCTGCTCGATTGAACTGGACCCTGTGCAAGGAGCGGTATAAATGTTAGGAGTATTAAACAAAGTATTTGACCCGAATAAGAGGGATTTAAAGAGACTTGAAAAAATTGCCGATACAGTGGAAGTGTTGGCATCCGATTATGCAGCACTCTCCGATGATGCCTTGAAAGCAAAAACAGAGCAATTTATCAATCGCCATGCAAAAGGCGAGTCACTTGATGATTTATTGCCTGAAGCTTTCGCGACAGTCAGAGAAGCATCAAAACGAGTGCTCGGACTATATCCTTTCCGCGTTCAGCTTATGGGAGCTGCGGCTCTCCACGAAGGCAATATTGCCGAGATGAAAACTGGTGAAGGGAAAACCTTGACTTCAACGATGGCAGTTTATCTGAATGCCATCAGCAAAAAAGGTGCTCATGTTGTCACGGTCAACGAATATTTGGCTAGCCGTGATGCTGAAGAAATGGGCAAATTGTATACGTGGCTTGGATTGACAGTCGGTTTGAATGTCAACAGCCTGACAAAAGAAGAGAAACATCAGGCTTACTTGGCTGACATCACATACAGCACAAACAATGAACTCGGTTTTGATTATTTGCGAGACAATATGGTTCTTTATAAAGAAGATATGGTCCAGCGCCCGTTGAATTTTGCGGTCATCGATGAAGTCGATTCCATTCTGATCGATGAAGCACGGACGCCGCTGATCATTTCCGGTCAGGCTGCCAAATCGGCTCAGCTCTATATGCAGGCCAATGCGTTCACGCGTATGCTGAGTAAGGATACGGACTACACTTACGACGAAACGACAAAAGGTGTTGTTTTGACTGAAGAAGGTATTGAAAAAGTCGAAAAGGCCTTCAACATCGAGAATTTATTTGATATTACTCATGTTCGTCTGAACCATGCCATCAACCAGTCATTGAAGGCACAAATCACGATGCACAATGATGTGGATTATGTCGTTCAGGATGGCGATGTTGTCATTGTCGACCAGTTTACCGGACGTTTGATGAAAGGCCGTCGTTATTCCGATGGTCTCCATCAGGCAATCGAAGCGAAAGAAGGCCTCGAAGTCCAAAACGAATCGATGACGATGGCGACCATTACGTTCCAGAATTTCTTCCGTATGTACGATAAATTATCGGGGATGACTGGTACAGCCAAAACTGAGGAAGAGGAATTCCGTAATATTTACAATATGAATGTTATTGCGATTCCGACGAATAAACCGATTGTCCGGGATGACCGGGTCGATCTGATCTATGCGAGTATTGAAGGGAAGTATCAAGCAGTTGGTGATGATATCGCTGAACGCAATAAAAACGGACAGCCCGTACTTGTCGGGACTGTCGCGATTGAAACTTCAGAAATCATTTCCGATTATTTGACGAAAAAAGGCGTTCGCCATTCGGTACTGAACGCGAAAAATCATGCTCACGAAGCCGAAATCATCCTGAACGCAGGACAAAAAGGCGCAGTTACCATCGCGACGAATATGGCCGGGCGCGGTACGGATATCAAGCTTGGTGAAGGTGTCGTTGAAGCAGGCGGCTTGGCTGTTCTGGGTACTGAGCGCCATGAATCCCGCCGGATCGATAACCAGCTGCGCGGACGTTCTGGCCGTCAGGGAGACCCGGGTGTAACTCAATTCTATCTCTCATTGGAAGATGATTTGATGCGCCGGTTCGGTTCCGATGCCATGCGCAATATGATGGGCAAACTGGGGATGGACGATTCACAGCCATTGCAATCACGCATGGTTACACGTTCTGTTGAGTCAGCCCAGAAACGGGTGGAGGGCAATAACTTCGATGCCCGGAAACGCTTGCTGCAATATGATGATGTTCTTCGCCAACAGCGCGAAATCATCTACAAAGAACGTATGGAAGTCCTGGAAACGGACAATATGCGTTCATTGGTCGAAAACATGATCGACAATACCGTCAACCGCGTGGTTTATTCACACACGACTGATGAGAAACCGGAAAATTGGCATTTGAAATCTCTTGCTGATGTTATTGCCGCTAATCTCTTACCTGAAAATACAGTGACTGAAAGGGATCTTCAGAATAAAACGCAGGAAGAATTGATTGATTTCATTAACGCGGAAATTACGAAATACTATGACGCGAAAGAACTTGAAATGACACCGGAGCGTATGCGGGAATTCGAAAAAGTAGTGTTGCTCCGTTCAATCGACACGAAATGGATCGATCATATCGATGCGATGGATCAGCTGCGCCAGGGAATCCATTTACGGGCTTATGGTCAAACCGATCCACTGCGTGAATATCAGCACGAAGGATTTGCTATGTTCGAAGCGATGGTGGAAGCTATCGAGGACGATGTTGCAAAATACGCATTAAAAGCGGAAATCCGCAACAACCTGCAGCGTGAAGAAGTGGCCAAAGGGCAGGCTGTCAACCCGAAAGAGGGCGGCGAAGCGGCTAAGAAGAAAAAAGAACCGGTCCGCAAAGACACTACGGTCGGCCGAAACGACCCATGCCCATGCGGCAGCGGCAAGAAGTTTAAAAATTGCCACGGTGCAACTGCATAAGAAACACCTAAGTGCCGAAGAGCTTATTGCTCTTCGGTGTTATTTTGAGGAGGACATTACAAATGATGGAATTAGCAGATATTCGAAACGAGCTCGACAAATCTTCCGCAAAACTTGCGGATTTCAGGGGGTCTCTTTGACTTAGAGAACAAAGAGGCACGAATCCAGGAATTGGATGAAATGATGATCGATCCTGATTTCTGGAACAACCAGGAGACCGCACAGGAAGTCATTTCCGAATTGAACGGTTTGAAAGAAATTGTCAATACGTATCATGACTTTGTGGATTCACAGGAAAACATGGAAATGACACTTGAGTTGCTGCGCGGAGAATCGGATGAAGAATTACACGAGGATCTGAGCCAGGAACTCAAGGTGTTTAAAGCGAAACTTGCTGACTATGAACTGCAAATGCTGTTGAGCGAACCGTATGATAAAAACAATGCCATTCTTGAGCTTCATCCGGGAGCTGGCGGAACAGAGTCCCAGGACTGGTGTCAAATGCTGCTGCGGATGTATACCCGCTGGGCTGAGAAACGCGGATTCAAAGTGGAGACGCTTGATTACCTGGCCGGTGATGAAGCCGGTGTCAAATCAGTGACACTTGGGATCAAAGGCCATAATGCATATGGCTATCTGAAAGCGGAAAAAGGTGTGCACCGCCTTGTCCGTATTTCGCCTTTCGACTCTTCTGGAAGACGTCACACTTCGTTCGTATCATGTGAAGTGATGCCCGAATTCACAGGAGAAATCGAAATTGATATTCGCACCGAAGACTTGAAGGTCGATACGTACCGGGCAAGCGGGGCCGGCGGTCAGCACATCAACACGACCGATTCAGCTGTTCGGATCACTCACTTGCCGACAGGTGCGGTTGTTACTTGCCAGCAGGAACGTTCCCAGATCAAAAACCGTGAAAAAGCGATGCAAATGCTGAAAGCAAAACTGTACGCATTGAAACTCGAAGAACAGGAAGCGCAGCTTCTTGAAATTCGCGGAGATCAAAAAGAAATCGGCTGGGGCAGCCAAATCCGCTCCTACGTATTCCACCCGTATTCAATGGTGAAAGATCACCGTACGAATTATGAAACCGGAAATCTTCAGGCAGTCATGGATGGAGATATCAGCGGCTTCATCAATTCGCTGCTGCGTTCGAAGATGCAATAAAGAAAAGCAACGGTGCCCGTTAAGCTCTGAAAGGCTAAGTCGGATCAGCGGCGACCAGAAGAGCTGGGTAGCTGGAGTCTGGACAATAATTAAGAAATCCCGCAGGCATCATGCCTGCGGGATTTTTCTAGTTAAAATACAGTCAACTTTTCCATTCAATACGCTCCAGCCCGGCTCTTTACATGGGCACGGTAAAAGACTGAACAGTTTGCACTGCCTACACCGAATTTCACTCTTTCGCTTTATACCATCATGGAGCTCTGCTTCATTCTAATTAAATGTATAATCTGGATGTAAGTTTTTTTACTAATTTACCTTTTTAAAGTTCTCATTTTATAGATAGCTATCCTAGGATATGGAGCAAAACAGCGCAGACGCCCAGGGGAGCAGGCGAATGCCGACGAAGTGCTGAAATCCACTCGGGCGAAGAGCCCGAGTTAGTTCAGTGCGAGCCAAGTGTTGGCCGAAGGTAATTCGGCCGACTCTTTGCGACGAAGCTAGCGCAGCGATGCAGGAGCACGGGTTTTGGCAAGCAAGCTGTTTTGCGGAATATCGTTTACCAAAGATTTTTTGCTTCACTCTGATGAAGTTCACAAGTTGCGCCCGCTTTGGTATACTCTGACAGGGCTTACAGTTTTAATATGCCGAAAAGAATACAACACAGGAAAGAGGAAACGCATTTTTATGTGGAAGAAAAATCAGCGCAATAGAAAAGAAACGCATCCATATTTGACTGAATTCATGGATTACATATTTGTCATCATCGGCTCAACCTTGGTCGCTATTTCATTTAACGTATTCCTGTTGCCAAACGAAGTTGCTTCAGGCGGCGTCAGCGGAATCAGTACGATACTCTATGGCCTTTTTGAGTGGAAACCCGCATTTGTCCAATGGGCATTCAATATTCCATTGTTTATCGCTGGTGTAATTCTCCTGGGCAAGAATTTCGGATTGAAATCAGCTGTGGGAACAATTTTCCTTCCTTTTATTGTATATTTGACTGAGGACTGGGAAGCCTGGACGATGAATCCGCTCCTTGGCGCGTTGTTCGGAGGAATTCTGGTAGGTCTGGGACTTGGCATCGTCTTCAGGGGAAGAGCATCAACAGGCGGAACGGATCTGGCCGCACAGATCATTACAAAGTTCACAGGTCTGACACTTGGCACAAGTATCGCTTTGATTGATGGCATGATTGTTTTGGCGGCAGCGGTTGTCTTTGATATCGAAAGAGGCCTGTATGCATTAATTGGACTTTATGTCACTTCCAAAACCATCGATCTGGTGCAGGTCGGTTTCGGGAGATCGAAACTTGTTTATATTATTACGACGAAGCAAATGGAAATTCGGGATGCGATTTATGAAGAAGTAGACCGCGGCGTCACAAAATTGACAGCTACCGGAGGCTATACCGATTCTGAACGGCCGATTCTAATGGTCGTTGTGCATCAAACTGAATTTACTAAGTTGAAGCAAGTGGTTAAAAATGCTGATCCATCGGCCTTTATAATTGTGTCAGATGCTTCTGAAGTATTAGGTGAAGGTTTCAAACGTGCATAACTCAGGTATACTGCTAGTAACTAGATATTTGAGGGAGGAAATATGATGAAAAAAAGCTTAATGGCATTATTGTTCGGCACAACGCTTATCTTAGGAGCTTGTGGAGGAGAAGATACGGCAGATCCTGAACCGGCTGAAGAAACGCCAACTGAAACGCCAACTGAAACACCGGCTGGTGAAGAAACTACTGTGGATGCGGAAGAGATCGTTAATCAGCAGTGCATCTCATGTCATGGGGAGAATTTGGAAGGGCAAGGGAATTTTCCACCTTTAAATGATGTAGGCTCCAGATTGTCAGAAGAAGAGATACTTACTGTCATTCTTGAAGGGCGCGGTCAAATGCCCGCAGAAATCATCGAGGGCGAAGAAGCGGAAGCTGTTGCAGCCTGGTTATCGGAGCAGGAATAAAGGAGAAATCACGTGAAAAACCGGCTATAAAAGCCGGTTTTTTTCTATGAGAAAATTATATCAAAATACAACAATGTTATTTAAAAGAATATTATTGAATAGGTAAAAAGAATTGTTAAATTTTCGTATTTCTATCCATTTACTTATTAATTGTTTCAATATCAAGGCCTAATTGATACAGAAATGTAATATAAAAAGGGTTTTAAAAGTGCTACAATGGGTTTGCTGGTTTTTTAAGGTACTTAATGTTTTTGTGAAATACAATATATTTAGGTGGTTATCTAATGATACAAATGAAGAATGTATATAAAAAATATCCGAACGGCATCGTTGCTCTCAACGGCATGAATGTTGAGATCAAACAAGGCGAGTTTGTGTATATAGTAGGCCCAAGTGGCGCCGGGAAATCGACGTTCATCAAAATGATCTACAGAGAAGAAAGCCCGACGTCTGGACAGATGCTAGTCAACGGAGTGGACCTTGCGAAAATCAAAAGAAAGAATGTTCCACTTCTTCGCCGTCAAATCGGTGTAGTGTTCCAGGATTTCAAATTGCTGCCTAGATTGAATGTCTATGAGAATGTGGCGTTTGCATTGGAAGTAATCGAAGAAAAACCGGAAGCCATCCGCAAACGGGTGCTGGAGGTTCTCGATATGGTAGGGCTGAAACACAAAGCCCGCATGTTCCCGAGAGAATTATCCGGTGGGGAGCAGCAACGGATTTCAGTTGCCCGCTCAATCGTCAATACACCCAAAGTGGTGATTGCAGATGAGCCGACTGGTAACCTGGACCCGGAAACTTCATGGGATATCATGAATCTTTTCGAACGCATCAACGCAAGCGGAACGACAATTCTAATGGCAACGCATAACCGGGAAATCGTTAATACGATGAGACACCGTGTTATAGCAATCGAAGGCGGGCTTATTGCACGTGATGAAGCTGGAGGTGACTACGGATATGAAGGCTAGAACTTTAGCACGCCATTTCCGGGAAAGCCTTAAAAGCCTCGGAAGAAACGGCTGGATGACATTTGCCTCCGTCAGTGCAGTTACAGTTACCTTGCTGCTTGTCGGGGTATTCGTTCTGATCATGATGAACTTGAACAAAGTTGCAGATGATCTTGAAAATGATGTAGAGATCAAATCCTTCATCTCTTTGGAAACAGATGAAGCCGCTGTTACAGAGATGGAAACAGCCATCCTGGGTTTGTCCGGAGTCGAATCGGTTAATTATTCGACAAAAGAGGCCGAACTATCCGATTTAGTACTTGATTTTGGAGATGAATTCAGTTTGTTCGAACAAAACAATCCGTTATTGGATGTTTTTTATGTAAAAGCGACGGAACCTCAGAAAACAGAAAGTGTTGCAAATGAAATTTCGAAATTGGAAGGCATTGAAGAAGTGAAGTACGGCGAAGGCAAAATCGAAAAACTGTTCACATTCCTGAACACCGGCCGTAACGTTGGCCTCGTTTTGATCCTCGCTTTACTGTTTACCGCAATGTTCCTGATTTCAAACACGATCCGCATCACAATTGTTGCGAGACGCCATGAAATCGAAATTATGAAATTAGTGGGAGCGACAAATTGGTTTGTCCGCATCCCGTTCATTCTTGAAGGAATGTGGCTCGGATTTCTTGGTTCAATCCTGCCAATCGGATTAGTAGTGGCACTTTACTATAATGTCACAGAACTGGTGCAGCCTAAATTGAGTGGCGAGATGATCCAATTACTGGACTTCGCACCATTCATCTACCAGGTAAGTGCGCTGATCCTTCTGATGGGTGTATTCATCGGAGTATGGGGAAGCTTCATGTCAATCCGCAAATTCCTGCGGGTCTAATAATAAGAAGTATTGAAAGCCGCTTCGGCGCTTTGGACAAGGGCAAAGATTATGCTCCTGCGCACTGCTCGTCGCAGAAGGGCCAAAACAAAGATTATGCTCCTGCGCACTGCTCGTCGCAGAAGGGCCAAAACAAAGATTATGCTCCTGCGCACTGCTCGTCGCAGAAGGGCCAAAACAAAGATTATGCTCCTGCGCACTGCTCGTCGCAGAAGGGCCAAAACAAAGATTATGCTCCTGCGCAAGCTCGTCGCAAAGGAGGTGCCATCTTCGTATGGCACACCTTGGCTCTCGCAATAAGCCGAGAAGAGCACTCGTCTTATTGCTTCGCCCAGTCCTGAGGCGCGCCGGTGCTAAGAGAAACACTCAAGAGATATGGAGCAAAACAGCGAAGACGCCCAGGGGACCAAGCGAAGTGCTGAGATCCACTCGGGCGAAGTGAAACGAGACCGAGTTAGCTCAGCGCGAGCCCCCAGGCAAGCGAAGCTGTTTTGCGGAATATCGACTATTATAATTTATTTGATTCATTAGATAGATAAAGAGTCGCAGAGAGAGAAAAGACAGATAGATAAAGAACGTAAAGCCGAAAGGGGAAAACGAACTTGAACTCTAAGTCGAAATGGATGTTGTCTGTTGTTTCAGCAATATTGGCACTGACGATGGTAATGCCATCGGTCAGCGCCAACGGTCTGAGCGAGCTGAAAAAAGAACAGCAGGAAGCTGAAAGAAAAAAGAACGAATTGAATTCGAATATTAATGAAAAAGCGAATGAAATCAGCAAAAATCAATCTACACTTGAAAAAATCGTAGCGGAAATCAATAAACTGGAAAACAAAATTACTGAAACGCAGGATAAAATGACTGCGGTGCAAGCTGAAATTGATCAAACGAAAACAGAAATCGATGAATTGAAAAACTCCATCGAAGAACTTGAAATTAAAATTGCAGAACGCGAAGAATTGCTTAAAGAGCGTGCACGCGCGATTCAATTGAGCGGCGGATCTGTTGATTATATCGATGTATTGTTAGGTGCAAACAGCTTTATCGATTTTATCGACCGTTTCTCGGCGGTGAATTTGCTGATTGAAGCAGACCGTGAAATCATGCGTGAACAAGCTGAAGACAAAGAACTTCTTGCGGAGCAAAAAGCTGAAGTTGAAAGCAAATTGGCAGAGCAGGAAAAAAGCAAAGCTGAATTGGAAGAGCTGAAATCTTCACTTGATGGTCAAAAGAAAGAGCAGGCTGGCTTGAAAGCGGATCTGGAAACAGAGCAGGCCCGCCTTGCTGAAGAAAAATCTGCACTTGAAGAAGAACATGAAGAAGTTATGGGCGTCAGCAACGCTCTTGAGAAGAAAATAGTTGAAGAACAGTCTCGTTTAGCAGAAATTGCTAAGAAGGCAGAAGAAGAACGCAAACGCAAAGAAGCAGCTGAACGAGCTGCAGCAAGCAAAAAAGTTTCCAATACTTCTGCAACGACTTACAGCGCACCTGTGAAAAACAATTCAGGGTTTATCCGGCCGGCAGCTGGCCGTCTATCATCTAATTATGGTGGACGCAATATTGGAGCAGGCAATGAGAACCACCTCGGTGTAGATATCGCGAACAGTACTGGTACTCCGATCCATGCATCAGCTTCCGGTTATGTATCTTTTGCTGGTTCTATGGGAGGTTACGGTAATGTAGTGATGATAACGCACTCGATCAATGGACAGCCTTATACTACTGTATACGCTCATAATAATTCGATTAGCGTATCTGTTGGACAAGCGGTTTCACAAGGTCAGCGCATTGCTGCAATGGGTAGCACTGGCCGTTCGACTGGTCCTCATTCACATTTTGAAATTCATATTGGATCTTGGAATGGCGCACGTTCAAATGCAGTTAACCCACTTAATTACATCGGCGGATAAATTATGTACCGGCATCGACACAGATGCCGGTTTTTTTCGCAATTTTTCCGCTTTTGTAAGTGGAACAGTGGCATCTATAGAAGGGTTTATCGTATGATAATATCCGAATGGAGTGGGAAGTTTCATGAAGAAAATCTTAGGGTTATCGCTTGTAGGAATTCTTATCATTCTGCTTGCAGTGGGGATTGTCCAAAGGAATGCCGCAGAGAAACAGGCAACCGACCGTTTGAATGAAGGCAGTGCTGTTGAATTTCTCCCGACCGATGAGGGTCTGGCAAAAGGTGAAACTGCGCCGGATTTTGAATTGACTACACTCGATGGGCAAACAGCCAGACTTTCGGATTATAAAGGAAAAAAAGTCATTTTGAATTTCTGGGCAACCTGGTGTCCGCCGTGCCGTGCTGAAATGCCGGATATGCAAGAATATTACGAGGAGCAGGCAGAAAAAGAAAATGTTGAAATTTTGGCTGTTAACCTGACAACAGAAGATAGGGGAATGGACAAAATCAACGCGTTCACTGAAGAGTTCAGTTTGACCTTCCCTATCCCGATGGATACCGAAGGGGAGATTGGAGAGCTGTATCAGGCTGCTGCCATTCCAACTTCATATATGATCGATACAGAAGGCCGTGTGCAGAACAAAATTGTCGGCCCCATGAACAAACAGATGATGGAAGACTTTATTGAAAATATGGAATAGGAGGTTTGGAATATGACAACTATTGAAACGAAATCCGTTCACACAGCCCAGATGGAGGAGCGCTCGATTCGCTCGAAGGTGATGCCGATTTATCAGACTTCAGCATTCGCCTTTTCATCATTGGAAGAATTGGAAGGTTATTACGAAGGCAACGGAACGTATTTGTATTCCAGAACAGCCAATCCGAATACAGATGCCCTCGGCCAGACAGTGGCTGATCTGGAAGGAGCACCCAAAGGTGTTTCGGCCTCATCAGGAACTTCGGCAATACTGGCGGGAATTTTGTCTGTCGTGAAGAGTGGAGATCATATCCTCGCCGCAGAGGACGTCTACGGAGGCACCTTTCTGTTATTGAAACAGGAACTTGCGCTGATGGGCATCCAGGTTCATTTCGCTGATTTTTCGGATATCAGTGCGGTTGAACAGATATTAATCGATTTCCCTGAAGTCCAGCTCATTTTCAGTGAATCGATAACAAATCCTTTCCTGCGGGAAGAGGATATCGAAGTGCTCAGCCAATTAAAAAAGCATTATCAGGTCAAAGTCATGATCGATAACACATTTGCGACGCCTTATACAGTGAAGCCATATGAATTCGGTGCGGACCTTGTTGCCCACAGCGCCACAAAATATCTCGGCGGCCACAGCGATGTGACAGCCGGCGTATTGACCGGAGATGCAGAACTGGTCACATTGGCTGAAAAGCGCATTGTCAATATGGGCTTGAACCTCAGTCCTTTTGAGGCATGGCTGACTATCCGTGGAATTAAAACTCTGGCTCTGCGCATGAAAGCCCAAACGGAAAACGCACAGTCAATTGCAGAGTATCTGACAACGAAAACTAAAGTATGGTATCCGGGGAAAGGCGCAATAGTGAGCTTTGAAGTTCCCGAGAGCATTGAAGTCCCTGCATTCTTTTCGTCACTGGGATGGATAAAAATCGTTCCGACGCTGGCCGGTGTTGAAACGACCGTTTCATATCCTTACGGAACATCGCACCGGGCGTTGTCCGAAGAAGAAAAAGAAAAAGTTGGCGTGACACGCCGCATCGTCCGGTTATCTGCCGGCATTGAAGGCAAAGATGATATTTTGGAGCAGTTGGCCGCGGCATTCGCTTGAATGCCGGCTTTCGAATGCATATGCTGAGCTTAAAAAGAATTACTGTATGCAGGGGTTCTTTGATACAATAGAAGCTAAGGTCAATAGCCGGTGAATGGATGGTGAACTAGGTTGGTCATGGAAGCTTTAATGGATATTGGAAGATTTTTTATAAATCCTGTCCTATACATAGCGCTGCTTGCAGCAATTTTACTAGGTTATTTCAGAGTGAAAAAGGAAAGAAGACTGTTTCGCACCCGAATCGTCTGGGGCTGGCGCGAATTCGGTGATTTACTGAAAGATGGCATTCTTTATGCGCTGCTCTTTTCCATATTGTTTTCTGCTGCCGGACTGGTGGTTCCGCTGGAATGGCTTATCGCCCTGACGCTGGTCAGCTCAGTTATATTAGTGTCAGGAATCTATCAATTGGCTTCTTTCATCTATATGGCCACTGCTGCTGCCGCTTTAGGGTGGCTGCTGCATCAATATAGTTGGTCGGTTCCATTTGGCATTTTCGATTACACAGGTTATCCGATTGCCTGGAATTGGTTACTGCCGGTCGCTTTGATCACAGGTGCAATGGTGTTCCTGGAAGGGCGTATGATAACCAGGCACGGGGCAGGAGCTTCTTCTCCAAGGTTACAGAAAACTTCCCGCGGAGGAACTGCACTCTACTATAAAACAAAACGCCTGTGGCTGATTCCGCTGTTTTTGGTAGTGCCTGGCGATTTGCTGGATTCCTATCTGCCATATTGGCCACAGTTTCCGATAGGGGAAAGCAGCTTTTCATTCTTCCTGTTTCCTGCAGTAATCGGGTTTCAAAATCGTGCACGGAAATCCTTGCCGCTGCATCTGTATCCGAAGCTCGGCAAAGGAGTATGGATACTCGGATTGGCAATTATTGTACTCGCCATGTTCTCCTATGTATGGCCGCCGATGGCATTGATTGCTTTGCTGTTCGGCGTACTGGCCAGAGCATCGATTTCAATTTTGGCTGCTCTAAAAGAAAATAAAGGCAATCATGCAGTGGCTCCCCAGTCAACAGGGGTTATGATCGTCGATGTTCTCGCCGATTCCCCCGCTGAAAAAATGGGGCTGCTGCGCGGAGAGGTTATCCGCAAAGTGAATGGACTGACAGTCACAAATGAAGCGGAACTCTATGAGGCGATACAAGTGAACGCGGCGCATTGCCGTCTTGAAGTGATCGATCATAATAAGGAGATGCGCCTGAGACAGCACGTCATCTTCAGGCACGATCATTATCGTCTGGGATTGATCGTTGTCTGATTGTTTAATGCAACAGAATGATGACCTTGAAATCTGGCACGAGGAGATGATTCCATGGAATCGATGATCACCAAAGTTTTACTGTCATTGCTGGTTCCGGGGCTTCTCGTAATCCTCTTTACAAGAGTGACTTTCAACCATATTGTCGGCTTGATCCTGACAGTAGCGCTGATTGCTGCTGCAGTTTATGCCGGCTATACGAACACCTGGTTTCTTTATATCATTAACGCCGCATCATTGACTGCGGGATTCTGGTACGCCACCAATATGTACAATCGAAGCAAAAAAGCCGACATTCATGAAGATGAATGACGGCTTTTGTTGATGTCGAAAAACCGATAACTTCTCCAATCATTTCGCTCTAGGCGGATGCTTTCCGCGGGGAGCGGCCTGAGCCTCCTCATCGCTTCGCTCTTGCGGGGTCTCAGGACACGCTCTGTTTCCCGCAGGAAAGACATTGGCCGAAGCCTGCGAGGGCAGGTCTTTGCGACGAAGCAGCGAAGCGATGCAGGAGCACCTCTTTGCTCTTCGCCGCCTGCCGCTTCATTCTGTTCTGTACAAAATGGAAGTGTCCACTTACTCACTTGCAACACACTTAAACGTCTATTCGTGTGTAGAAGACAAGCTGAGATATGGAGCAAAACAGCGAAGACGCCCAGGGGACCAAGCGAAGTGCTGAGATCCACTCGGACGAAGTGAAACGAGTCCGAGTTAGCTCAGCGCGAGCCCCCAGGCAAGCAAGCTGTTTTGCGCAATATCGATTTTCATGTTTCTTACTCAACAAGTTAAAAAGCCGACATTCATGTAGATGAATGTCGGCTTTTATTTCTATAGAAATAGACTATAAACTGCAAGCACGGCAATCGATCCCAGCACAACGACCATTACATTGGCTCCGAGGAAAGCAATGCCGAATGCTGCTGCAGCACCAATGACACCGAACCAGATGTTTTCCTGGATAAAGAAAATGGCCGGAAAAATTAAAGCGCCGAGTACAGCGAAAGGAATATTGCGCAATACATTCTGAATTGCAGGCGGCAGCTCACGTCCTTCCAAAAACGTTAATGGAATAGCGCGCGGAATATAAGTGACAATCGCCATGCCGAGAATAGTCCAACAGATCCAGGACCCCATCAGGAGCGTCCCCCTTTCGAAGAAATCAATTCAATAATGATAGCTGATGCCAAGGTGGATACCAGGATGGCCCATCCGGTGGTCAGCCATCCAGTAAAATAGAAAATGGAATTAAAGAGAGCCGCTATCGCAGCCAAGCTCAGGACTTTCCGATTGCCGCGCAACGAAGGGACGAGCAGGCCAACGAATAAGGCATAAAGTGCAATCGACATCGCGGCTTGGAGAAACTCAGGAAGGTTTGCTCCGATCAAATGGCCTAGAGCGGTGAATATTACCCAGCTGCCATAGGATATGACAATGACTCCAGCCGCAAAAGAAGTACGGAGGTTGTCTTCTTTCTGGATGGCCAGGACGGAAAAGGATTCATCCGTGATGCCGAATGCGTATAGCGCTTTTTTCCAACGCGCGTCGGGCTGCATTTTTTCATTCAGCGAAGCCGTCATCAGAAAATGGCGGATGTTCACGATGAACGTGTTCAGGATGATCACAGCTGGACCGACTCCAGCGGTGATTAAAGATAGAGATATGTACTGTGCTGCGCCTGCGAAGACGAAAATACTCATTGCTGTAGCTTCTAAAAGCGACAAACCTGTGGTTTTAGCCAGCAGCCCGAAAGTCAGTGCGACAGGGAAATACCCGATCGCTATACTGATACCCGCTTTCAAACCCGCAGAAAATCCGCGTTGATCCATCATTCTCTCTCCTTATATTAAATAATACTCTTTTCCAAAAAGGGGTAAAGAGTGTAAAGTAGTTATAATAGCATATCATAAGAAATGCGTAAGCGCCCTCTAAGCTCTGAAATCGTAAGGCGGATCAGCGGCGCGGCGTACTTTGCCGCGTAGTCTCGAAAAGCGGCAGTGCCTGCTCAGCTCTGACAGGCAAGAGATGGTCCAACTTTTTTTGGACCATCTCTTTGCGACGAAGCAGCATAGCGGCGTTCTTCGCCACGCAGCTGGTTTGACTTATATCCCGAAGAGCTGGGCGCTGGAGTCTGGACAAAGAAAAGCGAAAGCGCCCGTTAAGCTCTGAAAGGCCTAAGACGGATCAGCGGCGCGGCGTCCTTTGCCGCATAGCTGATATGGCTTATGACCCGAAGAGCTGGGCACTGGAGTCTGGACACAAAACCATCGGAATTTAGGGTTCGATGACAATAAAAAAATTGAAGCAGAAGGAATGAGCCTATGTCGGATTTCTTTTCCATGGAAAACATTACAGCGTTATACGAATCATACCGGTCCATCGGGCCGTTCATCGGTTTCCTGCTTCCTTTCATTGAAGCTTTCCTGCCCTTCCTGCCACTCTTTGTGTTTGTTTTTGCCAATGCGGGAGCATACGGCCTGCTGTTTGGTTTCCTGTTGTCATGGGGCGGATCAGTGGCGGGATCGTATTGCGTTTTCCTGATCATCCGCAAATATGGCCGTGCGAAGTTTTTAAACTTCATGACCAAGCATCATAAGGTGGAAAGGTTAATCCTGTGGGTGGAAAGAAACGGCTTTGGTCCGTTATTTCTATTATTATGTTTTCCGTTCACGCCTTCAGCACTTGTGAATCTAGTGGCCGGTCTGTCGAATATCAGTAAACACTATTATTTATGGACTTTGATAGCGGGCAAGGCAGTGATGGTGTTTACAATTACATACGTCGGCTACGATATTCGTTCTTTAATCACCAATCCTCTGCGTACCATAATCGTAATCCTTGTAATCGTGCTTCTTTATATAGTAGGAAAAATTATTGAGAAGAGGCTGAACAGGAAAGTGGAAGAAGATTTCCGCAGAGCTGCTGCTGACAAACAGGATACCGAAGACCGGTAAAGCACCGAAACTGGCTGAAAAGAGATAGATGTTGTAAAATAAGAACAAACGTTCTTAATGGAGGGTGTTCAAATGTCGTTAAGAATTATTTACGGACGCGCCGGTTCTGGAAAAACCCGCTTTATATTGGATGAAATTGTGGAAACATTAAAAGGGCAGGCGGATGGTGATCCACTATTCTTCATCGTGCCCGATCAAATGTCCTTTTCTACAGAATATCGACTGTCGTCGGCAGATGGCATGAATGGTATGATCCGTGCCCAGGCTGTAACTTTCAAACGGTTAGCCTGGCGGGTACTGCAGGAAGCCGGTGGCATCAGCCGCAAGGAAGTTGACAGTTTCGGCTATCGAATGCTGATACGAAGCTTGCTTGAAGAACACAGGGAAGAATTTCAGCTTTTTCGGCGCGCAGCTGGAAAGCGTGGATTCACCGATCAGATTGAACAGCTGATTAAAGAGTTTTCACGGTACTGCGTAGATTGCAGCGAATTGACGGAAATTCGCTCTTCCCTGGCCGATGCGGGTGCACCGCGCACCCTATTGGATAAAGCTGCAGATCTGGAATTGATACTGGCTGAAATCGAAACCCGCTTAGGAACTGTTTTTGTGGATTCTGAAGGGCATCTTGCACTACTGTCCGAGAAAATCCGTTACTCTGACCAGGTCAAAAATTCCGATATCTATATAGATGGTTTTGTAACATTTACTGCTCGCGAATATGAGATCATATTCGAACTGATGAAGCAGGCTAAATCCGTAACCATTGCATTGCCTATGGACGGGGGCGCTAATGCGAAAGATGAACAGGCGCTGTTTTTCCAATCTGCCTCTACTGCCCGCCGATTGGTCGATCATGCGCAACAACAAGGCATTGAAGTGGAGAACGCTGTGCATATGCCTTCACCAAAGCGTTATTCAAATCGGGAACTGGCACATGTTGAACGTCATTTTGACGATTACCCTTTGCAGAAAATAGAAGCTGAGGGACATGTCAAACTAATTGAAGCCGCTAATCGCCGAGCGGAAGTGCACGCGATGGCCCGTTTGATCCGGGAACAGGTTAGAAACGGTATGCGCTATAAGGACATTGCCGTGCTTTACCGGCAACCCGAGGTTTATGACGAACTGATCAATACGATTTTCCCGCAATACGAATTGCCTTATTTCATCAGCCAAAAAAAGTCCATGCTGCATCATCCATTAATCGAATTCTGCCGCTCGGTTCTCGAAGCTGTGCAATCGAATTATTCTTATGAGCCGGTCTTCCGAGCGATTAAAACGGACCTTTTCTTTCCTCAGGGAAGCGTTGGGAAATGGCGGGAACGCAGTGATGTTCTTGAAAATTTCGTCATCGCAAATGGAATATACGGTGATCGATGGTTCGAAGACAAACGCTGGTTTTATAAAAAATACCGCGGATTGGAATTTCATACGGGCATCCAGACCGATGAAGAAGTGGCGCTGCAGACAGAACTTCATGCAGTGCGTGATTTGGTGCGGGAACCGCTAGCGAAGCTGAAGGTGAAATTGGAAGGCTGTTCGACTGGCAAAGAAGTGGCGGAAGCGTTATTTCTGTTTGTTGAGGAAATGGACGTCTACGATAAAATGCTCGATCTCAAAGAACGTGAAGAATCGGAACACAGGCTTTTGGCAGCAGCGGAGCATGAGCAGGCCTGGAAACAGTGGATTGGTGTGCTGGATCAATTTGTCCTGATGTTCGGTGACAAAGAACTCGATCTGGCAGTAGCTGTCAAAATTCTGGATGAAGGTTTTGAAACGCTGGAGTTTTCACGGATTCCACCGTCTCTTGATGAAATCACAGTTTCCACAATAGATTTAGCCAGGCTAATGGATATAAAATCAGTATTTGTCATTGGAGCGAGCGATGGCGTGCTGCCGAAACGAATCGAGCAGGAAGGCTTGCTGACCGACACGGACCGCGAATGGTTTGCGAAAATTGGCTTTGAACTTGCCCCAAGCTCGAAGACGCGGCTGCTCGATGAAACATTTATGGCTTATCGTGCATTTACTGCCGCTTCCGACTTTCTGACGATATCCTATCCGATTGCAGATGAAGAAGGAAAGGCTTTACTGCCATCGATGTACATCCAAAAATTCATCGATATGCTCGGCGTTGAATTGACCCCGGCAGTGGTTGATCCTGAAGAGCTCAAACAGCCCGATCATATGAGTTATATATCGCATCCGAGGGCAGCGCTCGCTTATTTGTCCTCCCAGATCCGAAGCGGATCGCTAACCCCGGAATGGCAGGCTGTGCTTGCCTATTATAAGGATGATCCGTTTTGGTCTTCGGTTGTGGAAAGAATCCTGGAACCATCGAAACCGAATATTGCCGATCCCCTGCGGGAAGAAATCACAGAACCGTTATATGGTACGCCAATCTCTTCAAGTGTTTCGAGAGTTGAGACATTTTATGGTTGCCCTTATGCACATTTTGCGGCTTATGGTCTGCGCCTTGAAGAGCGCAGCCAATACAAACTGGCGCCACCCGCAATGGGCGATCTTTTTCACGCTGCCATCAAATGGATTTCAGATGAAGTCAACAGGTTGGACGTCTCCTGGTCTTCACTCAGCGAAAAAGAGTGCCGTGAGCTGGCGAAGCAGGCAATGGAGCAATTATCGCCGTATTTCGTAAACCACATTCTGATCAGTTCCCATCGTTATCGCTATATCCAGCATAAACTGCAGGCAATTATCAGGCAGACGGCCTTTATGCTCAGTAAACACGCGAAATACACCGGTTTTACCCCAGTTGCCCTCGAAGTTGGATTCGGTACGAAAGAATCGATTCCGCCATTGGACATCGCCTTGAGCAAAGGGCGTAAGATGAATCTCCGCGGCAGGATCGATCGAATCGATTCCACCGATATCAATGGCAAGCCCTATATTAGGGTAGTCGACTATAAGTCGTCGAAGCAGGGACTCGATCTCGGCGAAGTCTACCACGGCATCGCCCTGCAAACTTTTACGTATCTTGATGTTGCCTTGACACATTCTGACCGCTGGCTCGGACAGCAGGCGGAACCAGCGGGAGTGCTGTATTTCCATATGCACAATCCGATGCTGAAATCAACAAAGCTGATGACAGCAGAAGAAGTGGAAGAAGAAATGGCGCGTTCATTTAAAATGAACGGCCTGGTAGTTGAAGATGAGGAAGTCATCAAAGCCATGGACAGCGAAATTGACGGGTTTTCGAATATCATCCCTGTTCGCATGAATAAAAACGGCAGCATTTCAAAATCTCAATCGCGCACGGTCAGCAAAGATGATATGAACATCATCCGCCGTTTTGTACGCAATAAACACCAGGATGCAGGAAATGGCATATTGGATGGAGTCACTTCCATCACCCCGTATAAAGTGAAGGAAGACACGCCGTGCCAATTCTGTTCCTATCGTTCTGTGTGTCAATTCGATCCATCTGACCCGGAGCAGACTTACAGGAAATTACCGTCATTAACGTCTGAGAAGGCTGTTGAATTGATTCGAAAGGAGACTGGCGACCATGATTCCGATAAAACCGACTGATGCAACGTGGACCGATGAACAATGGCAGGCGATCTGGGCAAAAGGGCAGGATATGCTGGTCTCAGCGGCAGCAGGTTCCGGCAAGACTGCGGTTTTAATCAATCGAATGATCGAAAAAGTGCTTGATGAGAAGGACCCTGTTTCTGTCGACGAACTGCTGGTCGTAACTTTCACCAATGCATCTGCTGCCGAAATGCGCCACCGCATGTCGAAAGCGCTGGAAAAGGCTGTTGCTGAAAATCCGGATTCCAGACATTTAAGGCAGCAATTGCGTTTGATCAATAAAGCACAGATTTCCACATTGCATTCTTTCTGTTTGTCGGTCGTTAAGCAATACGCTTACCTGCTTGAAATAGATCCGGGCTTTCGGATTGCAGGGGAAACAGAAGCTGCGCTGCTTCGTGACGATGTACTCGAGGCGGTGCTTGAGTCCGCATACGAAGCGGAAAACGCAGAAGCAATTTATCGACTCGCTGACAGTTTCACAACTGATCGCAGCGACCAGGCAATGGAAGTGCTGGTCAGCAAATTATACGATTATTCACGGGTCCACCCGAATCCTGAGCAGTGGCTGGAGCAAGTTCCGTCTCTCTATAATGTGCCTGCGGATACGGCGATTGACGACCTGCCGTTTATCAATGACTTAAAGATGACAATACGCCATGCTTTTGAAGAAGCCCTGCAGCTGACAATGGAAGGTAATGATATGGCGCAGCAGCCGGAGGGACCAGCGATTCTGGCCGATACTTTTGAAATGGATGCGGAATTGATCAAAGCGGCAATAGCAGCCCTCGACGAATCCTGGATCAGCATTTATGAACTGTCCCAGAATTTCATTTGGCCTAAAGCGGGAAGCGTCAAAAAAGATTCGTGCGATCCAGTGCTTGCAGATGAAGCAAAATCATTACGCAATGAAGCGAAGAAAATCGTCAAAGGCATTACAGAAAGTTATTTTACGAGGAAGCCTGCCAGATTGCTTGATGAAATGCGTGAAATGGCGCCGTTGATGAAGACTTTGGTGGAATTGACCAATCGTTTCGCAGAACAATACAAGGCACTTAAAGTGGATCGGGCTATTGTGGACTTTTCGGATCTTGAGCATTATGCGCTCGAAATTTTAAGCGAAAACGGGAAGCCTTCAGCGATAGCCCATGAATATCGCAACCGATTCAAGGAAATTCTGGTTGATGAATACCAGGATACGAATATGCTGCAGGAAACGATTATCGGCTTCGTCAAATCAGGCGGAGAAACAGATGGCAACTTGTTTATGGTAGGAGATGTAAAACAATCGATCTACAGATTCCGATTAGCGGAGCCGATGCTGTTTCTGGGGAAATACAGCCGATTTACAAAAGAAGCGGAAGAAACGGGCATGAGTATCGACTTGAATGCAAACTTCCGCAGCCGCCAAGAGATTCTGGATGGCACCAATTACATCTTTTCACAAATTATGGGTGAGCGTGTCGGGGAAATTGATTATGATGAAGCGGCTGCACTGAAACATAAGGCTCCTTATCCTGAAATGGAAACCCCTATCGAACTTGTGCTGATTCATGAACCGGAGCTCGAAGAAGAACAGGAAACCGAGCCGGAGGATTTGGCAAAATCCCAGTGGGAAGCCAGGTTTATCGCACGGAAGATCCGCGAACTGATGGAGCAGGATACGTATGTTCATGATCCATGGACTAAAAGTAAGCGGCCGCTTGAATACCGCGATATTGTCGTATTGATGCGCTCTATGACCTGGTCGGGGGATTTTGATGATGAGTTCAAAATGGCCGGTATACCGCTGTATACGGAACTTTCCGGCGGCTATTTTGATGCACTTGAAGTGATGATCATGATGAATACGCTCAGGGTTATCGATAATCCGTATCAGGATGTGCCGCTTGTTTCCGTGTTGCGTGCGCCTTTTATCGGACTGCGGGAAAATGAGCTGGCCGAAATCAGGCTGGCAGCACCGCAGGCAACGTTTTACGATGCAGTAAAAACATTTATGCGCAGCGGCACTGGCATCGACAGAAAGGCGGCAGAAAAATTGCAGCGTTTCATGCTGCAGCTGGAAGACTGGCGAAACCTTGCCCGCCGCGGTTCCCTTGCAGAATTGATCTGGCAGGTGTACTTAGATACGAGTTATTATGAGATGGTCGGTTCGATGTCAAACGGCAAGCAGCGACAAGCCAATCTGCGCGCGCTTCATGACCGGGCATTGGAATATGAAAAAACTTCCTTCCGTGGTTTATTCCGATTTCTTCGGTTTATCGACCGGATGCGGGAGCGGGGAGATGATCTCGGCACGGCACGGTCGCTCAGTGAAAAAGAAAATGTCGTCAGGTTGATGACAGTCCATAAATCGAAAGGTCTTGAGTTTCCAGTCGTTTTTTTCGCGGGTACGGGACGCTCTTTCAACGAAATGGATTTCCGCAAATCCTATATGTTCGATCAGGACTATGGGCTGGCGGTCAAAGCAGTCAATCCCGACTCACGGGTCGAATATACTTCTCTGCCGTTTCTTGCCGTAAAAGAAAGAAAGCAACTGCAAATGAAAGCGGAGGAAATGCGCGTTCTCTATGTGGCGATGACCCGTGCAAAAGAGCGGCTGTTCCTTACTGCATCCATCAAGGACCCCGAATCTCTATTTGATCGCTGGAAAACGGCAGCACCTGAAGTCCGTCTGCCGGATTTCGTCCGTTCCCGCGCGAAAGGCTATCTGGACTGGATCGGTCCGGCAATCGCACGTCATCCGGATGCAGAAGAATTGTTGAACCGTTCAGGGACACTGCTTCCGCATCACTCCAGGTTCAATGTAGAAATAATCGAGAGTCAATCTCTTATGCCTGCGCCATTAGTAATTGAAGAGTTGGCAGCTGAACAGGGCAATATAGAAGAAATAGAAAAAGAAGTAACCAGCAGATTCAATTTTCAATATCCACACCAGCAATCTGTTGAAAAACGATCAAAGCAATCCGTTTCTGAGATGAAGCGCCTGCAAATGCTCCAACGGCTGGATGAACCCGAATCATTCATCCAAAGCATCGGCCCTTCCAAACGGACGATTCACGACCGACCAGATTTTCTGCAGGAAAAACGGCTGCAGGCATCAGACGTCGGTACAGCTGTACACTCGCTTATGCAGCATATTCCACTCGACAGAAAGCTGACAGCTGCCGAAATAATAGAAAAGATTGATACCCTGGTGGGCATGGAAATTTTATCGCCGGAAGAAGGGCGAGCCATTAAAGTTTCAGAGATTGAAGCTTTCTATTCCAGTGATACAGCCGGGCGACTCCTGAATGCCAAACAGATCAAGCGTGAAGTTCCGTTCACTTATGCCAAAGAAGATGCAGATGGCGATTACCAGATTATCCAGGGTATTGTCGATTGCCTGTTTGAAGAGGAAGATGGCTGGGTGCTATTGGATTATAAAACGGACAGGCTTTTTGGAATCGAAAACGTTCAAACTGAAATGAAAACGAGATATGAAGTTCAGCTGACCGTTTATACGGAAGCAGTAGAAGCCATTTTGCGTGTGCCGATCAAAGAAAAATTGCTGTATTTGTTTTCGGCAGAAAAAGAGATAATCATTTAGGGGGACACGTTGTGAGATTAGAACCGGTGACACTGGATGAACGGGTGGAATCGATTGATTTGATGAGAGGTTTTGCGCTACTCGGCATCCTGCTTATAAATATGCTGGCATTTCATTCCCCATTATCCTATATTGATCCTCATACCTGGTTTGATGGAGCAGGAGACCAGGCGATATTTACATTTCTCGATGTTTTTATACAGGCAAGTTTTTATCCGTTATTTGCTATGTTGTTCGGCTATGGCCTGGGTATGCAATTCCTGAGAGCGGAACAAAAAGAAAAACCTTTTGTTCCGATGGCGGCAAAAAGACTTACTGTGCTATTGATATTCGGCATTCTGCATGCGTTTCTCATCTGGTTCGGGGATATCCTGATCACTTATGCGATCATGGGCTTCCTGCTGATCGGCATGATGCGGCTCGAATCAAAATGGCTGCTGGGTTTGGGGATTATGGTATATGCGATTCCCCAAACCTTATTGCTGCTGATCCTGTTTGCTGCAGTTTCGATGGATCCAAGCTTTTACACAGGAATCCAGGAAGCGCAGAACTCGATTGCAGCATATGGCGGCGGTACATTTGCTGAAATTTTCAGGCAGCGTTACGACGATTGGATGTACAGCAATAATCCACTGAACTACTTTGTGCTTATTGTTACAATTCTTCCTTTTACAATGGTCGGGGCCGCTGCAGCCAAGTGGCGTCTGATTGAACGTGCCAATGAACTGAAGAAACTTTGGATCCAGCTTGCAGTGGGTGGCTTTGTGATCGGTTTACTGCTGAAGTTGACGCCTTACATTTTCAGCCCAAATATTGCGTTGAACTATTTGCAGGATATTTTTGGCGGCCCGCTGCTTTCGGTGGCCTATGCGGCAATCATTGCATTGCTGATCCAGAACAGACCGGTGCCGCGCCTTCTGCGTCCACTGGCGAAAGCCGGCAGGATGTCATTAACGACTTATATTACTCAATCGCTGATAGCCACAACGATATTTTACTCGTATGGTTTGGGGCTCTATGGGCAGGTTGACCTGCTGACAGGAACTTTGCTTGCAATCGGCATCTTTGTTGTTCAACTGATTTTTGCCGAACTCTGGTTATCAAAGTTCAGCCAGGGACCACTGGAAATTATTTGGAGAAAGATTACTTATGGATTAAATTTTGATAAATCCGGCAAATCGAATAATTAATGTGTATAATTAATGGAACTAAAGAAAAGGAGTGTTTATTAAATGAAGCTGTTATCATTTCGCTATGAAGGAAAAGAAGCATTTGGACCAAAAGTGAAAAAAGAAGAAGCCGTTTGGGACGTTGTGAAGATCCAAAGTGAATTAGAGGTTCTTCCGTCTTTTCCGGCACAGCTGATTGAAGGAATTTCGCAGGGAGTCGAATTTGTTGAGCAAATCCGCAAACTGGCTGATGCTGCTGCCAGTTCGGAGAATCCTGCTGATTTCAAACACTCTTTTTCGGATATTGAGTGGCTTGCCCCGATACCAAGAACACCAAAAAATGTTTTGTGCGTTGGCAGAAACTACTCTGAACACGCAAAAGAAATGGGTGGGGAAGCACCGGTTGATCTTGTTGTATTTACAAAATCTCCTGCATCCATTGCTGGCGACGGGGAAACAGTTCCGGTACACAGTGAATTAACGGATGCCTATGATTATGAGGGCGAACTTGCTGTTGTAATCGGAAAAGGGGGCAGCTCCATTCCAAAACAGATGGCCTATGATCACGTATTCGGTTATACGATTGCGAATGATCTGACTGCCCGCGATCTTCAGTCAAAGCATCAGCAATATTTCCTGGGCAAAAGCCTGGTGAAATCCTGTCCCATGGGACCTTATATCGTTACGAAAGACGAAGTTCCTCAATCACAGAACCTGTCGGTTGTCACAAAAGTGAATGAGGAAATACGTCAAAACGGCAATACGCAAGACATGATCCGCCGAGTGGATGACCTTATTTCGGAAATTTCGAAATATACCCCTCTTGAACCGGGGGATGTTATTTTAACAGGAACGCCAGCAGGGGTCGGCAAAGGTTTCAATCCGCCAAAATTCCTGAAAGCTGGCGATACCGTCAAAGTTTCAATCGAATCGATCGGCACACTCGTCACACATTTGTCATAGCCGATAGCTGCTATTGCTGTATGAAATTATGGTAGACTATAGGAGAACTATTTCAGAAGAGGTGACGATTTGGACTTTTTAACTGACACAACACATTTACACATTACGACCTGGGTCATCGCGTTGGTGCTGTTTCTCGCAGCGGCATTCATGAACCCGGAAAGCAAAGGCCGTAAGATTGTCCATATGGTACTGCGCTTGTTCTACATTCTGGTTATCATTACAGGATTGACTTTATTCATCGCACATTCCTCATTCGATGCAATGGAATACGGTTTGAAATTCCTATTCGGCATATTGACAATTGGAATGATGGAAATGGTGCTGGTACGAGGCAAGAAGGGGAAATCGGTGACAATGTTCTGGATTCTTTTTGTAGTATTCCTGCTTGTAACCATGTTCTACGGCTTCAAATTGCCGATCGGCTTTAATTTCTTCGCTTAATACCGGAAAAACGGGTGTCCAATGGATGCCCGTTTTTCTATTGATGAACAAAAAAGTATAGTGTTGCTTTAAAAAAGCGAATAGCTGTCCAGACTCCAACGACCAACTCCTCGGACTTAAGCTGCCCTTCCTGTGCGGCAAAGAGCGCCGCTTCGGAAGTTCATCTTAAGCCTTTCGGAGCTGAACGGCCGTTTCCGCTTTTCTATTGCAATTCACACTTTAGACGAAACTGGCTGCTATGAATTCAAATTTCCTCCGTTTTGAATAGCAGCAGCGTCGAGAGTTTGTTAAAATAGACCGAGTGGAAAGCAATGAACCTCATTGAAGGAGGATACAGGATTGAAAGTTAAATGGATTTCCGGCATATTAAGCGCCGCGCTGCTGCTGAGCCTGAGTGCTCCTGCATCAGCCGATGAGGCAAGAGCGCTGGAAGATGAAAGCATATACGATGTACTGGTGGACCGTTATTTCAATAAGCTGGGCGCAAATGATTATGATGTCATTGCAACAGATCCGGCTGCGTTTAACGGTGGGGATTTTGCCGGCCTGGCAGATCAACTTTTACACATAAAAGACATGGGCTTTACCGTCCTGTCGATTGGACCGGTTTTTGCAAGTGCTACATATGACGGCCAGGAAGTCATGGATTATAACCAATTCGAACGGCATTTTGGAACCGAGGAAGAATTTAACGATCTTTTGGATACCGTGCACGACAACGATATGAAATTAATGATCGATATACCGACGCAAAATGTAAGCAGCCAGCATGTCTGGGTGGATGAAAATCCGGATTGGTTCACCGAGAATGGAGATGGCACATACGCGTTGGACACATCGAACATGGACGCTCAGTCTGCGTTGACGGAATTTGTCAGCGGTTTTATCCAGCAATACGAGATCGATGGATTGAGACTGCAGCAAACGGAAGAAATAGCTCCGGATTTCATCAGATATTTTTCTCAGGCAATCAAAGAGATAAAAGATATCTATATTATCAGTGACGCGGAAATGGAACCTGTTGAAGGTCTGGATGCAGTCGTTTTGCCAGGTGTTGAAGAAACCCTGCGGAGCAGCTACAAGAATTTTGATGAAGGAACTTCAGATTTGCCGGAACTACTGGAAAACGCAGAAGGCAAATTGATTCAGGCCGATTCGCTGCGAGGCTCACGGGTAACATCCGATATAGTTGAATCACAAGGTTTTCCTCCGACGCGAATGCGTTTATTATTTACACAATTATTGACGATGCCTGGAATTCCGGTCGTCCAGTATGGTTCAGAAATCGCAATGAATGGCAGCGAGCTGCCTGAATCACATCAATTGTTGAATATGAATGTCGAGCAGGAATTGATTGATCATATCAACAATCTGAATTCATTGCGCAACTCTTCTGAAGCATTGCGGACAGGGGATTTGGAAATTCTTCACGAAGAAGATGGATGGCTGATTTATAAGCGCTCGAATGACGAGGAAACATGGATCATAGCAATCAATAATTCATCTGAAACAAAAAACTTTTCGGTGCCGGCTGAAACAGTGGGCAGTGACAAGCAGCTTCAGGGCTTATTTGAAAATGACATTGTGCGCCAGGGTGAAAATGGCGATTATCGGATCACCCTAGACCGTGAAATTGCTGAAACATTCCATGTGATCGATGAACAAGGATTCAATAAAGCCTATATTGCAGCTTTAGTGGTACTTTACGTCATGTTCATGATTTTCCTTTGGATAGTTTGGAGAAAAGGACGTCAGCGCAAAGCGGACGAAGCTGCCAAATCCAAAATAGTGCGCAGGACCTGACTTGAATCGAAGTTGTCCAAAGCTTCTGCCTTTAATTAATTTACACATTGTAATCGATATTCCGCAAAACAGCTTCGAAGGCAGTATCCGACGCCTGCGAGGATATTGCCTTTGCGACGAAGTGCGTAGCATTGCAGGAGCACGATTTTAAGGCTGCTCCTGTCTCTGCATCGCTACGCTAGCTTCGAGACATGAAAGGGCGTTGCATCGCTGCGCTAGCTTCGTCGCAAAGACTCGGCCGAACTCCCTTCGGCCAACTCTTGGCTTGCGCTGAGCTAACTCGGGACTTCGCCCGAGTGGATCTTGCACTTCGTCGGCATTCGCCTGCTCCCCTGGGCGTCTTCGCTGTTTCGCTCCATATCTTTAGAGAGTTCACTCAGCAAAGGCGCGGCTCCGGACTGAGCGGAGCAATAAGACGAGTGGGCTTCTCGGCTTATTGCGGGAGCCAAGGTCGCCATACGAAGATGGCGCACCTTTGCGACGAGCTTGCGCAGGAGCATAATCTTTGTACTGTCCACAGCGCCGCAGCGTTATATATACTATTTCTTAAGTTCAACTTATATATAGTAAATAAAAAACCGCAGGAGAATTTTTTCTCCTGCGGTTCTTTATTTCTTTTTATCTGCTTTATAGCCAACCATATTCACTGGATCTTTTGGTGAAGAATACGGCGGGGCGTAGCAAAGTTCGAGTGCTTGCAAATCATCGATCGTTAGACCCGCATAAATGGCTGTTGCAATGACATCAATACGTTTATCGACGCCTTTTGTGCCGAGGCATTGGGCTCCGTATAATTTTCTGCTATCCGGATTATAATGGACTTTCAGCTTAAGTTTTCCGTGATCAGGATAGTAACCGGCATTGGAATTGCCGTTATGAACGATTGATACGGAAGGTATTTCAAGATTCCGCAGCGTATTTTCATTCAATCCAGTCATGGCAACAGTCAGATTGAAGATTTTTAAAACAGATGTACCAAGCAGCCCCTTTTTTTCAATAGGCTCACCGTTAATATGTTTCGCGGCTATATAGGCCTGGCGGTGTGCAGGCCAGGCCAATGGAACACGTTTCGGCTCACCGGTGACTAAATCGAAGTTTTCGGTTGCATCCCCGATCGCATAAATTGATGGATCGTTGGTCTGCATGTAATCATTCGTCATGATTCCGCCAGTCGTTCCGATTTCCAGGCCTGCATCTTTAGCGAGTCCGACATTCGGTGCCAATCCGATGCTCATAATAATGAAGTCGGTTTCCAGTCTATCCCCGTTGGAGAGGGTTTGTGTACGCTGGTCAATTTCTGTGATATAAGCATTGGTTTGCAAGTGAACTTCGTTTAACAGCAGTTCTTTTTCTATTTCCCTGGAAATATCTTCATCCAGAATGGACATGATATAATCGGATTTATGGATGAGATGGACATCAATGCCGAGCTCTTTAATGTTTTCTGCCATTTCAAGCCCGATAAAGCCGGCACCTGAGATGGTACAGCTTTGCGGCTTATGGGATTGGATGTATTCTTTTATGGCAAGCATATCATTATAGCTGCGAAGCCGGAAGATATCGGCCGTTTGAGCGCCTTTGATGTCCGGCATTACAGCAGTGCCGCCCGGTGACAAAATCAATTTATCATAGCTTTCAAGAAACTGTTCTCCGGTTTCAAGATTTTTGACCCGGATACGCTTTTCTTTGCGGTCTATACCGGTCACTTCATGTTTTAAGTGGACCTCGATATTGCGTTTTTCCTTGAATTGTTCCGGGTTTGCCATCAGCAGAGATTCTTCGTCTTCGATGACTTCGCCGATTGCGTAGGGTGTACCGCAGGCAGCATAAGACATGACAGTATCACGATCAAATATTTTAATGATTGCATTTTTGTTGTAAAAGCGCAATTGGCCGGCCGACGTTGCACCGCCGCCCACAGCTCCGACAATAATGATTTTCTCCAAAGTCAAGACACCCCCTTAAGAATTCAATTTGTTCAAAAAGAATACAGCCAGTGTGCCGGGGCCTGTATGTGCTGCTATAACAGAACCGATCATATAGATTTCCACACTTTTTGGATTGAATTGCTTTTCAATGGCGTCTTTCATCAAATTGGCGAATTCTACGTCATCTCCATGGCTGATGGCGATGGTTTGCTTGTCCAGTTGCTCGCCGCGTTCTTCCATCAATTCCAGAATGCGTTTGATCACTTTTTTACGGCCGCGTAATTTTTCTATCGGGACCAGTTTGCCGTTTTCAACATGCAGGAGAGGCTTAATGTTCAGCAAACCGCCGACAAAAGCGCTTCCTTTTGAAATGCGGCCTCCTTTGGCCATATAATCAAGGTCTTCAACTGTGAACAGGCTTTCGGTATGTTCAGCCATAATACTGACGCGTTCGATGATCTCTTTTAACGGATGCCCCTGTGAACGCAACTTCACTGCCTCTTTAACCAGCATGCCATGTCCAAGAGAAGCTGCTTTCGTATCAAGTACGGTCAATTTCAAATCAGGATATTCCTCGCGGACTTGCTCAGATGCCATTATAGCTGTTCCGTATGTTCCCGATAACTCGGAAGAAAATGCGATATAAAAGCCTTCTTCTCCGTCTTTCGCCAATTGCTCAAAGGCATTCAGCATTTCATCGGGTGATACCTGTGACGTTTTAGGACGTATATCATTGCGGATCGCCTCATAAACCTTCGATGAATGGATGGTACGGATATCTTCATATTCATCGTTTTCAATGTGCACCCTTAATGGAAACAGGACCACATTTTCCTTCTCAAAAAAATCTTTCGGCAAGTCTGTTGCACTGTCAGCGAATATTCTCATTTCAATCCTCCTGTTCTTATTTTAAATTTAATCGGTCAATCAATAGTTCTGCAATTCCATCTTCATTATTGCTCAAAGTGATTTCGTTGGCTATATTTTTCAATGGTGAAATAGCATTCCCCATTGCGACACCCACACCTGCAAATTCGATCATTTCAAGATCATTGTCTTCGTCTCCGAAAGCAATGATGTGTTCTTTGGCGATGCCGAGCGATTTTGATACTTGGTCAAGCCCTACAGCCTTGCTGAGACCGCTTTTGACAATTTCGATAACATGCCACGGCGCACCCCATCTTCTGTGATCGATGACTTCAGCGTGCACCTGGTTAAGGTGTTCGTGGATCTGTCCGACTTTCTCATAAGGAGCATGGATCAGCATTGAAGTCGGATCCACTTTCAAGTAATTCCGTAAGTCGCCTGTGGTGATTGTTGGGTCACCGAACTTAAAAATATCCATCAATTTTTCATCGTGATGGTGGACATAGACGTCATCCAATACTTCGGCGACGATATTATGGAAATTAAAATCATGCATCGATTCGACCACTTCATGAACCGTTTCCAAGCCGATCGGTGTGTGGAATCTTCCCCAATTATTGTCTGCCGGGTGATGGACAAATGCGCCATTGAAGTTCACGATAGGGGTCGTTAATCCAAGTTCTTTATAATAAGCTTCACTTGAACGGTATGGCCGGCCGGTCGCGATCATTACCTGATGGCCGTTTGCCATCGCTTTTGCCAAGGTTCTTTTCGTTTTATCAGAAATAACTTTCTGATCTGTCAATAAAGTTCCATCCAGGTCGAGTACGATCAAATGTTGTTTCATTGGAAAAAACTCCTTTCTCTATATATACAGTTTAGCGATAAGGAGAAGGGTTAGTCAAAAAAACTTGGCGATTGCCATTGCAGGGAACGGGGGATGAGCAATTAACCCAGAGGTGAGTGGCATCTTTCCCCGAAACTCAGCGTCATAAGAAAGACGATACTTTTCATATGAAAGAATGGGAAATTTTTGGTAGGATAAAATCAAAGGAGGCTGGCAACCAGTGAATATTAGTAAAGAGAAATGGGGAGCAATCCCATTGCTTCATATATATCCGGAAGGTTCAGCAGATCAAAAGCTTCCAACGGTCATATTTCTTCATGGCCATATGAGTGCGAAAGAACATAATCTGCATTATGCTTACCAGCTGGCAGATAAAGGAATCCGGGTTTTATTGCCTGACGCGCATCTGCATGGTGAAAGAGAAGAGGGGCAGGATGCCATCCAGATGAGCCTAAGGTTTTGGGAGATTGTTTTAACCTCTATAGAAGAAGTCGGATTTATACATAAAATGGCGAAAGACAAAAGACTGGTGGACGGGGAGCCGGCCGTAGGGGGAACTTCGATGGGCGGAATCACCACACTCGGTGCAATGACGGTTTACCCGTGGATTCCCGCTGGCACAGTGATGATGGGTGCTGCGAATTATGTCGAGCTTGCAAATGCACAGATGTCCCAGTTCGAATCACGCGGCTTCACTTTACCGATTACAGAAGAAGAGCGGGACAATATGCTGGCGTCGCTTGCCCAATTTGATGGTACCAAAAAATTGGACAGTTTCAATGAACGCCCCCTTTTCTTCTGGCACGGTGAACAGGATACCATCGTTCCGTTCGGCCCCACTTATGATTTTTATAAGAAATTGAAGGCAAGGTATGCTAAGGCTGGTGAAAAAATTCAATTTCTCCGCGAAAAAGAGACGGGACATGCTGTAAGCCGTCCCGGAATGCTTGCTGCAACTGAATGGTTGTCCGATCATCTGCAAAGATAAGCGTGTCAATTTCATTCTATCCTGAAATTTGTTAAGATGGCATTAATAGAAAAGGAGGGATTGTCATGGATCAAGATATGAGAGACAGCATGATGGGAGCACTTGAAACAGTTATCGACCCTGAACTGGGCGTGGATATTGTAAACTTGGGGCTTGTATATGACGTTGATTTGTCAGAAGACGGATTTGCAGTAGTTACAATGACTTTAACTTCAATGGGTTGTCCAATGGGACCACAAATTGTTCAAATGGTCAAACAATCATTGTATGAATTGCCGGAAGTCGAAGAAGTCGATGTGAAAATCGTCTGGCAGCCGGTTTGGGGCAAGGAACATATGTCAAGATACGCAAAAATGGCGCTTGGCGTAAGATAAGTGTGAAAAACCTTTTTGGAAGCATTCTTCCAAAAAGGTTTTTTTATGGTAAATGAAAGTTGCATCCTTTCGGATTATTTCATATAATTAAATTAGTCAAAGAAGGTCAAAGAATATTGAGGAGGTCAACTTTATGCAATTCACTGCAAACAATGAAGCTCAAAAGTCACCTTTGGAACAATATGGCCGAAATATGGTGGAACAGGCGCAAGCCGGAAAATCGGATCCGGTCATTGGGCGGGATGAGGAAATCCGTAATGTGATTCGTATTTTGTCCCGCAAAACAAAAAATAACCCGGTGCTGATCGGTGAGCCAGGCGTCGGGAAAACTGCCATCGTCGAAGGGCTGGCACAACGGATAGTTCGGAATGATGTGCCGGAAGGCTTAAAAGAGCGAGTGATTTATGAACTCGATATGAGTGCATTGATTGCCGGGGCGAAATACCGGGGGGAATTCGAAGAGCGTCTTAAAGCGGTATTGAAGCAGGTAAAAGACAGTGAAGGGAAAATCATCCTGTTCATCGATGAAATCCACACCATCGTCGGTGCGGGAAAAACGGAGGGCGCAATGGATGCCGGCAATATGCTGAAGCCGATGCTTGCACGCGGTGAATTATATTGTATCGGAGCCACCACCTTGGATGAGTACCGGATGAATATTGAAAAAGATGCAGCACTCGAAAGGCGCTTCCAGCAGGTACTGGTCCGTGAACCTTCTGTTGAAGACACGGTATCAATACTGCGGGGATTGAAAGAGCGTTTTGAGCTGCACCACGCCGTTCGCATCCATGACCGTGCAATCGTTGCAGCGGCTGCCATGTCTGACCGTTATATTACAGAACGTTTTTTGCCGGACAAAGCGATCGATCTGATCGATGAGGCCTGTGCGATGATCCGGACAGAAATCGACTCAATGCCTCAGGAGTTGGATCAGGTGACACGCCGGCTGATGCAACTGGAAATTGAAGAACAGGCTTTGATGAAGGAAAAAGATGCAGCGAGCAAATCGCGTCTGGAAACTCTGCGCACCGAGATCAAGGAATTGAAGGAATCCTCTTCCGGAATGAAAAATCAATGGGAAGCAGAAAAAGAATCATTGAAAAAAATTCAGGAAAAGCGGGAACAGCTTGATCTGAACCGTCGCCAGCTTGAGGAAGCGGAGACTAAAGGTGATTACAGCAAAGCTGCGGAATTGCAGCACGGGCGAATCCCGGAATTGGAAAAAGCTTTGGCTGCTTTAGAAAGCAAGCTGGAACAGGAAGGGGCAGAGAGATTGCTCCGTGAAGAAGTGACTGAAGAAGAAATCGCCGGTATTGTGGCGCGCTGGACGGGTATTCCTGTAACAAAACTTGTGGAAGGCGAACGCGAAAAACTATTGCGCCTCGATGAAACGCTGAAAGAAAGAGTCATCGGCCAGGATAAAGCAGTCGCATTGGTGACAGAAGCGGTTTGGCGGGCACGTGCGGGGATTAAAGATGAAAGGAAACCGATTGGCTCATTTATTTTCCTTGGCCCGACCGGGGTCGGAAAAACAGAACTGGCCAAGTCTTTGGCTGCAAACCTGTTTGATTCGGAAGATCATTTTATCCGCATTGATATGTCGGAATACATGGAAAAACACAGCGTCTCGCGTCTGGTCGGTGCTCCTCCGGGATATATCGGCTACGAGGAGGGCGGCCAATTGACGGAAGCGGTCAGAAGAAATCCTTATTCGGTTGTACTTCTGGACGAAATTGAAAAAGCGCATCCGGATGTAGCGAATATTCTCCTGCAGATTCTGGATGATGGACGCATCACGGACAGCCAAGGGCGGCTCGTCAACTTTTCGAATACTGTCGTCATCATGACTTCGAATATCGGTTCATCGCACATTGGCGTAAAAGATGATGAACACGATATTGAAGATATCATCATGGTGGAATTGCGCAAGCATTTTAAACCGGAACTTTTGAATCGCATAGATGACATCGTTATCTTCCATGCACTGGACAATAGCCATTTTTATCATATAGCCAAGAAAATGATCAATGAACTGGCGGAGCGTTTGCAGCAGCAGGAAATCACATTGGAAGTCGATGATTCAGTCATCGATTACGTCCTTGAAGCAGGAACGGATCCTTTATTCGGCGCGCGGCCGCTGAAACGGTTCATTCAGCGTGAAATTGAAACACAGATCGCCCGTGAATTGATCAAAGGCGACATTTTACCGGATACTGTCATGTATCTGGAAATGATGGAAGACAATCAATTGAAGATAACCAAAAAAGAAGCGTAGGCCACTATGGCCTGCGCTTCTTTTTCATATTATAAATATTAATGTTTCTCTGGAGCAGGCGATTCTGGAATAATTGAACTGATGATGAAAATCAGTACGGAAACAACAAGTGACATGTATATTCCGTTCATAAAAATAAAGTCTACGTTCTGAACAGCACTAACAACGTAATTCAGCAATGAAATCAATAAAGCTGACCAGAAAAATGTTCCGATAAATTGCATCTGTTTCACCTCTGCATAAAATGTCTAACTTAATCATAGCACAGCTTCCGTTTTGCAGAAAGAAAGTTTCTTCATTATTAAAAGATTTTGTCTGAAATATGTCGGCAACTTGAAAATTCGAAAGCAATGACGTATTATTAACACCAGGTACTAAATACAACGAGCAAGTTGAAATGAGGGATCATCAATGAATGCTGGCATACTCGGTATAGGCAGATGCCTACCAGAAAAGATATTGACGAATCATGAACTCGAACAACGGATGGATACTTCAGATGAATGGATCCGTACGATGACCGGTATAGAAGAGCGCCGAATTGCCGGTGATGAGCAGGATACATCGGATATGGCCCGGGAAGCTGCGCAAAAAGCGATTGCAGATGCCGGGATTGATCCTTCAGAAATCGGTTTGATCCTTGTGGCAACGGTAACCGGGGACCAACCTTTCCCATCAATGTCCACCGTGATCCAACAGGAGATCGGGGCTGTGAATGCCGCGGCAATGGATATCTCTGCAGCATGCGCAGGTTTTATGTACGGAGTTGTGACCGCAAAACAATTTATCGATTCTGATGTTTATAAATATGTGCTGGTGGTCGGAGTTGAAAAACTCTCGAAAATTACTGATTGGGATGACCGCAACACAGCCGTCCTGTTTGGGGATGGAGCTGGAGCAGCGGTGCTCGGAAAAGTTTCTGAAGGCCGTGGAATCCTGTCGTTTGAATTGGGTGCTGACGGCAACGGGGCAAAACATTTGTATCAGGATGAATTCCTGAGAATGAATGGGCGGGAAGTTTTCAAATTTGCCGTCCGCCAGATGGGGGAGTCTGCGGTAAATGTCATAGAAAAGGCAGGACTTACCAAAGAAGACGTCGACTTTTTAATTCCTCATCAGGCAAACATCAGAATAATGGAAGCTTCCAGACAGCGACTCGAGCTGCCGATTGAAAAAATGTCCAAGACCATCCATAAATACGGCAATACCTCAGCGGCTTCAATTCCAATCTCTTTAGTGGAAGATGTAGAAGAAGGAAGAATCAAAGATGACGATGTGATTGTTATGGTCGGATTTGGTGGAGGATTGACGTGGGGCGGCATTGCAATGCGATGGGGCAAATAATCAGGAATGTGAAAGGACAGATCATAATGACGAATCGTCGTGTAGTTATAACGGGAATAGGAGCGGTCACACCGCTGGGAAATAATATCGAAACAACATGGGACGCTGTTAAAGAAGGGAAATCTGGTGTAGGGCCGCTGACAAGGCTGAACCCGGATGATTATTCAGCAAAGATTGCTGCAGAAGTAAAGGATTTTAATATAGAAGATTATATCGAAAAGAAAGAAGCAAGAAAAATGGACCGGTTCACACATTATGCGCTGGCAGCATCCATCATGGCGATGAAAGATTCAGGTTTGGAACTGGATGAGAAAACAGCTCTAAGAACCGGCGTTTGGATCGGCTCGGGCATTGGCGGAATGGAAACCATTGAAAATCAGATGAACGTCTTGAATACGCGGGGGGTTCGCCGCATCAGCCCGTTTTTAATCCCGATGATTATTCCGGATATGGCTTCAGGCCAAGTATCAATTCATTTTGGCGCTAAAGGCATCAATTCCTGTTCAGTGACTGCCTGTGCTTCCGGCACTAACTCCATCGGAGATGCTTTCCGTGTTATTCAACGGGGGGATGCAGACGCCATGATTTCCGGTGGTGCAGAAGCTCCGATTACTCAATTGTCTGTGGCCGGATTTACTGCCAACACGGCTTTGACGACAAATGAGGATGTAAATACTGCTTCAAGGCCATTCGATAAAAATCGTGATGGATTTGTCATCGGCGAAGGAGCCGGGATTGTCATTCTTGAAGAATATGAACATGCTAAAGCACGTGGAGCTAAGATTTACGCTGAAATCGTCGGCTATGGTTCTACAGGTGATGCGCATCACATAACTGCTCCAGCTCCGGGAGGAGAAGGTGCGGCAAGAGCCATGGATCAAGCTTTGGCTGACGCTGACATTGAAAAAACCTCTGTTGGCTATATCAACGCGCACGGCACGAGCACCCCCTATAACGATTTATTTGAAACGATGGCAGTCAAAACCGTGTTTGGTGAACACGCCTATAAACTGGGTATGAGCTCAACAAAATCCATGACAGGCCATCTCCTTGGTGCAGCGGGCGGCATCGAAGCAATCTTTACAGCTCTCGCACTGAAAGAAGGCATTATGCCTCCTACTATAAATTACGAAACGGCTGATGAGGAATGCGATTTGGATTATGTTCCAAATACAGCCAGAACTGCTGATTTCAATTTCGCAATGAGCAATTCATTGGGCTTCGGCGGACACAATGCATCACTAGTCTTTAAAAAATACGAATAACAATATTTGAGTATCACATCCTGCCTATTTAGCAGGATGTTTTTTAATATCTATATGTAAAAAGAATACTTAATTAAAATTTATGTAATTCTTTTAATCGTCGGAAACGTAGTAATAGCAAGGGGATTTTATCATTTTTCTTACAGATTTAACGATAAATTTATAAAATTACAAAAAAGACATTGATTATGTAAAGTTTTTGTAATAAACTTTACTCAAGTTGAATTTACAGAATAAAAGAATTTTGAGGTGTTCCTATTGACAGCAAATAATACTTTACATACACAAACACCGCTTTTACAGGTTCAAAATCTCCAAACAGGATTTAAAATCGACGGTGACTTCCACAATGCTGTGGAGGGCGTATCATTCGATGTCAAACGTAAACAAATTGTAGGGGTAGTTGGGGAATCGGGTTGTGGCAAAAGTGTTATGTCACTTTCGATCATGCAACTGCTACCGACTGGGATTGGTAAAATTCGCGGAGGCGAAGTTAAATTCGAAGGGGAAACGATTTCCACTCTTTCAGACAAAAAGATGAACGACATTCGAGGAAAAGATATTTCGATGATTTTCCAGGAACCGATGACTTCCCTGAATCCTGTTTTTACGATCGGATATCAAATAGAAGAAGTTATTTTGAACCACGAGAAAATATCGAAAAAACAAGCTCGTCTTCGCTCGGTTGCATTACTGAAAAGTGTGGGAATCCCACGAGCTGACAAAATTGTCGAAGAATATCCTCACCAATTATCAGGGGGAATGCGGCAGCGCGTGATGATTGCGATGGCAATCGCCTGCCAGCCAAAACTCTTGATAGCTGATGAACCGACAACCGCTTTGGATGTTACAGTACAGGCCCAAATCCTGGATCTGTTAAAAGGGATCCAGGAAGCGAACGATATGGCCATTATCCTGATCACTCATGATCTCGGTGTAGTAGCTGAAATCTGTGATGAAGTACTGGTCATGTATGCAGGTAAAATCGTTGAAAAAGCCACGGTTGATGAACTTTTCAATAATCCGAAACATCCTTATACGGATCTGTTGATGAAAGCTATTCCGAAAATGGATGAGGATGTTGAAGTTTTGGCGACAATCGATGGTCTGGTACCATCTGTGATGAACATGCCGGAAGTTGGATGCCGCTTTGCAAACCGTTGTCCAGCTGCAATGCCGGAATGTCTTACAGTAACACCGCAACTCGGTGATGTCGGACCGAACCACGAAGCTGCATGTCTGCTGTATGATACTAGCTGGCCGGCAGACTCAAAACCTAATAGAGAAGGAGCGTCCATGGCATGACAACAAGAGACTTTATCCAGGATAGAATTGACAGCCTTGAGAACCGGGACGTGCTTCTCGAAGTACAGAATCTTAAAACCTATTATCCGGTTACCGGAGGTTTCTTCAAACGAACAGTTGGGCATGTAAAAGCGGTAGATGATGTTTCATTCACCATTCGTAAAGGCGAGACACTTGGTCTTGTCGGTGAATCAGGGTGCGGCAAGTCGACAACAGGAAGAACAATCCTTCGGCTGCTGAAACCGACAGACGGCAAAATTCTTTTTGAAGGCAAGGAAATCACAAAGGTTTCCGGTTCCAAACTTCAAAAAGCCCGCCGCGATTTCCAGATGGTTTTCCAGGATCCTTACGCCAGTCTTAATCCGAAGCAAATGGTCGGAGACATTATTGCGGAACCGATTCTCAATTATGAGAAACGCAATAAGAAAGAGCTGGAACTGGAGATTAAAGCATTATTGACCAAGGTTGGACTGCCGGAAGCGGCATATTATAAATACGCTCACGAATTTTCGGGCGGCCAGCGTCAACGTATCGGGATAGCCCGTGCACTTGCGTTGAATCCAAAATTGATTGTGGCAGATGAGCCGGTTTCGGCACTAGATGTTTCTGTCCAATCGCAAGTTCTCAATCTGCTAAAAGAATTGCAGATTGAATTCGATCTTACTTATCTGTTTATCGCGCATGATCTCAGCGTCGTAAAACATATGAGCGATCGAATAGGTGTTATGTATTTGGGCAGTCTCGTTGAGGTTGCTTCAAATAGAGATTTATACAAGGAGCCGTTGCATCCTTACACACAAGCCTTGATTTCTGCGATCCCAGAACCGAATACGGCGATCAAGAAAGAACGAATTGTGCTTGAAGGGGATGTGCCAAGTCCGCAAAATCCTCCTACCGGTTGCCCGTTTCATACGCGGTGTCCGATGGCAATGGAAATCTGTTCGAAAGAAAAGCCTCCATTGAAAGAAGTGCGTCCTGGTCATCACGTTGCTTGCGTCTTGTACTAAATCAAAAAAATTATAGGGGGAAAATCATGAAAAAGAACAAATCGTTATTGTGGCTTTTCGCTCTGATTCTTGTCCTTTCTGCGTTCCTTGCAGCTTGTGGCGGAGATGATGGCGACACAACATCAGAAGATCCTACAGACACGGAAGAAACAGATACTGATACAGAAGATGCTGCTGAAGGAGAGCCTCAAACAGGCGGAACTTTGGTATACGGCATTGATGCACCACCTGAAGGGTTATTCTCTTCTGCTTTTTATGGCATCGCAACTGATTTTGAAGTAATCGATCTTTTCGATGAGGCTTTGATTTCTTATAACGAAAATCTTGAACCAGAGCCTAACGTAGCTTCATGGGAAACTGAAGACAACAAAGTCTTTAATTTCACATTCGAAGAAGGCGTTATGTGGCATAATGGCGAAGAACTTACAGTTAATGACTGGGTATTCGCATTAGAAACTCTTGCTGACCCGGATTATGAAGGTCCCCGTTACGCGAATGTACAAACAATCGAAGGCGCAGAAGCTTACCGCGCTGGAGAAGCTGATTCCATTTCAGGAATCGAAGTTGTAAGTGATTATGAAATCACAATCACTTTTGACAAGGCACGTGTTAACAACTTGACAAACCTTTGGGCATATCCACTTCCTGAAGCAGCTTTTGAAGGCATTGAAGTAGCAGATATGGCTTCTTCTGACCCGGTTATCTCAACTCCAATCGGAATTGGACCGTTTAAAGTAGATTCTATCGTAGCTGGAGAATCTGTTGAATTCTCTAAAAACGAAGATTATTGGAACGGTGATGTAAATCTTGATAAAATCGTTGTGCGTGTAATCGACAACTCTTCAGTAGTTGGAGCTTTGCAAAACGGCGATGTTGATATGATTTCTCTTCAGCCGGTTTCAGGACCTGAAGTTGAACCATTGGAAAATGTTGAAATCACTACTTATCCTGGCCTTTCTTACTACTATGTAGGATTCAAGCTTGGTAAATTCGACAGCGAATCACAAGAAATTGTTGAAGAACTTCCGAAATACCAGGATAAAGAATTACGTCAGGCTATGATGTATGCTCTTAACCGTCAGGAATGGGTTGATGCATTCTTCTTCGGTTATGCAAATGTAGTCAATGCTCCAGTACCAAGCTCTCACTGGAATGCAGCTGACAACAGCGAATTGAACACGTACGAATACGATCCGGAAAAAGCGATGGAAATGCTTGATGCTGCTGGATATGTAGATACAAATGACGATGGTTTCCGTGAAGATCCAAATGGTGATGAGTTTGTCGTTAAGTTCTCTCATTACGCAACAGGTAACCCAACATTTGAGTCACGCGCTCAAGCGATCACTCAATATTGGGAAGCAGTTGGACTTAAAACAGAATTGGAAATGGTAGAAGTTAACCTTTACTATGAAATGATTGAAAAAGATGATGCTTCCATCGAAACTTTCTTCGGCGGATGGGGTACTGGAACAGATCCAGATCCAACAGCAACATGGAAATCCGATCAACTATGGAACTACACGCGCTATAATAACCCTGAATCAGATCAATTACTTGACGATGCTTTAGACATCGAAGTAGTTGGAACTGATCAAGAAGCGCGTAAGGAACTTTATGTTGAATGGCAGAAGCTTCTAAACGAAGAAGTTCCAATGCTTTATATTGCTGAACTTGAAGAAATTGTTGCTTTGAACAACCGTGTAGGCGGAGTTGAATATGACGTTTCTGGTCAGAACAGCCCGGCTCAATGGTTCGTAACAGAATAATAGCGGTTAAACCTTCAACGATGGGCTGTCCGCAGTCCATCGTTGAATAATTTTATAAGAGGCTCTTATGCACGGTAAGGGACGTTTGGCACAAATTACTCTTACCGTGCCGAAGAGTGCAGCAGAGAACTTTACAGACAAGGAGAGTATAAATGCTTAAATATACGATTAGAAGAATACTTGGAATGATTCCAATGCTCATCCTTATTTCCGTTGTGGTGTTTTCACTGGCTAAGCTGATGCCCGGGGATTCATTGAGCGGGGAAATTGATCCTTTGAATACGAATCCTGAATATATCGCTGAAATGAGAGAGAAGTTGGGCTACAACGATCCGCTGCCTGTCCAATATTTCAATTGGATCACTGGATTCGTCCAAGGGGATTTCGGAAAATCCACCAAGTATAAACGTCCTGCATTTGATGTCATTATGGAGAAAATACCAAACACTTTACTTTTAGGGGTTACGTCTTTAATCATCACTTATATCTTGGCGTTTATGATGGGCATGTATTCCGGGCGCAAGCCTTACACGCTGGGTGATAATGCGATTGCCGGAATAAACTATATCATGCTCGCTATACCTTCTTTTGTTGCTGCCGTATTTGCAATTTACTTTTTCGCGTTCAATTTGAACTGGTTCCCATTTGGAGGATCTGTGGATATATTGATCGAGCAGGGAACGTTTGAATATTATCTCAGCAGATTGCATCATGTTATTTTGCCGGCCATTGTCTTGGGGGCATTGAGTACTGCTTCTTATACGCAATTCCTGCGGAACGATATCATCGAGAACTCACGCAAAGATTTTGTGCGTACTGCCAGAGCTAAAGGAACACCGATGAAGAAGATCTACAATGTGCACATTTTGAGAAACTCTATTATTCCTTTAGTGACTTTCCTTGGATTCGATTTTGCAGCATTGATCGGTGGAGCAATAATCACCGAAACGATCTTTACATATCCTGGAATCGGAATGCTGTTCCTGGATTCTGTAACAAGCCGTGATTACGCAACGTTGATGGCTTTGACAATGTTATTGTCATTCCTGACACTGGCAGGTAATTTGATCGCAGACTTACTGTACGGAGTCGTGGATCCACGAATTCGACTGGAATAAGGAGGAAGCAAAATTGGCATCATCAAACACATTAACTCAACAACAGAAGCCGGAACGCAGCTTGTCTCCTTGGCAGATTGCACGTAAAAAATTCTTTCATAACAAGTTGGCAATGATCAGTTCGTTCTTCATAATTCTTGTTACAGCGTTATCCTTTGCAGCACCGTTTCTGGGACCTTTTCTATCGCCGATTCCTGATGTGTCGCGGGTAAATATCGGTTCAATGAACATTCCCCCGAATGGGGAGCATATTCTTGGGACAGATAAAAGCGGACGTGATGTTTTAACCCGTCTGCTATACGGTGGCCGCATCTCATTGGTTGTCGGATTCAGTGCTACACTGATGGTAATCACGCTTGGAACGCTTGTAGGCTCAATTGCCGGATTCTTTGGCGGTTTTGTCGATAACTTATTGATGAGATTCACCGATTTTGTCCTGAACTTTCCATTTCTTGTATTCGTTATCGTATTAAATACAATTTTACGTGATACGATTGACGGAGTTTCAGTACTGATTATTGTAATCGGTGTCTTGAGCTGGGGCGGAGTCGCGAGACTGGTCCGAAGCAAAATCCTGGCTGAAAAAGAGAATGAATATGTACTTGCTGCTCTGTCAATCGGCTGTTCGCCATTGAAAGTTATCCGCAAGCATCTTCTTCCGAATGTTATCTCAACAATTATTGTACAGGCGACATTGATTTTTGCCAGTATGATTGTCGTTGAAGCGGCTCTCAGTTACTTAGGTTTCGGTGTTCCTCAATCAATTCCAAGTTGGGGCAACATGCTGTCTTCAGCAAACGAGCCTGATGTACTGCAAGGCAAACCGTGGATTTGGATGCCGCCAGCGCTAGTTCTTACGGCAACAATACTTTCCATCAACTTTATCGGGGAAGGCTTAAAGGATGCATTGAATCCTAAGTCTCTAAGATAGAAAAAAGTTCCGCACAAATTATTGTGCGGAACTTTTTTTGTGTTTGTTGAGAAAGAAACATGTAAATCGATATTCCACAAAACAGCTTGCTTGCAAAAAACCATGCTCCTGTCTCTGTCCCTGTCCCTGCATCGCTGCGCTAGCTTCGGGACATGAAAGGGCGTTGCATCGCTACGCTGCTTCGTCGCAAAGACTTGCCCTCGCAGGCTTCGGTCAACTCTTCGCGGTCGCTTTTCTTTGTCCAGACTCCAGCGGCCCAGCTCTTCGGGTCATAAGCCAGAACAGCTATGCGGCTGAAAACACGTTACTGCGGTGAGATGTTTTATGACCGTTGCTCCTGCATCGCTACGCTGCTTCGTCGCAAAGACTTGCCCTCGCAGGCTTCGGTCAACTCTTCGCGGTCGCTTTTCTTTGTCCAGACTCCAGCGGCCCAGCTCTTCGGGTCATAAGCCAGAATAGCTATGCGGCAAAAAGCGCCGCTTCGCTATCCCGTCTTATGCCTTTCAGAGCTTAACGGGCGCTGTCGCTTTTCTTGGCTTACGACCAAGTCCCATCGCATTCTCCATTTTCTTGAGTGTTTTATTCGCCAGGCTGGAAGCTTTTTCTGCGCCTTCATCAAGGATACGGTCAAGTTCTTCCGAGTTGACGAGGTTTGCATAGCGCTCCTGGATTGGTGCAATGTGTTCTGTCACAGCTTTCGCTACAGAAGCCTTGAAATCACCATAGCCGGCACCGTCATATTTTTTAGTAAGTTCATCGATTGAAGCCCCTGTAAGCGCTGCTTCGATTGTCAGGAGATTGGATACGCCCGGTTTGTTGATTGGATCATAACGGACAATCCCTTCTGAATCAGTGACAGCACTTTTAATTTTTTTCTCGATGGTCTTCAAATCATCAAGCAGGGTGATGATGGATTTCTTATTGTCATCCGATTTGCTCATCTTCTTGGTGGGGTCCTGCAGCGACATGATGCGTGCGCCATGTTTCGGTATACGAATTTCAGGAATCGTCAGAACATCGTTATATTTCCTATTGAAACGCTCTGCAAGATCGCGGGTCAGTTCAATGTGCTGCTTCTGGTCATCGCCGACTGGGACGATATTGGTTTGATACAATAAAATATCCGCAGCCATCAATGGGGGGTAGGTCAACAGCCCTGCTGAAACGGATACATTTTTCAGAGACTTGTCTTTGTATTGAGTCATGCGCTCCAGCTCGCCGATTGTCGCGACGCATTGCAGCATCCAACCAGCCTGAGCGTGTGCAGGCACTTCCGATTGAATAAATAAGGTGACTTTATCAGGGTCGATTCCGACGGCCAGATACAAGGCTGCAAGAGCTTTAATATTCTTACGGAGCTCGAGCCGGTCCTGAGGCATCGTAATAGCGTGTTGATCAACGATGCAAAAGATGCAATCGTATTCATCCTGAAGATCTGTAAACTGTTTGAAAGCACCAATATAATTACCCAATGTCACGGTGCCTGTTGGCTGAACGCCTGAAAATATTCGATTCATTCCATATTCCTCCTCAAAATAAAAAAACACAGCAAGCATCCCTGCAAAGGGACGAAGCTGTGTTTCCGTGGTACCACCCTAGTTGCCGTTTCCGGCCACTCTTCTTCATAACGTGAAGATAACGGAACAGGGTACTGGTAATTTTCACCTGCTCAGCTCGAAAGTCCATTCAATGCAAGCCTCCATCTGTTTGCACCAGCCACAGACTCTCTAATATAGAAGGAAATGCATTTACTCCTCTTTCTCAACGCTTATATATTTCTTCTATTATAGTACATCCTGGAAAAGGTTTGCAATACTAAAATCATGGAACCCTATACAAAGTTTCATTGCCGTTTCACTGATTTACCGGTATAATTCTAACGTATATAACAATCAACCCGGCAAATCCTAAAGTTTAGTATATATTCCATTATTGCTTGTCGGAGATCGATTGCAGGCCGCTAAAATATCATAAAAAATTTACAAATAACTAACTGTTGGATTGCTATATTTTTGTTTCAATTTGTCAAAATGATGATAAAATGGAATAAGAAAGACAACTGAGAGGATGTATAGTCGAAAATGAAAAAGATGAAATTGGCAGCTGCGACTGCTTTATTATTCACTGGCCTGGCAACGGCCCCCGCTATGGCAGCAACTGAAGATGCGCAGGACTTTACTACCCGTACATATAATACAGTGGAAATCAGTTCAGAGATGCTGGCGAGCTCGCAATTATTCAGATATAATTCGGGTTTGACGTTTGAATATCCTGATGCTGTTCGAGGCATATTCGTTACAGCCCATTCCGCTGGTGGAGCGCGTTTTGACAGTTTGATAGACCTGATCGGTTCAACCGATTTGAATGCCATGGTAATCGATATCAAAGAAGACTACGGATATTTGACGTATAAGCCTGAAGAAGGGTCGACTTTGGATGAATATGGAATCGGACAAAATTACATCAAAGATCCACGTGCGATGCTTGAACGTCTGGAAGAGGAAGAAATTTATCCAATCGCTCGGGTTGTAGTATTTAAAGACTCTGCTTTGGCAGATGCTAGACCTGAATTGTCATTTATGGATGGCAATTCAGTTTGGAAAAACGGCCGCGGTGAATCCTTTGTCAATCCTTACATGAAGGAAGTCTGGGATTATAATGTGGAAATTGCCATTGAAGCTGCAAAACTTGGTTTCAAGGAAATCCAATTCGATTATGTTCGGTTCCCGGAAGGTTTTGAGAACCGCGCAGAGACACTGAAGTATTCCAAAGGTGAGTACGATGGTGAAGAATACGACGGAGTGCAGAGCCGCGTAGACGCTGTAACTGATTTCGTTGCTTATGCACGCGAGCAGTTGGAACCGTATGACGTTGAAGTGTCTGTCGACATTTTCGGTTATTCCGCTACTTTGCCTGAAGCCCCGGGAATCGGACAGAACTTCTCAAAAATCTCTGAAAACGTGGATGTAATTTCATCGATGATCTATCCAAGCCACTGGACTTCTTATTTTGGCATTGCGAAACCGGATCTCGAGCCATACAAATTAGTGGACGAGTATTCGAAAGTCGAAAATGCAAAATTAGCTGAACTGGAGAATCCGCCGGTATCACGTCCGTGGCTGCAGGATTTCACCGCTTCTTACCTTGGGTCGGGTAATTACCTGCGCTACGGAAAAGCGGAAGTGGAAGCACAAATCAAGGCGTTGAACGATAACGGCATAGACGAATTCCTCTTATGGAATGCCGGCAACACTTATACTCCTGGTGTGGATTACACTCCGTGACAGTAAATGTTAAAAAGGACCTGAATTTTTTAATCAGGTCCTTTTTGGCTGTCGAGAAACCGACAACTACTCCAATCATTTCGCTCTAGGTGGAAGCTTTCCTCGGAGAGCTGCCTGAGCCTCCTCGCTCGCTTCGCGTTGAAAAACGATGCTCCTGCAGCGTTACACGCTTCGTCGCAAAGTTCGACCGAATACTGTTCGGTCAAACATTCACTGCGGGGTCTCAGGACTAGCTCTGGTTCCCGATGGAGTCGCCGCCTGTCGCTTCATTCTGTTCTGTGCTGATAATGCAAGTTTTCACTTTCTCACATACAACACACTTAAACATCTATTCCTTTAAAGAAAAAGATCTGAGATATGGAGCAAAACAGCGAAGACGCCCAGAGGACCAAGCGAAGTGCTGAGATCCACTCGGGCGAAGTGAAACGAGACCGAGTTAGCTCAGCGCGAGCCAAGAGTTGGCCGAAGATAGTTCGGCCGACTCTTTGCGACGAAGCTAGCGAAGCGATGCAGGAGCACGGGTTTTGGCAAGCGAAGCTGTTTTGCGCAATATCGGCTTTCATTTTTACTTTTTCAACAAGCTCAAAGGACCTGGTTTTTTAAATCAGCCCCTTTTTTTATGAAACTTTTCGCTCTGCAATTCGTACTAATAAGAGTAAGAACCAGTAAGAAGTTTTTTCAAAAAGAAATTTCTAATTGAGAATAAAAATATCTGTAAATTGAGTTTAGCTTTGTAAAATAACGGGTAAAAATATATTATAGAACTGAGGAAAGTGTTTAATTATAGCGATTTTGTGACAAACATTATGCAAATCCTATATTAATCTGCGAATTCTATATTCAATTCAGGTCAGTTATTGTATAATGAATGTAAACCTTCTAAATTAGACTCATTCTAATTTAGCAAGATAGAAATGTGATTCCCGAATCCGAAAGGAAGTGTTCAATTATGATGGTAACGCTATTTACTTCCCCAAGCTGTACATCTTGCCGAAAAGCAAAAGCGTGGTTGGAAGAGCATGATATTCCATATACAGAACGCAACATATTTTCAGAACCACTGACGATCAGCGAAATCAAAGAGATTTTACGCATGACGGAAGATGGAACAGATGAAATCATCTCAACTCGATCAAAAATTTTCCAAAAGCTTAATGTGGATGTTGAAAGCCTTCCACTTCAAAGATTGTATGAGTTAATTCAAGAACATCCAGGGCTATTGCGCCGGCCAATTATCATGGATGAAAAACGACTGCAAGTCGGTTATAACGAAGATGAAATTCGCCGGTTCCTCCCTCGTAAAGTGAGAGCATATCAATTGCTTGAAGCTCAGCGAATGGTGAACTGAAAATAAGCTAAAAAGCTGTCCGGCCTTTATGTCAATGCATAATGGATCTTTGGGCGGCTTTTCTGTATTTACTTCGGCTTAATGTCTTGCATTTCTGAGTGAATTGCAATAAACTCGAAACTAATTATCCGTCAGCATTTTGGGTGCACAGGCATTAACTTTCTCATAGAGTTCCAAACGCGATATAATAAATAGAGCAACAACGCACGGCTTATGAGGAAGATCCTCTTGGTCCAATTCGAAAGGAGAGGTGTAAAATGGATATAGAACGCATTAATGATAACACAGTCAAATTTTACATTTCCTATCTCGACGTTGAAGAACGTGGGTTCAGCCGTGACGAAATCTGGTTCAACAGAGACAAAAGCGAAGAGTTATTCTGGGAAATGATGGATGAAGTGAATGAGGAAGCTGATTTTGTAATGGAAGGTCCACTATGGATTCAGGTCCAGGCAATGGACAAAGGATTGGAAGTTACAGTGACGCGTGCTCAATTGACAAAAGACGGTCAAAAATTAGACATGCCAGATGATATAGAAGAACGCCGCAAAATGTTTGCAAATGAGGATTCGGATGCCGCTGGAACAGAATTCGATGAATTTGAACCTGTCTTCAACGAGCCCGATACCAAAAAATTGGAATATACTTTTATGCTGTCGGAAGTCGAGGAATTAGTTCCTCTTTCCAGACGATTGCAATATGTTCCAATTGAAACGGCTCTCTATCACTTCGAAGGTAAATACTACCTTCATATCAGCTTTGATGACATCCTGCACTCAGATGAAGATATTAAAGATCATTTAAGTGTACTCTCAGAATATCTGCCGCCATCTTCTGTTACGATCCATCGTCTTGAAGAATACGGCAAGGAAATTTTCAAAAAAGATGCATTATCCAATGTCTTGCATTACTTTGGATAACTCTGAACGCAATTCAATATTTATGAGCCTGAACGGATGAAAGCATGTATTCATCTCTTCAGGCTTTTTTATTTCGTAAATTGAACTGACAGATGCCAGACTATTGAATATTGTCTAAACATAAACACTCTTTTATAATAGATAAAAGGAGTGTGACAGCCATATTAATCGCCAAAACTGAAGGGGAACAAGTAATTGATCTGATTAAAAACTACAGCCGGCAGGAGCTGCTTGAGTTACGAAGCAATAGTAAATTTACTTGTCCGGACTGTGGGAATATCTTGTATTTAAAAATTGGCAACATCAAAATTCCCCATTTTGCCCATAAATCCCATTCTGACTGTGATTCATACAGTGAGTCGGAATCCTCTTTGCATCTGCAGGGCAAAATTTTGCTGCACAAATTCTTCACTGCTAAAAACTTCAAAGTGGAACTGGAAAAATATATGCCGGAAATTCGCCAGCGCGCTGATCTGCTGGTCGACAGCCGGACCGTAATTGAATTCCAGTGCAGTGCGATTTCTGCACATGATGTTGTAAGAAGGACTGCTGCTTACAAGGCGGTTGGATTATACCCGACTTGGATTTTCGGGAACAACGAAAAACCGGAAAACAGAATTCAAGTAATTCATTTGATGGAATATCAAAAGAAGATGCTGATCAACCATGAACATACCAAGTACCTGTTGCTGCTGAATCCGTCAACTGGACAATTCACTTATTATTCGAACTTATTCTTTATCAGCGGCAACCGCTGGGTGGGCAAAATAAGTTCTTTGCCTGCAAACAAACAGACATTTCCTTTTGCTGTTCCGAAAAGACTGGGCAGAAAAGACTTTGAAACGATGTATTCTGTTTTTGCACTGGCGAGAACTGCGTTCATCCGCTCTCAATTGTTTGCGAAAAACCGCTATCAAAATCCATTCTGGCTGCTCTGCTATAAACTGGGTTTGGATATAAGGAATGTGCCTGCAACAATCGGCGTCCCGATAGCCGGGGCGGAATGCATCGCTGAACATGCAGTCATCTGGCAATTAAAAACAGTCCGTGCACTCGAACAAGGCAAATCAGTTTCAGATCTGATTTCTTCCATGAAAATAAAGCTGAGCAACAAAGGCGATGCTGCGCAACTTGAAAAGGTGATGCAGGATTATACAAGTTTTATTCACTATATGGCAGGTCAAAACAACGACTGCGAAAGACAAATGGAAGGATTATATGATATCTATTGCAAAAGGGTACGAAAATTGAGAAAATAAAAACAAGTTCGACTCCCGAAAGAGAAGAACTAAGGAGGAATTGGAAATGGCGAATAAAATATTAAAGCGTGAAGAGATCCCTGTAGAATTGACTTGGAAGCTGGATGATATTTTCCCGACTGATGAAGCATGGGAAAGCGAATTCAAGGAAGTGGCAGCAATGGCCGAGAGAGCCGGTTCTTTTGAAGGGAAATTAAAAGAAGGGGCAGAATCCCTATTTGAAGTATTGACTTTTAAAGATGAAGTGTCTGAACGCCTGAGAAGGTTATATACATATTCCCATATGAGGTATGATCAGGACACCACCAATTCAAAATATCAGGCGTTGGACAGCCGCATTAAAGCTCTTTATGCCAAGATTTCAGCGGGCTTATCATTTTTGACGCCGGAAATCCTGGAACTTGATGAAGAAGTGTTGAATGGTTACGTTGAAAACCATGAAGGGTTGAAACTTTACAAGCATGCGCTGGACGAATTGAATTCAATGCGCCCGCATGTATTGCCAAAGGAACAAGAGTCCTTGCTTGCCCAATTATCAGAAGTTGTAAGTGCATCGTCCGAAACGTTCGGCATGCTGAATAATGCGGATCTGGAATTCCCGGAAATCAAAGATGAGAACGGCGAAACCGTACAGATTACGCACGGCAATTACATCCGCTTTCTTGAAAGCAAGGACCGCCGTGTGCGGGAAGATGCTTTCAAAGCTGTCTATGCAACTTACGGAAAATTCCTGAATACATTTGCTTCGACTTTGGCAGGAACGGTTAAGCGTGATAACGTCAATGCACGTGTCCGTAAGTATGATTCGGCAAGGCACGCCGCATTATCGGATGACCACATACCGGAAACTGTCTATGATAACCTGGTTGAGACGGTAAACAATAACTTGCATTTATTGCATCGCTATGCAGCTCTCCGCAAAGAAGTGCTTGGAATCGATAAAGTCCATATGTGGGATATGCACACACCATTGGTAAAAGAAGTGAAGATGGAAATCCCTTATGAAAAAGCGACTGGAATCATGCTGAAGGGTCTGTCCGCGCTTGGTGAAGAATATACCGGTATTGTTGAAGAAGGCATCCAGAACCGCTGGGTGGACGTCATGGAAAACAAAGGAAAACGAAGCGGCGCTTATTCATCAGGCGCTTATGGCACGAATCCTTATATCCTGATGAACTGGCAGGACAATGTCGATAACCTTTTTACATTGGCCCATGAATTTGGCCACAGTGTCCACAGCTATTACACACGCGCCTCACAGCCTTATGTGTATGGTGATTATTCCATCTTCGTAGCTGAAGTTGCATCGACGACAAACGAAGCCTTATTAAACGAATACATGGTGGAAACTTCGGAAGATGATCAGGAGCGGATTTACTTGTTGAATCATTGGCTGGACGGTTTCCGTGGCACGGTATTCCGCCAGACAATGTTTGCAGAATTTGAACATTTGATCCATAAGATGGACCAGGAAGGCGAAGCGCTGACAGCGGAACGCCTGACCGAAGTCTATTACGGGCTGAACAAGAAATACTTTGGGGAAGACGTGGCAGTTGATGAAGAGATCGGTATGGAATGGGCAAGAATTCCTCATTTCTACTATAATTATTATGTTTTCCAGTATGCTACAGGATTCAGTGCTGCAACAGCATTGAGCAAAGGTATTTTAGAAGAAGGACAGCCGGCAGTCGATCGTTTTATCAATGAGTTCCTGAAAGCGGGAAGTTCTGATTATCCGATCGAGGTTCTGAAAAAAGCAGGAGTCGATATGACTTCATCCTCACCAGTGGAAGAGGCCTGCAAAGTATTTGAACAGAAATTAACAGAACTCGAGAAATTATTGCTGAAAAAATAAATTAGGGAAGAACAGGCTCAGTATTACTGAGCCTGTTCTTTTTAGTTATCTTAATATAGTTAAAAAAATTTCATAACACTTACGATTATGACGAATTTGTGAATTCGTTTGTGAATTATTGCATAAACAATTATTCTGTGATAAATTTAGGTTGTGAAATAAATCACATACAAACATACACCCCTTTGTTTGAGCGTGAACATTTCTCCCATCCCCTTTGTGTAATGAAAAACGCCTGCCGGACGTGGCAGGCGTTTTTCTATGGTTCAAAAAATAAGCACGGCGCCCGAGGGCGCCATGCTTATTTTACTTTCCATAATGTTTCATCAGGTAAACAGATGCGTTCAACTTTTTGCTGGAGCATCTGTTTTTTCATTTCACGTTCAGCAGTTTCCTGCGAAATATTGTAAATGGACGCAATTTCTCTTGTCGCAATTGTCGTGTATTTTGTAAAAAGTTCTTCCAGTGACGGTGGAGCTTGTCTGTTTAATGGGTCGCTGCCAAGCATTTCCTGAAGGATTGTCAAATAAGTATCATATGAATGCAGTCCGGAAATTTTAACACCTTCGTCTTCTATACATTCATTAAAGAAGACTATGCTTGGAACTTCAGTGATCTCCATTTCCCTTGTAATCTGCAGATCGCATTGGAATGCTTTTGCTGTATGGACAGAATGGAAATCCTTTTTGAATTCTTCCTGGTCGAGATTGGCTTCTTGTGCAATTTCGAGTAGAACCTGATAGGAAGAAACATCTTTTATTTGCATAAACAACTGCTCCTGCAGTTTATGCAGAAATTGATTGCCTGCACGTTTGCCCTGCAATTCGGCCGCTTTGACTGCGACGGACGCCAATACAGGATGCGTCAGATTATCAGTGGAGAGTGAAGAGGTTTTTTGCTGGCTGTTCAAATTGAATAGTTTCGTGCTGAGAACAACACGCATGGAAAAATAATGGCCGTATTCAATTTGGAGCTTCCTCATGATGGACTGCAGTTCCCAGCATTCCATATTCAGAGGATCAAGAAAAATATACAGTTCCATGGGCTTTACCGGATTCGGGCTGTCATAAATCTGCTTTGCCAGGTCCAGGTTATTCACACCACTTCCTCCTCGCTGTCCGGTGCATTGACCATATGGTGAGCAGTCATCACAAGCCGGTTATAGAAGGTTTCACGGAATTTTCCGGTCAATCCGATTTCATCCATCGCTTCACTCATGCATTCAAGCCAAGCCTGAGCCCGTTCGGGAGTAATCGGAAAGGGATTATGCCTTGCTTTGAGTCTGGGATGTCCGTGTTCTTCAGAATATATATTGGGTCCGCCAAGGTATTGGGTCATGAATTGCTTCTGTTTTCTGGCGGTTTCCGATAGATCGTCAGGAAAAATAGCCTTGAGCTTTGGATGCATAGCGACGCGGGCATAAAATGCGTCCACCAATAGGGACAGGCGTTCCGCACCAATTTCTTCATACGGAATAATAGGTTTTCCAGTCATCAATATGTCTCCTTTGCTGTAGCTGTAAGTTCATTCTAACAACGCTGTGAAAATATCTCAAATAAATCGAACGCTTGAATGGGAAATAATGTATTTTAAATATTTTTATTCGATAATTTTATTCGTATTAATTCCTTTTTTTGCGGCATTCATGAAACGGGAAATCTTTTTATCTGTGCTGCGGAAGGGAATTTCGAAATCACGCAAGAACGCTTGAAACCGCTGTTTCCCAGCTTCAAAATCACTTACTTCGTATTCAATTTCAAAATCCTCGGTAGCGAGATACTCCGAATGGTCAAGCACCAGCAGGCCGGATTCATAGGGGAATTCGATCCGGTGGGTAGTCAGGCTGCCCAGAAGTGCCAGCGCATCAGATCCGAGTCCCATCTCCTTCAATGCTGCTGCGACTTCCGGTGCGGGAAAACTGCGTTTTTCAAAGATTTCTTCAACTTGTTGCGAATCGAGTTTGTCGGTAATTTCATAAAAGCCATTGTCCGCCGGTGTTTTCAACGTGCATTCGTATGTAGCGCCCTTTTGCCGGATCCGGAGTGCCGAACGGCGATCGCGCAATTTAAAATCCGTTGTATCAAAATAATGATTCACTTGTGTATGAGCGTCTTCAGCAGAGTAGCCGAAGCGGTCCATCAATTCTAAATATTCTTCTTCAGTCAATAAATTCTTGAATTCAATCTCAAGTTCTTTGGTCATCATCTGCACCTCACTTGATATTATTATGTGATAATTCGAGTCAAACTGCAACGAATCGCAGCGCTGTGTTAAAATATGACTAGATATTGAAATTAGATATGTTGAATTAATTAACTTATGTAGCCGATATTCCGCAAAACAGCTTGCTTGCCTGGGGGCTTGCGCTGAGCTAACTAAAACCCGTGCTCCTGCATCGCTTCGCTGCTTCGTCGCAAAGAGCTGCCCTCGCCAGCTTCGGTCAACTCTTCGCTGTTTTGCTCCATATCTAGATTTCACCTAGCGCCGGCGCGTTTCAGGACTGGGCGGAGCAATAAGACGAGTGCTCTTCTCGGCTTAGTGCGGGAGGCAAGGTATGCCATACGAAAATGGCACCTCCTTTGCGACGAGCTTGCGCAGGAGCATTAATCTTTGCACTGTCCTAAGCGCCGAAGCGATTTAGTATAATTTATAATTGAACAAACGACAAAAGAGAACATGCATACGAAAGCGGGGAAGCGGTTATGGGACAATGGGATCGATTTTTAGCGCCATATAAACAGGCTGTCGATGAACTGAAAATCAAATTCAAAGGCATGCGCAGACAATACGAAACCGATAATATCAATTCCCCGATCGAGTTTGTTACCGGCCGGGTCAAACCGATTGCCAGCATTTACGATAAGTCGCTCGAAAAAGGGATCCCTTTTGAGCCATCCCTCGAACTTGCCACTGAATTGCAGGATATTGCCGGTATCCGGATGATGTGCCAATTTGTCGGTGACATTGAAACAGTTGTAGAATTGCTCCGTAATCGCAAAGACCTTCGCATTGTGGAAGAAAAAGATTATATTTCCCGTGAGAAGCAGAGCGGTTATCGGTCGTATCATGTTATTGTCGAGTATCCGGTGCAGACCGTAAGCGGTGAACAGCTAATACTCGCTGAAATTCAAATACGGACGTTGGCGATGAATTTCTGGGCGTCCATAGAGCATTCGTTGAATTACAAATACAAAGGTGTTTTCCCCGATGAAATCAAACTGCGTTTGCAGCGGGCAGCTGAAGCGGCATTTCAGCTGGACGAAGAGATGTCGCAGATTCGGGATGAAATTCAGGAAGCCCAGGCATATTTTACAGAATACAAGGAATCACCAGGCACTCATTTTCCAAGAAACACAGACGGAGGGAGAAAAGAGAGATGAAATATTTCATAATATCCAGAAGTGATGATCTGTCGAATGATTTAATGGATAAAGCGCGTGCTTATCTGGAAGACTTTGGCATGGAATGGGAAGAGGAACAGCCGGATATCGTGCTGTCGATTGGCGGAGACGGAACGATGCTCCACGCTTTCCATAAATACAGCGACCAATTATCTACAGTGGCATTTGTCGGGATACATACGGGACATCTCGGTTTTTATGCGGATTGGAAGCCGATCGAGATTGAAAAACTGGTGCTGTCTATTGCTAAAAAAGAATATGAAGTGATTGAGTATCCGTTACTTGAAACAAGCATCCATTATCAAAACAAAGAAGAGCCTGCTGTTTATCTGGCCATGAACGAATCTACGGTAAAATCACCAGACGTTACGCTCGTTATGGACGTCATTTTAAATGAAGATCAATTTGAACGTTTCCGCGGAGACGGATTGTGTATGTCTACGCCATCAGGAAGTACGGCTTATAACAAAGCACTTGGCGGCGCAATCATTCATCCATCACTTCCCGCAATGCAGTTGACCGAGATGGCATCGATCAATAATCGTGTTTTCCGGACAGTCGGTGCTCCGCTGGTCCTGCCGGCACATCACCGTTGCGTGTTGCGTCCGGTGAAAGCACCGGATTTTATGGTGACAGTCGATCACCTTCAATTGCTCCATAAAGATGTGCGATCGATTGAATATCGGGTAGCAGAAGAAAAAGTAAGATTTGCCCGTTTCCGCCCATTCCCATTTTGGAGAAGGGTCCATGATTCGTTTATCGACAGCGAGGAATACCGATGAAGCCGTTTGAACTGAATTATACTGCCGACGCCAAAGGGTTGTTGCGTGAAGCCTTACAGGCATGGGGAATCTCTAAACGAACTCTTGCTTCTGTAAAGTATGGCGGCGGGCAAATATTGGTGAACAACAATGAAGTGACGGTCAGGCATCCCCTTGAAATTGGGGATGCTGTGACCGTTGTTTTTCCGTTGGAAGAGCTTGGCAAAGGTTTGCAGGCAGAAAGCGGTGAATTGACGATTATTTATGAGGATGAGGCCTTACTGATTGTCGATAAGCCACCTTTGCAAAACACGATTCCTTCGCGTGAACACCCTGTCGGAAGTCTGGCCAATGTGGTAGCCGGCCATTTTGAAAATCATAAGATACCGGCTACTCTGCATATTGTGACCAGGCTCGACCGTGATACGAGTGGTTTGGTCTGCATCGCAAAAAACCGGCATATTCATCATATGCTATCCGTTCAACAGCAGGAAAAGAAAATGTCCAGACGTTATGATGCGATTGTCCATGGCCTCACTGAGCAGGAAGAATTTACAATCACTGCGCCGATCGGAAGAAAAAATTCCAGTATTATAGAAAGGGAAGTTCGCATGGGTGGTCAGTTTGCGGAAACTGAAGTCAAGCTGCTCAAGGCATACACTGATTTCAGCCATCTCGAATTAAAGCTGAACACCGGGCGGACACATCAGATCCGGGTTCATTTAGCACATATCGGGCAACCTCTTGTAGGAGATGATCTTTATGGAGGAACCCGGGAAATGATCAGCCGCCAGGCACTTCATTGCCGGAGGCTCGAAATGATTCATCCGGTTTCTGGCCGGGCGCTCAGCTTCGAATCGCCGAATCGGGAAGATATGGCGGCGCTGATCAGGTAAATCGGTGGAATCGTTCCGGCTGGTAGGGCTGTTTTGAAGAGACTGAAACCAATTCTTTTTCAGGGAAACGGAATGCAGTCAATGATCCGCCGAAAACGCAGCCGGTATCAATATTCACCGTCCGGTTTATGACATAGGGCTCCTCGGTCGGCGTATGGCCGTAAACCACCCACGGTTTTCCTCGATAGGATTTCGCCCAATCCCGTCTCACCGGCCGGCCATCGGCATGGAATTTACCTGTAATGTCGCCATACAGCGTAAACACTGAGATTCTTTTGTTCAATGGCTCGCCGATCATGTCTTTTTTCAGCCCTGCATGGGCGACGATGAGATCGTCCCGAAGTACCTGGTACTGTGGCAGCGCCTCGTAAAAATGGATATATCGTTCACGAAATTCCTGTTGCTCCTTTTTCGGCAAAGCCTGCCACTCAGCGATGGTGATTTCCAGTCCATGTATCAGCTGCACCGAATTGCCTTTCATGTATCGGTAAAGTTTATCGCAATGGTTCCCAGGGGAATAAAACAGAATGCCCCGATCCTGCCGGGCGAATAATAATTCCAAAACAGCCAGCGAATCGGGACCGCGGTCCATGGCGTCGCCTACAAATGCAGGTTGTCTGCCTTCCGGATGGCTATGAATCCCATTGTCATAGTGATAGCCCAGTTTTTCGAGCAATTCCATCAGCTCATCAAAACAGCCATGAATGTCGCCAATTATGTCATATTTCATTTAAACACCTCATGAAATTAAATTAGTATATTATCTATTATAAGTGTAACGCAGTGGCCGCCCAAGCGGCTTGCTGCAAAATCGAAAGGAGGGAGCCGTAATGATGGAAGAAAAAATGATACGTGATGAAGAGTTGAATGAAGAAATACTGATACAGCTGCTGGAAAAAGGGCAAGTGGAGGAGTTCAGGGAGGAATTCCTGTCCCATCATCCATACGACCAGGCTGAATTCTATGAAAAAGCCGAGGCGGATATCCGCCAGCAGCTTTATGAGTATCTCTCTCCGAAAGAAATGGCTGATATTTTTGAAGCAATCGAATTGGACGACGATGAATACGAAGACCTTTTCAAAGAAATGAATGCCATGTATGCCGCAGACCTTCTATCCTTTATGTACCGGGATGATGCGGTTGATGTATTGAACAATTTAAGCAAAGATCAGGTTGCTAGCTACCTCACGATTATGCCGAAAGAGGCATCGCGGGAGATCAAAGATCTTCTGCATTATGAAGAGTATACGGCGGGTTCAATCATGACAACCGAATTCGTGGCCATCCCGAAAAATTCCACGGTCCGTTCCGCTATGAATATCCTCAGGAATGCTGCACCTGATGCAGAAACCATCTACTATGTGTTTGTCATCGATGAAGCGAAACGGCTTTCCGGAATTGTCACTTTGCGGGATCTGATCATCGCAGAAGAAGATACTCTGATAGAAACAATCATGAATGACCGCGTTGTCTCTGTATCAGTTGGGGAAGATCAGGAAGAAGTGGCACGCATGATCAAGGATTACGATTTCCTGGCAATACCGGTAGTCGATTTCCAGGATCACCTGCTGGGAATCATCACAGTGGATGATATTATCGATGTCCTGGATGAAGAAGCTTCGGATGACTACTCCAAGCTGGCAGCTGTCTCTGATATGGATAATTTTGATAAAGGCCCTTTAAGTGCTGCGAAAAAAAGACTGCCATGGTTGATTCTGCTGACATTCCTCGGTATGCTCACAGCAAATTTGATGGGGATGTTCGAATCCACTTTGGACCAGGTAGCCTTGCTTGCGGTATTCATTCCTTTGATTGCCGGAATGGCGGGTAACAGCGGTACGCAGGCGCTGGCTGTGGCAGTCCGTGGTATTGCCACAGGCGATATTGAAGAACAGAGCAAGACCAAGCTGCTCTATCGTGAAGCCGGAACCGGTCTGATAACAGGCCTTGTGTGTGGCATCGTCGTGGTAGGGCTGGTATATTTCTGGAAAGGTGAATTGCTCATCGGGTTGCTGGTTGGAACGGCGGTTGCGGGCTCCATTTTTGTTTCCACACTGGCAGGATCATTTATTCCGCTGTTGATCCATCGGCTGAAAATTGACCCTGCCGTAGCGTCCGGCCCCTTTATCACGACATTGAATGATATCATCTCCATACTAATCTATTTGGGACTGGCAACTACATTCTTAAGCAGCCTCTAGAAAAGTGCAAATTGCACTTTTCTTTTTTATGATGTAATATTAGTACCAGGTAACAATCAGATTTTCAGGAGGAATGACAATGTCGATATCACTAAAAGGCAAGACATTCGTAATTATGGGAGTGGCCAATAAACGAAGCATCGCTTGGGGAATTGCACGGTCACTGGATCAGTCAGGAGCAAACCTTATCTTTACATATGCCGGGGAACGTTTTGAGAAATCCGTGCGCGATCTGGTGGCAACCCTTGATGGGAACCACGAAACGATACTTCCATGTGATGTAACGAGCGATGAAGATGTGGAAAAATGTTTCGCGACGATCAAAGAACAGGCCGGCAAAATCGACGGACTGGCTCATTGCATTGCTTTCGCCAAAACGGAAGAACTTGCAGGAGATTTTTCTGAGACTTCGCGGGAAGGCTATTTATTGGCACAAAATATCAGCTCCTACTCACTGACGGTCATTTCAAAACACGCTAAGCCTTTAATGTCTGAAGGCGGCAGCATTGTTGCTTTGACGTATATTGGCGGAGAGCGTGTTATGTCCAATTATAATGTCATGGGAGTTGCGAAAGCAGCACTTGAAATGTCAGTGCGCTATCTGGCAGCGGATCTTGGCAAACTTGGAATCCGTGTCAACGCCATTTCATCTGGCCCAATCCGTACATTGTCTTCTAAAGGTGTCAGCGATTTCAATTCTGTGCTTCACGAAATAGAAGAAAAAGCGCCGCTTCACCGCAACACAACACCGGAAGAAGTCGGCGACACGGCGGTCTTCCTGTTCAGCAATATGTCCCGCGGAATCACCGGCGAAACAATCCATGTGGACAGCGGTTACCATGTTCTTTAAATAGCTGGATTTTTAAGCATGTTGAAAGCTTATTAAATGAAAACCGATATTCCGCAAAACAGCTTCGAAGACATTAGCCGAAGCATGCGAGGCTAAGTCTTTGCGACGAAGCAGCGAAGCGATGCAGGAGCACCCGAAGGGACTCGCACTTCGTCGAAACGAAGTTGGAAAGCTAACTCCGTTTCTGTCTCTGCATCGCTTCGCTAGCTTCGAGACATTAAAAAGCGTTGCTCCCCTGGGCGTCTTCGCTGTTTTGCTCCATATCTCAGATTTTTTTCTTATATAGGAGTATTCTCTAATGACTCTTCAATAAGGAGATTCTTCATTTATTTATATTCAACACCAGAATGAAGCGTTAGACGGCGAAGAGCAAAAATATGCTCCTGCATCGCTGCGCTAGCTTCGTCGCAAACGATTCGCGCTTGCGCTCTCGTTTCCTGCGGGAACGAGAGCGCGACTGAGACCCCGAGGGAAGGTTTGACCGAACAGCATTCGGTCGAACCTTTGGGACGAAGCGTGAAACGCTGCAACGGTTTTCTTGTCTCGAAGCTAGCGCAGCGATGCAACGTACTTTCATGTCCCGAAGCTAGCGTAAGCGATGCAGGGACAGAGACAGGAGCATCGGTTTTCGTAGCGACTGAGGAGGCTTAGGCCGCTCCCCGCGGAAAGCGTCCGTCTAGAGCGTAATGATTAGAGAAGTTAACTTGTTCTCGACAATCAAAAAAATCCAGCCCTCTAATTTTGAGGGCTGGATTTTTAATCGTGAAGATTCTTTTCCATTGTACGATGCGGGATTCCCGCGTCGAGGAATTCCGGAGAAGTCACGGTGTAGTTCAATTTTTCATAAAAAGGGATAGCGTACGACTGGGAGTTCAGCTTCAAGGTCGACATCCCTGCCGATCGCGCATATGACTCCATCGCATCCATCATCAGGACACCAACGTGCTGTCCGCGGAATTCAGGCAAAACTGAAACCCTTTCGACTTTACCGATGCCGTTTTCAATTTCGCGGATGCGTCCAGCAGCTATCGGCTGCTGAAGGTTATATCCGACGAAATGGGTGGCAGTGCTATCGTACTCGTCCATTTCGATATGAAGAGGCACTTGCTGTTCATCGACAAAGACTTTTCTGCGAATATCAAAGGCCTGTTCTTTTTCGAGTTCACTTTCAGCTATTTTTACTTTCTGCAATTATTGCTCATCTCCAGTCAGGCGGAATGTATCGTAGACTGTCCAAGAGCCGTCATCCAACTTATACAGAAGGTGAATCCGGTCAATTGTTTCTTCGTGGTCGATACCCGCCATTTTTAATTGTCCAAAAATATCAGAATGCTCGGAATCGGATAATTTTTGGGCAATCGTGATGTGAGGAACAAATGAATAATCCGGCATGCCACCGAAGAAGTCAGAATGCAGATCCTCATGCAGCTCAAGAATTTCCTGTACAGGTTCAACTTTGAAATAAAGTGTGTTGGTCACAGGTGAAAATGAGCTTACTCGCGTTGCATGAAGTTTGAAAGGTGTGTGGCGTTTAGCGATTTTCGCCATTTCTTCCACAATATCTTTAATTTCTGCGCCATTCGCTTCAAACTCATCCTTCAACGTAATATGAGGTGTAATCAACTCATAATGAGGGTCATAGCGTTTGCGATAAGAATTGGCGATGTCCTGTAATTTTTTGGACGGAAATGCTGCAACACCGTATTTCATAAATAGGCCTCCTCGTAAAATATAAATCTTAACTCCTTACAGTATAACAAAAGAAAGTATTAAATTGCGAATTCGGTTTAAACGCCAAAGTTTTGTATCAAAGCGCGTTTCAAATCCGGTTGCCAATATTTCCAGGTATGGCCGCCATCAAATTCCTCATAAAACAGCGGGAAAGATTTATCTTTCAGCAATTGATGCAGTTCCCGGTTGGGTTCGAGGAAATCCGCCGTTTTGCCAGACGTCAGTTTGACGTCTGTTTCGCCCTTGCCAATTACATGATAGACAGTAAAAGCATAGGCAGAATTGAAATTGGAAACAGTCTCCAACATTTCGGGTCCAACTTTTGGCGATTGGAGGATGACTCGGCCGAAAATATTGGGGTATTTCAAAGCGGCCATCAAACTGACGGTGGCTGCAAGTGAGTCGCCAATCAGTGTCCGACCCATACCAACCTGGTAAGTAGGATATTTTTCATCCAGGAAAGGAGCAAGTTCGTGGGCCAGGAATCTCAGATAAGCTGCATGCTGAGCGCCGGACGGTTCATATTTATTGTTTCTGTCCTCGACGCTCTTATAAGGGACTCCGACAAAAATAATGTTTTCAATTTCGCGGTTTTCCAGCAATTCGTCGACCACTCGGGGCACTCTGCCCAATTGGAAATAATCTTTGCCGTCGGATGCAATGACGATGCTGTATTTGTATAATGGTGAATAATTGTAAGGAAGGTGAACAAGCAACTGCATGTCTTCCTGCAATTCTTCACTGTAAAGCGTTAAATCTTCGACTTTTCCTTTATTCATGATGATGCCTCCTTGAGCGTTTTTGTATAAAAATTGTATCATATTCAGCGTGCAAGGTATAATGAGGGAGCAGGTATCCAAACAAGAGAGAGGGGTTTTTGATATGGAAGGAATCGATGGCGGGCAATACAGGGTACATTCAGATGCTGTGACGAAAGCTGCGCATGAGGCACTGGAAAGACGCGGTGTTTCAATTGAAGAAATTGCTAAAATCGTGTTTGAAATGCAGGAGCCTTTCAATGAAGGGCTGCAAATATCACATTGCATCGAATCGGTGGAAAGCGTTTTACAAAAAAGGGAGATGCAGCATGCCTTGCTGGTTGGCGTAGAACTGGACGTTCTGGCCGAACAGGGAAAGCTTTCAGCACCCTTGCAACAGATTGTCGATACGGACGAAGGGTTGTTCGGTGTTGATGAAATGATCGGGCTTGGTGCTGTATTGACTTATGGCAGTATCGCCGTTACAACATTCGGTCATCTTGATCGCAATAAAATTGGCGTCATCCGTGAACTTGATACAAAAGTAGGGGGGCAAGTCCATACATTTCTGGATGATCTGGTAGCCAGTATCGCAGCATGTGCAAGCGCAAGAATTGCGCATCGGCAACGGGATTTAGAGGAAAAAGGGAAAGATTTCAAAGATATTTCTCCTGATGAAACTGCTCCTGAGCTGCATGTGGATGGAACAGACACTTAAGGGCAATTACAACTTTCCTGTGTAAACGGTTACCCGATCGAAAATTGATTAACACTTGGATATAAAGTCATGGTATTATTACTTAAGAAACAAGTAAAAATTATAATAAGGGGAGGTCAAATTATGGCGAAAAAGAAATTAGGTTTATTCGCAGGAGTTGCGCTGGCTGGTTCAGTATTGCTGGCGGGATGTGGTGATGAACCAGAATTCATCAGTATCTTAACGGGGGGAACAACAGGAACTTATTACCCGTTGGGCGGAGCAATGGCCAATATCATTGAAGAGGAAACAGGTCTTGATACTACGGCTGAGGTATCACAGGCTTCTGCTGCAAATATGACTGCACTGGCTGACGGAGATGCAGAAATTGCATTCGTTCAGACGGATACCGCTTTCTATGCTTCAGAAGGTTCGAACATGTTCGATGGTGAAGTGATCGATACAGTTTCTGCCATCGGTGCATTGTATCCGGAAACAATCCAATTGGTAACAATTGAAGGTTCAGGAATCACTTCATTTGATGACCTTGCAGGAAAATCAATTTCCGTTGGAGCTCCAGGGTCAGGAACTTATATTAATGCTGAACAATTGCTTGAAATCCACGGATTGTCGATGGATGATATCGATGCTCAGAACCTTGACTTCGGCGAATCACAGGAAAGCCTTCAATCAGGACAAATCGACGCTGCTTTCATCACAGCAGGTACGCCGACAGGTGCTGTTGAAAGTTTAGGCGCTACTTCTGATGTAGTAATCGTTCCTGTTGAGCAGGACAAAGCCGATGAACTGATCGAGAAATATCCTTATTACGCTCACGATACTGTGCCATCAGGCATCTATGGCCTGACCGAAGAAGTTCCGACAGTTTCGGTATTGGCTATGCTTGTTGTACAAAATGATCTTTCTGAAGATCTTGTATACGACATTACGGCAGCCATCTATGAAAACACAGATCAGATCCAGCACGCAAAAGCTGAATTCATTCAGGCTGAAACGGCTCTTGATGGAATCGGAATCGATATCCATCCAGGTGCACAAAGATATTTTGATGAAGTAAACTAGTCGAATACTCTTGAATAACTGACGATAAAGCGAAAGCTTTATCGTCGTTATTTGTTTATGTACAATGGAGGAGAATAGCCCATGCGAACAAAATTCAAGCAGCGTATTCTTCTGATTCTGATTGCCCTCATATTAATCAGCTCCGCGTCAGTATTAATCCCGCTCCAAAGAAGTATCGTGTTTATCGACAGCGACACAAAGAGCCTGGCAGCGTATTCTCTATTGACTCAACCCCGCTTTAAGATAAAATATACACATTCAATCCATTTGTCCGACGTAATTGAAAGTTTTGAAGTCCTTCCCGATCACACTCTGAAGATGGTCGAGCTGGAATATGAGGATTTTAATATTGGAATGCCATCGAATGCAGGAGAAGGCGAGGTTTTTGTCGAAAAAGACGGTAAGTATTTCATTAAGAATATGGACAGGCAATTGGCTGAATTCCGTATCTTGATCGGCGATGTGGATGCCGGCCTTTTTCTGATGAAAAATGAGGAAGTCTATGATTTGAAAAAGACACTCGTCAGAGGGGGAACGTATACGTTTCGTATTCAGCGACTGTCTATTTTCCAGCAACTAAAAGGAGTGAATATTGATGAGCAATAAATTACCGCCGGAAGAACGGAAAGAGAAGAAACTGCCGCCGGAAGATGATGATACATACGTTTCCGAAGAAAAGCAGAAGGAAATTCTGCAAAGGTACGATCCTGAATCCAACACTCGTGATTTAGCTGGAATCATGAAACATGTCGTATTTTACGGCTTACTGGCATTTGCACTGTTTCAGCTGTATACCGCGATCTTTGGGCAATACACAGCTTATATTCAACGGTCTATTCACTTGGGCTTTGCACTGTCTTTGATTTTTATCCTGTTTCCCGCACGCAAGCGTAAAGGTGTCAAGCATAAAGTGGCCTGGTATGATTTTATTCTCGCATTGTTGTCAGTCGGTGTCGGTGCCTATTGGCCGATCATGTATGATGACCTGGTTTTCCGAATCGGAAGGGTTACTGAACCGGATCTGATAGTAGGGACAATAGCGGTGCTGTTGACGCTGGAAGCGACACGAAGAGCCGTGGGTATGCCAATCACAATCATTGCATCGTTATTCCTGACATATGCATTTTTTGGTCCTTATTTCCCTGGGTTCATGCGTCACAGAGGGCAGGATTTGGATTCATTGATCCAATTGATGTTCTTCACAACTGATGGTATACTCGGGACGCCAATCGGTGTTTCCGCCACCTTTATATTCACTTTCCTGCTCTTCGGCTCCTTCCTGGTGAAGACGGGAGTAGGCCAATACTTTAATGACCTGGCAGTTTCACTTGCCGGTAATTTGACCGGCGGACCTGCAAAAGTTGCAATCTTTTCGAGTGCCCTGCAGGGAACAATTTCCGGCAGCTCGGTAGCAAACGTAGTTACATCCGGTTCTTATACGATTCCAATGATGAAAAAATTGGGATATAAAAAGGAATTTGCCGGAGGCGTCGAAGCTGCCGCATCCACAGGCGGGCAATTGATGCCGCCGATCATGGGGGCCGCGGCTTTCCTGATGGTTGAATTTATCGGAGGTGTCACTTACTGGGAAATTGCCAAAGCGGCAGCGATACCAGCACTCCTCTATTTCACAGGCGTCTGGATCATGACGCATTTTGAAGCGAAGCGGATTGGCCTGAAAGGGCTGTCCCCGGAAGAAATGCCTGATCGCAAAGAAGTTTTGAAGAAAATCTATTTGCTGACACCGATTTTTGCGATCATCATTTTCCTGTTGATCGGTATTCCTACGATGCAAGCTGCATTATATGGGATTGTGCTGACGATTGTTGTCAGCTCATTCAATAAAGAAACGCGTTTAAATTTCAAAGACATGATTTATGCACTGGTTGATGGTGCCCGCACAGCGCTCGCGGTAGCAGCAGCTACCGCTGCAGCAGGTATCATCGTCGGAGTGGTCGTTAAAACCGGTCTTGGCCTGGGCCTTGCAAATGGACTGGTTTCTGCTTCAGGCGGAAACGTCCTGTTAACTTTATTCTTTACGATGCTGGCGGCAATTGTTCTTGGTATGGGTTCGCCGACAACGGCAAACTATGTAATCACATCCACAATTGCGGCTCCTGCCATCATCACGTTGCTGATGCTTGAATATCCTGAAGGTGCGGCGACGCCTTTAGTTGTAGCATTGTCTGCCCATCTATTCGTATTCTATTTCGGTATTATCGCCGATATAACCCCACCGGTAGCGCTGGCAGCATTCGCCGCCTCCGGTATTTCGGGCGGAGAGCCTATACGGACCGGTTTTAACGCCGCCAAACTGGCGATTGCCGCGTTCATCATTCCTTATATGTTCGTGCTGTCGCCTTCGCTGTTGATGATTGATACGACCTGGCCCGAACTCATATGGGTCCTGATCACCGCCATTACGGGGATGATTGCAATCGGGGCCGGTTTAATCGGTTACTGGTACCGCAAACTTTATTGGTTTGAACGGATTATCACATTTGTGACCGGTATTGCATTGATTTACCCTGAAGGGATGTCAGATTTAGTTGGTGCCGGAGTCTTTATCGTGTTGTTCATTATCCAATGGATCTCCCGCGATAAAAAAGAACCGAAGACTATCGAAGCTTAACCAGAACCGCCGAAAACGCGAAATTTTGCGGCTTTCGGCGGTTTGTTTATTGGCTGAATAACAACATAAAAAAGCCGCCACCCGAAGGTGACGGCTTTTTTCTTAGCAGACTTTGTTCCTAAAACCTGCTGCGGACTCTAAGGTCCTATGATTCCTACTGGGCTCGAACCAGCGACCTCTACCCTGTCAAGGTAGCGCTCTCCCAGCTGAGCTAAGGAATCGCATTTTTTTCAAGGACATTTATTATTATATCGCGCCAATGAAAAAAGTCAATACTCGGAGAAAGAATTCTATTTCAGTATAAACCTTCATGTTGACCTATTGGCCGGCACTTCTGAAACCATTGTCACGGGCTTCCTGTTCGGAACAAAACCATTCCTCCGGATTTGTTTGGCCATATGAATGGCTGCCGGGCATATGGTAAATCCTATCACCACTGCGGTTGATATTTCCTTTGATGTCGCAATCACCAGTTTCGGTCACAGTATTGCCGCTTTCTATTTCGCTGATTGCATCGCTGTCGAAGCCGCGGTCTGTTGCGTAATTGTCAAATTGCCAGACGCCGATGCGCTGTTCTTCAGCCAGCTGCTCAGCTTCTTTATACTCATCCAGATACCGTGTATTTGGCGGGAACACATAGGCGACCCGAGCATGGCCAGTTTCCAGAAGCTGCTCCTGTACACTTTCGCCGTCCACGTAAACATATGCCAGCAGACGGCTGTAGTCATCGAAACGATCACCGGCATCAAATTCAATCGATACATCGCCCGACTCGAGAAGTCTCCGGTTTTCCTCAGTCGCTTCTTTGCCAAGAGGCTGCTCGCCGTAGCTGGGATGATTGATTTCAGGGGTATCTACCAATAAGTACCTGACAGTCGTTTCCCTGCCATCGTATAAGATTCTGATCGTATCACCGTCGATAACATAAAGGACCTCGACAGGCACCTGGTTATCGTTTTCAGCAGTGTCAAAAGAATTGGTGGGGTTGCAAGCAGATAAAAACATAGTGATGAGAATAGCTGCTATCAGTTTCATGAAGATCGCCTCTTTCATATTCTCATTATATTTAGCTGGAACAGGAAATGCAAAACGCCTTTTTCAATATCTCAATTGAAAAAGGCGTTTTTATGTAGGCTTCCGACGGGAAATGAGGACTGTGCCCAATTAAAGCCGGGGCTCCATTTCCTGATTGGCTTCGCTGTAATAAAGAAAGGTTTCTTCTTCTATATCTTCAAGCTTCTCTTTGTTCAGGCCGATTTCCAATTGGCCGCTGAATACGGGTTCCCACCAATTTGTGTTTTCGTTCATAAATAAATTCCTCCTCTGAAATATTATGAGTTAATTGTTTGACTATTCCATACCCTTAAAGGTTACACTTATAAACAGCAGGTTCGAAAATAAGCCTTTTGGCCTTATAGGGAGAGATTGACCATGATTTCGATTGGTATTATAGGTGCTGGCATTGTTGGTGAGCGCATCATCAAGCAGATCCAGCAAGAAGACGGCATTGAAATAGTGGCGGTTTTCGATGGAAATCGCAGCCGTCTGGAAGAGCTGGAAAAGAATTATAGTGTACCGATTGCCGGTACTCTTGATGAAATCCTTTATTCAAAAGCTGACTGGATATATATCGGAACACCCCCAGCTTCTCACGCAGAAATCGCCAAACTCGCTGCGGATGCCGGTATCAATGTGTTAAGTGAAAAACCGCTTGCCCACGATGTGGCAGCTGGAGAACAAATGGTTAAGGCTGTCACAGAAAATCGGGTCCGCTCAGCGATGCACTTTCCTCTTATGTATAGCGCGGCGGTGCACGAATTGGCAAAACGCGCCAAAAACGGCAGTATTGGCAAGGTCCAAAGAATCGAGCTGCAGACAGTATTTCCCGTTTGGCCGCGTCCATGGCAGCAAACCCCATGGATTGCTTCAAGGCTCGAGGGAGGCTTTATACGTGAGATATTCCCGCATTATCTTCAATTGATTGAAAGGATTTTCGGGGAAATTTCATTCTCATCCCATCAGGTCACTTATCCGGAACAGCCGGATTTATGTGAAACAGGTGTGATTGCCCATGGAATCGCGAATGACAACATCCCGTTATTGGTATCGGGAATCAGTGGTGTTGGACAGAAAGAGCTTCTTCAATTTAAAATCTATGGAAGCGACGGCGTTTTGACATTGGAGAATTGGTCTCAGCTTTATGTCTCAGAAGGCCAGGGGGACAGGGTTGCGATTACGGATTTTGCAGAAGTGCCGAGCTTGTTTGAAGAAATGAAAGCAAAATCGACTGCGCTGGTGCCGTTCGAAGAAGGATTGAGTGTGCAGCGCCATATCGATCATTTAGTCCAGGAATAACCGAAATTTACAGGAGGCTATTACATGAATTTTAATGCCAATGATGTCGAAAGAATGATTCAGGAACAAAAGAACTTCTATTATACAGGTGCCACCCGCTCTGCTGATTTCCGCAAAGCACAACTCGAGAACCTCAAGCAGGCCATTATTGCCAACGAAGAAGTTGTCATTGAGGCACTGGAGCGGGATTTGGGGAAAAGTGAATTTGAAGCTTATGCAACGGAAATAGGCTTGGTACTCGACAGTATAGGCAATATGCAAAAGAATCTTGATGACTGGATGGAACCGGAAAAAATTAAGACGCCTTTGCATCTGCAGCCATCGAAAAGCTTTATTATCCGTGAGCCTTACGGTTCTGTTTTGATCATTGGACCTTTCAATTATCCATTCCAATTGGTGATGGAACCATTGATCGGGGCCATCGTGGGCGGTAATTGTGCCATCGTCAAGCCTTCTGAAACGACGCCGCATGTGGCACGCGCCGTGAGAATCGTCCTTGAAGAAGCATTCCCTACATATTTTGTGCGGGTTGTCGAAGGAGAACGCGACGAAGTGACGGCATTAATCCACGCTTCATTCGATTATATTTTCTTTACCGGCAGCGTGAAAGTCGGGAAAATCGTTATGAAAGCAGCTTCGGAAAGATTGACACCAATCACTTTGGAGCTGGGCGGCAAAAGCCCGGCGATCGTTGACCAAACTGCGGATCTTGATCTGGCAGCGAAACGAATTGCCTGGGGCAAACTGATGAATACGGGCCAAACGTGTATAGCACCTGATTATGTTTGTGTCCATGAATCCGTTAAAGACGAATTCATAAAGAAATTAACGAAAACCATCAGCGGCTTCTATGGCAAAAATGCGCAGGCAAGTCCGGATTACGGGCGAATCGTTTCGACCTCCCATTTCGACCGTTTGGCTGAAATTATCGAAAAAGAAGCAGCCAACATCGTTTACGGCGGTAAGACAGATCGTTCGAATCTTTATATCGAACCGACGGTGCTGGATAATATTTCCTGGAATGATCCTTCCATGGAAGATGAAATTTTCGGTCCGGTTTTGCCGATTATCACGTATCAGGATTTGCCGCTTCTTCTGCGCCAGATTCGTCAGCTCCCTAAGCCCCTGGCAGCATACATGTTCTCGGAAAACGAGCGGGCAACTGACTTTTTCCTTGAAGAATTGCCATTTGGCGGAGGCTGCATCAATGATACGATATCCCATATCGTCAATGTTAACTTGCCCTTCGGCGGAGTGGGGCCATCAGGCATGAACTCTTATCATGGCAAATGGAGTTTTGAAACCTTTACCCATGCCAAATCGATCCTGAAAAAATCGACGAAGTTATCGACGAATGTTTTATTTCCTCCTTATAAAAACAAAGTGAAATACGTCAAAGGAATATTGAAATAAGCGGTCTGCGGATTGCTACTATGACTTTGAAATTTAAAACGGCAAAATGGAATTCGAACTTGAAATCAATGCCGTCGATGGAACAATCCTGAAATTTGAGCAGGACGATGATGACGATTAAAAAATCCAATGAAAATAAACAGGAGCCATTGAGGCTCCTGTTTATTTTGTAGGCAGCAATACTTCGGCAATTGTTCCTTTTCCAGCTATGCTTTCCAGTTTCAGCGATCCGCCATGATCCTGAATGATCTTCTGTGAAATGAGAAGGCCAAGGCCAGTCCCATTTTCTTTGGTGGTATAAAACGGTTCGAAAATCCTGTTCAAACTTTCAGAAGACATGCCACCGCCATTGTCGGAAATTTTAATGGATACGTTTTTATCGCTTTCAGAAGAGATGGTCAGCTCGATCGTTCCACAAGGGTTTATAGCTTCAACTGAATTCTTTAACAGGTTAATAAAGACCTGTTTTAAGGAATTCTCCTCACCAGAAAGAGTATAATCCGTTTCACCGCTCCAATTCTCTTTAAAAACAATGCCTTTCAAATTGAATTCGGAACTGAAAAGGAGCGTCAGATTATCAATCAGCCCTCTGAGGCTTAAACTTTTTATTGCCGGGGCCTGAGGTTTGGCGAGAACCAGAAACTCACTGATGATCAAATTGATTCTTTCCAATTCAGAATGGATGATCTTAGTGTATTCAGGGTATGGATGTTTGGCGTCCTGCTGCATGATCTGAACAAAACCTGAAATGACCGTCATCGGGTTTCTGATTTCATGAGCGACACCGGCTGCAATTTCACCTGCGAGTTTCAACTTCTCACTTTGGAGGAGCAAATGTTCCGATTCTTTCTGGAAGCTGATATCCCTTGAAATGACGGATGTGGCAATGACTTTTCCTTTGTTGTCGAATATGGGAGAAAGTGTGATCTGAGCATGAAATCTGGTGCCATCCTTTTTCATATCAACTGTATCGAGCAAAGTGAAACTTTTTCCTTTCAATAACTCCAAAGCCTGCAGTTCAGCAACTTCATCTTTTTCTACAGGATAAGGTTTTATCTTTGTGCCGAAGGAATCTTTGGCTGACCATCCGTATAATTCCTCAAATGCCGGATTGATTGCAATTACCCTATTATCTTTATCAAATACTGCCATTGCATCTTTTGCTGTTTCAAAAAATAATTGAAGATACCCTTCACGGGATATGAGTGCTTCTTCCATAGATTTATTTTTTTCATGTAATTGCTGCCAGAGCCGGCTGAAATAAAATGTGTGGAAGAATGTGAGCAGCAGTACAACGGTCAGGAAAGTGAAGATAGTAAGATGATCATATTGCTGGATGGGCGTCCTGTCCAATTGCCCGAAAAAGAAAATCAGTATAAGAAGTTCAAACATCGTCCAGGCAGTCAAAACCACCATCGGCCTGAACGCGTTGGTGAGCGCTGCGGTAATTAGCGGTAAGGCAAAGTAAACAAGTGTCACTGCTGATAGTGACTCCAGATTTAAGATAAATAGATAAATGTTCATTGCATACAATAAGATTGCCCGCAGAGCTTTTACGTTTATCCGCTGTTTAAGCAGGTACAATACGAAATACACCAAAACGCCGAATATTGGAGCCCATTCGGCTGCATTGAATGGAAAAATTACATTTAAAAATATATGTAAAATACTGGCGAAACCGAATATGTGCAGAAATAATCTGTTTTTCTGTCGATTGGCATTCGAATGTTTCATTGCGCACCTCTGGAATTTGTTGGATTCATTAATAATACTACAGTAAAGACTGTGCGAAAACGTTGGATTTTGATATGATTAGACTATTAAGGGGGCATCATGCATGACATATCAATGGAATTCGAAAGAAACGATTGGGCTTTTGGGTGAATTGACAGGGATTCCGAGTCCTTCAGGTTATACTATGGAAATCATGGATACGATTAAAAAAATGATGGCCAGCTGGGAAGTAGAACATATTACAACAAATAAAGGCGGCATCATTGCTACAATCAAAGGAGAAAATGATGAGCGGCACCGATTATTGACCGCCCACGTGGATACGCTCGGGGCGATGGTCAAAGAAATCAAACCTTCCGGCCGTCTGAAACTTTCTCTTGTTGGGGGCTTTAAATTCAATGCGATTGAAGGAGAGAATTGCCTCATACATACTGCTTCCGGAAAAACATTGACTGGTACCATCCTGCTTCACCAGACGACTGTCCATGTCTACAAAGATGCTGGAACCGCAGAACGCAGTGCGGACAATATGGAAGTCAGAATTGATGAAAAAGCGTTTTCAGAAGATGCAGTCAGGGAACTTGGTATTGAGGTCGGTGATTTTGTGTCCTTTGATCCGAGGTTCGCAGCCCTTGAATCCGGTTTTGTCAAATCGCGCCATTTGGATGATAAGGCAAGCACAGCACTTTTGCTCCAATTGGTGAAGCATTTCAGTGAATCTTCCGAAAAGCTTCCATACACAACACACTTCTACATTTCCAATAACGAAGAAATCGGTTATGGTGGTAACTCCAATATTCCTCCTCAGACGGAAGAATATATTGCAGTCGACATGGGTGCTATTGGAGATGGCCAAACTTCTGATGAATATACAGTCTCCATTTGTGCAAAAGATTCAAGCGGACCGTACCATTACGGTTTAACCCGTCATCTGATCGCTTTGGCAAAGGATAAAAACATTGATTACAAAGTGGATATCTATCCATATTACGGCTCAGATGCATCAGCAGCGATCAGTGCAGGCTATGACGTAAAACATGCATTATTCGGTCCGGGAATAGAAGCTTCACATTCCTATGAACGGACTCATACAGATTCATTGAAAGCCTCGGCAGCATTGCTTTATGCATACGTAATGTCACCGCTGGTTTCCTGATTAGGAGGATTTTCATGAATAGCAGGGAGTTACTCGAAAATATTCCTTATAAACTTATCTCGGGAGAATTGCCTGAGAAAATTGAATACATCACGATGGATTCCAGAGAAGCCGTTCCGGGTTCATTGTTCGTCTGCATCGAAGGCTATACAGTCGATGGCCATGATTATGCCAAGCAGGCGACTGAATGTGGGGCTACGCTGATCCTTTCTGAAAAACCGGTTGAAGTGGAAGGGCCGGCGGTGCTGATTGTGGAAGATACCGTGCGCGCACTGGGCCAGCTGGCATCCAGATTTTACAGCTATCCCTCAAAAGATATCCAGATGATTGGAGTCACTGGGACGAACGGTAAAACCAGCGTAGCAGGAATGCTGCATTCGATGTTGATGGAATTGGGAGAAACGTCGGCATTGACTGGAACTATCGGTTTCAATTTGAATGGCGAATTGTTCCCTTCCGCAAATACGACTAGCGATGCTCTGACGACTCAGAAAATGATTGCGCGGGCAAAAGAGGCAGGCTGTTCACATATGACGATGGAGGTTTCATCTCATGGACTTGTGCTGGGCAGACTGGCAGGAGTTGAGTTCAACACGGCCATTTTTACAAACCTTACCCATGACCATCTTGATTTTCATGGGACGATGGAAGAATATGGCCATGCAAAAGGGCTGTTGTTCTCGCAACTCGGCCAGAATCTTCAGGAAAAGAAGCAGGCTGTTCTCAATGCGGATGATCCGTGGTCAGAACAATTTGAAAAAATGACTTCCCATTCAGTGTATACATATGGCATTGTCAATAATGCCTTGTTTAAAGCTGATAATATAGTCATGGACCACTTCGGAACTTCCTTCCGCTTATTGTGCCCTGAAGGCGAATTTCCGGTGTCAATGAAATTACTGGGGCATTTCAATGTCTCCAATGCATTGGCGGCAATTACGGCACTCTATGCAGAAGGCTTTGATTTGAAAAATATTCTGAAAGCGCTGGCGGCAATCGGCCCTGTCGAAGGCCGCATGCAAAAAGTTGTGATGGAAGCGCCAGTTACAGTGTACATCGATTATGCCCATACACCGGATGCTATTGAAAAAGCATTAGCAGCAGTTGCCGGTTTCAAAAAAAATAAAATCATTTTCCTCGTTGGCACCGGGGGCAACAGGGATAAATCGAAGCGGCCGAATATGGCGAAAAAAGCATCTTTTGCCGATTACGTGGTTTTGACCACTGATGATCCGAGAGATGAATCCTATGACAGCATTCTGAAAGACCTGGAAGTTGGTATGACGCATTCGAACTATGCTTGCATCGGCGACCGCGAAGAAGCGGTCAAACACGCTATCCAGCAGTCGGAGCCTGGTGATATCATTATTCTTGCCGGAAAAGGCCATGAGGATTATCAGATTATCGGAACGACGAAATATCCCCACAGTGACCAGGAAATTGCCAAACAGGAAGCAGTGAAAAAATTCAGTTGAAAAGAGGCCGTGAGCGGCTTCTTTTTTTATGGTACAGGGTTAAATGCCTTGTTTTTTCAGAAATCCTTCTCTAATATGAAGAGAGTAGATTAAAGGAGCGTAAAACATGTCAGTCCAAATTAAAAATGAAATTGAAAATAGAAGAACTTTTGCAATCATCTCCCACCCGGATGCCGGGAAAACGACCTTAACTGAAAAATTGCTGCTATTCGGTGGAGCCATTCGTGATGCCGGAACAGTCAAAGGGAAAAAAAGTGGGAAATTCGCTACATCCGATTGGATGGAAATCGAAAAGCAACGGGGAATTTCTGTTACCTCTTCGGTAATGCAGTTTGATTATGACGGACACCGGGTCAATATCCTGGACACTCCTGGTCACCAGGATTTCAGTGAAGACACCTACCGCACATTGATGGCAGTGGATAGCGCTGTCATGATTATCGACGTTGCGAAGGGAATAGAAGCGCAGACTGTGAAATTGTTTAAAGTCTGTAAAATGCGTGGCATTCCGATTTTCACATTCATCAACAAAATGGATCGCCAGGGTAAAGAGCCGTTGGAATTAATGGAAGAGTTAGAAGAAGTTCTTGGAATCCAGTCGTATGCCATGAACTGGCCGATCGGCATGGGGAAAGAATTTCTTGGTATTTATGACCGCTTTAACAAGCGTGTTGAACCTTTCCGCAGCGCAGGCGACAGATTCCTGCCGATTGACGAGGACGGGGAACTGGCAGTAGACCATGAAATGAAAAAGACTTCTTATTACACGCAGGCAATGGAGGATATTCAATTGCTCAATGAAGCCGGCAACGATTTTTCAATCGACCGTGTAAAAAAAGGCGAATTGACACCTGTTTTCTTCGGAAGTGCACTGGCCAATTTCGGCGTCCAGACTTTCCTGGAAACTTATCTGCAGTTTGCGCCGCCTCCTCAGCCGCGTATGACGAAAGAAGAAGACATTGTAGATCCGGTGGAAACTCCTTTTTCAGGGTTTGTCTTTAAGATTCAGGCCAATATGAATCCTGCCCACCGCGACCGGATTGCATTTGTCCGCATTGTTTCCGGAAAATTCGAGAAGGGGATGAACGTCACCTTGTCGCGTACCGGGAAGGCGTTCAGGCTTTCTCAGACGACCCAATTCCTGGCAGATGACCGTGAAATGGTAGCAGAGGCAGTTGCAGGTGATATTATCGGCTTGCACGATGTCGGCAATTATCAGATTGGCGACACGATTACGAGTGGCAAGAAGTTCCAATTCGAAAACCTGCCTCAATTTACACCGGAATTGTTTGTCAAAGTGACAGCGAAAAACGTCATGAAGCAAAAACATTTCCACAAAGGGATACTGCAGCTCGTACAGGAAGGCGCAATCCAGTATTACAAGACACTTCATATGGAAGAAGTCATTCTTGGTGCAGTAGGGCAATTGCAGTTCGAAGTATTCGAACACCGGATGAAAAATGAATACAATGTGGATGTCCGCATAGAACCGTTTGGTTCCAAAATCGCCAGATGGATTGAAAATGAGGAGGATGTCAAAGAATCGATGTCCAGCAGCCGCTCGATGCTGGTGAAAGACCGCTTCGATAATTTGGTGTTCCTTTTTGAAAACGAATTCGCCACACGCTGGTTCCAGGATAAGAACCCGGAAATCCGGCTTTACAGTTTACTGTAATCCCAAATAGTTATATTCGAAATCAGTTTAAAACCTGCCATAAGGCGGGTTTTTCTTTTTAATTATATAAGTTGAAGAAAAGAATTTGACTTACCACCTCTTCGGCGCTTTGGACAGAGCAAAGAATATGGTCCTGTGCAAGCTCGTCGCAAAGCAGGTGAGAAAACCAATCGTCTTATTATTGCTTCGCCCAGTCCGGAGACGCGCCGGCGCTAAGAGAGTTACTTAGATATGGAGCAAAACAGCGAAGTGTTGGCCGAAGGTAGTTCGGCCGACGCTTTGCGACGAAGCTAGCGCAGCGATGCAGGAGCACGGGTTTTGACAAGCAAGCTGTTTTGCGGAATATCGGCTACTAAAGATTATTTGTTCAACTTATATAGCAAGGAAAATTATGTTCACATTTTAATCAATTTCAATAAACTGTCAGAGGTTTAAGTTTGCGATGGCAGGCAGTTTTTCTTATGATAAAAGAACGAAGTATCAGAGAGGGTTTGACAAGATGCAATTAAGTGATTTCTCCATAAAAAGACCGGTATTGACGATGGTGACCATGTTTTTGGTTATTATTCTGGGTGCGGTGTCCTTCCTTAGGATTCCAGTTACTTTAATCCCCGAATTAAATCCGCCCATAGGGGTGGTGGTAACCAGTTACGATGGAGCCAGTCCTACAGAGGTTAACGAAACGGTGACAAAGCCTCTGGAAGCCAACCTTTCAACATTGCCTGGCATCGAGTCGATCCAGTCAACTTCTCAGGAAGGTTCAAATTTCATCCTTCTTGAATTTGACTGGTCCACCGAGATTGATGATGTTCAGAGTGACATTCTGCAACGCATCGATCAGACTTTCCTTCCGGAAGACGCCGGAACTCCTCAATTTCTGAAGTTTGATCCCTCCCAATTCCCGATTCTGCAATTGTCACTTCGGGCCACAGAGGCCGACGAGGACATTCGCGTTTTGGCAGAAGAACTGGAAACAGAATTGCTGCAGACCGAAGGAGTGGCAAATGTTAATATTTCAGGCAGTTTAATAGAAGAGATTTTAATTTCTCTGGACCAGGAACTGCTGGAAGAAAATGGCCTTCAGCAATCTGATATTGTGCAGGTGATCCAAGGAAGCAATATCTCTTTGCCGGGTGAACCGATTGAAAGTGAAGATGGACGGAATTTGACGACACGGATTATCAGCACATTGAACAGTCCTGAAGATATTGCAGATTTAGTGGTTACAGTAAATCCATTGGATGGCGAAAACCTGACAATCGGTGACGTTTCGGATGTTACGCTGGGTGAACGCGAACGCAGCAGCGAAACAAGAGCCAATCAGGAACCTGCTGTGCTGCTTTCAGCATTGCAGGAATCAGGAGCGAACACAGCAGATGTTTCCACTGCCTTCCAGGAACGACTGGACGAATTGCTCGAAGAAGAGAAATACAGTGCGGTAGAGGCTGACATCCTTTTTGACCAGGGGGATTATGTAAAGCTTGCTGTCGGAAATATTGGTCAAACATTAGTTTTTGGTGGTATTTTTGCCATGCTGGTCTTATTTTTCTTCCTGCGTGGAGTAAAAAGTCCGCTGATTATCGGCATTGCAATTCCTTATTCCGTCATTGTGACGTTTGTTCTAATGTATTTTGCCGATTTTGCACTGAATATTTTGACGCTCGGTGCACTGGCTTTGGGTATCGGGATGCTGGTCGATAACGCCATTGTTGTCATCGAGAATATTGAACGCCATCTGGCAATGGGCAAAGCTTCGAAAAAAGCGGCATCAGACGGAGCAAAAGAAGTGGCAGGGGCAATCACTGCTTCGACGCTCACTACAGTTGCAGTATTCGTGCCTGTCATCTTCATTTCCGGATTGATAGGCGAAATATTCTTTGAGTTTGCCCTGACAATTTCTTTCAGTCTGTTTGCTTCATTGGCAGTGGCATTGACCGTCATTCCGATGCTTGCATCCAGAATGCTGAGCAAGCCTAAAGGCAATGTTGAAGCGCGTAATAGAAGATCGAAAGGCCTTAAGAATTTTGAACGATCGATCAGATGGGCTTTACGCCACCGGGCGATTGTATTATTGATCACTTTGGTCTTTCTGGTGATCGGCGCTTTGGGTGTCTCCCAGGTGGGTACAGAATTTTTGCCGGCTACCGATGAAGGCTTTGTCAGTGTGTCCGTGGAGCTTGAAAATGGAGCAGCCACCTCAGCCACGAACGAAGTGGTTGCGATGATTGAAGAAGAACTGGAAACGGAAGAAGAAGTGGATGTTTATGTCAGTCTGGTGGGAACTTCCCAGCAGGGACAAGCTCAAGGTGCTGCTGAATCGAATGTGGCTGAGATTTATATCAAACTTGTAGATTTGGATGATCGAGAACGATCTGTTTTTGAGTTTGTTGATGATGTGCAGCCAACAATAAATGAAATAGTGGGCGAGCGTGCAGAAGTAGGATTCAATCTCCAGACTGCTGCAGGTTCATCACCGAACACACTGTCCTTTACAGTGACGGATACGGATCCTGTCAGATTGGATGAAGCCGTTCAACGGATCAATGATTCATTGAGCAGCCTGTCTACAGTCACCGAGTTGACGAATGACCGGGATGAAACCATTGATGAAATCCAGATGACCATCGACCGGGAGGCAGCTACCGAATATGGCATGGCTCCAGCGCAGATTGCTCAAACAGTAAATAATATTACAAGAGGTGTCCAAGCTTCTCAATTGATCACGGAACAGGATGAAGTTCTCGGAGTTTTTGTGGAAATCGATGAAGACTATCGAGACAGTTATGAGAACCTTCAGGAGCTCAGATTGCGTACGCCTTCCGGAACTTTTGTTGAATTGCAGGAGCTGGCAGACATTGAAATTGCCGAGGGTCCTGTGAGCATTCAACGCGTGGACCAGGCCGGCAGTGTAGCATTTACCCTTCAGCATCAGTCGGATGTTACGATGGGGGATATGTCGAGTGAAGTGGACGAAGCTTTAGAGGAGCTGAACCTCGATGAAGGAACCATGATCACATTCGGAGGAGACCGGGAATTGTTCGATAACGCCATCACCGACATGATTATGGCTGTTTTATTGGCGGTCGTACTCGTCTATCTGGTCATGGCAGCTCAATTTGAATCGTTCAAATATCCGTTTGTTATCATGTTTACTGTCCCGTTGATGGTAATCGGTGTCGCAATTGCGTTGTTCATTACACAGACACCAATCAGTATTACAGCTGTAATCGGCATACTGGTGCTCGTGGGAATTGTCGTAAATAACGGCATAGTGCTGGTGGATTACATCAATAAACGGAAAGACAGCGGGATGGAATCAGTTGATGCAATCATAACTTCGGTGCGTGACAGGATGCGTCCGATTCTCATGACTGCACTGACCACGATTCTGGGCTTGTCTCCTTTGGCGATAGGAATCGGCGAAGGAACGGAGATCAACCAGCCAATGGGGATAGCGGTCATCGGTGGTCTGATCAGTTCCACTTTCCTGACGCTTTATGTTGTCCCGGTTGTCTACAGCCTTTTTGATAAAGAAACAAGATTGATGAATAAAAAGTGAGCTCCCGGGCTCACTTTTTATTTTTGCATACTTTATTTGGAATATTTAGTATAATTGAAGAGCCAGAATTTTAATGCTTCAAACTATAACAAACATACATACATAGAGGAGGAAACTTGTTTGAGAGAAGCTGTATTTACAGGATTTCCGGGTTTCATTGCTAGCCAGTTAATCCGGAAATCGATTGGCCAGGACAAAGAAACCGGAATAACCGCAATAATTTTAGCTTCGGAGCGCAGCAATGCCGAAAGAGAAGCCGCCCGGATTCAGCAGGAAACCGGATGCCGTCCCATTCGGCTGTTGGAGGGAGATATCACGAAATCGGGGCTTGGTCTACAGCCGGAAGATAAAAGCCATCTGGAAAATAACAAGGTCATCTTTTGGCACCTTGCAGCAATCTATGATTTGGCAGTGCCGCGTGATTTGGCCTGGAAAGTCAATGTGGAAGGTACGGCCAACGTAAACAGCTTTGTTTCGGAGTTATCCAACCTGGAGCGCTATATGTATTTCAGTACGGCGTATGTTGCAGGAACCCGGCAAGGTGTTTTAAAAGAAGATGAATTGATCCGTCCGGAAGGGTTTAAGAACTTTTATGAAGAAACCAAGTTTGAAGCGGAAGTGCTGGTAGATGAGATGAAGGGAGACTTACCGGTCACAATTATCCGGCCAGGCATCGTACGGGGACATTCCAAAACTGGTGTAACGATTAAATTTGACGGTCCTTATTTTTTTCTGAATATGATTGACAGAATGCGGCATATGCCGGTCATCCCTTATATCGGAAATTCTTCTTCCTATATTAATGTGGTGCCGATTGATTACATATTGGAAGCTTCAATCTATCTGAGCCGTCTGGATGCGGCAGAAGGGCAGACCGTCCATTTAACCGATCCTGAACCCCATCCTGTAGAAGAGGTTTACCGTTCAATGGTTTATCACCACGCCGGCAAGGTCCCTAAAGGACGTCTTCCCAAAAAGGTGGCGTCACTGGGACTGGAATTGAAAGCAGTCAGGAAACTTCTTGGAGTTGAAATGGAAACTTTGGATTATATGGATTGGCCGGCGTCATTTGACACTGCCAATGCCCAGGAACTGTTGGCCGGCAGTGGAATTGAATGTGCCGATTTCCTGGAAACAATGCCCGAGATGGTGGCTTTTTATCAATTGCACAAACATGATAAAAGCTACCACATTCCAATCAAATGAAGTAACTATACGGTAGGGAGACTTTTGCCTTTTATCAGGCAAGGGTCTTCAGCTTGTTGAGAAATAAACATTAAAACCGATATTCCGCAAAACAGCTTCGCTTGCCAAAACCCGTGCTCCTGCATCGCTGTGCTGCTTCGTCGCAAAGAGCCGGCCTTGCAGGCTACGGCCAACTCTTGGCTCGCGCTGAGCTAACTCGGTCTCGTTGCACTTCGCCCGAGTGGATCTCAGCACTTCACTTGGACCCCTGGGCGTCTTCGCTTTTTTGCTCCATATCTCAGATTGCTTTCTCTAAGAGCATACACTTTTAAACCGATTTCAAGAAACAAGCATTCCGATTTTACATTGAACCTGTGTGAAGCGTCCGTCTACAGCGAAATGATTTGTAAAGGGGACAGTTTCTCGACAGCCTAAAGACCTCTGCCTTTTATCAGGCAAGGGTCTCTTTTATATTGTCAGAATACGTAGATCCAGAAGTAAAAAATTTTAAAGTCATTCGCTAAATAAATAAAAATATTTAAAGTTTATACCCCCATAAAAAGGGGTAGAGCGATCGAATCACTATGGTAGAAGGTATTGTTCATCCTTTTCTATTTTCTCAATAATCGTTACAATCAATAGTATTGAGAAAGAATAAGAAGAGGTGACCCTATGCTGCTGTCAGTATTTACCGGATATTTCAACCGTGGCGATAAGAAGGATGCAGAAACTCTGGCTATATTAGCCCAAAACGGCGATACACATGCAATGGATCATCTACTGTTTTCTTACGCCCCATTCATGAAAAAAACAGCAGGCCAGGTTTGCAAAAAGTTCATCAATGATCAGGATGAAGAATTCAGTATAGCAATGTCGGCATTTCACGAAGCGATTAACGGGTTTAATCAGGAAAAAAATGCTTCTTTTCTGACATTTGCGCATATGGTCATCCGCAGAAGAATCATCGACTTTATTCGAAAAGAAAACAGTCGGAACGATTTTTCCCATGATTTTCATGGATCGGCTGAAGAAGAAAATTCCAGAAGTGGTATAGATGCCTTGGGTTCAGTAAGGGACTATACCGAGAAGCAGCAGGCCGTTGCGCGTCGGGAAGAAATTGCTGAGTATGAAAAGATGCTTGCAAATTTTGATATGACTTTTCAAGACCTTGTCGAAGCCTCTCCATCTCATGAAGATGCCAGAATAACAGCTGTTCAGATTGCCCAATTGGTAGCAGAAACAGAAGAGTATTGGAATCATCTGCAGGAGAAAAAGAAACTGCCGGTCAAAGAGATAGAGAAACTGGTTGAAGTTTCCAGAAAAACGATTGAACGCAATAGAAAATACATAATCGCGGTAGCAATATTAATGATGAGTGATCTGCATTATTTGAAGGATTATTTAAAGGAGCGATTACGCTGATGAGAATGCAAAAAGGGCTGTGTGTCGAACTGAATGATAAGACTTCTGTATTCATCGGACCAAACGGAGAATTTGTCCATGGAACTCCAGCACGCGAAACCTCTGTCGGAGAAGAATGCTATTTTTATCCGAAGCAGATTTCAGCTGCAAAAAGAATGAAGATGATCAAACCGGTATGGATGTCTTTTGCAGCGGCTTCTGTTGTAGCAATCCTCTTTTTAGCCGTATTACTGCCGAAACAGGAAGCTTATGCTTATGTCCAGGTTCAAGTGAACCCCGGGATTGAACTGGGCATAGATGAAAATTACGATGTGGTGTCAATTCGTGAACTCAATGAAGATGGACTCAAACTGATTTCAGAACTGGATGAATGGGAGGATCATTCTCTTGACGAAATTCTTGATAAGGTCATCAAGCTATCAATGAGTGAAACTACCGATGAAATCATTATTACTACGATTCCCGATGAAAAGGATGCCATTGCCGATGAAGCAATTGTAAATGCAGTGATGGCAATTTCAGCCAAAGTGCTGGCAGGAGATGTGGCAGTGCGCCTGAAGGATGCTTCGAGAGCACAGTGGAGAAATTCGATTGAAGAAAAGGTGCCAGCTGGTCAATTGGTCACTGATTCGAAAAGTTTGCCTAACAAGAAAACAGAACAGAAGGATAACGAACGGTTGAAGATAAAAGAAGAACAAACAGATGTAGAGCAACAAAAAGAAAAACAAGTGAAGCCTGCAGACTATTTGAAAGATGAAGACCAAAAAACACCTGCTGATAAAGAAAAAGTTACACCTCCCGGCCAGAAGAAACGCCAGGACAAACCGGCAGCGGAAAAAGGGAAAACGGCACCGCCCGGACAAGATAAACGCAATGAAGTGCCAGGACAGAACAAAAAGAATAACAACGCAGAATCAAAAGATGAAAAAGGCAAAGAAACTGGTCCTGGCCAACAAAAAAAGAATGAAGATAGTGGCGAAGTAAAAGGCAACGGAAATGGTTCTTCAGTGAAAGTGAAGGACAAGTCACATCCGGATGCTAAGGAAAAGGGAAAAGGTGAAGCCAAACCTTCTAAAGGCAAAGATCATCCAGGCAACAAAGTTAAACCCAGAGAGAACCAAAGCGATAAATCTAATGGCCATGATGAAAACAAAAAAAACATTGAAAAAAATGGGAAATCAAACAAGGGGAAAAAAGAGTAATATGAAAAACAGCAGAAGTGCGCTTCTGCTGTTTTTTGAATGATACGATGTTAATTTTCGATTTCCCTTTCTTTTTTCAAATACTTTACTTAGAATAGGGAGATAACCGAAGTCGAAAGGATTTCCAGCATATGAATAAATCATTTCAAAAAATCCGGAATTTAACACCAGCTCAGGCAATTGCTGGCTATTATTTTGCGGCGATCAGCATTTCATTTATTTTATTAAGACTTCCGGGTGTTCATCAGCAGGGCGTCGAAATCCCGCTTATTGATACACTATTCACTGCAATCAGCGCTGTAAGCGTTACAGGGCTGACAGTCATTAACATTTCTGAAACATATACTGTATTCGGCATAGTGCTGATAATGTTTATTCTTCAGCTCGGAGGCATCGGGATCATGTCAATCGGGACTTTTTTCTGGTTATTGCTAGGGAAACGAATCGGTCTTCGCGAACGACAATTGATCATGGTCGACCACAACCAATTGAGTATGTCCGGTGTAGTGAAACTGATCCGAAACATCATCTCGATTCTTTTGCTGATTGAATTAGTCGGCGCCGTCATTCTTACTCTTTACTTTATGCAGTATTACGACACGTTCAGTGAAGCTTTGTTGCAAGGTGTTTTTGCGTCAGTTACAGCAACAACAAACGGTGGTTTTGATATTACAGGTGCTTCACTCGTGCCTTATTTTAACGATTATTTCGTCCAGGTAATCACCATGCTCCTCATCATTCTCGGAGCGATCGGTTTCCCTGTGCTGATAGAGTTAAAAGAATTTATATCCAATAAGGATAAAACATTCCGATTTTCACTTTTTACCAAAATAACCGTAAGCATGTTCGGAATTCTTTTGGCAGTCGGAACGCTGGGTATTCTTGCTCTTGAATCGTTCAAAGCATTCAAAGGGCTGTCATGGCACGAAACATTGTTTGCTGCCATTTTCCATTCGGTCTCCTCCCGTTCAGGGGGGCTTGTGACTTTTGATATCACCCAATTTGATGAGGCAACAAATGTATTCATGAGTGTCCTGATGTTTATCGGTGCTTCTCCAAGTTCCGCGGGTGGCGGAATTCGGACGACCACACTGGCAATTGCCATCCTGTTTCTCATCAACTTTGCGCGCAGCAAGAACACTATTCAGATTTTCAGTCGCGAAATTCAGTTGATTGATGTTTTCCGTTCGTATGCTGTTATAATCCTGGCCACTGGTATGGTCATTGTTTCCACGATGATTTTGTTCATCACTGAACCGGAAGCTTCTGCAATAGAAATCATTTTCGAGATTACTAGTGCGTTCGGGACTTGTGGGATGTCCCTGGGCATTACCGATGATTTATCTTCTGTCGGCAAATTCACGATTATGGTGCTGATGTTCATTGGCCGTGTCGGTTTGATCTCTTTCCTGTTCACCATTGGCGGAAAACCGGATCCTACAAAATTCCATTATCCAAAGGAACGCGTTATTATTGGGTGATCGTTAGGGAAATCCCAAGAGATGCCATTTTATTGGAAAAAGGCTATAATTTATTTTAAAGTGTTTATTAAGTGGAAAAGAGTGGATAGTATGAATGAAGAAATAAGGAGATCGCTAAAGTTATTTATCGTCATGTCTCGTGCACATAAAGCTATTTCTGAACAGGCAAACCAATTTTTTCAGGCAAGTGGAGTCAACCCGACTGAATTTGCTGTGATGGAATTGCTGTATCATAAAGGAAAGCAGCCTCTTCAGAAAATCGGCGGCAAAATCCTTCTCGCAAGCGGATCAATCACTTATGTTATCGATAAACTGGAAAAGCGCGGATATATTGCCAGGGTCAATTGTCCGACGGACCGCCGGGTGACGTATGCCGAGATCACGGAAGAAGGCAAAGAATTCATGGCACGCATTTTTCCGGAACATGAAAAAAATCTTCATGAACTGACGAGTTCGCTGTCAGCGGAAGAAAAAGATCAAGCAATCGAATTGATGAAGAAACTGGGCCTTTCCATTAAAGACTTATCTTATTAAAAAAGAACGGCCATCCTGAAATTCTCAGGATGGCCGTTCTTTTTAGTTTGCAGTAATTGTCTTGCCCATATTAAGGAAGTCTTCTGTGATGCCTGCTTCGGTAAGGTCGAAAATTGTAAGTTTAACAATCAAACCTTCTTTTTCATATGCAACGCCTGTAACTTTTCCGTTGTCGGTTGGAATTTCATACAACGAAGAGTTGATGAATTCATTCCCTTCAAATGCCGGGAGTTCAGTCAGCTGGGCGCTGTCATTGGAAGCCTGGACAGTTTGCTTTATCGATTCCTGTGCAAAGTCAAAATCTGTTTCTTCCGAAGTGAAAGTTTCAATTCGCATGAACAAAGCATCATTTTCTGTTGAGTAAACGACATCCTTGTTTGGTTCTTCCGCTGTCAGTTCAAAAGATGGCAAAAGATAAACTTCGTAAGAATTTGAGTCGCTGACAGTTAAAGTTCCATCATTCAAAGCCGGGTTTTCTTCTGAAGGTTCTTTAGCAGATTCTTCGCTTTCTTCAGCGGATTCAGTTGAATCTGCATCCTGTTCTTCTTCAGTACTTTCTTCTTCAGTACTTTCTTCTTCAGTACTTTCTTCTTCTGTGCTTTCATCTGAAGTTGCCGGATCATTTTGTTCCTCGACTGTTTCAGTGGATGTCTCTTCTGTTGTTCCTTCAGACGATTCGTCTGTACCGCACGCAGCCATTAAGCCGCTGACAGCCAATACGGATGCTGCCAAAAATAATTTTTTATTCATATAAATTCACTCCCTTTATAAAGTAGACGCATGACAATGAAAATCGTTTCACTATTATTTTCAAAAAGGAAAAACAATGAAGATTAAGACCATCAGGGTCAAATGCGTGATAATGAGCAAAGGCATGCTCTTTTTCTTTTCGTACAGGTAACCAAGGACCAAACCGACTGCCGTACCGGCAAATATTCCCGGCCAAAAATCTGCGAGCCATAACGTAAAGCCGAACAGTACAGATGCGACTGGAATGGCAATTGACACGGGCAAATATTGTTTCAACTGCTGTTGGACAAAACCTCTCCAGAAAAATTCCTCACCGGGTACGACGATAAACATCAGCAACAGCAGGTGCCAGACGGAATCCGGTGAAAAAATTGCGAGAAAGTCTGCAGTGGAGCTTGCAGAGCCAACCCCAAGGAACTGCAGAAAATGGTAACCGGCAAACAGCACTGCGTAAATTGCAAATGCTGCAGGAATGCCATAGGCAAATGATTGCCAGGTGCGCAATTCGTCTTTAATTTCGCTAAAAACGATGGCTGCCGATATGAGAATGAGCAATGCAAAAGTGTACATATACCAAAACACAGAGATGTCCTGGAATGCCAGGTGATAGAGGCCGTAAGCAATGGGCAGCATGAATAACAGTTTATGTTTAAGTAAAAAGCCTAGCATAATATCCTCCTATAATGTGAAAAGACAGTATTTGCCGTTTTATGGTAAATCAACGGATGCCTCCGAGCAATACTTAATGTATAATTTAGGAAAGAGCATAATTTTAGTATCCGGCAAACTCTTAGTCCGTTAAGTATTATAACAGAATTATGCAGCTGGAAATAACTCAAAAGGAGATTTGATAAATGACAGATTACAATGAATTATTAGACCAGTTAAAAGCGGGGGAAATCGAGTCTATTATGATCGAAAAAGAAGATTTTCTTTCTTTTCGTACAGTCCTGATCGCCCGTGAGGACTTCAAGCATTTTCGGGGGGAAGCATTCCATCACGGCAAAACGATCTACAAATATACACAAGAACCAAGTAAATAATTCAAATCAAAAGGGGTGCGTTAAATGGGGGATTTGAGAGAAGTTAAAGAACATTTGAACCAAATGGTTATAGGTCGCGAAAAAGAAATTGATTTCATGCTGATTGCATTGATCCAGCAGGGCCATGTTTTGCTGGAAAGTGTGCCGGGATCGGGCAAGACATGGATGGCTAAAGCGTTTGCCGGATCGTTCAGCGGGATGTTCCGCAGGCTGCAGTTCACGCCTGACGTTCTGCCGTCGGATGTAACAGGAATCCGATTCTTTAATCCGAAAAACCAGGAATTTGAATTGCGTCCTGGAGCGGTGATGGCGAATATTCTACTTGCTGATGAAATCAACCGGGCAACCCCGAGAACACAATCGAGCCTGCTCGAATCGATGGAAGAAAAGCAGGCGACCATCGATGGCGAAACACTTCAATTGCCAAAGCCATTCATGGTTATTGCCACTCAAAATCCGGTTGAATCCCAACAAGGAACATTTCCATTGCCCGCGGCACAATTGGACCGTTTTCTATTCCGTTTGGAAATCGGCTACCCGAGTTACGATGAAGAAATGTCGATCATCAGAAACTTCAGGGACAATGTCTCGCATAAAAAAGAAATCATGAACATCGCATCCATAGAAGATGTCGCAGCATGGTCGGAAGGGGCAAGCCACGTAGATGTCCATGAAGACATCGAAAAGTATATTCTGAATCTGGTTCGGGCAACCCGCGAGCATCCATCAATCGAACTTGGCCTAAGTTCGAGAGCAGCGCTTGCTATAGTCCATGCGGCACAGGGTAGGGCTTATTTGGATGGCCGTGATTTTGTCACACCCGATGACGTTAAATACATATTGGAACCAGTAGCCGTCCACCGCCTTCTTTTGACGGTCGAGGGCATGCTGGTCCACGACCCGGAAACATTGCTGCGGAATATTGCAGAATCTGTCGCATCGCCGGTGGAGGCTTATTGAAATGGAATGGGTACGCCATGATTTTGGAATGAAAAATACGAAATGGGCTTTAGCTTTTCTGCTGGTGCTGTTTTTCTCGTTCGTGGCGCTATTGCAATATGCCGCAGCGGCACTGATAGTTTTTATTGGAGTTATCATCTTGTTGCAATTGCTGTATTTTGAAAAAATTGGCGACAAACTGCAATTCAAGAATATCAGAAACAGAAAGCGGATTCTAAATGGAGGAGATTCTGAATGGGAATTGACTTTTGAAAATAAAGGCCTTCCAATTTGGGGCGCTAACCTGAAAATCTGGTTTATTGATGCAGTCCTTCCGGTGGATGGTGAAGGCGGAAATTTTACGGAACTTGTGGAAATAGACATCCCTTTCACAGTTGGCCATAAAGAGACGATTGCATTAAAAATTCCACTCACTGGCAATAGAAGAGGATTGTCGCGAATCAAAAAAATGGAGCTGACGGTTCCCCACCCTTTTGGGCAGGGCAAGCTCCTGCTCGAATACGGTGCTATGGTCCTGCAGGAACAGCTTGTTTACCCAAAACTCCACAAGGGCCAATTCAGGTATGCACCGTCCAAACAAAAGCCGGGTCAATTTAATTTGAAGGATTCCCTGTTTGAAGATCCGTTTCAGCCGGTCGGTACACGTGATTATGTCTCAACTGACCAATTTAACCAGATTCATTGGAAAGCGAGTGCGAGGCTGGGGACTTATCAGACGAAAGTATTTAACCATGTCGCCAATGAAGCGATGCTCTTTGTATTTAATGTTGCTGACCGTTTTGCGGCAATTGCGAATCTGGAGGAAAGAATCGAAGAGCTGGCATCATACATTGAAAATTGCTATAGCGAAGGAGTTCCTTATGCGCTCGCAATAAATGTTCGTTCTGCCGGCAAGACTCCATATCTTTATTTGCCGTCAGGAGAAGGAAGCCGGCAAAGGCAGAATGCTTTAGAGCTTCTTTCAATCATTTCCAAAAACAATTCCACGATGCCTTTCAACTCGATGATTGCCCATCTTGATCTTCATGTGGAATTGCCATATACAACTTACCTGTTAACGGACGATATTGAAAGTATCCGCACGTTTATACCGAAATGGAGCAATAAAACAGAGTTGAAAGTAATGCGCAATGCAGAAAGGCGGGTGCCGGCATGACAGCAAGATTTTCGTCTGCTTCAGCTTATTTGCTTGATGCTTTTCTGGTTGCTTTTGTCCTGTTGTTTTTAGAAGGGGGAGGAGCAATCCCCCTGGCCCTGATTTGGTTGGCTTTAACGTTTGTAACGGCACTTGCTGCTGTATTGATCAGCTGGAGAAAACCTTACAAGCCGCTGCCGGCTATTTTCACAGCGATTATAATTATGGCGATTGCATTGGCAGCCGGAGTAACTGTCGGTATTTTTATCGTGCTGACAATCATTTCTTTGTACAGGCTGCATGCGAGATTTTCAGAAATTGAAGACGGCAGCGAAGGTGAGGGCAGTTTTCTGGTCGTTTTCATTTTAACAATGACATTTGCTTTAATAATCACCCTCGTTAATCCGGCAACGGACCCGCAAAATCTGATTTGGGCTCTGTCGGCGGCTGCCATTGTATTCTACACAGTGACACGTCTGATGTTCCGTTATTTGGATGCGAGGAAAGACGGCGCGAAACTCTGGCATGGCCTTGCTGCCGGTGGGGGGATTGTATTTGTTTCCGGAATGGCCACCGCCTTGGTCTATTTATTTGCACCTGAAGTGAGGCATCTGGCAGGCAGGGTTGTGAACAGTATTATTGCAGTAGTCCTTTGGCCATTTGCTGGTCTGTATGACGAATTTGGGAAATTCATTGCCAGAGAAGGACAAAATATGTCGAATTCGGGTGGGGACCCGGAACCACCTCCAAGTGACACGCAATTATTTCAAGACGCAGAAACATTGGAATTCGATTATACGATCGGCACCGCCATCGTAGTTCTGCTCCTGCTGATCGGAGGCATACTGCTGATCCGGAAAATCAGAAAGGATACAGAGGAGAAAGCAGAGGAAAGTGCTGTCGAAACCAGTCGTTTCACAGCCCAACCAGAGGCTCCGGTTGAACCGGCGGCTGCCCCCAATTATGATATGGTCGATATTCATGAGATTCGCAGGGCTTTCCGGAAGTTTGAAGGAGAAGTGGCAGCTGTACAGAGAGGCCGTCTGGCACATGAGACCATCAGAGAATGGGCGAAGCGGGAAGAAGTGCCGGTATCCGAAACCTTTTTCCGCATCTATGATAAGGTGAGGTACGGCAGGGGCGGAATAGCAGCAAATGAAGCTTTTCCATTCCTGGAAGAACTGGAAAAAATAAAAATGAATTTATTCAAAGAAAATGTTTAAACCCCTATAGCAGTGGGCATACTAATAAAGAACACAGCAACATTCTCATTTCCCCCTTTTGTGGTCGGTCCAAGAAATTGGAACGGCCTCTTTTTTTGTCTTTTTTTATTTCTGAAGCCACCACTCTGCTTTCCCGTTTCTTGCCTTTTGGAGCTGAATGGGTGCCGTCGCTTTTCTTTGTAGTGAATATACTGAAGATTTTTGCTAAACTGAAGATAGCGAAAAAAAGGAGGATACATATGAAAGTTGGTTTCATTGGTACAGGAGTAATGGGCAGCAGCCTGGTCAAGCATTTGCTTGAGGGTGGCCACGAGGTTTCAATCTTTACGAGGACTGCAGCAAAAGCTGAAGATCTATTGGAAGCTGGAGCCCAGTGGAAGGAATCACCCAAATTGTTGGCACAAGATGCAGAAGTGATTTTTACGATGGTCGGCTATCCGATTGACGTGGAACAGATCTATTTTGGCGAAGAAGGCATCATCAATAACGCGAAAAAAGGAACCGTTCTCATCGATTTAACTACTTCTAAGCCTGAATTGGCGCAAAAAATTTACGATGCGTCCCGCCAGAAAGGGTTATCCTCGTTGGATGCGCCAGTTTCCGGAGGTGACGTGGGAGCCAGAAACGGTCTATTGTCCATCATGGTGGGGGGAGAAGAAGAGACATTCAAACAAATGCAGCCCCTATTGGATTTGTTCGGCGGCAACATTGTCCATCAGGGACAGGCGGGAGCTGGCCAGCATACTAAAATGTGCAACCAGATTATCATCGCTTCCAATATGATGGGGGTCAGTGAATCGTTAATTTATGCGCTGAAAGCGGGACTCGATCCGGAAACCGTCCTATTGTCCATTTCGTCCGGTGCTGCAGGATCGTGGTCACTGTCGAACCTTGCACCAAAAATGATTTCCCGTAATTTCGAACCCGGTTTTTATATTAAGCATTTCATCAAAGATATGAGGATTGCAGCTGAAGAAGCTGAACGCATGGGATTGGAACTGCCTGCTCTGCGGTTATCCCTCAGCCTGTTTGAAAGTCTGGCAGAAAGAGGGTACGAGGACAAAGGCACTCAGGCGCTGATTGTCCAATACGAAGACAGTAATTTAAAAGAGCCGAAGACTTTTTAGTCAACGGCTCCAGGCATCAATCGAAATATGACTTTTTCGGTGAATAAAATCTGTTCATTTCCCTCGGTTGATAGGATTTTGCAGGATTGGCAACGGCTTCGTCCCTTTTAACGGGCTGCAGCCCCGTTAATTCACTCAGAATTTCTTTAGCGGAACGCAAATTCATCCGACTGGCGGGGTTACGGAATGACTCATCCAGATGGCCCAGATGTTCGAGCTTTTCAAAGTCATCTTTTTTAGGCAGCATATGAAAATAATAATTTCCGCATTTTACGAGGACAGAAGATTGCTGTTGACTTTTTTGGGGGTTTTTACTGAAGTGCAGCCCTATTTTTTGAGCGCGGTTCTGAAGAATCATTTTATTTAATGCTTCTTTTTTCAAAGCATATAAATAATGATTGTCTGAAGCGGTTTTCGCGTGCCTGTTGACTGTGAATATTGCCTGCGCAATTTCATAATCCGTTCTGGAATTTGACATGTACTCATCCCTTTCAATTGGTGTCTATTCGTAAAACAACTTCATTATATCAAAATTTTCTTGCAATGTGTATCAGAAGTGAAAGGAATAAAGTATCTGTGTCTAAAAATGTAATAAATTAACGAAAATAACCTCGAAAAGCAGTTATAAAAGGGAGGAACTTCAAATGTTCAAAGATCAAACTATTATTATCACAGGTGGTTCAAGCGGTATGGGGTACCATATGGCAGAAAAATTCGCCGCAGAAGGAGCCAACGTCGTCATAACCGGGCGCGATATGGAAAAGTTGAATGAAGCAGTAAAAAAAATGGCCAGTTCGGCCGGGCAAGTCGAAGTTTTTCAAATGGATGTCCGTGAACCCGAACATGCCAAAGCAATGGTTAAATTTGCTCACGAAAAATTTGGCCGCATCGATGGGCTGATCAATAATGCTGCTGGAAACTTCATCGTGCATGCTGAAAAACTGTCGCCGAATGGTTGGAAATCTGTCGTGGATATCGTGTTGAATGGTACATTCTTCTGTTCGCATGCTGTCGGAAACTATTGGATCGAGAATGGCACCAAAGGAAATATTTTAAATATGCTTGCCACTTACGCATGGAATGCTGGCGCTGGAGTTGCCCACTCGGCTGCCGCCAAAGCGGGTGTTATGTCGTTGACCCGGACGCTTGCTGTGGAATGGGGCACACAATTTGGCATCCGAGTAAACGGCATTGCACCGGGGCCCATCGAGCGTACTGGCGGAGCGGATAAACTGTGGGAATCTGACAAAGCGGCAAAGCGCACGCTGGAGTCGATTCCACTTGGCCGCCTAGGCAAACCCGAAGAAATTGCGGAACTGGCTGCATTTATCATGTCCGATAAAGCTTCTTATATGAATGGCGAAATCGTCACTTTGGATGGCGGACAATGGCTGAATAAATTTCCTTTTTAAGTAAATGTTAGTCTCTTTTAAATAGTTTCAAGTTTTGTGATGTGTTATGATGAAATCGGAGTGATTAGCATCAATTTGTGATGCAAAAGGAGTAGAGCGCATGATTTCATTACCAAGCAAAGACTTTCTTGAAACTCAAATAGAAGATTTTATTATTTCCTCAGAAAAGGTGGCACACGTTCAACTGGGCAACAGTGCCGAACATGCATTGCTTGTGTTGACCAAGACGGGTTATTCCGCGATTCCTGTATTGGACATGAAATATCGTTTCAAAGGACTTATCAATACGCAGCGAATCACTGAGTCCATTTTAGGCTTGGATCACATTGAATATGAAAAATTACCGGAAATTAAAGTACAGGACATTATGCAGACGGATATCCCTTTGATAAGCATTAAAGAACGTTTTCAAAAAGCGCTGGACTTATTGATCGATCAAAACTTCCTTTGTGTGGTAGATGAAGACGGATTATTCATGGGGATTCTGACAAGACGCGTAGTGTTGAAGCAATTGAAAAAGCAGATTTATCAAATCAGAAATAGCCAGTGACTGGAAGGCCTCGAAGCAAGAGGCCTTTTTTGTGTCATTTGAAAAGAGGGCTCGGGATTATGAACACTACAAATCGGCCGCTGGTATTGGCATCTGTCATGTTGGCGATGTTCGTGGGAGCGGTAGAGGCGACAATCGTCGCGACAGCCATGCCAAGTATAGCGGCGGACCTCGGAGGGTTCTCGAAATACAGCTGGGTATTTTCAGCTTATTTATTGATGACTACAGTAACCGTGCTGATTTATGGCAAGTTGTCGGATATTTTTGGCCGGAAGCCGATCTTCACTTTCGGCATTCTGCTGTTTCTTTTTGGATCCCTTATGTGCGGACTGGCATCATCGATGGACCAATTGATCATATACCGCCTTATTCAGGGCATGGGCGCTGGAGCTGTATTGCCTATAGCCACCACCATTGTGGGAGACATTTACTCGGCAGAAGAACGTGCAAAAATACAGGGCTATTTAGCCAGCGTCTGGGGAATATCAGCAGTTTCAGGGCCGGCAATCGGAGGAATTCTTGTAGCAACTGTCGGCTGGGAATATGTATTTTGGGTAAATATTCCGCTCGGTATATTGGCATTGGCGGGTGTTGTCCTGTTTTTGAAAGAGCCGAAGAGAAATGGGCGCGCGACGATTGACTATGCCGGTGCATTGTTATTGACAGTTGGGTTGGTCAGTCTATTGTATCTGATGGTTGAGGGAGGCGTAGGTTTTGAATGGCTATCTTTGTCCGCCGCTCTTCTCCTGACAATTGCCCTACTTTCATTTGCGTTATTCGTATTCGTCGAGCGGAAGGCGAAAGATCCCATCATGCCATTTGATATCTGGAAAAACCGCACAATTCTTTACGCCAATCTCGTGTCGCTGGCTACCGGCATTATTCTTATTTCTGTTTCAAGTTATTTGCCAACTTATGTCACGGGCGTGATGGAACAGCCGGCCGCAATCGCAGGTTTTACACTGACTGCGATGTCAATCGGCTGGCCGATCGCCGCCACTGTATCAGGCCGCTTATTGATCCGATTCGGATATTTCCGCACCTCTCTTGCAGGTGGATTGTTCCTGGTGATCGGCGCGTTGCTGTTTGTTGTTATGCGTCCGGAATACGGTCCCTGGTGGGCTGCTTTATCGAGTTTTGTCATCGGGATAGGAATGGGGTTGACGAGCACAGCGTTTATCGTTTCCATTCAAAGCGCCGTCAATTACGACAAACGGGGAGTTGCCACGGCTTCGAATATGTTTATGCGAAATCTCGGCAGCACAATCGGTGTAGCGCTGCTTGGCACCGTTCTTAACACGTCGCTGCTGAATTATTTCTCGAAAAGCGATGAAGACTATAATCTCAACTCGATCAACTCGCTTTTGACGGTTGACAGCCGGGCGGATATGCCGGCTGATACGCTGCAATACCTGCAGCAGGGATTGTCATTGGCGCTGCAGAATGTCTATGCTTTAATGGCAGTTTTTGCTGTCATCAGCCTGATACTGATTTTCGGACTCCCACGTGATAAAGGAGTGAGAAAAAATGTCGAATGAAGAAATGATCATCAAAATTTTGGCCGAAGAAGGCAATATGAGAAAGGCTGCCGAAAGGCTTTTCCTCTCTCAACCGGCACTGTCCCAAAGACTGCAATCGATCGAGAAAGAGTGGGGGCAGCAATTATTCATCCGATCACAAAAAGGGCTGACACCGACTCCGGCAGGGGAACTGGTCATCGGCTACGCAAACGAGATGGTTCAGCGGAAGGAAGATATTTTCGAGGTGCTGCATACGCTGACTTCAGAAGTGCATGGAACGCTGAAAATTGCGTGTGCTTCAATTATCGGCCAAAACTGGCTGCCCAGAGTGCTGAAGGATTTTGTCACATTATATCCTCAAGCCAAAATCCAGCTGATTACCGGTTGGAGCTCAGAGATAACCCGTGCGCTTTATGAAGGCGAGGCGCATATTGGAATCGTGCGCGGCCATACCGACTGGAAAGGCAAGAAAATTCATTTATTCCGGGATACCCTGTATTTGGTCGATAAGGAAATAGAGTCGCTGGATGAAGTGATGAAAACTGAACGGCCGTTTATCCAATTTAAAAGTGATTCGAATTATTATGAGGAAATTCAACAGTGGTGGCAAAAGCATTTCGCCTCCAATCCAAAACGCCAGATTACAGTAGACCAGATAGAGACTTGTAAACAGATGGCCGTCAATGGCATCGGCTATGCAATTCTGCCTTCCATTACGCTGGACGGGACTGAAGATGTTCATACTGTGGCGATGGTCAGCAATGCCGAAGAGCTGGAATTGACAAGGGACACCTGGCTGATTGGCTATGAATCAGCGTTCGAATTGCGTCAAGTGACCGCTTTTGTGGAAATTGTTCAAAAACATGCCGCTTTATTAAGGTAGAGTGATGAATTTTAATGCCATATCCGTTATAATTACACCATCAACTATAGAAAGAGGTTTTAAACAATGAAACAAATGGATGCCAATGAAATTATTTCGTACATACAGAATGCAAAGAAATCCACACCTGTAAAAGTCTATGTTAAAGGCGAAGGTGTTGCCTCGCTGAATTATGGAGAGTCTGCGAAAGTATTCGGTGAAGGCAACCATGCGACAGTATTCGGCGAATGGTCCGATCTTGAAGCAGCATTGGAGCAGCACAGCTCTGCCATTGAAGATTTTGTGGTCGAAAATGACCGCCGCAATTCGGCAATTCCTTTGCTGGATATGAAAAACATCAACAGCCGCATTGAACCTGGAGCCTTTATCCGTGAAAATGTGGAAATCGGCAATAATTGCATCATCATGATGGGTGCAGTCATCAATATCGGTTCGGTGATCGGCGATGGCACGATGATTGACATGGGTGTCGTCATGGGCGGCCGTGCAACGGTTGGTAAAAATTGCCATATCGGTGCAGGGGCAGTTCTTGCCGGCGTTATCGAACCAGCCTCCGCAACACCGGTCATCGTTGAGGACAATGTAATGATAGGTGCCAACGCAGTTGTGCTGGAAGGTGTTCGCATCGGCCAGGGCGCAGTGGTGGCAGCTGGAGCAATCGTCATCGAAGACGTTCCGGAAAATGCGGTAGTGGGCGGCACACCGGCACGGGTGTTGAAATTGATGGATGAAAAAACACGTTCGAAAACGGAAATCAAGCAAGAATTACGTCAATTATAAGAAGGCCCGATATGGACCTTATTACGATAAGAAGAGAATTGCATATGATCCCGGAAATCGGCTTCCAGGAATTTAAAACACAGCAATACCTGCTGGAGAAGATCCGGTCGTTGCCCCAGGACCGATTGGAAATTGCGCAATGGAAAACAGGAGTCGCTGTGAAAGTGATCGGTCAAAATGCCACTAAGCTGATTGCCTGGCGTACGGATATTGACGGTCTTCCGATTGCAGAAAACACTGGATTGCCATACAGCTCCGCTCATGAAGGTTTTATGCATGCTTGCGGACATGATATCCATATGGCGAATGCACTCGGTCTGTTGGATCGATTGATTAAGAATCCGATTCAACAGGACGTCCTGATCATTTTCCAGCCTGCAGAAGAAAGACCGGGGGGAGCATTGCCGTTCCGTGAATGGCTGAAAACAGAGCGGCCGGATTTATGGCCGGATGAAATTTATGCCATGCATATCGCTCCTGATCTGCCGGTTGGAACAGTTGCAACGAAACCGGGGCTGCTCTTTGCCAACACTTCCGAGCTTTTCATCGATCTCCACGGAAAAGGCGGGCATGCCGCTTTTCCCCATTTGACGGAAGACATGGCGGTAGCAGGGGCATCCCTTTTGATGCAGCTGCAGACGATTGTCAGCCGAAACATCAACCCGATGGATTCGGCAGTTCTTACAGTCGGCAAATTCACAGCGGGAACTGTTCAGAATGTCATTGCGGAACATGCACGTCTCGAAGGAACGATCCGAACGTTAAATAATGAATCGATGCTGAAAATGAAACAGCGCATCGAAGCGATTTGCAAAGCTGTCGAAACCGGAGCCAATTGCCGTGTGTCCATCGACTATGGCGCTTCATACAGGGAAGTGGAAAATGACGCGGAATTAGCTGAGATGTTTTTGGATTTTGCAGAAGAGACCGATGGCATCACTGCTGTCCGTGCAGATGCTGCTATGACCGGGGAAGATTTCGGCTATTTCACCGAGCAGATATCCGGAATGATGTTCTGGGCAGGTGTAGCTTCGGAATTTGGGCTCCATCATGCTAAATTGGATCCCGATGAAAAAATTCTGGAATTCATGCCGGATTTCATCCATCGTTTTTTCAGTGAAGTATAAAAAAGCGGACAGCGACCAGCTGTCCGCTTTTTTTAGCTTAAAGGAACTAATTTCCTATTGGGGCGTACTAATCTATATAGGAGACAAGGGGGTGCATTATGCAGAAACGGCTTTCAATTGGCCTTATTATTTTTTCAGTATTCATTATTTGCAATTTTCCAATGAAGGCATCCGCTGAAGCAGATATTACCATCGATGCGGAAGCCGGTTTTGACAACAAGGTTAAATACAATCGGGGAGTACCGGTACAGATTACTGCCTCCAACAATGGAACGGCATTTTCCGGAGATCTCATTCTCGATTATTCCGAAAGCTATAACATAGGGGCGGGCCTCACAGTGCCACTCGATCTGGCAGCAGGAGAGAGCAAGACCTTTCAGCTGTCTTTGCCGGGAATGATGGACAATAGTTATTCTGGCAACGGTATCATGAATCAAACAATTTTCATTTATGAGGATGGCTGGGAAACGGGACGTTCCATCGACTTCCGTGGTACCAAATCACTTCGCCCAAATTATTATAATCCTGAAATCCTATTTATTGCTGCGTTGACCGAAAATGCCGACAGGTTGCGGGCGCTTGATGAACTGCAGCCAATAAGCGGTTCAAATGCGCAAGTCTTTCATTTCAATCAGCAGAGCGACATTCAGTTGCCCACTGATGTTTTAGCATGGGACACATTGGATTATTTGGTTTTAGATGATTTTCCATACAGCGATTTGCCACTCGAAACGCAGCAGACGGTAATGACCTGGCTCGATCAGGGAGGCAAAATTATTGTCGGGGCGGGGAGTAACCTGGAAGCGGCAACAGGCAATCTTGCTGATTTGCTTCCTTTAGAACTTTCTTCTCCTGAAGAAACAGCTGTACCTTTATTGGAGAGCCCGGTTGCAGCTTTCAATGCTGAATTGAATGATGGTGCACGGGTGATTCTGGAACAGGACGGCAGAATTTTGGCTGCAGAAAAAACGGTCGGGAGAGGTGCTGTGATTCAGACCGCTTTTTCACTTGGCGATGAACCCGTGACTACTCAACCGGGTTATGAACAGCTTCTAATGGGTTTACTTGATGCCGACCAGTCGGTACAGGCCTTTCAACAGAATCAGTCCATCAAAGAGAGAATGGCCATTGAAATAGGCAGAACAAATGAGTTGTTCGAAAGCTTTGCAGTTTCCAAAACCGCAATGTTCATCATTATCCTTTTGTATATTATCGTCGTGGTGCCAATTCTTTATATTGTCTTGAATAAAAAAGGCAAAAGGGAATATGCCTGGATGGCAATTCCGGCGATGGCCGTCCTTGCCTCTCTTGGAATTTTTGCTGCGGGCGCTAAGGACCGAATCGCAAATCCTCAAATTCAGCAGACAGGTTTTTTTGAAGTGGACGGCGATGGCGGGTTGAATGGATTTTATATGAATACACTCTTGTCGAATCGGAGCGGTAATTATGTATTTTCTTCACCTTCTGCAACAACCATGACGGCGACAGCTGGAAATCAGTTTTCCGGTGGACACAGGCACGATACTGCAATTCTTGAGAGCGGATCAAATGCAAGCAATTTAACAATCCGGAATATGCGATATTGGTCCGTTGCTTCCATTATAGGCGAATCTCACATTAACGGAAGCGGCGAATTTGAAATTGAACTGTCCCTGGAAAACGGCAATTTATCCGGCACAGTCCGAAATGCTTTTCCGTTTGCGGTCCAGGATGCAGCAATCTGGACAGGAACACGTCTGATGTCTATGGGGGATTTTGATCCGGGTGAAGAAAAGCAGGTAGCAGAAGTGGTGCAATCTGATTTGTTGCAACCCATATCTCCAATCGGTCAAACAGTTGGTCCACAAACAATGGCAAATGAAGAGCAGTTGAACGAGGCACGAAAACAGAGTGCGCTGGCGATGTCCTATGAACATCTCACCCACAGTGCAAGTTCACCGTATATAATCGCTTATACAAATGATGCAATTATTCCAGTTTCGTTGGAGTCACAGGAAGCCAGAATATCCGCCATCCATCTGCTGGCCCAAAGCTTTGAGCCGAATCTCAGCTTTGACGGGCAATTCAGCATCAATTCTGATGACTTGTCAATTGAGATGAAACCAATGAACCCACAGCTCATGATCCAGGATTATCCGGATAATCCTTATTTCTTCGGCTTGGAACCCGGAGGGTATATAGTGCAATATCAATTGCCCACCGCTTTGATGAGCGGTGAAACTACGTGGTCCGAACTTGAGATTTTGACAACTGCATCAGATTTGGTGTTTTCTGTTCTGCAGGTGGACACTGGAGAGTTTGAAACATTGTCGTCCGGCTCTGCAAATCTTTTTGAAAACAGCGATAGCTATATTTCAGATGAAGGCATAATCGAAATCAAATTGGATAAAGCGCAACAGACCGGCTATTCGGAAGTGACAATACCTGCAATTGAATTGGAAGGGGAGGTGCAGCCATGATTGAGATAAAAGGATTGACGAAAAAATATGGGTCCTTTTATGCTCTGAAGGATTTGAACTTGAAAATTGAAGAAGGAACAGTTTTCGGTTTTGTCGGAGCCAATGGTGCAGGGAAATCCACAACTTTTTCAATCCTGGCGACACTTTTGCAGCCGACCGCCGGAGAAGCCTGGATCAACGGAATCAGCATTTCGCAATATCCGCAGGAAGTGCGCAGGCAAATCGGTTACATGCCTGACTTTTTTGGTGTATACGATCAACTGAAGGCGGAAGAATACCTTGATTTTTACGGGGCCAGTTATGGATTGAATCCAACAGAGAGAACAGTTTTGATTCCTAAACTTCTTGAGTTGGTTAATCTCTCGAATAAGCGTGAAGAATATGTGGATCTCCTATCCAGAGGGATGAAACAGAGGCTTTGTCTGGCACGGGCATTGATCCATGACCCGAGTGTTCTGATTCTCGATGAACCGGCTTCGGGATTGGATCCGCGTGCGCGCGTCGAAATGCGGGAAATCTTACGCGAATTAAAAATGATGGGCAAAACGATTTTGATTTCTTCCCATATCCTTCCTGAGCTGGCGGAAATGTGCGACAGCATCGGTGTCATTGATTCTGGTGAATTGGTTGCCCATGGCTCTGTCAAAAGCATTCAGGAAAAACTTCAGAACGAAAAAGTGATTCGCGTTAAGATATACGGTCCGCTGGATGATGCTGTTTCATTCTTTGAAAACGATCCGCAAGTTTCCCAACTTTCGGTTATCGCTGATCGGCACATGGTCCAGTTTCTTTATAAAGGCGACAACGCCGACCAAATGGCATTACTTCGCAAAGCCATGGCAGCGGACCTTCCTGTATTAGCTTTCACTGAGGAAGAAACGAATCTAGAAGATGTCTTCATGGAAATAACGAAAGGGGTGGAATCGCTATGAGGGAGCTCCTTTCAAATCCTGTGCTGGTAAAAGAGATAAAACTGCGATTTCGAAATGCAAAAAGTTTTACAGGGCTGTTTTTCTATCTGATGGTGATGGGAATTTTCGTTTTCGGCTTTGTTTATCTGACCAGTTCGGTTTCGGGCAGCGGTTTTTTCCGTCCCGATGAAAGTTTTCTTCTTTTTACGATGTTGAGTTTTATCCAATTGGGGCTTATCCTTTTCATCACTCCAGGGCTCACTGCCGGAACGGTCAGCAGCGAGCGCGAAAAACAGACTTTGAATATCCTGTTGACCACCGCACAGAGCAGCTTCCAGATTATTTTCGGGAAATTGCTGTCCTCTATAGCATTCCTATTGCTGCTGCTGGTGTCAGGTCTGCCAATCTATAGTATGGTATTTTTATATGGCGGGGTATCGCCAAGCCAGGTTGCTGTAATATTCCTGTTTTATTTTTTGACTTTATTGGCCATCGGCAGTTTGGGCGTCATGTATTCAACCGTGACCAGACGTACTGTAGTATCCATGATCGCCAGTTTCAGCACGATGATTTTTCTGACAGTGGTCACTGGATTTTTTCTGATTTTGACCGTTTCGCTATCTCAAGCTGCGATGGGCACCGGAGTTTCCCCACTCAGCTACCTGTGGGCGAGCATCAATCCGGCAGTGGTCCTGATGACTTTGCTCGAGCCAAGCTGGAACGCAGAAATCATCAATATTACAGGGATTTCCATTCCGCTATGGGTGAGTTATGCGATATTTTATATCTGCATATTCCTGGGTTCGATGTGGCTGTCAGTCAGTAAATTGCGGGTCAATATGAATAAATACAGATAAGGAGAATGTTTTATGGACAACAGGAAAATCGCGAATTTCATCCGTAAAGCGAACCGTCGCCTGAAGCTGCAATTCATGTCAAAAACGCTTCAAATTGCCTTGGGGCTTGGATTGGCGTCGGCGCTTATCGTGACGCTGTTTTCAAGGTTGTCCATTTTTCCTTATTATGGATTTTATGCATATTCAGCAGCCGGGCTCATCATCGCAATTGTAATTGGGATGAGGATCAGCAAGATGCCCCGGCGCGAGCAGGCGATTTTTGAATTGGACCAGTATACACCTCATAATCAATTGCTTACCCTATTGCAGACACCTGTTGAAAATTCATTGGCAGCTGATTTGGCCAAAAGGACCGAAAAAGATATTCATTTCAGCTATCGATTGTTCAAACAAGAAAAGAACGATTGGTTTTCGGCGAAATGGCTGCTGGTTTCTTTAGGGCTTGCCATATTATTGCTGATCTCCTCACTATTTCCGGCTTCCAGCCAACTCGCAGCAAAAGACCATGAGCAGGAACAGGAATTAATACAAGAAATGATTGAAGAAGTGGAAAAAATAAAGGAACAAGGAGATTCATCCGTTGTCAGAAATGAGCTCGAGAGCCTGGAAGAAAAACTGGCCGAAAGCGAAACAGCAGAACAGGCTTTGCGTGAATTGGTGAAGAAACAAAAAGAGCTGGCGTTGAAACAGCAGGAGAAAGAAAAAGAAGATAAAGATAATGCAGCTGAAGAAGCCGACACCTTGGAACATGCTTCTTCACAATTGGCTGAGCAAGCAGGAAAAACCCAGACAGCATTGAGCGAAATGGGGAAATCGGTAGCGTTTGATCTGCAGGAATCGATTGCTGCAAATGATCTTTCCGGAGAAAATCCTGAAAGCAGCCAAGCTGAACCGAAGAACGGCAACGGTCAAAATGAATTGGCAGAAGAAGGTCAACAGGAAGACGCTAGCAGCGGGCAATCGGACAGCAGCCAGGGGGAAGGCGGTTCCGCTGAAGATGGTTCCGAACAAGCTTCCGGTGAGGAGGCGGGTGAAGGGTCAAGTGATGAATCGAATGATGCACAAGAAGGTCAAGGGAATTCAGAATCTGCCTCCGGCGGCGAGAGCGCAGCTTCCGGCGAGGGCAACGGGAAAGGCTCAGGACAAGGCTCAGGACAAGGCAGCCGAGAACTGCTCAGTATTCCATCAAGAATCGGTGGTACAGGAGAAACTGCTGTTGACGATGGTGAGTTGTCGGAAGGGGAAACAGAATCTTTCGAAGAAGGGCCGGTGGACGCAGAGCGCGGCATCGTGCGCCCTTACCGGGAAGTGGTGGGTTCTTACAGCGATTCCTATTTTTCCAGTGCAGAACGCATGAGACTTCCGCCAGATCTACAAAAGATAGTGGAACAGTATTTTTCAGCAATCGAATAATTGAAAGTGGGGAGAGCGATGACAGTTACAGCAGAACAATTTACGGAAATGAGTTCGAAATTACAGCAGGTCAGAGAGGAAGTCGGGCGCTTTATCGTCGGCCAGGACGAAGCTGTCGAGTTTTCAATTTATTCCATACTTTCAGATGGCCATACGCTTCTTGAAGGCCTGCCGGGAGTTGGCAAAACGATGCTGATCCGTTCGTTAGCGGAAGTGTTGGATCTGTCGTTTTCCCGCATTCAATTTACACCGGATCTGATGCCTTCGGATATTACGGGAACCAGTCTGATAGAGCGGGATCACGCGGGCAGGCAGCAATTCACTTTCCGGGAAGGTCCCATTTTCAGCCAGATGGTGCTGGCGGACGAAATCAATCGGGTAACTCCGAAAACGCAAAGCGCCCTGCTGGAAGCGATGGGAGAGAAAACAGTCACCGTGCTGGGGAATACAAAAGAGATGGCTCGTCCATTCTTTGTTTTGGCTACACAGAATCCAATCGAAATGGAAGGCACGTATCCATTGCCGGAAGCTCAAATGGACCGATTTCTATGCAAAATTAAACTGCCGTCGCCATCGCGTGACGAATTGGCAAAAATCGTGCGACGCACAACAGGCATTGAAGAGATTCGATTGGAAAAGATCATGAATGCGGAACAATTGATCGCTGCACAGCAGCTTGCAAAGGAAGTACTGATTGCTGATGATATCCTGATGGTGGCGGTCGACATAATCCAGCATACGGATCCTGCCCGGTCGGATATAGAAGACGTCAAACGGTTTGTGCAGTATGGCAGCGGACCGCGTGGACTGCAAAGCCTGATTCGTACTGCAAAAGCCCGCGCATTGTCGGAGGGACGATATCATGTCTCCATCGGCGATCTGAAATATGTTGCCAGGCCGGTTTTACGGCATCGGCTGCTGCTCAACTATGAAGGTGAAGCGGAAGGGGCCGACATTGACGCGTTGATCGGCCAGGTGCTGGATGTTTCCGGCAGAGGAAGTGCCAGATGAAATTTCTTCAATTGCCAGAGGACTGGATTTCCCGGCTGGGACGTTATTCAATCGGCACCAGGTCGAAAATACGGGGCCATCATAAAGGCTCCAATCGATCGAGAAGAATCGGTTCTTCGATGGATTTTTCCGATTACAGGGAATACCATGCCGGCGATGATGTGCGGCATATCGATTGGAATGTCTACGCAAGAACGGAAAAAGTCTATATCAAAAGATTTATGGATGAACAGGAAATGCGGATACATATCATGATTGACGGTTCGAAGTCCATGCAGGGCAAATGGCTGTTTACAAAACAGCTGGTTTTTTCACTCGGCTCCATCGTATTGATGAACGATGACAAGCTGACGATTTCTTTCGGTGAGAAAAATACGAAACCTTTCAAACAGAAAGGGAAATCCGCCCAAAAAATGTTCAATCACTTTCTCTCCACTATTCCTGAGGCTGGTGAAGAAGGTTTTGCAGCAACTGCCGACTTTCTGCCAGCGAAAGATTCGACCGTGCTGTTCATTTTGTCGGATGCACTCGAACCCCTTGAACATTGGCAGCATTTTTTCAGCAGGGCAGCAAAGTATTCAAAGGATATCCGTTTCCTGCACATATCGGATCAACAGGAACGGCAACCTCTTTTTCAGGGAGATCTGCGATTGATCGATGATGAAAGTTCAGATGCCTTTAATGTAACCATGACTGAGCGCATTGCAGAGGATTACAACCGGAAGCGGCTCGAACATGTTGATGGCCTGCAGGCTTTATGCCGCAAATACGGTGTCCAATATTTGCCGGTCCATATGGAGGACGGAATACAGAATATCATTATGCACCAATTGGTAAAACAAAAATGGCTCAGATGAGGTGAAGTGTAATGGGTATTTCAAATTGGGGGCTGGCCTGGACATTGATCATGCCCATTGCTCTCATCCTCTATTATTTCTATAGAAAGAAATACAAAGATCAGCAGGTTTCCTCAATTTTATATTGGCAGCAAGTGATGAAGGAAATGCAGGCATCGCCGTACCTGAAAAGCTTGCAGCATCATCTCCTTTTTTATCTGCAGCTGGCAGCACTCCTGCTGCTCGTCCTGTCCCTTTTAAATCCATATTTCAAGTCGGATGGCCTTGAAGGGGAAGAATTCATCTTTATTGTTGATACTTCCGCCTCAATGCTTGCAGGTTCGCCGAGTGGATTGGAGCAGCAAAAGGATTTGATGAAAGATTTGGCGGAAGAGGCACAAGGAAAGCCGGTGACCATCATCAACGCCGGCAGCACGCCTGAAATTTTGATCGGCCGGGAACGGTCTGTGGAAGATTTGCAGCAGGGAATCGAGTCTATTGATTCCGGTTATGAATCCGCAGAAATAGAGAAAGCGGTTTTATTTGCCGAAACTCTGCTTGAAGAAAATTCTGGAGTGATCCATATTTTTACGGATTCACTGGACCGGAATATTTTGGCCAATAAAACCGGAGCGGCATATGAAGTCCATGCCTTGAATGAGAAGCCGGCGAATGTTTCCTTGCGGCAATTCGGTACAGCAGAAGGGGCAACTGGTTACCGGGCAATTGTTCAAGTTTTGAATGACAGTGAATCACCTGTTTCAGGCGCGATTGAGTTATCGGGCGGCGAACATGGTGTCAGCACTGAAATCGAGTTGGAACCGGGGGAAGAAAAACTGATCCCATTCGAAAACTTGCCTGCCAATGAGCTTTGGCAGGCAACACTCGATGTTGAGGACGATTACATATGGGACAATCAGGCATTTACCTTTAACAGCCAATCGGTGGATGCTGTTATCATCGACAATGCATTGCATAATCTGGTTGCCAGGGGCGTTGAATCACTCGGAATCACCGGTAATTCCGCTTCAGCTGAAGAGCTTCCGAACTTCACCGGTATTCCACTAATTACAAACCAAAGCAATCTGATCGGTGGAAATTCGCCGATTTTATTGATCGGCAGAAATGATGAAACATCTTTTGCGGTTTCAGGAGGAGTGGAAACAGGCAACCATCCGCTTTTTGCCTACGCACCGATGGACGATGTGTATATATCTTCCTTGTATCCGGGTTTCGACAACTTCACGCCAGTCGCCACCGTCGACGGCCATCCATTCATCCAATTATCGCCACAAGGGGACATTATAGTTTTGGCGGACATTGAAGCAACCGACTGGCCGCTCAACCCGTCGTTTCCATTGTTTCTCTGGAGCGCAGTCAATGAATTAAGCGGCAGCGATGAATATCTGGGGACCTTTCTGCCAAAAGAGCGCCGGTCAATCGCTCTGGGCTCATCTGGCGGGGAATGGGAAATTTTCAAAGGGGAAGAATACCAATTTTCTCATATCGAAGGCGAAAGCAATTTCTGTGCTCCAAAAGAGCCTGGAATATACCGCGCTGTAAATGATGAAGAAACAAAAACTTTTATCGTCCAATTGAATAATGAAGAAAAAGTCCTCAACAGCGGACAAGATTATTCAGCCGGCAACTTAATCGATACAGAATCTTCAACGGAGCATTCTGTAATTCCTTGGCTCCTGCTGATTATCCTATTGTTGATGCTGGCAGAATGGGAGGTGTACCGTCGTGGAACTTCGTATCGATGAGCCGCTATGGCTATTGCTCCTGCTTCCGATGATATTTTACCTGTTGTTAACGGGTTGGAAAGGATTCAAAAAGGGTTCAAGGCTTTTTCGCGCATCATTCATTTTAAGGATTTTGAGTGTTTCAATCCTGATCTTGGCCCTGGCTTCGCCGGCCATTCATCAGCCGGTTGAAGGAGAGCAGATTATATTCCTGTGGGACCGTTCAGATTCAATGGCAGAGGCTGATACCGGAATTGAGGAACAACTTAATCGGGCAATGGCAGAAAAAGAAGATCATCAGTCAGCAGGGATTTTCACATTCGCTGAAGATTTCCAGTCTTTGGTTCACCTCTCTGCTGATTCGGATCTGCTGCCTGCCGAAAAACCGGTCAATGAATCCGGCAATACAGATATAGCGCAGGCGGTGGAACTGGCTGCGAACAGCGGAGAACAAAATGTGGCTACACGAATCGTGTTGATGAGCGACGGCAATGAAACCCGGTCATCCATTCTGGAGAGCCTCGAGCGCATCAAAGATGACAGAATTACGATTGACGTAATGCCAGTGGAACCGCCAGTAGGCAATGAAGCTGCATTGACTGAATTCCAAACGCCTGCCCAGGCTTTTTTGGGTGAAGAACTGGAGTTTTCATTGATCATCGAAGCTGACCAGGAGAGTACTGGAGAGCTAGTATTGAGCGTCGATGACACCGAAATTGACAGAATTCCGGCACAGCTCGAGCAAGGCAGGAATATTCTGTCCTACACATATAAAGCGGAAAGCGAAGGGCAACTGAAATTCGAAGCCGCCATCGAGATTGAAGGAGACGCATTTCTTCAGAACAATCGATTGACGAGCTTGACGGAAGTGGAAGGCCCGCCGGAAGTATTGATCGTTAGCGGAGAAGGCGACAGCCCAATCGCTGATTTAGTCGATCAGGAAAATATTCAAATCGAAGAAACACCAACTTCCGGTCTGCCGCAAAACTTGTCTTCAATACTTGCCTACGATGCGATCATTTTTGATAATGTATCAGGAACGCAAGTGGGGGAACAGACAATGGCAGTAATTGAACAGGCAGTAAAAGAATTCGGAATGGGCTTTATGATGGTGGGCGGGGATCAGAGCTTCGGTCTCGGCGGTTATTTCAAAACACCGATTGAAGAACTCTTGCCTGTTGCTATGGAAGTCACAGGGAAACACGAATTGCCTTCGCTTGGCCTTTTGATTGTCATGGACCGTTCCGGGAGCATGGCCGGACAGAAAATGGAATTGGCTAAAGAAGCAGCTGCACGGTCAGTCGAATTGCTTCGGGAAGATGACGTCGTAGGTGTTATCGCTTTTGACGACGCGCCTTGGCAGATCGTCCCAACCGGGAAACTTGGAGACCGGCAGCAAGCTGTCGATGATATTCTTTCGGTGGCACCTGGAGGCGGAACGGAGATTTATTCCTCACTTGCAGAGGCATACAGTCAATTGGAAAATAAGGATTTACAGCGCAAGCATATTATTCTGCTGACGGACGGCCAATCTGCATCGCCACATGATCCTTATGAACTGATTGAAAGAGGAGTGGATAACAAAATCACCCTTTCAACAGTTGCAATCGGCCAGGATGCCGACAGTGTCCTGCTCGAATCCCTGGCACAATCCGGCAATGGCAGATTCTATGACGTAAGGGATACAACGACGATTCCAGCGATCCTGTCCCGTGAGACGATTATGATGTCTCGAACTTATATTGTCGACGAACCTTTTACGCCGCTTGTTTATGAAAGTGCCTGGAGCCCTTTATTCACAGACGGAATTCCGCAAATCAACAGCTATATCACGACGACCGCCAAAGATACGGCAAGAGTCGTGGCAGAAAGTGAGCAACAGGATCCGGTGTTGGCGGAATGGAATTATGGACTGGGGAAAACTGTGGCATTCACTTCGGGCAGTGGTGCATGGAGCGGAGAATTTCAGAACTGGAGCAACTGGCCGGCTTTCTGGAATCGGAATATTTCTCAAATCCTGCCTTCTTTCACAGAAATGCCGTTTACGGTTACGAGAAAACAGCAAGGGATCTATACAATCGAAGATCCTTCTCAGGAATCCGCCATTCTCAATGTTGCTGTCATCAATGAAAGAGGAGAAGAAATTGCCATTCAATCTGAACCGGTTGCGCCCGGCAAAATCGACGTCCATATAGATGAAGAGCCAGGGCTCGTATTTTTCAGCATTTCCAATGAAACGGGTGCAGCCTATCGGACAGGCCTGACCATTCCTTATGGTGAGGAGTATCGCAGCAAGCCGGCCAATACGGAGCTTCTAACGACGATTGCGGAACAGAGCGGCGGGCAGGTGCTGGAAACTCTGGAACCTGCTTTCAGGGAAATTCCATATCGCAGCTTTTCTGTTCAGGATATACGGATTCCACTGATCTTGTTGGCGATGTTGCTGTTCTTTGCCGATATTACGATACGCCGGTTCGGCCTTCATTTGCCGGCGCTGTCCAAAAAATTAAATGATCACCCCCTGCCGGCAACTGCCGATAAAGGAATCGAACAATTATTAAAAGCCAAACGGCGGCATACAAAATAAAAACCTGTCCGAATTTTTATCGGACAGGTTTTTCATATCAAAGGAAATTTTCAAATTCTCAGCCCTCCGGTTCAGGGACAATATAGCGTGTTTCCTGGAGCAACTTCTGCTTTTTCGCCGACCAGCTGGATGCAATAAAGAAGCACACCATCAGGATGGCGGTCCCTGCAATATATGGGAAAATCATATTAATATCGAAAAGAATACCGGCAAGAGCAGGTCCAATCATATTGCCGAGGCTCATATAAGCATTGTTCATCCCTGCGGCATAGCCCTGCTGATCACCAGCCAATTTGGAGATGAGCGTATTGATCGCCGGTCGCAGCAGGGAGGCGGCAGTGAAGAATACTGCTGAAACCATCAAGATACTCCAGAAAGCATCAACAAACAGGATGCCGATCATTGCTGCCGCTGATAAGAGAAGGTTTACAAGAATCACTTTCATTTCACCGAAACGCTTGAACAGACGGTCGATGACAAATGTTTGGATGATGACGCCCACAAATCCTCCAATAGTTATGAGTATGGAAATTTCCTTCGGTGTAAACCCATGCTCTTTATCGACGAATAATGCAATTGTGGATTGGAAATTGGATAAACCGAAAGCAAAGATGAACATGACAATCAGCAATACGAAGTAAGGCATATAAATGGAACGCTTCATTTGTTGAAGTAAATTCTCATTTTTGTTTTCTGACTGCTGGATGGTCGGTGCCACATCCGGCAATGCGATATAGGACATGATTGCAGCCAACGTTGCGACCAATGCTGCGATATAAAATGGGAATTGGAGGCTGACTTCTGCAAGAAATCCACCAAAACCGGGTCCGATCATGAATCCCAGTGACATGGAAGCTCCGAGGAGGCCCATTCCTTTACCGCGCTCTTCATAGGTTGTGATATCGGCGACAAAAGCCATCATGGGCGGGATAAGGAATGCTGCCCCGAGGCCGCTGAAAAATCTGGCCAGATACAAAACCCACAACTCAGTGGCAAGTCCGAATACGAGCTGAGACATTCCGAAAATCAGCAAGCCTAAAATGATCAGTTTTTTTCTGCCGTATTTATCGGAAAGTTGACCTGAAAGCGGGGAGAACAGAAATTGGGCAAATGCGAAAGTGGCGATCAATGTACCGAGCACTTGGCCTGCAACACCAAAAGTATCCAAATAGGCAGGCATAATCGGGATGATCAGGCCGATTCCGCTCATGGCGATGAACATATTGAACATAAGGATATATAATGCGATTTTATTTGATTTTATTGCCATCAGGCGTCCTTCTTTCGTATATTACTTCGTGTGACTAAATTTCGTGATATTAACTTTGTTACTATACCCCATTTCAACAAAAAATAAAAGGAAACGGTACGGGGAACAAGTATTTTTGACCGTAGCATTTTCGACGAAGCTAGCGTTGCGTTGCCGGAGCATGGGGTTTAGAAAATATTTCAAAGGCAATTAAATTAATTTTTGCTTTAAATGAAAATAAAAAAAGAGTTAGGCAAAAGAAATTTGCCCAACTCTTTCAGTTTGTTGAGAAAGTAAAAATGAAAACCGATATTCCGCAAAACAGCTTCGCTTGCCTGGGGGCTCGCGCTGAGCTAACTCGGTCTCGTTTCACTTCGCCCGAGTGGATCTCAACACTTCGCTTGGTCCCCTGGGCGTCTTCGCTGTTTTGCTCCATATCTCGGCTCGTCTTCTGCAAAGGAATAGACGTTCAAGCGTATTGCAAGAGGGCAAATGGACACTTCCATTATCAGCACAGAATAGAATGAAGCGGCAGGCGGCGACTCCATCGGGAACCAGAGCGAGTCCTGAGACCCCGCAGGGAAGGTTTGACCGGACACCATTCGGTCGAACCTTTGCGACGAAGCGTGGAACGCTGCAACGGTTTTCTTGTCTCGAAGCTAGCGCAGCGATGCAGAGACAGGAGCATCGGTTTTTCGAAGCGAGCGAGGAGACTCAGGCAGCTCCCCGAGGAAAGCGTCCGTCTAAAGCGAAATGATTTGAGAAGTGAATAGTTTCTCGACAGCCTGAAAGAGTTAGGCAATAGAAATTTGCCCAACTCTTTTTTTGTTACTTCTCCATATCCATTTTAAATTCTAAAAACAGCTCATTATAGACACCGAGCATTTCGAGCCCGAGGTTTTCATAGACTTCAAGCCGCTCACGCATCTCTTCGGTCGGATAGAATCTCTCATCTTCGGTCACTTCCGGATCCATCAATTCTACAGCCGCCTGATTGGGAGTCGAGTATCCGACATAATCGGCGTTTTGGGCGGCTACTTCTGCATCAAGCATAAAGTCGATGAATTCATGTGCACCCTCTACATTATCGGCGGTTTTCGGGATGATCATATTATCGAACCATAGGTTGGAACCTTCTTCAGGCACCGAATAATCGATGTTTTCATTAATCCACATCATGTCAGCGGCCTGGCCGGACCAGGTGAGCGCCACTGCAGCTTCTTCTCGGCGCATCATCTCGACGATTTCATCACCGATGATGGCTTTGACATTCGGCCCCAGGGTTTTCAGTTTATCAGTCGCTTCACGCAATTCGTCCATGTCGGTTGAATTTAATGAATAACCTAAGCTGTTGAGGCCCATTCCAATCACCTCACGAGCCGAATCGACCAGAATGACTTCCTGGTCAAGCGCCGGATCCCACAGATCATCCCAGCTTTCAAAAGTCTGGCCATCAAGAAGGGAAGGGTTGAAGGCTATTCCGACAGTTCCCCAGAAATAAGGGATTGAATATTCATTGCCGGGGTCAAAGGGAAGGTCAAGGAAATAAGGATCGATATTTTCAAGGTTGGTGATCTTTTCAAGGTCAATCGGGTGAAGCAGATCCGATTCCTTCATTTTTTCAATGGCGTATTCGGAAGGCATGGCGACATCATAAGTCGTGCCGCCCTGTTCCACTTTTGTCATCATTGCTTCGTTGGAGTCGAAAGTTTCATAAATGACCGTAATCCCTGATTCCTCTTCAAATTGGCTGACGAGTTCGGGGTCGATATATTCACCCCAGTTATAAACGTTGATGGTACCGCCGCCGCCTGCAGAAGACGAATCTTCCAGCATTGAAACGACGTACATCAAGACCGCTGAAATCAAAATGATTGCTAAACTTGCGCGTACAATACTTTTCATGGTTAGTTTCCACCTCCTGGCGGCCGCACAGTCAGTCGCGTCCGGTTGTTGAAGAAGTAATAGCCCAGCACCAGACCAAGCGTCACAAGGAAGATCAAAGCGGAAAGGGCATTGATCGTGAGCGTAATGCCGGCACGTGCCATCGAATAGATTTCAACGGATAATGTGGCAAAGCCGTTGCCTGTGACAAAGAAAGTAACGGCAAAATCATCCAGTGAATAAGTCAGTGCCAGGAAGAATCCGGCAAATATACCCGGTTTGATATAAGGAATGATAACGCGTGTCAGGATATCTCTTTTGGATGCACCAAGATCGGTTGCGGCATCGATCAACGAATCGCTCATTTCCATCAGTTTTGGCAGAACCATGATGACGACAATCGGAATGCTGAAAGCGATATGGGAGATCAGCACTGAAGCGAAACCGAGCTTGATGCCGATCATTGTGAACAGGATCAGGAAGGACGCTCCGATGATTACGTCCGGGCTGACAATCAGGATCGTGTTCAAGGACAAAACAGCATTGCGCATTTTACGGTTGCGGATAAATACGATTCCGATTGCACCGAGGACCCCGATTGCTGTCGAGATCAACGCAGACAGTAGAGCGATGATCACCGTGTTCAAGACAATGATGATCAGCCGTGTATCATTGAATACAGCGGCGTAATGCTCGAGCGTAAACCCTTCAAAGCTGGACATCGTACCGCCGCTGTTGAAGGAATAGAAAATCAGATAAAAGATCGGGGCGTAAAGAATGATAAAAACAATGGCCAAATAAATTCGAGCTGTCTTACTTAATTTTTCCATTGATCGTACCTCCTTTTTCACCGGTCGCGATCATGATGATTATCATGAACAGGATCAGGAAAACAGCTATCGTAGAGCCCATGCCCCAGTTTTGGGTCACCAGGAATTGCTGTTCGATTGCTGTGCCAAGTGTGATAACTTTATTCCCCGCGATTAACCTGGTGATGACAAACAGCGACAAGGCAGGGATGAAGACAACCTGGATGCCTGCTTTCACGCCGTTGATCGCCAGTGGAAAAATGACGCGGGTAAAAGTGGTCCAGGAAGATGCGCCGAGATCCCGCGATGCATCGATCAAAGCCGGGTTGATGCGGTCAAGTGAATTGAAGATGGGAAGCACCATGAACGGGATGAAAATATAGACGGAAACAAAAATGAAACTGAAATCCGTGAACAGCAGCTGCAGCCGTTCGGACCCGATGGATGCCAATAAATTATTGGCGGGGCCATACAAGCCGAAAATTCCGATGAATGCATAGGCTTTCAGCAGCAAATTGATCCATGACGGAATGATGATGAGCAGCAGCCACAGATTTTTGTGCTTCGTTTTGGTCAGCCAATAAGCTGTCGGATAAGCCACCAGCAATGAAATCAAAGTGATCAGGAAAGCATACCAGAAAGAACTCAGCGTTAACCGTAAATAAACGGAAGAGAAAAAGTTCTTATAATTATCGAGCGTCAGATTACCGGCGATGTCGAAAAATGAAAAATAGACAACCAGGGCAATTGGCGCAATAACGAACATGACTATCCATAAATAATAGGGAATCAGGTAGAACGGATTGGTTGAATTATTTTTCATATCCTGCTGCTCCATAAGCTTCGAGTCTGGCGTCAAAGGCTTCTTCCGATTCGTTCAGCCGCATCACATGGATTGCTTCAGATTCAAAATCCAAGCCGATTTTTGATCCGACTTCCACTCTTTTCGTCGAATGTACCAGCCATTCATTGCCTACTTCATCAACCGTGGAAATTTCGTAATGGACTCCGCGGAATAATTGGCTGCCCACGGTCACGGTAATTTTTCCGCGGTCCACACGAGTGATGTGAAGGTCTTCCGGACGGATGACGATTTCCACTTTCTCATTTTTTGTGAGACCCTGATCCACACATTCGAATTCCTGATTGGCAAAACGCACGCGGTAGTCATCGATCATCACGGCATCAACGATATTCGATTCACCGATAAAATCGGCCACATAACGGTTGATCGGTTCATCATAGATATCCATTGGAGTTCCACTTTGCTGGATTTCACCAGTCTTCATAACAAAAATTTCATCCGACATGGCCAGCGCTTCTTCCTGGTCATGGGTGACGAAGATGAATGTTTTTCCGAGGCGCTTCTGCAGATCCCTCAATTCGTATTGCATTTCTGTCCGCAATTTCAAATCGAGGGCAGACAAAGGTTCGTCGAGCAGGATGACTTCCGGATCGTTGACGATGGCTCTTGCAATAGCGACCCGCTGGCGTTGTCCGCCTGACATTTCATCGATATTGCGCTTTTCATAACCATGAAGGTTTACAAATTCAAGTGCCTCCGAAACACGCTGCTCAATCTCTGGCTTTTTTAATTTCTTGATGCGCAGTCCGAATGCGACATTTTCAAAAACATTCAGATGCGGGAACAGGGCATAATCCTGGAATACTGTGTTAACCTGACGTTCGTTGGCAGGAAAATCATTGACGATTTCACCTTCTATATAAATGTCGCCTTTTGTGGGCTTGATGAATCCCGCAATCAACCGTAGAATGGTCGTCTTGCCGCACCCTGAAGGGCCGAGCAGCGTATAAAATTTTCCTCGCTGCAATTCGAAACTTACATTATTCAGCACAGTACCTGCACCTTCATAATTTTGTGTTACATTTTCAAATCGGATGATTGAATTTCCGGACATATATATTACCTCCTGTATTAAAGATATGAGTGGGTCGCCGTAATGATCATTTCGCATTTTTCTGGGCCGGCATTATATAATTGATGATGCTGAGAGGCCTCGAAGTAAATGGAATCACCAGCAACGGCAATATATTCTTCATCTCCCAGAACGAGGCGCACCTTACCTTCCAAAACGTAGATGAACGTCTCTGCGCGGGAGGGTTCAAATTTTTTGTATTGTCCGTTTGCAGACAATGTCAGATAGATGGGTTCCATTTCTTTCTTGTAGGAAGTGGGGATAAGCCAATCGACTTCAAAGCCGGCATCATCATCCTTAAAAATACGGTGATCTTTTGAAGAATAAATCACTTTCGCCGTTTCGGCGTCCTCGAAAAAATCCCTGGGTGTCGTACCCAGTACTTCCAGCAAAGTAAAGAAGGTTTCAATGGAAGGGGAATTCATGTCACGTTCAAGCTGTGAGATGAAACCTTTGCTCAAATCAGTGCGTTCTCCCAACTCTTCCTGTGTCAAACCATTCTTCAATCGCAGGCTTTTGATTTTTGAACCGATATCCATGGGCGACCCTCCCTAATTTTTGTATATCCAAAGAGTTTATCACTAGCAAACTTTTGAAATTTAAAGTTTAGTAAAAATATACTTTAAGTTTACAATTAATGCTATGAAAAATGCAATAACAATTACAAAAAATAAAGCTGAAATTTTTTATTTTAATTGGTCCGTATCTATTGCATTCTGCACGCTGTATTTACTATTATAGAGAAAGTGCAAAAAGATATTTTATTATAATGTAACCTACAATATGACAACGATTCATACACAAAGATAAAAAAGCCTTTTTACTAATTTGGGAGTGACCAGAATGAATGACAAAATGAATTTTTTCCTTGACCCGAAACATCGGGCAGTGCAAAAATCAACGATTATGAATTATAAACAAGACCAGCAGGGGCTTTACCTGGTGGCTAACAAAAAAATCATTAATTGGATGGAAGTCCACACGTATTGTCATCATTGCTTATCAGCTTTGACGTTCGACGATGAATTCGATGCAAGCTATTGCGCGAGCTGCAATGAATGGCGCGAGGAAGCTTGCAGCGACATTGACTGCGAATACTGTGAAAACCGACCGACACGACCACTGGACCCCCGCTGATAAGCGGGGTTTTTTTCTTCGCTTCCTGATGAAAAGAATATGGTAGACTAGAGCTGAGGCAAGGATTTGGAGGATGGTTATGAAAAAGGAATTTGTAGTTATAGGACTTGGAAGATTCGGGGGCAGCATTGTCCGTGAACTGATCGAACAGGATGCGGATGTTATGGCAATTGACAAGGATTCGGACAGAGTGGATGAATTCGCCAGCATCGCCACACAGGCAGTAGTTGCCGATACTACTGATGAATCAGTGTTAAAGTCGCTGGGCATCCGTAATTTTGAACATGTCATTGTCGCTATCGGGGAAAATATCCAGGCGAGCATTTTGACAACGCTGATGCTGAAAGAAATCGGTGTCAAGAAAATAACCGTGAAAGCCCAGAATGACTATCATGCGAAAGTGCTGGATAAAATCGGAGCCGATAAAGTCGTCCACCCTGAGCGTGATATGGGCATCCGCATTGCCCACAATATGCTGTCGAACAATGTCTTGGACTATCTCGAACTTTCAGATGAACATTCGATCATGGAAGTGAAGGCCAACGAGAGACTTGCGGGATTCACTCTGATCGGGCTCGATATCCGGGCAAATTATGGTATCAATATCGTGGCCATCAAGCGGGGCAAGGATATCATCGTTTCTCCACAGGCGGATATGGAAATCGAATTGCAGGATATTCTTATCATCATCGGCTCTGATGCGGATATCAACCGCTTTGAGAAGAAGATGCTGAACTAGAGTTTTTTATATTTCAGGCAAGTAAAAAGGAGGTCCCGATTTGGGACCTCCTTTTTATTTTGTTCTTCTGTGTCCAGACTCCAACGGCCAACTCCTCGGACTTAAGCTGTCCTTCCTGTGCGGCAAAGAACGCCACTTCGGAAGTTCATCTTAAGCCTTTCGGAGCTGTGCGGCCGTTTCCGCTTTTCTAGTGTCCAGACTCCGGCGACCCAGCTCTTCGGGTCATAAGTCAGCCCAGCTGCGCGGCCAAGGCCACTTCGCTGTTCTGTCTTATGCCTTTCAGAGCTTAACGGGTGCCGTCGCTTTTCTAGACTTCCATAATAACCGGAAGAACCATTGGACGGCGTTTTGTTTTCTCGTACAGATAAGGTCCGAGGACATCTGAAATATCATTCTTCAGTTCCGGCCAGTCCGTATCTTTGCCGTGGATTTTCTTTTTCAGGTGACGGTTCAGCATTTGTTGTGCTTCGTAGATCATCGTACCGGATTCGCGCATATAAACGAAACCGCGTGAGATGATGTCCGGTCCTGAAACCATTTTGTTATTTTTCATATCAACGCTGACTACCACAATGACCAATCCTTCTTCAGAAAGGACTCTGCGGTCGCGCAAGACGATATTGCCGATATCTCCGATGCCGCTGCCGTCGATGTAGACATCTCCGGAAGGGATTCTGCCAGCAACTGATGCTTCATCAGAACCCAATGCCAACACATCGCCGTTTTCCATAATGAATGTGTTTTCCGGTGGAACATCACAGTCAATAGCAAGTTGGGCATGCTGTTTCTGCATACGGTATTCACCGTGGATAGGCATGAAATATTTCGGTTGGATCAACCGAAGCATTAATTTATTCTCTTCCTGAGAACCGTGTCCTGATGTATGGATATTGTTCAGTGAGCCGTGGATAACATCAGCTCCTGCACGGAACAGCAGGTTAATCGTACGGTTGACACTGTACGTATTCCCCGGAATCGGAGAAGAAGAGAAGACCACTGTGTCATTTGGCTGAATTTGTATTTGACGGTGTGTACCGTTGGCAATGCGCGATAACGCAGCCATCGGTTCGCCCTGAGAACCTGTGCAGAGAATCAGCGCTTCATTTGCTGGGAGGCGATTCAAAGTCTGGGTATCGACAAACGCATCTTCAGGAGCATTGATGTAGCCCAGCTCACGTCCGATTGTCATGGCGTTTTCCATGCTTCGGCCGAAGACAGCAATTTTGCGGCCTTGTGCAACTGCTTCGTCCGTTACTTGCTGCAGACGATATATATTGGATGCGAAGGTAGCGAAAATCAGGCGTCCATCTACTTTGCGCATAATGTCTTTGATCGTATCGCCGACTTTTCGCTCGGACATTGTGAAGTCCGGTATCTCGGCATTTGTGCTGTCGGACAGGAGGCATAGAACACCTTCACTGCCGATTTGTGCCATTTTAAACAAGTTTGCCGGTTCGCCAACAGGAGTGAAATCGAATTTAAAATCACCTGTATGGACGATATTACCCGGTGGTGTTTTGACCACAATGCCGAAAGCATCGGGAATACTGTGGGTGACACTGAAAAAACTGACAGAAGTCTTACGGAACTTGATAACGTCATCTTCACCGATTTCAATCAATTTTGTCTGGCGAAGAAGGCCGTGCTCTTCCAGTTTTTTGCGCAGCAGCCCTAGAGCGAGCTTGCCGGCGTATACGGGAATATTGATTTTCTTTAATAAATAGGCAACACCGCCGATATGATCTTCGTGGCCGTGTGTGATGAAAAGGCCTTTGATCTTATCAGCGTTTTTAACCAAGTATGTGTAATCCGGAATAACGTAATCGATTCCGAGCAAATCGTCTTCCGGAAATTTGATGCCGGCATCAATCAGGATAATTTCATCCTGGAATTGGACCCCGTAAGTGTTTTTGCCGATTTCGCCCAGTCCGCCGAGCGCGAAAACAGCTGCTTGATCGTTTTTAACGAATTTCATATTCAGTCGATGCTCTCAACTTCATAATTTTGGCTGGCCTGTTCATATTCAAGATGGCTGCCTTCTAGCAATTGAACAAGCTCGATGTTGTAATTGCGGTCTTGCAGATGACTTCTGACTTCACGCTCGGATGAAGCTTCTACATATAGGCTCTGTGTGTTTTCGCGAACTGGAACCTCATTGCGGTTTTGCTGGTAATATACTTTAAAAATCATAGTTTGCTCTCCTTTTTCCACGTTCAAGATAAATTCACTTTCTTTATATTATCATGTCACTGTTTTAAAATAAAGAATAGCCCTTCTTATTTTGCGGAGAAGGGCTATAATAGCTATGCGATTTTCTTTTTGTTCATGATGCCGTTAAGCCTTCTGAGTAGTTTTCTTTTCAAACGCTTCAGCATGGCTGCTCACTCCTTATGTAAATAATACTGTATTTTCTGACAAAAGTAAAGAGGCGCAACAGCCGGCAAAGCCGGCCAGCCAAAGGATTGGAGATAGATAGAATGGGAAAATTATTACTGCTGGACATTGATGGGACTTTATTGAATTCACAGAAAGAACTGCCTGCTTCAGCATTTGAAGCGCTGCAGCAGGCAAGGGTCAATGGCCACGAATTGGCGATTGCAACGGGACGGGCACCTTTCATGTTCCCGGATTTACGGAAAAAATTGAATATAGAAACATTCATTTCATTCAACGGTCAGTATATTGTCCGCGATAATGAAGTGATCCATACAGAGGCTCTCGATCCGGAAATGCTGGAGAAGGTGTTTCGGTTCGCGGAAAAAAGAAATCATCCGCTTGTTTTCATGAATGGCAAAAAAATGGTTTCATCCATCGATTACCATCCGGATATCGATGAGAGCCTGAAAAGCCTGAAGTTTCCACATCCCGATACCGAATTGGATTTCCATCTGGATAATGATATTTATCAATCCTTGGTATTTTGTACGAAAGAAGAAGAAGCGCAATATCATGAAAATTTCAAGGACTTCCAATTTGTTCGGTGGCACCGGGTATCGTGCGATATTTTACCGAAAGGCGGATCAAAGGCGAGTGGCATCGAGAAATTGATTGCCAGCACCGGCCATGCTATCGAAAATACGATTGCTTTTGGGGATGGCCTGAACGATTTGCAGATGATGCAGACGGCAGGCTTCAGTGTAGCGATGGACAATGGGCACCGGGATACGAAAAGAGTGGCATCGCATATTACAGCGCATGTCGATGAAGATGGATTGGCAAAAGCGTTTGCACATCTTGGGCTGATTTAAAAGAAAAAAAAGGGGCTGACGGGATTTGCCCGCCAGCCTCTTTATGGATTATTCTGCTATATCCCTGGTGATGGCCACGGCATTTTCAATCTCCGCAAATGGGTTATCGGAATTGATGTGGTCATAGAACATGACACCGTTCAAATGGTCCAACTCGTGCTGAAACGCGATTGCCGGCAGTCCTTTCAGACGCAGCTTGTATTCATTGCCTTCCAGGTCAAAAGCTTTAATGGTTATTCTTGCATAGCGCGGAACATAGCCGGGAATCGATCGATCGACTGACAAACATCCCTCTCCAGAAGCAAGGTACGCTTTTTCGACCGAATGGCTGACAATTTTCGGGTTGATGGCAATGATGCTCAAATCTTCACCGGACTCTTCATCAAAATGAATGGCGAAAATGCGCTTGGGTTCATTAACTTGTGGCGCTGCAATCCCGACTCCCGGACGGAGGTCATATTTCTCGATCATTTCTTCGTCCTGGCTGTTGACTACATACTCCATCAATTCTTCGGCTAATTTCCTGTTTTCCTCAGTTAATGGAAATTCAACCTGCTCTGCTCTCTGGCGAAGTGTCGGGTGACCTTCGCGTATGATATCACTCATTAATATCAATCGACTCAATCCTTTCAATCATGGTGCATCTAACAAACAGTATAACGCAATGCAGCTGAGCTACAAAAGAAAATTTGCTTATATTAGCAGTTGTATTTTTTTGAGCATCATAATATAGTTAAACTATGCAATAAGGAGGGTTTCGATTGAAAAGATACATATTGACAGCAGGAATATCAAGTGCCCTACTTTTAAGCGCATGTTCAGGTCCTTCAACTGAAGAACAATTGGATGCAGTGCTGAAAGATACATTTGATGCAGAAAGTGATTACCGTGACACGCAAAGCCAAATGGAGGAGCTCGAATCCAGTGAACAGGAAAAATTCGAATCCATCATGGCATTGACCCAGGAACAACAGGAAGACGTCAGAACAAATGCTGAAGAAGCGCTTGCTTCTGTTGACGAGCGGCTGGAATTGCTTGAAACCGAAAAAGCTTCGATAGATTCGGCTGAAGAAGTTTTCCAGGAAATCGATACTGTTATCGAAGAAACTGAAGAAGAGGATCTGAAATCTGATCTGACTGCTTTAAAAACTACAATGAATGAACGATTTGATGCACACGAACAATTTGCAGCTGTATATGAAGAATTGGCGGCAGAACAAAAAGAACTTTACGAATTGCTGTTGAATGAAGAAACAGAATTGCAGGTGCTGCAGGAGAAAACAGTTACCGTCAATGACAAGAACCAGGAAGTGCAAAACGCTGTTACAGCTTTTAATGAGCAAACCGAACAGTTCAATGAAATGAAAAACAATCTTATTGAAAAAATGAATGCAGACAACGAATAAGCGGCCAATTGGCCGCTTTTTTCTGTGCTATAAAAGAGGTGAAATTACTGGCTGTTATATAGTACAGAGACCGCCGTGTCTATAATACAGTTTATTGGTTTTCGAATATTCTACGTATTTTAGATGCTTGCTGCATAAAGCTTCTCCATGATTGACCCTTAATATCATGTAACGTATACTGAAGAGGAATGTGCGCTTGTATTACTACCAATTGTTTAGAATCTTAATACAGATAAAAAGGAGAGTTGCTTTTATGGCTGCCAAAAAATCACAGCAGTTCGATCCAGTAAAGACACTGGGCGAAATCGAAGAAAAGTTTGAAATGTTCCAGATTTTAAATGAAGAAGGCGAAATTGTTAACGAAGAGGCAAATCCGGAGTTATCGGATGAGGAACTGCAGGAATTGATGAGAAGAATGGTTTACACCCGTATTCTTGATCAGCGTTCTATTTCACTTAACCGCCAGGGGCGCCTTGGTTTTTACGCGCCGACTGCGGGGCAGGAAGCATCTCAGATTGCATCTCATTTTGCATTGAAAAAAGAAGATTTCATCTTGCCGGGATATCGCGATGTCCCACAATTGATCTGGCACGGCTGGCCTCTTGAACAGGCGTTCCTTTTCTCACGCGGACATTTCATGGGGAACCAGATGCCCGAAGGCTTGAATGTTTTGCCACCGCAAATTATTATCGGTGCTCAGTTTATCCAGGCAACCGGAGTGGCGCTGGGCATGCAGAAACGTAAAAAAGAAGCAGTAGCTATTACTTACACAGGAGAAGGCGGTTCATCACAAGGTGATTTCTATGAAGGAATTAACTTTGCGGGATCTTTCCGTGCACCAGCTATTTTCATCGTTCAAAACAACCAGTATGCAATCTCAACACCTCGTGAAGTTCAGACTGCGGCGAAAACAATTGCTCAAAAAGCAGTAGCAGCCGGCATTCCAGGAATCTTTGTCGATGGCATGGATCCGCTTGCTGTTTACGCTGTGACACGTGATGCACGTGAACGCGCGATAAAAGGCGACGGACCGACTTTGATCGAAACATTCTGCTATCGCTACGGCCCTCATACAATGGCCGGTGATGACCCGACACGCTACCGTACTTCGGATATTGACAGCGAATGGGAAAAGAAAGATCCTCTCGTACGTTTCCGTAAATACCTTGAAGGCAAAGACCTTTGGAGTGAAGAGAAGGAAACAGAAGTGATGGAACAGGCTAAAGAAGAAATTAAAGCCGCGATTAAAAAAGCGGATGGAGCTCCGAAACAAAAAGTAACTGATTTGCTCGGAATCATGTATGAAGAAATGCCATTCAATGTAAAAGAGCAGATGGATATTTATAAAGCAAAGGAGTCGAAGTAAGCCATGGCACAAATGACAATGATCCAAGCGATTACTGACGCTCTGAAAACAGAGCTGAAAAATGATGAAAACGTTCTTGTTTTCGGTGAAGACGTAGGGAATAACGGCGGAGTTTTCCGTGCAACAGAAGGTTTGCAAAAAGAATTTGGTGAAGACCGTGTTTTCGATACACCTTTAGCTGAATCCGGAATTGGCGGACTGGCAATTGGTCTAGCCTTGCAAGGATACCGTCCGGTACCGGAAATCCAGTTTTTCGGATTTGTCTTTGAAGTAATGGATTCAATCAGTGGCCAGATGGCGCGCATGCGTTACCGCAGCGGCGGCAGCCAAAACGCACCTGTAACAATCCGTTCCCCATTCGGCGGCGGCGTCCATACTCCGGAAATGCATGCTGATTCACTTGAAGGGCTGATGGCAGCTTCACCAGGTTTGAAAGTGGTAATTCCATCAAACCCATATGATGCGAAAGGTTTGCTCATTTCAGCAATTCGCGATAACGACCCTGTTATTTTCCTTGAGCACATGAAACTTTACCGTTCTTTCCGTCAGGAAGTGCCGGAAGAGGAATATACGATTCCACTTGGCAAAGCGGATATTAAACGTGAAGGCAAAGACTTGACGATTATCGCCTACGGAGCAATGGTACAGGAAAGTTTGAAAGCTGCAGAAGAACTTGAAAAAGAAGAATACTCAGTAGAAGTCATCGATTTGCGTACTGTCCAGCCGCTTGATATTGAAACAATCGTTGCATCTGTTGAAAAAACCGGCCGTGCAATGGTCGTTCAGGAAGCTCAAAAACAAGCTGGGATTGCTGCGAATATCGTAGCGGAAATTATGGATCGTGCAATTCTAAGCCTTGATGCGCCTGTTCTGCGTGTAACAGCTCCAGATACTGTGTTTGCATTCTCACAGGCAGAGGAAGTTTGGCTTCCCAACGCTAAGGATATAGTAGAAACAGCGAAAAAAGTGCTAACTTTTTAAATAGATAGAGAAGAAAGGGTGAAACTGATGGCTTATGAATTTCGTTTGCCGGATATCGGAGAAGGTATCCATGAAGGTGAAATCGTAAAATGGTTCGTTAAAGCCGGTGACACGATTGAAGAAGATGACGTACTTGTCGAAATTCAAAATGACAAAGCAGTCGTTGAAATTCCTTCACCAGTCTCCGGAACAATTAAAGAAGTGCTGGTGGAAGAAGGCACCGTAGCTGTAGTCGGTGATGTGCTGGTTCGAATCGATTCTCCCGATGAAGACGGAGGAGAAGATGCGGCTCCTGAAGCGAAAGAACAAAAAGAAGAGCCGAAAGAAGCAGAAGAAACAGAAGAGCAAGTGCAGGCTGGCACTGCAGAATCAGGACAGGATGTTGAAAAAGCACCTGCTGAAGAGCAGCATCGCGGTGGTGATACTGGAGCAGGATCCCAACCACAGGCAGAAACAGAAGCTGATCCGAATGCCCGCATCATTGCCATGCCATCTGTCCGCAAATTTGCGCGTGATAAAGATGTAGATATCAAAAAAGTTAGTGGTTCTGGGAACAACGGCCGCATCATGAAAGAAGATATTGAAGCATTCTTGAGCGGCGATCAGAAAGCTGCTGAACCTGTTAAAGAAGAAGTTCCTGCAGAAAGTGCAGAGCAGAAAGAAGAAAAAGCACCTGCAGCGAAAGAAACGGCGTCAGTTCCTGAAGGTGAATTTCCGGAAACACGCGAAAAAATGTCCGGAATACGCAAAGCAATTGCAAAAGCCATGGTCCATTCCAAACATACAGCTCCGCACGTCGCTCTGATGGACGAAGTGGATGTAACGGAATTGGTGGCTCACCGCAAAAAATTCAAAGACATTGCTGCTGAAAAAGAAATCAAATTGACCTACCTTCCGTATGTAGTAAAAGCGCTGGTCAGCACATTGCGCGAATTCCCTGCATTGAATACATCGTTCGACGATGAAACAAGTGAAGTGATCCAGAAGCATTATTTCAATATCGGCATTGCAGCGGATACAGAAAAAGGCCTTATGGTTCCGGTCATAAAAAATGCAGACCGCAAATCGGTATTCGCAATTTCCGATGAAATCAATACACTTGCGACTAAAGCTCGTGACGGCAAATTGACTGCAGCGGAAATGAAAGGTGCATCCTGTTCGATTACGAACATCGGTTCTGCGGGAGGCCAATGGTTCACACCTGTCATCAACCATCCTGAAGTGGCAATTCTTGGAATCGGCCGCATCGCCGAAAAACCTGTGGTTAAAAATGGTGAAATTGTCGCAGCACCTGTGTTAGCATTATCATTGAGCTTCGATCACCGAATGATCGATGGAGCAACAGCGCAACATGCATTAAATCACATCAAGCGTTTGTTGAGTGAACCAGAATTACTATTAATGGAGGCGTAAAATTATGGTAGTAGGAGATTTTCCGATCGAAACAGATACGCTCGTCATCGGCTCAGGCCCTGGCGGATACGTTGCAGCAATCCGTGCAGCGCAAACTGGCCAAAAAGTAACAATCGTTGAAAAGGAATATATTGGTGGCGTTTGCCTGAACGTTGGGTGTATCCCTTCAAAAGCGATGATTTCTGTAGGACATCGTTTTGTGGAAGCTCAACATTCCGACGATATGGGTGTAGTTGCCAAAGAAGTGACGCTTAACTTTGAAAAAGCTCAGGCTTTCAAAGATGGCGTTGTAAAAAAATTGACCGGCGGCGTCGAGTCTTTATTGAAAGGCAATAAAGTTGAAATTGTCCGCGGTGAAGCCTATTTCGTAGATGAAAATACAGTTAAAGTAATGGACGATAAGTCTTCGCAAACGTATAAATTTAAAAATGCAATCATTGCTACAGGATCACGTCCAGTAGAGATTCCAACTTTTAAATTTACAGACCGTGTTATTAACTCTACAGGCGCATTGGCACTTACAGAACTTCCGAAAAAACTTGTCGTTATCGGCGGCGGTTATATTGGTACAGAGCTTGGTACTGCATTTGCGAATATGGGATCTGAAGTGACGATCCTTGAAGGTGCACCTGATATTCTTGCAGGATTTGAGAAACAGATGACTTCGATCGTTAAAAAAGGATTGAAGAAAAAAGGCGTTGAAGTGATCACGAAAGCTTCCGCTAAAGGTGTGGAAGAAACAGATTCAGGCGTTACTGTAACTTATGAGGCAGGCGGAGAAGAGAAAACCGTTGAAGCCGATTATGTATTGGTAACCGTGGGACGTCGTCCAAATACTGATGAAATGGGTCTTGAAGAGTTGAATGTCAAAATGAGCGAGCGCGGACTTATCGAAGTCGACAAACAATGCCGTACGAACATTTCGAATATCTATGCTATCGGTGATGTGGTAGCTGGCCTGCAATTGGCGCACAAAGCGTCTTATGAAGGTAAAGTTGCTGCAGAGGTAATTGCTGGCGAGAAGTCTGAAGTTGATTATATGGCTATTCCGGCTGTCTGCTTTACAGATCCGGAACTTGCAAGCGTCGGTTTGTCCGAGGAACAGGCAAAAGAAGAAGGATTCGAAGCTGCGGCTGCGAAGTTCCCATTTGCTGCAAACGGACGAGCACTGTCCTTAAATGCTACTGAAGGTTTTGTGAAGCTGGTGTCACGTAAATCTGACGGGTTATTGCTTGGAGCTCAAATTGTTGGAGCAGGCGCATCTGATATGATTGCAGAACTCGGATTGGCAATTGAAGCAGGAATGACTGTGGAAGATATCGCCATGACGATCCACGCTCATCCAACTTTGGCTGAGATTTCAATGGAAGCAGCAGAAGTTGCTATGGGAACTCCAATTCACATCGTAAAATAATTTAAATCTGTTACCTATAAAATTTCCCCTCTCTCGGAATTTTCTTTCCGGAAGAGGGTTTTTTTACATATTTGCTTTGATAATCGCTGTAGAAATGTGGTAATATTATGTGCGAAAGGGCTAAGGTGATACTAAGAATGATACATGCAAAATGGATTTTAATGGCAGCAGGATTGGCTCTTTTAACCGCTTGTTCAAGTGGTGAAGACAACTCGGCTGCAACTGAAAAAGAAGATACAGAAGAAGCGGCGACTGAAACTGCCGGAGAGAACACTGAAGAAGTCACAGATGAAACTACCGATGAAGCTACTGAAGAAAAAGATATCGAAGAACCTGAAGAGGAGCCGGAAGAAGTGGTGGAAACGGAGCCGCTTTACCGTGTCAACCCTGTAAACGCTTCGGTTGAGCCGATTGCTGATGCTAATGCACAAACTGTCTTATTGACCATTGATGATGCTCCCGACAAACATGGTGTTGAAATGGCGGAAACTTTAAAAGAATTGGGCGTACCGGCAATCTTTTTTGTAAATGGGCATTTTCTGGATACAGATGAAGAAAAAGAAAGCCTGAAAAAGATCCATGAGATGGGATTTGCCATAGGCAATCATACATATTCACATCCCAATCTAAAAACGATTACTGAAGAGCAGCAGCGTGAAGAAATTATTTCACTGAGTGACCTTGTTGAGGAAATCATAGGAGAACGCCCACAATTCTTCCGGGCACCTCATGGGGTAAATACTGATTTCAGCAGAGCACTGGTGAAAGAAGAAGGCATGGTTCTCATGAATTGGAGTTTCGGCTATGATTGGGAAAAGCAATATATGGAAGCGGACGCGTTGGCTGATATCATGGTAAATACAGAACTGATGCGCAACGGGGCAAACCTTCTGATGCACGACCGTGCCTGGTCGGCTGAAGCATTGCCGGCAATAGTGCAGGGCCTGAACGACAAAGGCTATGAATTTGTCGACCCGAACGAAATCGAAGGCGTACAGGAATAAAAAAATCCGGAAACCGTGGGATACCACGCTTCCGGATTTTTTTATCTTATGGCAAGCTGCTCTTTTATGACGCGCAGCAATTTTAACGTATCGTCTTCAGGACCCTGAACAGGCAATCCTGCTTCGACATTCATATGGATATATTCAATGTTTTCCTGTGTAATGATTTCCCCGGGAATAAAAATGGGGATGCCTGGAGGATATACCATGATGAATTCAGCAGAAATCCGGCCAACCGCTTCGTCAATTTTGACAACTTCCGTGCTGGCATAAAATGCATCACGGGGTGTCATTGCAAGGCGGGGAATATCCGGCAACAGAACGACAGGTTCAATGATGGCTGCTTCACTGTCATAGGCTTCGCTCATTCGTTGAAGAGCATTTACGAGCAGGTTCAATTCTTTTCGTGAATCTCCGATCGTGACCAGGCAAAGAATATTGTAAAGATCGGAAAGCTCAATCTCGATATTGGCATTTTCCCGCAGCCATTCTTCGGCCTGATGTCCAGTGATGCCGAGATTTTTGACACTGATCAGCAATTTAGTCGGATCCATATCAAACGTAGCGGAAGTTTTCAGCAGCTCTCTGCCGACACAATGCAGATGCGGGATTTTATTGATTCGCTTACGGGCATCAGTTGCAAGCCGTATCGTTTGGTCGATCAAATCTGTACCGTGAATGGCCAATTGCCTTCTGGCAGTATCCAACGAGGCAAGGATTGGATAGGATGTCGAAGTTGTCGTCAGCATTGATAGCGTAGACTGCACCCTTTTGGCCGACACCAAACCTTCACGGACATTCAGCACCGAGCTTTGCGTCATGGAACCGCCCAGCTTATGGACGGATGTGGCAGCCATATCGGCACCGGCCGCCATGGCGGACACAGGCAGGCTTTTATGAAAATGGATGTGGACGCCGTGCGCTTCATCTACAAGAACCGGTATCTTCCGGTCATGGGCAATTTCGACGATGCGTTTCAAATCAGCCGCAACCCCGAAATAGGTCGGATTGATGACGAGAACGGCTTTTGCATCCGGATATTCCATTAGGGCTTTTTCAACAGCTTCGGCTGAAATGCCGTGAGAAATGCCGAGTTCCGGGTCAACTTCCGGATGGATGAAGATTGGGATCGCTCCCGCAAAGACGATGGCTGACATGATCGATTTATGGACGTTCCGTGGAATCAGAATCTTGTCGTTCGGGCCGACCACGCTTAAAATCATTGTCATGATGGCGCCGCTTGTGCCTTGCACGGAGAAAAATGTATGGTCAGCGCCAAACGCTTCTGCCGCCAATTCCTGCGCTTTTTTGATGGCACCTTTAGGTGCGTGCAGATCATCAAGTGGTGCGATATTGATCAGATCTATGGAAAGAATATTATCGCCGACAAACTCTCGGAATGCGGGATCGACGCCCTGGCCTTTTTTATGGCCGGGAATATGGAATTGAATCGGGTGCCGGTTTCTGTGCTTCAGTAAAGCATCGAATAACGGAGTTTCTAATTGTGACAATGGATTACCACCTCGCTTATAAAAATGAAAACAAAGTGAATTATAGCATGTTGATGCAAGGTATTCTATAAAAATAAAAGGATTTAATCTGTCTTCATCGAATACAGGAGAAGCAGATAGAAAGGAGTGGCATAATGCAATTCAATACACGGATTACCGACTTGCTGGAAATCGAAGTACCAATCATACAGGGAGGACTTGCCTATCTGGCTTATGCAGAATTGGCGGCCGCAGTTTCAAATGCTGGTGGCCTCGGTCAAATTACGGCGATGAGCCTTGAGTCTCCCGAAAAATTGAAGGAAGAAATCCGTAAGGTAAGAAGATTGACAGATAAACCTTTTGGAGTCAATTTCGCCATTGGTGAGCACGGCAGGGAATTTTCACATATGCTGGATGTCGCGATTGAAGAAAAAGTGCCTGTCGTTTCCATGACAGGGGGAAATCCCACGCCCATCTTTGAACAGCTGGAAGGCACACCCCTCAAGAAACTTGTGTTGGTGGCTGCCCGTAAACAGGCTTTGAAAGCAGAGAAGCTGGGGGCGGATGCCGTTATGGTCGTTGGCCACGAAGGAGGAGGGCATCTCGGACGTGATGATATCGGCACAATGGTATTGATACCGCAAGTAGTGGATGCAGTATCGATACCTGTCATCGCCTCTGGCGGCATCGGGGATGGCCGCGGATTAATGGCTGCATTTGCGCTCGGTGCAGATGGCGTGGAAATGGGTACGCGTTTTATTGCAACGAAAGAATGTGTACACGCTTCAGAAGCCTATAAAAAAGCGCTGGTCCACAGCTCTGAAAGCGACACAGTCATTATAAAAAGAAGCATTGGGGCTCCGGCAAGAACTCTCAAAAACAACTGGACCGACAAAATCCTGGAGATTGAACACACGAGTCCGACGTATGAATCATTGAAGGATTATATAAGCGGCGAAGCCAATAAACGTTTTATTTATGAAGGCCATAATGACGAAGGATTCGGATGGGCCGGACAAGTGACCGGAATGATTCGCGACGTGCCGACTGTCCAGGAATTATTTGATAGAATGAAGGAAGAAGCTGCAGAAATCAGCCGGAAATGGGGCAGCTTTGAATAGAGGAGGAAGATACGATGGACTATTCATATCCTTTTTCGATGGAATGGACGACAGAAGAGATTGTTGATGTGGTGACGTTTTTTGAAGGAATAGAAATGGCATACGAAAAAGGCATCAGCCGTGAGGATATGATGGCAAGATACCGGAAATTCAAAGAAGTGGTGCCAGCCATTTCAGAAGAAAAAACGTATTTCAGGGAGTTTGAAGAAGAAAGCGGCTATGCCAGTTTTCCGGTGATCAAAGAACTGAAAGCATCGCCGACTGGTCCGATGCTCAAAATGAATAATTAGCAAAAACAAAACCGCAACGGGGTTGTCCGTTGCGGTTTCTGGCTGTTGAGAAGCCGACAACTTCTCCAATCATTACGCTCTAGGCGGACGCTTTCCGCGGGGAGCGGCCTGAGCCTCCTCAGTCGCTTTGAAAACCGATGCTCCTGCAGCGCCCTGCGCTTCGTCGCAAAGGTTCGACCGAATGGTGTTCGGTCAAACCTTCCCTCCGGGGTCTCAGGACACGCTCTGTTTCCCGCAGGAGTCGCCGCCTGCCGCTTCATTCTGTTGTGTGCAGAATGGAAGTGTCCACTTTCTCACGTGCAATACACTTAAACGTGTATTCCTTTATAGAAAGTGATCTGAGATATGGAGCAAAACAGCGAAGACGCCCAGGGGACCAAGCGAAGTGCTGAGATCCACTCGGGCGAAGTGAAACGAGACCGAGTTAGCTCAGCGCGAGCCAAGAGTTGGCCGAAGATAGTTCGGCCGACTCTTTGCGACGAAGCTAGCGAAGCGATGCAGGAGCACGGGTTTTGGCAAGCGAAGCTGTTTTGCGCAATATCGGTTTTCATGTTTGTTTCTCAATAAAACAAAAACCCACAACGGAATTTTCCGTTGCGGGTTTTTTTATCTTCTATTATTTATTCAGCATCAAATTATAAATCGGCAGCAATTCGTCAAATGTTTTTTCGACAAGTTCGTCGAATTGGCTTTTACTCAAGTTATCGGCCTGTTCCCGCTGCAAATGGCGGCCGATGACGAATTCCCCTTTTTTTACATCCCGTAAACGCCGCAAGAGCTGCTCAGCACCGGCTTCTCCCAAATCCTGCAAAGTGAAAGCTTCCGGTTTCATATGGTCTCCTGATACAACCATATCGCGTGGCAGTTTACTGATGGCTTCTGACTGCAACAGACGTTCAGCCATGGCGGATTTTCCTTTAGCTTCATAGATAACGGCCAGGATGATGAAGACATGGCTTTCCCACAGGCCGATCTGAAAATGCGGAACCGCTTTGTATCCCCGTTTGTTCGGGGCAAACGCTACCCAACTGTCATCTGGCGGATTGACGGTCCGCCGCATATGCTTAGCTACGTGCGGATGAAATTCTTCTCCGGTTTTACTTGAAAAATATGAAGAATATTGTTGTCCAAGCTCTTCGAATTTGGGCCGTACTTTTTCGATGAGCGCTGACATCCGGGCTTCAAGTCCGGGGGTTTCAAATACCTTGAAATGTTTCTCGTTCCAATAAGACATACTGCTGTTTCCTCCTTTAATTGCACATGAATAATATTTTACAGGACTTTAGCAAAATATTATAGAAAGACGTTTCTGATTAAAGGCAATCGGGTAAAGTCCCTTAACCGGATTAAATTTTCGAAATTATTGGAATCAAAAAGGGAAGGGGTGCTAATGATGAAACAGATGATCCAAATAATCCGCAAAGCCGATGTCGAAAAAGAGTATATCCACGTATTGAAGCTGGAACTAGATTATGAGCTTGCTTCCCTGTTTGATGCAATGCAGAATAAGAATGAGCGGGAAATGGAAAATAGCAAAAAACGGCTTCAGGAAATACACGTGGAACTGGAGGCACTTCATGCGCTTTAATATTTTTCATCTTTAAAGGCACTTGCTGGAGTATGACAGCGGGTGCCTTTTGACGTTATACTGGTGGAAACAGAGGAGGAAGCTTTTTATGGATTTGCACGAAATGGACAGATATATCAAATCGATCATCAAGGAAGCAGGGCATAGAATACGCAACTCTTTCCTTTCGGATATCTCAATAGAATCAAAATCTGATGCCGACGATCTCGTTACAAATATTGATAAAGAAATCGAACAATTTTTTATTTCACGCATCAACCGTGATTTTCCAGGCCACCGGATTTACGGTGAAGAGGGGTTCGGCGATGATATCCAGGACCATAAAGGCATCATATGGCTGCTGGACCCCATTGACGGGACGATGAATTTCGTTCATCAGAAAAGAAATTTTGCGATATCGCTCGGTGTTTATGAAGAAGGAATCGGCAAACTCGGGTACATATATGATGTTGTCAATGATGATTTATATCATGGTGTGCTGGGAGGAGGCGCCTATTATAACGATGAAAGGCTAAGCAAGCTGAAAGATACCGTGATCGGGGAATCAATCATTGCGATGAACGCCACCTGGGCGGTTCCAAACAGCTACTTCGACCACAAAGGGACTTTGCAATTGATACAGGATGTCCGTGGAATCAGATCCTATGGTTCGGCAGCTCTTGAACTTGCATACCTTGCCAGTGGAAGGGTGGATGCCTATCTGTCAATGAGGCTGTCACCTTGGGACATTGCTGGAGGCATGGTGATTGCCGGTGAAGTGGGTGCGATAGCCACCAACTTTAACGGGGCACCGGCGAATCTTTTGGAGCAGGATACGTTTCTCGCCGCAAACCCTTCCATTCATTCGCAAATACTCGAAAAATATATTTTGCCTAAATAAAAAAAGGATGCGAAGCCGCATCCTTTTTTCTGGCTGTCGAGAAACCGACAACTTCTCCAATCATTTCGCTCTAGGCGAACGCTTTCCTCGGGGAGCTGCCTGAGCCTCCTCGCTCGCTCCGAAAAACCGATGCTCCTGCAGCGTTCCACGCTTCGTCGCAAAGGTTCGACCGAATGGTGTTCGGTCAAACCTTCCCTGCGGGGTCTCAGGACTAGCTCTGGTTCCCGATGGAGTCGCCGCCTGCCGCTTCATTCTGTTCTGTGCTGATAATGCAAGTGTTCACCTTCTCACATACAACATCTAAACGTGTATTCCTTTATAGAAAGAGAGCTGAGATATGGAGCAAAACAGCGAAGACGCCCAGGGGAGCAGGCGAATGCCGACGAAGCTAGCGAAGCGATGCAGGAGCAGCCTTAAAATCGTGCTCCTGCAGTGCTGCGCACTTCGTCGCAAAGACAGTTTCCGTGCAGGACACGTCTACTGTCTTCGAAGCTGTTTTGCGGAATATCGGCTTTCATTTTTACTTTCTCAACAAGCTCAAAAAAAGGATGCGAAGCCGCATCCTTTTTTTGTTTCATTAATTAAAGATATTATTAACAAGATGAAAAATTTATCGTGATGCTTGCCATAAAAAATACTTACTTACAATAAACCGGCTTCGATCATTTCCCGTTTTTTTCTGAAACCGAAAACCATGATGACACCAAGCAAAGCGATTGCCAAAAGTACCATCGGCACGCTGCGGAATGCCACTGCAAGACCAATTCCAACCATTGCCAACAAGGCGGCTATAGAGTAAAGAGCGAAAATCCATTTACCATTTTTCATTTATTTTCCTCCTGCTAATTAGATGCTGAAATAAAATCTTAGGGTTTTTTCCCTGTATGTGCTATACTAGCACAGTTATAGGCACGAAAAAAGAATATTGGAGTGAAAATATGACTAACTTACGTAACGACCTTAGAAATATTGCGATTATTGCCCACGTCGACCATGGTAAAACGACACTTGTGGATCAGTTGCTGCAGCAATCAGGAATTTTCCGTTCGAATGAACATATGGATGAACGGGCGATGGATTCTAACGATATTGAAAGAGAACGCGGAATCACTATCCTTGCAAAAAACACTGCGATTCAATATAAAGATGCTAAAATCAACATTTTGGATACTCCGGGACACGCCGATTTTGGCGGAGAAGTGGAACGTATCATGAAAATGGTTGATGGCGTTCTTTTAGTGGTGGATGCATATGAAGGCTGTATGCCACAAACCCGCTTTGTATTGAAAAAAGCTCTTGAGCAAAACTTGAAACCTATCGTAGTTGTAAACAAAATTGACCGTGACTTTGCACGTCCTGAAGAAGTTGTTGACGAAGTCATCGAGTTGTTCATCGAACTGGAAGCTAACGATGAACAGTTGGAATTCCCTGTCATTTTTGCATCCGCTATGAATGGTACTGCGAGCCTTTCTCCAGATCCAAGCGATCAGGAAGAGACGATGCAGGTTCTTTACGATTCAATTTTGGATAACGTACCTGCACCTATCGATAACAGAGATGAGCCGCTTCAATTCCAGGTAGCCCTTCTTGATTATAATGATTATGTTGGACGTATCGGTATTGGCCGTGTATTCCGTGGCACAATCGAAGTCGGACAGTCTGTCGCGCTGATGAAGCTTGATGGATCAGTTAAAAATTTCCGTGTTACAAAAATCCATGGTTTCATGGGTCTTAAACGCATTGAAATCCAAAAAGCCGAAGCTGGTGACTTGATCGCCATTTCTGGTATGGAAGATATCAACGTTGGAGAAACTGTATGTCCTCAGGACCATCAGGAAGCTTTACCGATTCTCCGCATTGATGAACCAACTCTGCAAATGACTTTCCTTGTCAACAACAGCCCGTTTGCAGGTAAAGAAGGTAAATTCATCACATCAAGAAAAATTCAGGAACGTTTGGATGCCCAGTTGGAAACGGACGTTTCACTTCGTGTGGATCCAACGGATTCTCCTGATGCATGGGTTGTATCCGGACGCGGAGAATTGCATTTGTCGATTTTGATCGAGAACATGCGCCGTGAAGGATTTGAAATCCAAGTATCAAAACCGGAAGTTATTGTACGCATGGTTGATGGCGTTCGCTGTGAACCGGTTGAACGTGTGCAAGTTGATGTACCGGAAGAATATACTGGTGCGATCATTGAATCATTGGGTGAGCGTAAAGGTGAAATGCTTGATATGATCAACAACGGAAGTGGACAGGTTCGCCTTGTATTTAACGTTCCTGCTCGCGGATTGATCGGTTACACTACTGAATTCCTGACGCAGACTCGTGGCTACGGAATCATTAACCATACGTTTGACAGCTACCAGCCTGTAGCTTCCGGCCGTGTTGGCGGACGTCGCCAGGGTGTATTGGTATCCATGGAGCGCGGAAAAGTGTCGACTTATGGCTTGATGGGCATCGAAGACCGCGGAACTGCATTTGTTGAAGTTGGCGCTGAAATTTACGAAGGTATGATTGTCGGAGAACATAACCGCGACAGCGATTTGACAGTCAACATCGTGAAGATCAAAGCTGCGACAAACATCCGTTCAGCGAATAAAGACCAAACTACAACAATGAAAAAAGCACGTTTGATGAGTCTTGAAGAAGCGCTTGAATACTTGAACGACGATGAGTATTGCGAAATTACACCACAGACAATCCGTCTGCGTAAAAAGATTCTTGATAAAAACGAACGTGAGCGTGTGGCGAAAAAGAAAAAAGTTGCCATCGAAGAATAATCGAATGGAAGGATGTATAATCCATGGATGAACGTTCATTTGTCTATGATAGTATGTATCCGGTAGCCCGTTTGCTTTATCAGAATCTGCCGATTGAAGCAGCAGGATATGCGTTATTTGCAATAATCCTTCTACTGTCGGCTTTGGTATATAAACTGGGGTTTGCTAAAAAGCTGCCGCTCGGAAAAAACATCGTCATCGGCCTGTTTCTGGCAGCCGGTGGATTGGGGCTGACTTTTTTAGCTTTCTTCCTGCCGGTTGTGGAAGGTCTGGTCATTGCCGCGCTAATCCTGATTCTTTATAAAATCCGCTTATGGCGCGAAAAACGCGAAAACGCTGCATCTCATTGAGATGCAGCGTTTTTGCGTTCGAATGTTTTATAAAGTATCGGCAGCAATAAAGAATATGTCAGGTGGCCGAAAACCCAATAGGTGATGGCTTCCCAGTCGGTGAGACCTGGAACCTGATCTGTGATCGCCAGAGAAGATAGGATGAAATAGAGAAAATAAGTAGGCGAACAAAGGATCAGGCTCAAAACGGTCAATTGCCCGAATGTATAGGAGCGACGTTTTGCAAAATAGACATACACGATTCCGATCATTACGGAAACTGCTGTATGAAACAGGAATTCCGTCATTTCTGACCATTGAACATCACCAATAACCGGTATAAAATCAACATTCAATAACAGCAGATATACATTTACACCGGTTACGGACTGAATCCATTTAAACAATAAACCCAGTATCAGTCCGCTCCAAAATCCAATCCAGACACCTTTCAGGAACTTCATCAAAAGTCTTCCTCAATTTTGCGGGAACTTCGGTAAAAATGGAATTTCCCTGTTGCCAGCCGCTCTTTGGTGCGCAATTCGATTCGCTCGTTGCAGGTTTTGCACATATGAGTGTGGATCGGCCGGTTTCTAAGGCGCTTTGCCTCAAGGGTATCATCTACCAATTCCTCGATGGTATCGCAAATTACACATTTAACACGCATGATGGTTCACTCCTATTCTACCCTTATGGCTGTTACATTGGTTATCGGATTTTCCAGATTGCTTCCATCTGGCAGCAGTATATGGACTGGGCCGTCTTCGCGGAGCGGCTTGCCTTCATGGCTGAACTTGAGGACCAGACCCTTTGAAGTTTCGAGAGGGAAACTGTATTCGCCATTTGAGGATTCGAAAACGACAGTTTCTGCAGATTCGACAGGTTCTGCATTTTCAATGAAGGGTTTGAACAAAATGCCGAATGTACCTGTGAGCATTTCCTGTTTTTCCTGCTTTTTATATCTCTTTTCAGAATTCAGGGTAGGCGGCACAGTTGCACCTTCCATGATCTCGCGCGACCAATGTTCACCCATGCCGCGTTTGTATTCTTCCAGTTCGTCCCGCTTAACGCGCTCTTCGGTAAAATATTTTGCAAGATCCAGTTTGCGGTCATCGAAAATCCATACTGTGGGATCCAAAGTCAGTTTGAATTTCACATCACCTTTAATTTGAATGATAAATTCCATTAGTAAAACCCTCCATCTTGATAATAGCTCTCCTTTCAGTATACCTGTCTTTGTCAAGTTCCTAAAGTGATTGCTTCCGGTGAAGAGGAGGCTTGCAATTTCATTGTTTAAAAGATACACTTTAAACAGGTTGAACAGAAGAAATATCAGTAATGGGGGAGTCCTCATGGAGCACACAGAAGAACAAACTTATCAGCATAAAGCATTGGACCTCCTTAGAGCCGATGCAGAGAAAATAGAGCAGTTGATCAAGGTGCAAATGGACAATCTCACATTGCCATCCTGCCCTTTATATGAAGAAGTCCTGGATACTCAAATGTTCGGTCTGTCCCGCGAAATAGATTTTGCGGTGAAACTAGGGCTGATCGAGAAACATGAAGGCAAAAATTTAATGGATACGCTTGAGAAAAAATTATCAATACTGCACGAAGCGTACACGAATAAATAACACAAACTCAAACGATATTTGTTTGAGTTTTTTTACTAATAAAAAAAAGAGTGAAGTTTCAAATTATATAGGTTGAATCAAAGAATCAGTGAAGTATGCCGCTTCGGTGCTTTGGACAAGAGCAAAGACTATGCTCCTGCGCACTGCTCGTCGCAGAAGGACCAAAACAAAGACTATGCTCCTGCGCTAGGAAAGTAACTTTGATTGAGAGGGTATCTTAGATATGGAGCAAAACAGCGCAGATGCCCAGGGGCATAGGGTTAAATAAGCATGCTCCTGCATCGCAAAGACTTGACCTCGCAAGCTCCGGTCAAAGTCTTAGCAAGCTGTTTTGTGGAATATCGGCTACTACAGGTTTATTAGTTCAACCTATATACTACTAAAAAATTTAAATGAGGTTTGAATATGAAACAATACATAAAGCGGTACGCCGCTAATTTTGACTACCCTCTGCTTTTTGCCTACCTTGCGTTAACGCTTTTTGGCCTGGTTATGATTTACAGTGCGAGTATGGCATGGGCGGTAAACTATTACGATTGGCCGCCGGACACATTCTATAAACAACAAATCAGAAACCTTAGCATAGCTTTTCCTGCATTTATTCTGGCAGCTTTTTTTCCTTACAAGCATTTCAGCAAGAAATGGATGATGGCTTCCATCCTAAGTGTTGTATTCATCAGCCTGATACTTGTCCACTTTATCGGTACCACTAGAGGAGGTGCCCAAAGTTGGATCGAATTGGGATTTGCAAACCTCCAGCCTTCAGAAGTGGCGAAAGTCGGCATGATTTTCTACCTTGCAGGCGTTTTCTCCAATAAATACAACAAAGGCAATATAAATAAATTAAACGAATCCATTATGCCGCCGGTTATCATCCTCACTCTGGTACTGGTTTCCGTATTTCTGGAACCGGACCTTGGTTCAATGATGATTATTGGAGCAGTAGGCCTGTCAGTTATGGCTGCGAGTGGCATCAGATTTAAATCGTTTATGAAACTTGCAGCTATGGTCATAGGTGCAGCAATGCTGTTCATCGGGCCGGTCATGCTGTTTGCGTCGGATAGTATTTTCACTGAGAAGCGAATGGGAAGATTGGAGGCTTTTTTCAATCCTTTCACAGATGAACTTGGATTCGGAATGCAGATAGTAAATGGCTATCTGGCAATCGGCTCTGGTGGCCTCAGCGGTTTAGGGCTTGGTCAGTCAGTGCAGAAATTAGGTTACCTGCCGGAGCCGCATACAGACTTCATCATGTCGGTCATTGCGGAAGAACTGGGAGTCCTGGGGGTAGTATTCGTCATAGGGGGATTGGCTTTCATCGTACTTCGCGGCCTATATATCGCAATGACTACAAAAGATCCTTTGGCACGAATGCTTGCTGGTGGCGTAGCAAGTATGATTGGGATACAGTCTTTCGTAAATCTTGGCGGTTTGACGGGCATAATTCCGTTGACCGGTGTAACGCTGCCTTTTATAAGTTATGGCGGAACTTCCGTAATTTTGTTATCGTTAGCTATGGGAGTATTAATGAATGTCTCCATGTTCTACAAATATGAAAAAACAAAAAAATAAAGGGTGTGCTGCTTTGTGAAAAAAATTAGCAAAATTTTAGTGGCAAACCGCGGAGAAATCGCTATAAGGGTTTTCCGCGCATGTACAGAACTGAAAATTCCGACAGTTGCAATCTATTCACAAGAAGACAGTGGTTCTTATCACCGCTATAAAGCGGATGAATCCTATTTAGTGGGTAAAGGGAAAAAACCGATTGATGCTTATCTTGATATTGAAGATATCATTCGTATTGCAAAGGATACAGGAACAGATGCCGTTCATCCCGGCTACGGATTTTTATCGGAAAATGTTCATTTTGCACGACGCTGTGAAGAAGAAGGCATCATATTCATTGGCCCGACATCGAGGCATCTCGATATGTTCGGGGATAAAGTGAAAGCGCGTTCACAGGCGATTGCTGCGGGAATCCCTGTTATTCCGGGAACTGATGGACCGGTAGCCGATCTTAAAGAAGTAGAAGAATTCAGCAAAACAGCCGGTTTCCCATTGATGATCAAAGCCTCTCTTGGCGGCGGCGGGCGCGGCATGCGCATTGTACGCAATCACGGAGAACTGGCATCGGCATATGAACGGGCAAAGTCCGAAGCCAAAGCCGCTTTTGGATCCGATGAAATGTACGTGGAAAAATTTGTGGAAAAACCGAAGCATATCGAAGTGCAGATTCTGGGTGATACAGCCGGCAATATTGTCCATCTTTATGAGCGGGATTGTTCGATTCAGCGGCGCCATCAAAAAGTGGTGGAAATAGCACCGTCAAATTCAATCAACGACAAATTGCGCAATGAAATTTGTGATGCGGCTGTAAAACTCATGAAGAATATTGATTACATAAATGCAGGAACAGTCGAATTCCTTGTTTCCAATGATGAATTCTTTTTCATTGAAGTAAATCCGCGGATCCAGGTTGAACACACGATAACAGAAATGATCACTGGCATCGATATTGTGCATGCACAGATCCATATTGCCAGAGGCCATGAGCTTCACGGCGATGTCATAGCCATTCCGTCTCAGGATAAGATTCCGTTATTCGGTTTTGCCATCCAATCCCGGGTAACAACTGAAGATCCGGTCAACGATTTCATGCCGGATGCCGGCAGGCTGATGGTTTACCGTTCGGGTGGCGGTTTTGGGGTACGTCTTGATACAGGCAACGCCTTCCAGGGAGCGGTCATTTCTCCGTATTACGATTCACTATTAGTCAAATTGTCGACTTGGGCTTTGACCTTCAAAGAAGCCGCAGGCAAAATGGACCGTAATCTGCAAGAATTCCGCATACGCGGCATTAAAACAAATATTCCTTTTTTGGAAAATGTTGTAAAGCACCCTAAATTTATTAAAGGCGAATTTGATACCAGCTTTATTGATACCACACCGGAATTATTCTTATTCCCGGTGCGACAAGATAGAGGTACCAAATTATTGAGTTATATCGGGAATGTAACAGTTAATGGATTTCCCGGAATCGAAAAGAAAAAGAAACCGATTCATGCGGCTCCGAGAAAACCGGAAATCGATTTGTCCACAACTTTGCCACCCGGCACAAAACAGATTTTCGATGAAAGAGGTGCGGATGGGCTTGCTGCATGGATTCATGAGCAGGAAGACGTTCTGTTAACGGATACAACGTTCCGGGACGCCCATCAATCCCTGCTCGCAACACGCCTTCGTTCACATGATATGTTCGAGGTCGGCAAAGAGACGGCACGTTTGCAGCATGATCTGTTCTCGATGGAAATGTGGGGAGGGGCAACGTTTGATGTTTCATACCGTTTCCTCAAAGAAGACCCTTGGCAGCGTTTGATCAAGTTGCGGGAGCAGATGCCAAATGTTCTGTTGCAGATGCTTTTCCGTGGAGCTAATGCTGTAGGCTATAAAAATTATCCGGATAATGTCATCCGTGATTTTGTTCAGAAATCCGGTGAGGCCGGAATTGATGTTTTCCGTATTTTTGACAGCCTCAACTGGATTAAAGGAATGGAAGTGGCCATCGATGAAGTTCGTCAGAGCGGAAAGATTGCTGAAGCGGCGATTTGTTACACTGGTGATATTCTGGATCCGAGCAGAGATAAATATACAGTTCAATATTATAAAGATATGGCAAAAGAACTGGAGGCTTCAGGAGCTCACATTCTGGCCATCAAGGATATGGCCGGCTTGCTGAAACCGGAAGCGGCCTATCGACTGGTCTCTGAACTGAAAGATACGGTTAGCCTGCCAATTCATCTTCACACACACGATACGAGTGGTAATGGTATTTATATGTATTCGAAGGCGATCCAGGCAGGCGTTGATATCGTTGACACAGCTCTTGGAACGATGGCGGGTCTGACATCCCAGCCAAGTGCAAATTCGCTTTATTATGCAATGAACGGCAGTGGACGTGAAGTTCGAATGGATATACAGGCGGCTGAAAAGCTCTCGCATTATTGGGAAGATGTCCGTAAATACTACGGTGATTTCGAAAGTGGCATGAACAGCCCGCATTCTGAGATTTACGTGCACGAAATGCCAGGCGGACAATACAGCAATTTGCAGCAGCAGGCCAAAGCGGTCGGCCTCGGCATGCGCTGGGAAAATGTGAAAGAAATGTATTCACGCGTCAATATGCTTTTCGGTGATGTTGTGAAAGTTACACCTTCTTCAAAAGTTGTCGGAGACATGGCTTTGTTTATGGTACAGAATGATCTGGATGAAAAAACGGTAATCACACGCGGGGAATCGATCGACTTCCCGGAATCGGTTATCGAATTTTTTGAAGGGTATATCGGCCAGCCTCATGGCGGTTTTCCTGAAAAATTACAAAAAGTAATCTTAAAAGAGCGTAAGCCGATTACTGTGCGTCCGGGTGAATTGCTCGAACCGGCGGACTTTGATGAAATTGGCAAAATGCTTTTCGAAAAGCTCGATCGGCCGGTTACCAGCCATGAGCTTTTGGCATATGCGTTATATCCGAAAGTTTTCGAAGAATATACATTGACGAATAAAACGTTCGGCGATGTATCCGTTCTCGACACGCTGACTTTCCTTTATGGAATGAGACTTGGTGAAGAAATCGAAGTGGAGATCCAGAAAGGGAAAACGCTGATCATCAAACTGGTGTCAATCGGAGAACCGCAAAAAGACGGTACACGCTCGATTTATTTTGAATTGAACGGCCAGCCTCGTGAAGTGAGCATCACAGATATGACTGTTGAAACCGACAGTGCCGCAAAACCGAAGGCCGACCCTACCCAGGAAAGTCATATTGCGGCTACAATGCCGGGAACCGTCTTGAAAGTTGTGGCTGAAAGAGGAGCTAAAGTTAGAAGGGGAGACCACCTGTTGGTCACTGAAGCGATGAAGATGGAAACGACGGTACAGGCTCCATTTGATGGAACAATAACGGAGATCCATGTCAATGCAGCAGATGGCATATCAACCGGCGATTTGTTGATCGAAATGGAAAAAATTTAAAAAAGACAGCGGCGCATCCTGTGCGCCGCTGTCTTTTTTATGATTTGCCGTAGCTTCGTGAAACTAAAAGCACCATATAACACAATAAGCCGAATAATAATGTGATAAACAGGGAATGCAATAAAGCAACAGCCAGATTTAATTGGGTCAGAACGGCAAGCATCCCCGTGGTTGCCTGCATCATGACGATGGTGAATGCAATGATCCAGCCCCAGTAAATAACCCGCTGGTTTTTATAGTGCTTTATGGCATGCCACATGATTATGCCGATCCAGATAACGATCAGGCCAGCTGCGGCACGATGTCCCATTTGAACCCATTCATACATATTGGAAGGCAGCGCAAAGGAGTCGTTGCGGCACAGTGGCCAATCTGAACAAATTAAACTTGAATTTGTGTGGCGTACAAGAGCGCCTGTATAAATTACGATATAAGAATACAACACCACACCGATTGTGTGAAATTTTAACTTCCTCCCAATCCGAAGCTTTTCAGTTTCGAATTTACGATCCACTTCAAATATGAGGAGTGTCAGCAAGAGGACCGAGGCAAATGATATGAGAGAGATGCCGAAATGCAACGCAAGGATGAAATCACCTTGCCCCCATAATACTTGTGCGGCCCCGATAAGCGCCTGAAGAACCAGGAAGAAAACAGAAGTGACAGCTAAAAATTTCGTCTCGCGGACGTGGCCGAACTTTCTCCAGGCCCAGATAGCGAGAATCAGAATCAGAATGCTGACAGCGCCTGTAACTAGACGATGAGAAAACTCAATCAGCACTTCGGCGGTGATGACGTCCGGAATCAGTTGGCCGTTGCAACCGGGCCAGTGCCGGCCGCAGCCCATTCCGCTGTCAGTTTTGGTGACAAGCGCTCCACCCAGAAGGATGAAGAGCATACCGATTGTCGCTGCAACTGCAAATAACTTTATATATTTATTCTGCTGCAAGAAAGCCACCTACTTTTTCTATATGAAAATACAATTAAACGTCCGTAACCTGCATATTCGATAATAGCGAAAATCAGCCTAAAACACAACGGAAAATCAGTAATAGCGGAAACTTTCGATATTTGGACATATAAATTGCCACCTTCACAAACTGTTCAAAAACTATTATCTTTCACCATAAAAAAAGATGGTCCCATGTTGTATGATAAGGAGAGTGCATTTGAGGCTAACTCACTAATATACATAGCTTTTATCGGGAAATTTCAGTTATATGTAGAAATAGGGCTGGATTTTAGATATAGTTATGGTTAGCGGACTATGCTTACAACTTTGAAAGGAGGAGGTTTAATGTCAAACAGCCGGTCTTTGTCTGCTGAAACGCATGAAACTCCTGAAACAACCAGCTTTGTCCAAGACTTTTTGGCACTTATAAAAATTGGGATTGTCAATTCAAACCTGATTACGGTTTTCACCGGGCTGTGGCTGGCGTTTCAATTTTCTGGCGTAAATTTTTTGCAGCATATGGACATCCTCGTCTACACCCTGGTCGGATCAGCATTGATCATAGCGGGTTCTGCTGCCATGAATAATTATATTGATACGGATATCGATCCATTGATGGCGAGCAAGAGATCGCGGCCAACAGTGACGGGGAGATTTAAACCATCAGCTGTTTTGGCACTCGCCGTTTCTTTCATAGTTTTAGGCGAAATCTTTTTGTTTTCCGCTTCTGTTTCTGCTGGGGTACTGGGAATAGCAGGGATTCTGGCTTATGTCGTCCTTTATTCCATGTGGTCCAAGAGAAAGCATGTCAGTAATACAATTGTCGGCAGCATTTCAGGTGCCATTCCGCCGCTAATCGGCTGGGCTGCAGTTGAACCGACACTGGGAACTGGTGCATGGGCACTGTTTCTGATCATGTTCATCTGGCAGCCACCGCATTTTTATGCACTGGCTATGAAACGGACGGAAGAGTACCGTGCTGCAAATATCCCGATGCTGCCGGTGGTGAAAGGTTTCCACCGGACGAAAAAGTCTATGCTGGCTTGGGTTATATTCCTTTTTCCACTCCCATTTCTTTTACCGGAACTGGGAACAGGCTTCTTCATCTTAGCAACACTTTTGAATCTCGGCTGGCTCATACTTGCTATCCGTGGCTTTGGAGTGAAAGATGATCTGAAATGGGCGAAAAGTATGTTCATTTATTCACTGAACTACATGACGATCCTATTCGTCGCGATGATCATATTTGCCGTATTCGTCTAATTTCCAATACTTAAAACTTTAAAATGAGAGAGGGGTAAGAAAAGCTATGATGAAAGGACTTACTAACTGGCGTCTTTTCGCATTGATGACAGCATTGCTCGTCTTTCTGTCGGGCTGTGGGCGTGAAGAGGTTTCGACTCTGATCCCTGCTGGTAAGGTGGCGCAGGATCAATTCAATCTTCTGATTTTGTCATCTATTGTAATGATTTTCGTAATTCTAGTGGTATCGATCATTTATGTTCTGGCTATCGTTAAGTTCCGCCGCTCGAAACTTGGGGATGATATGATTCCTGAGCAAGTTGAAGGCAGCGCGAAACTTGAGTTTATCTGGACTGCTGTGCCGATTGTACTTCTATTAATCCTTGCTGTTCCAACAGTCTACTCAACCTTTGATTTGGCTGATGTTACAGCGATGGATTCTGTAAATGAAGAAGGAGAACAAAACCATCTTACGGTTAATGTGACTGCTTACCTTTATTGGTGGGAATTTGAATATCCGGAGCAGGGGATTGTAACTGCACAGGAATTAGTCGTTCCAACCGATGAAAGAGTTTACTTCAATTTAATCTCAGCAGATATCAAGCACTCCTTCTGGATTCCATCAGTAGGTGGTAAACTTGATGTTAACCCGGAAAACGTCAATAAATTCTATCTTGAATTCGACAAGCCCTCTTCAGAACTTGAAACGGGAGTTTTCTATGGAAAATGTGCGGAGCTTTGTGGCCCTTCACATGCATTGATGGATTTCAAAGTTAAATCTCTTGAACGTGAAGAATTTAACGAATGGGTAGCTGCAATGCAGGAAGAACCTGAACCTGCTTCTGAAACGCTTGCTCAAGACGGCGAAGAAATTTTTGGCAACAGCTGTATCAACTGCCACGCAGTTTCCGGTACTGGTCCAGCGGGGATGTCGGGGCCGAACGTGGCAACATTCGGCGATCGCAACCGTATTGCCGGATATTTGGAACATGATGAAGAAACTTTGAAAAACTGGATTGAAAATCCACAAGAATATAAACCAGGAAACTTAATGCCTGACGGTGCAACAAACAACGGTGGAGAACCATTCTCCGAAGAGGAATTGGATGCTCTTGCAGCATACCTGATGAGCCTGACTGTTGAGGAATAATAGAGTCAGAGTGTAAAAAAGGAGGTATACAGTGTGAGTTCTTTAGCTCAAAAACAAGGGATTGGCGCTATTTTATGGGATTACCTGACAACAGTAGACCATAAGAAAATCGCAATCCTCTATCTAATCTCAGGCGGCTTTTTCTTCCTTGTAGGTGGAGTCGAAGCGATGTTGATCCGGATCCAACTGATGAAAGCAGGAAATGATTTCCTGAGTGCTGGATTATATAATGAAATTATCACCATGCACGGTACAACCATGATATTCCTGGCAGCCATGCCTTTGCTCCTGGCGTTTATGAACGCCATTATGCCACTCCAAATTGGAGCGCGTGACGTAGCTTTCCCATTCTTGAACTCGTTGGGATTCTGGCTTTTCTTCTTCGGGGGAATCTTCCTGAACCTTTCTTGGTTCATGGGCGGCGCACCTGATGCAGGCTGGACAAACTACGCATCGCTCGCTTTGGCTTCTGAAGGCCACGGAATCGATTTCTATTCACTTGGGTTGACAATATCCGGGTTTGGTACATTGATAGCGGGGATTAACTTCCTTGTCACGATTATCAATATGCGTGCACCGGGTATGACTTATATGAGAATGCCATTGTTCACTTGGACGACTTTTGTCGCTTCAGCTTTGATTCTATTGGCTTTCCCACCACTTACTATCGGATTGTTCTTCATGATATTCGACCGATTGTTCGGTGCGAACTTCTTCGCAGTCAACATGGGGGGGAATACGATTATCTGGGAGCACTTATTCTGGATTTTCGGTCACCCGGAAGTTTACATTTTAATATTGCCGGCATTCGGTATATTCTCTGAAATCTTTGCGATTTTCTCGAGAAAACGCCTGTTCGGCTATACAGCAATAGTATTTGCTACTATCTTAATCGGCTTTTACGGGTTCATGGTATGGGCTCACCATATGTTCACCGTCGGTCTTGGACCAACTGCAAATGCAGTTTTCGCCTTGGCGACAATGATCATTGCTGTGCCAACTGGTATTAAAATCTTTAACTGGCTGCTGACAATTTGGGGAGGCAGCATTCACTTCAGCGTAGCAATGGTTTACGCAATCGCCTTTATTCCTTCATTTGTTGCTGGCGGAGTAACAGGTGTTATGCAGGCCATCGCGCCGCTCGATTACCAATTGCACGATTCTTACTTTATCGTCGCTCACTTCCATTACGTAATTGTAGGCGGGGTCGTATTGGGGCTTCTGGCAGGTACACATCTTTACTGGCCTAAAATGTTCGGAACAATGTTGAGCGAAAAACTAGGAATGGTTACATTCTGGTTCTTCTTCGTCGGATTCCATCTGACATTCTTCATTCAGCATTTCCTTGGATTGTTTGGTATGCCACGCCGCGTTTACACATTCAATGCTGACCAGGGCTGGGATCTATTCAACCTAATCAGTACTATTGGTGCGTTCTTTATGGCAATCGGTGTTCTTGTATTGCTTGTCAACATAGTATTGACTACTGTTAAAAATGTACGTGTCGGCAATGACCCTTGGGGTGACGGCCGTACGTTGGAGTGGGCGATACCATCGCCGCCGCCATTCTATAACTTTGCTCAAACTCCATTGGTTCGCGGTCTTGATACTTACTGGATCGAAAAAATGGAAGGCAATAAAGAAGGCATGGTTTATGCAGAGCCACTTGAGGACATCCATATGCCAAACGGTTCGATTATTCCATTAATCATGTCATTCGGGATGTTCGTTGCAGCATTCGGAGCTCTTTACTTCCTTGATGATACTAAGCCCTGGGCATTGGCAGTATTGATCATCGGTCTTGGAATCACTTTCGGTTCGATGCTGGTCCGTTCGTTGAAAGACGATCTAGGATTCCACATCACGAAAGAAGAATTGATCGAAGACGCTAAGAGAGGAGGCAACACCGATGGACCTAAATAAGAGATACACCGCTCAATCATGGCCAGATCATCCAGAAACGGCAACGTTGGAAGGTAAAAATAAGTTCGTCGGCTTCTGGTTGCTTCTGGCTGCTGAAACTGTAACTTTTGCTTCACTCTTTGCCACTTATCTGGCTTTAAAAGATAAAGGGCCACAAGGTTCTGAATTTACAGCAGCAGGATTATTCGAACTTCCGCTGGTATTCGCAATGACAATGATCCTTTTGACATCGTCATTGACGAGTGTTTATGCAATGCACCATATGAAGAACCATAATTTCAAAGCCATGCAGGCATGGTTGGGCATAACCGTATTGCTGGGAATAACTTTCCTGGGCCTTGAAATTTATGAATTTAATCATTACGTCCACTTAGGTTTCGGATTTACGCATAGTGCATTCAGTTCCGCTTTCTTTGTATTGGTCGGAACTCACGGTGCTCACGTATTGTTCGGTCTCAGCTGGTTTATCGCGTTAATGATCCGAAATTCAAAACGCGGTTTGAATATGTATAATGCACCTAAATTTTATCTTGCTGCACTTTACTGGCATTTCATTGACGTAGTATGGGTATTCATCTTTACTGTAGTCTATTTGATGGGAGTGATCGGTTAATATGGCACATGATACACCAGAAAAAATCAGATCACATTCAGAGCACGAATTCCTTAAGAAGAAAAGAACGACTGAAATGCGCCACCAATTAACGTCATTTGCAATCATGATTTTCCTTACATTGATTGCTTTCACAATGGTGGCGGCAGGCTTCTCTACTTATCTGATCGTTCCAATCATTCTTTTATTGGCTGCGATACAGGTTGTTCTTCAGCTGTATCATTTCATGCATTTGAGCAATAAAGGCATGGGAACAATTGCATTCTTCATGTTCAGTGGTATTTTTGTTGCTTTCATCACGGTTTTAGCTTTGGTCACAATCGTTTGGTGGTAAAAAATATACAGAAAATCCCCTTCATATTTGATGAAGGGGATTTTTATATTTGATAAGATAAAATGTCATGATTCGTTCATTGATATACGGGTGCTTCCGCTATATAATGAGGGTACTTATGGAAAAGGAGGTATGTTTGGCATGCCAATCAGTATTTTCGGATTTCAGGCTTTATGGAGTCCGTATTACTTAGTAGCCCTTGTCTTGATTACACTCCTTTATTTTTTCATCACCGTCAAATGGAGAGGGAAATTTAAAGACAGTGAACCTTTGCAACAGAAAGAAGCTCTGCTGTTCGTTTCAGGGATGGCTTTGTTATATATCATAAAAGGCTCTCCGATTGATCTGATGGGCCATATCATGTTTACGATGCATATGGTTCAGATGGCGTTGCTGCTGCTGCTGGTGCCGCCACTATTGATCATGGGTATTCCAACATGGCTGTGGAGATGGTTTATCGAACTGCCGATCATCAAACCGCTATTCCTCTTTTTTACAAAACCGATGCTGGCATTATTATTATTTGGCATTTTCTTTTCAGTGTACCATTTGCCGTTGGTTTTCGACTTTGTGAAACAGGACATGCTGCTCCATTCATTAATGAGCGGCACCCTTTTCATTCTCGCGATTTTCTACTGGTGGCCACTGGTCAATAAATTGGAGGGCATGCACAAATTCCACGGCTTGAAGAAACTCGGTTTTCTTTTTGCCTTAAGTGTTTTGATGACGCCTGCATGTGCGTTGATCATCTTCAGTGATGCCCCATTCTATGCAACTTACAGTGATGCGGATGCATGGTTGCAGGCGATGGCTTTATGTGTGCCGATCGGAACTTTATCCCAATTGAATCTGTCCGGACCCGAATTATTCTCTTCAATGTCTCTAATTGAGGATCAGCGGACGGGCGGTATAACAATGAAAATCATACAGGAATTAGTGTTTACCGTTTTCATTTGGCTGGTCTTCTATGAATGGCTGCGCAATGAAAACGACAATGCAGAAGAAATCACTGCAAAAGTTATGCAGGATCGAAAAGAGATGGCTTATCACCGACATAATGGTTAAAGCAGGAAAAGGGGATTAAAGAGAATGGATTTACCGTTATTGCCAACTATCAGCACATTTTTCATTGTACTTAGCGCTATTTTAGTAGCGATCGGCTGGAATTTAATCCGGCAGCGCAAGATTGAAGCACATAAAAAGATGATGCTGGCGGCCGGTGCTTCAGCGCTGACATTCTTCATCATTTATGCTTCACGGACGATTTTTGTCGGTAATACCGCATTCGGCGGCCCGGATGAGTATTTGATTTTCTATACAATCTTCCTGATATTCCATATTACCCTTGCTACCACGGGCGGCATAATGGGTTTGGTTACCATTTGGCTCGGATTGAAGAACCGTCTTGATAAGCACCGTAAAATTGGTCCTTATACAAGCGTTATCTGGTTCTTTACCGCAATTACAGGTGTAATGGTTTATCTTCTATTGTATGTAATTTATGAAGGCGGAGCGACAACATCCGTATTTAAAGCAATTCTGGGTGGATAAGAAAAAGGCGAATCTCACTGGGTTCTCTTTTTTGAGGCTGTCGAGAAACTGTCCACTTCTCCAATCATTTCGCTCTAGGCGGACGCTTCATTCTGTTTTGTGCAGAATGGAAGTCTCCACTTTCTCACGTGTAACACACTTAAACGTGTATTCCTTTATAGAAAGTGATTTGAGATATGGAGCAAAACAGCGCAGACGCCCAGGGGAGCAGGCGAATGCCGACGAAGCTAGCGCAGCGATGCAACGCCCTTTCATGTCTCGAAGCTAGCGTAGCGATGCAGAGACAGGAGCAGCCTTAAAATCGTGCTCCTGCAATGCTCCTGCAGTGCTACGCACTTCGTCGCAAAGGCAATATCCTCGCAGGCGTCGGATACTGCCTTCGAAGCTGTTTTGCGGAATATCGGTTTTCATTTTTACTTTCTCAACAAGTTGAAAAAGGAGAACCTCACTGGGTTCTCCTTTTTTAATGCGAATATTTTATTGTCATACCTTGAAATCGATTTTAATGATGCCCGCTTCGCGTGCTGACGTGAAGAGGATGACGATTAGCGGCCCGATAAAGAAACCAAGGAAACCGATCAGCTGCAACCCGATAAACATGGCGATCAACGTGGCCAGTGGAGACAAGCCGATTTGGGAACCCATAACTTTCGGTTCAACTGTCCGGCGGATAATCAGCAGCACCAGCGCAAGGACTGCCAATTGAGTGCCCTGAACTACATCGCCCGTGATGAATTCGTAAATGAACCATGGCGTCAAAACGATGATTGAGCCGAGAATAGGAATGAAATCTATGACCCAGATGATCAGGGACATGACAAGTGCGACTTCTGGCGCGATAAACATCAAGGCGACGAGTGAAACCAGGAAGATAATTACACTTACGAGAAATTGTGCCTTAAGAAATCCGAAAATCACATTATTCAAACGCGAAGCCATGAAGCGCACTTTTTCAGCTGTTGAATCTTTCAGTCTGCCAAACAGGATTCTTTTCAAATCATCCAGGTCTAGCATGAACAGGAACAGCGCAATGAGAAAAACGATAAAGCTGACAAGAAAAGAAGGGATTCCAGTCAAAAGGTTGGTGATTGAGTCATAATTGACGATTGTCAGGACCCAATCACGAATACCTTCAAGGAAAAGGGCTAATTCTGATTCAAAGGAATCGACAACTTCCACTGGCATTTCTTCGGATGACCGGAGAAAAAAATCTTGAATCTCTTTCCAAATGGACGATAAGCCATTGATGTATTCAGGCATATTCTGGGAAAAGTGAATCAGTCTTGCAATCAGATAAGTGACGGTCCAATAAAGGAAAGCTGAAACAATCAACAAAAATACGATGAAGGAAGTAATGACTGCAGACTTTCGCTGCCACTTAAAACGTTTTTGGAGAAACCCGACAAAGGGTTCAAGAAAAATCGCGGTTAGCAATGCCAATATTAATGGAATTGCAATCGGAATTATGTATATCGAAATTAGTATTAATAATGAGATAACAAGTACTGCGGTTAAAATCTTTTTATTCCACCATTTCGCCACGATAAACCTCCCCAAAACATTATATTGTTATTATATCAAGACAGTTGTAGAAAGAGAAAGTTTTAAAAAAATCCGCAGTTCAAAGTTGAACTGCGGTTTTCTGGCTGGATAAGTATCCTGACTTTTTAAAGTGTGTGGATGTTTGGTATTTGTGCTTCTTTGTCCAGACTCCGGCTGCCCAACTCTTCGGGTCATAAGCCAGCTCAGCTGCCGTGGCAAAAGACGCCACTCTGCTGATCCGTCTTAAGCCTTTCAGAGTTTAGCGGGCGCCGTCGCTTTTCTTTGTTAGACCTGAATTTCAAATGCCTTTAATTCGGATTTAATGGTCGCCAGGATATCAGCGCTGGTTTTTAGCAAATGTTCCGGGAAATGCTCATCTTCGCCGTATTCTACGCCAAATGGATAATAGTATTTGCCGATAGCAGGCTTCATGATTTTTACGGTTGCATCGCCGGCATCAATATCGCCGTCCACTGCATAAGCGAATACGCGCAAATAATAGCGTCCTTCATGGACATCAAATTTACGGTCGAATGTTACACGCTCGTAATCCCATTGTCCTTCTTTTGTTAATCCGTGTTTGCCCATAACGTGCTGGAGCAAATTGAAATCTACCAGAATGTCCTCAAGTCCTGTATTTTCAAAATACATAGGATCTCCTCCTCTATCTCAAAACTGACTCAATGCTCCTTTAATAATAGATGAAATTCACGCTTGTTGCAATGGCTAGATTGTGTCAGTATAGAGGCGGCTGTTATAATTGATGAAAACTATTGGAGAGGGTGGAAGTCGATTGAAGAATTTATTGCGTATCATGATATTTCTGTCGATCATCCTCATAACTTTTTTTTATTTCGATTCATCAATAAATGAGAATGATATTTTGGAAGCTCCGCGGCAAGCAGATCCACTGCCGGCTCAGGAGATTATTGAGCAACCATTAGTCGTGGAGCGGCCAGCAGAAGGGGTTTCAGTCTATATCGGCGGATCATCAGAAGACTGGATCGCCGATTATGGACAGCCTGAGCGAATTGAACCGTCTGCTTATGGATATGAATGGTGGGTTTATAACCAATCCTATTCAAATTACATGATGGTGGGCGTCAAGGAGCAAGAAGTGGTGCAGGTGTATACTGCCGGTACTGCAACCGATGCAAGCCCTTATAATATCGGACAGGTACTGGAAGAATTATACCGCTTCACAATTATAGAAGATGAAATCACGGTTAAATTCGGAACGAATATTTATACTTTCAGCCTCAGTGCAGAGGATCGGGAGACGAGGCTGCTTGTCAGCTTTGATGGCATTTATGCCCAGTTATATATTGACAAGGAAGATGGAATGCTGGAGGCGGTCCGGTTTATGGACGCCGAAACACTCATCCGCCATCAGCCCTACGAAATGATGTATGTCGGCGATTTGCTGGTTACTGCAAAACCGTCTTCCATGCTGCAGACGGCGATTGATAAAGCGAATGCAAAACAGGTTGTCGATTTGACGAATGTTTATCGGCTGCACCATCAGCAAAGACCTTTGATCGTCAACCCTGCAGTAAGTATGATCGCGGCAAGGCATAGCCAAAATGTGGCACGAAAAAATTTCTCATCTGATGAAATTGAACTTTTAACCCTGGAAGAGAGGCTTGAAAGTTCCAGTATCGTTTACGAGGAAGCCGCTGAAAATACTGCTTCCCAATATTTTGACGCTGCCGAAGCCGTGAATGGCTGGATAAATTCCGAAGACCACCGGGATTTAATCTACTCAAATCGCTTCAATCAAATCGGTGTAGGAGTTTTCGGGAAATATTACACCCAAAGCTTCTTGAGACAAGAACCGGCAAAGGCTGAAAAACAATAGAAACACTTACACTTTTGGAATGATGAAGAAAGAACCGGTGGATGTAGCGATATGCTTGCCGCCGGTTTCGTGGATATTTCCTTCAATCACCATTGTATGACGGCCTTGGCGAATGATCTTTGCTTCGGCTGTTATAGCAGTCTCAGTTGCAACCGCCAGATAATGGATTGCTAAATTGGTGGTCACGGCACCGAAACCTTCCGGGCATTTGCTGTTGGCTAATGTGCCCATGGCGGTGTCCAGCAGAACGGCTAGAATGCCCCCGTGAGGGATGTCTATATTATTATGGATAAAAGGGGTATTCGGTATGGTGACTGTCCAGCTGTCCTTCTGCTGCTGTCTGCTCATTCCGAGTGCGGCACTTAAATAGGTAGTAAATTCCCCGGTTTGTTTCTTTTCCAGATTTTCCAGAAATCTTGAGAGAATCCGGATATCTTCAGAAGTGCCGTTTTCAACGACCCTGTCAAATTGTGCAGTTAAATCCTTCATGATGACAACCCCTTATTTATGTATTAAAATTTTTGTAAGTTTGATATAATTGAACCGTAGAGGAGGTAAAAGCTGTGATCATGACCTACGAATGGGTTCAAATAACTGACTCTGCTGAAGAGTTAAGTAAAATGATACTACAATCAGAGCAGGCTGAGCAATATCGACAAGCTTATCATGCTGTTTACGATAATAAAGACCTGGCAGACGAAATCAACGCTTTTGCCCGGTTGAAAGATTTATATGAAGAGGTGCAGCGTTTCGGGAAATACCATCCGGATTATAAAGATGTCATGAAACGGATCCGTGTGGACAAACGCAGACTGGATCTGAACGAGCAAGTGGCTGGATTGCGGCTTGCTGAAAACGAGCTGCAGGATCTGATTGACCAGGTAAGTTTCATCATCGGACGGTCAGTATCTGAAGCGGTTAAGATTCCTTCAAGCAATCCGTTCTTTTCGTCAGAATCTTCCTGTGGGGGAAGCTGTGGAACGGGCGGCGGCTGTTCCTGCTCAGCATAACAAAAATCCGGTGGAGAAAAGCATGGCTTTTCTCCACCGGATTTTTTTTCTGACTTATTCAGCTTCTTTCAATGCTTCCACTGCCAAATCCGGTCGATCGGTGATGATGCCTTTAGCTCCTGCTGCGACCAATGCGCGCATCGCTTCCGGGTCGTTGATCGTCCAGTAATGGACAGGAACATTCAACTCGCCAAGGTATGAGATAAAGCGCGGTGATACAAGATTGAACACCGAAGAGCGGATCGGAATCTGGAACATATCCGCACGCGGCTGATAAAGATGGCCGAATTGGCTGTTAAAAGCAGCGTAAGCTTTCCGGATTTCATTTTCACCTGCGCCAATGGCAACGCGATTCTGTGCGTATAGATTGAAACGATCAATCTGCTCATCGAAGAAGCTTGTGACACCCACACGGTCCTGTGCACCAGCAGATTCAATCAGGCGCCACAGTTTTGATGGCATAAGACTGCCTTCATAAGTTTCAGGTGAATCTTTCATGTCGATGTTGACATACATTTCCGGGAACTCCTCAAGCAATTCGAGAAGTGTGACAATCTTTTCATTTGATCCACGGTAAGAATTTTGACCATCCAAATCCTCGAAATGATAGCCGAGGTCGAATGTGCGAATCTTTTCAAGCGTCATATCCGACACTTTGCCGGCCCCATCAGTTGTCCGGTCCAGAAATTCGTCGTGGAACACGATCAATTCTTCGTCGCTGGTAAGGCGTACGTCAATTTCAAAACCGTCAACACCTAAAGCGTGAGCCTTCTTGAATGCCGCCATCGTATTTTCCGGTGCCAAGGCAGAACCCCCGCGGTGTGCAAGAACCACTGGCCGGTCATATTCGAGTGCCACTTTCTCAGGTCGTGGATGTGTTGTAACCAACGCTTTTGAACCAGCCCAGGCAGCTGCTCCTACTGCGACTGCGGCTATGCCTATTTTCGTTTTTTTCCCCATGGCTATGTAATACCCCCTCATATAATATTGCTATAGTCATTATATCGAATTTTAAATAGTAATGTCAGTTATTACCCAATGACGGCTCAAAGTTCCCATAGTGGCGGTTGCGGCTCTTTTCTTTCCTATGGTATTCTAGAAGCTAAGAAAAGAGGGATGGCTATGCATGATCGCCAGGGACTTATTGTCTATGTGCATCATTTGAAACAGGCAAAATCATTGCGTAAGTATGGGCATGTTCATTTCATTTCACGGAGATTGAAATATGCCGTTCTATATATGGACCAGGATGTAATCGAATCAACGAAAGCAAAATTGCTGAAGCTGCCGTATGTTAAGCAGGTACTCGAATCCCAGCGTCCTTTCATCAAAACGGAATATGAAAATGCCAAACCCGATAAAGCAAAAGAATACGATTATAAAATCGGTCTTTGATCATTGCATCGGGGGAATATAATGGTTCAGCCGCAAAACGGAAATCAGATGGCTGAAATAGAATTTTCGGTCAGCGTAGATGGCAGAGTGCTTGACATCCATATGGATGGGCAGTTCTCCCAGAGCTTCAACCGTTTGTTCGAATATTTCGAGCCGTTTCGAATTTTCCGGAATGCCTTCCCGGCAAATGTAAATGGGCATGAAGTTGCCCTGAACTGCGGGTTTGAATACAGCTGCTGTGGATAATACAGGTTTGCCATCCATATCTTTCGTGTGGAAGACAAAACCGTGCATAAAACGGCTGCGGTTGTTCATAATCAATTCCCGGAGTTCGTAAATATCTCCGTAACCTTCTCCAAGCTCGATAAAACGCTGGATCATTTTAACACGTCCTTTCCAGTAACCATTCTACCATTTCAGGGATGGATTGCATCAATAAATTTATAAACTGGGAGGCACAAACATGCGTGTAGTTGCAGGTGAGGCTAAAGGTCTGCCATTAAAGGCGGTACCGGGCAATACAACCCGGCCGACGACGGATAAAGTGAAAGAATCTGTTTTTAATATGATCGGACCGTTTTTTGACGGCGGCAATGCACTGGATTTATTTGCCGGCAGCGGCGGTCTTGGTATTGAAGCTTTGAGCCGAGGCATCGATAAAGCCGTTTTTATCGATAAGGATGGAAAAGCTGTGGAAACAATCCGCGCCAACCTGGAAAAAACCCGCCTCTCAGCACAGGCGGAAGTGTATCGGAACGATGCCAAGCGGGCGATCAAAATCCTGAAGAAAAATGATTTTAAGGCGCGGTTGCTGTTTCTCGATCCGCCGTATCACATTACCGAAGCATACGAACTGATGGATTTTGCCGCAGAGACAGGAATTCTTACAGAGGATTCGATTGTCGTCTGTGAACATGAAAAAAGTGTAGTGCTGGCAGACCGGACAAAGTTTTTCGAACGGTTTAAAAATGAAAATTACGGTGGAATCGTCGTTTCGATTTATCGCTATGTAGGAGAAGAGGGAGAAACCAGTGAATAAAATTGCTGTCGTACCAGGAAGTTTTGATCCCATCACAATGGGGCATCTGGATATTATTAAAAGGGCGTCAAAGATTTTTGACGAAGTGAAAGTAGTTGTCATGAACAATTCTTCCAAAAATCCACTGTTTAATGTGGAAGAACGGATTGGACTGATTGCTGAAGTTACTTCTGAGATTCCGAATGTGACTGTTGATTCATTCGGCGGATTGTTGATTGACTACGCGGTGGAAGTTGAAGCGAACGCCATTATCAGAGGGCTTCGGGCCGTCTCGGATTTTGAGTATGAAATGCAGATTACTTCAATGAACCGCTTTTTGAATGAAGATATCGAGACACTGTTTATGGTGTCGAATAATCAGTATTCATTCCTCAGTTCAAGCATTGTCAAAGAAGTCGCCAAGTATAACGGAAAAATTACGGGCCTTGTACCGGAACCGGTAGAAATAGCCTTGAAGGGAAAATTCGACTGAGTCACGTGAAGCGTGGCTTTTTTTGCTATTCTGTTCGGAAATGAGAGGGTTGTTCGATGAAAAAAAATAAAACGATATTTTATCTGGTTTTGATTGGAATTGTCGTATTCGTTACCTTTTACCGAATGGACAGTTACATTACACGGCCAGGAAGTGCATATGAGTTGTCGCCGCTGGTGGCAGTTGAAAATGGTGATGAAGATGATGAAGGAAGTTTCAGCCTGATGACCATCTCCATGCTGAACGCAACTCCTGCTCTTTATCTGTATGCACAGTTCCAGGACGGCTATAAAATTCTGCCGCCTGAGCAAGTGCGCAGTCCGCATGAATCGGATGAAGAATATAATGTCCGCCAGCTGAAACTGATGTCTGATTCACAGGTCAATGCATTGAAGGCGGCTTTTGAAACAGCCGATCTTCCGTTCGAAGTCACAACAGGGGGCGTCTTTGTTTTAAACGTTCTCGAGGAAGGAGCGGCAGACGGTATTCTTGAACCCGGCGACCGCGTCCTGTCCATCGATGGCAACGGATTCGAAAGTCAGCAGGATTTTATCGACTATCTGGCTGACAAACAAGAAGGCGATTCAGTGGAATTGGTGATTGACCGGGAGGATCGGGAATTGATCGAAACGATTACGCTTGAGCCGCTGCCGACCGACCCTGAACGGGCGGGCCTCGGAATTTCGTTTGTGGAAGATAAGAGCATTACTACAGATCCGGAAGTTTCCATTGATTCTGAACAGATCGGCGGCCCTTCAGCCGGATTGATGTTCACTTTGGAAATCATCAATCAATTGCTTGATGAAGACATTACACAAGGCTATGATGTGGCCGGAACCGGAACAATGGAAAGTGAAGGGGAAGTTGGCCGCATCGGAGGCATTGACCAGAAAGTAATGGCCGCAGACAATGATGGTATGGAAATTTTCTTTGCGCCGGATGATGAAATTTCAGGTGACGGTGCAAGCAATTATCAAGTGGCAGTGGAAACTGCCGAGGAAATCGGCACGGATATGGAAATCGTGCCGGTAAAGACACTGCAGGATGCACTCGATTATCTTGAACAGCTTCAGCCGAAATAAATCGGCGGTGTGGTAAATTCTTTTTTAAGATTTCCTGCACCCATCCCCAGCATATACAGACTGCTGGCATGAATATCAAGCTTGCCCAAGTCATCCGTCAAATCGGCGGCACGACTAATCATGGGCAGCGTGATATTCTTTTTTTGTGCGTGAAGATAGTGGCGGCCGGCTTTTGTCATGCCGAGAAGCCGCAGATAAGATGGCTGATTGAAAGATTTTAATTGCTCCCATGTAAATCCTGTATAAATATGAGTCAGCATGCGCTGAATCCGGGTTCTGGTGAAGCGCTTGGATTTAACCAGCGCAAGAAAAGATTCAAAATCCTGTTCTTTGCGTGCTGCCTCATAGATGAGGTTTTCAATCCCTTCGGTCACTTCAGCAAAACGTCTGAGGTTGGCGGGACGGTCTTTTAAGATGGTATAGCGCAGCATGGGATAAAAAGTTTCCCAGCTGCCGAAATGGCCGTATTCACCGGCGAAACTTTGCAGCGCTTGAAGGGAAGGGGCAGGCAGGTATTTCGCAAGTTCCTTAATGGAGCCGCCTTCAAAAAATGCGTTCCGGATGCCTGTGGCACTCGCAATCGACATACCTTCAGTAATCGGTTCATGGTAATTTGCGCCAATCCGCTGGATTGTTAATGGACGCATGGAAGAAGAAATCCGGTCTGCCGCTTCTATATAATGGTAGCCCAAAATATTATTCGGTTTTGACAGGTCGGCAACTCCTTCTTCACCGTCAGTCACAGTTTGATAAGCTTTATTTAATGCTTTTGGATAACTGATACCGGATTGGATGGCATCATGTATTTCTTGCTGATAAAGAAGATTTTTACTGTTCAGCAATTGGCGGGATTTTAGAAAAGGATCAATATTGCCCTGTTCACTGCCGAAACAGAAAGATTCGCAGCCTATGGCATCCAGCAAAGTGATAGCGCCTCTGGCAAAATCCGAAGCTTGAGCAGTTGCATAAACATACGGCAATTCGATGACCAGATCGACCCCACTTGCCAAGGCCATTTCCGTCCGTTTCCATTTATCGGCAAAAGCCGGTTCTCCCCGCTGGAGAAACTGTCCGCTCATTACTGCGATTAAAATGTCCGCTCCCGAACTTTCTTTGGCACTCCGCGCATGGTGAAGGTGGCCATTATGAAACGGGTTATATTCGACAACGATGCCTGCAGCTTTCATTCGCTCAACTCCTTTGGTAAACTTAAGTCTAAGTATAACGATGTTGGGAATCGTGTGACAAGATTTTTTCTTGACATCTTTTTCTGCTCATTATATAATCAACTTTGTTGTCTTGAGGTGATTACTTATGAAAATAGCGATTCAACAGCTTCAAAAGCATCGCAGAGACGGGATGAAGATCGACCAGATGGTCAATCTTGAGGAAGTGAAGAAACGCAATAGCGATATTCGCGAAATCACCCCTATCCACGTCACAGGACATTGCACAATTGGTTCGCAACAACTCACGTGCCAGCTTCAGCTCAAAGGGATGTTAACATTGCCTTGCGCAAGGACTTGGGAAGATGTCGAGTTTCCTGTAGATATTGAATCGGTTGAAATCTTCACCTGGTCAGAACATGGCCTTGGAGGAACAGACGATAACGTTCACGCGGTCAAAACGGAAACAATTGATTTCCAGCCGGTCCTCGAAGAACTTATTCTCCTGGAAATACCGATGCAGGTCTTTAAGGAAAATGCCGATCAGGCCGTTATTAAAGGCGGCGATGACTGGTCATATTCGACAGACGAAGAAGTTCAGGCGGAGAAAGAAGAAGCACAACCAAAACCGGATCCAAGACTTGCTGATTTAGCAAAGTATTTCGATCAGTCAGATGAATAGAATCACTGTAAGGAGGTGTCACCAATGGCTGTACCGTTCAGAAGAACGTCCAAAACCGTTAAAAGAAAACGCCGTACGCATTTCAAATTGTCCGTGCCGGGCATGGTAACTTGCCCAAGCTGTGGCGAATCGAAATTGGCTCACCACGTCTGCAAAGCATGTGGATCATACAAAGGGAAAGAAGTAGTAGCAAGCAAATAAAACAGTATTTGCTGCTGAAAGGCTATTGAGAGGCCATGGCTCTCGATAGCCTTTTTCTCTGTACATATAACAAATAATATTTTATTTGTAATTCTGATATATAACGCTTCGGCGCTTTGGACAGGGCAAGGATTATGCTCCTGTACACTGCTCGTTGCAAAGGTGCGCCATCTTCGTTTGGCGACCTTAGCTCCAGCAATAAGCCGAAAAGACCACTCGTCTTTGCTCCGTCGGCATTTGCTTGCCCCTGAGCTGCGCCAGTCTCTAAGATATGGAGTAAAACAGCGAAGACGCCCAGGGGAGCAGAAACGGAGTGCGAGTTCCTTTGGGTGCTCCTGCATCGCTACGCTGCTTCGTCGCAAAGACTTAGCCTCGCGTGTGCTTCGGCTAATGTCTTCGCAGCCGTTTTACGCAATATCGGTTTATAATAATAATTAATCCAACTTACATACTCACATTCACGAGGTGAATAATAATGGCTTATAAAATCGACACGGCCGGCGGAATCATGACCTTTACGATCGACCGGCCAGAAATAAGAAATGCAATCAATGACGAAGTGATGCAAGGGCTCGAGGAGCTTGTCGAGCGCGCAACAACCGAACTGCCCCGGCTCGTGATCATTACGGCTGCCGGTGACAGGGCATTCTGTTCGGGTGGGGATCTGTCCGTGTTCCATGCCCTCGAAACGGAGGATGAGGCCTATCCGATGCTCAAGCGCATGGGCGATGTGCTTTATGCGGTCAAAACCTTGCCAGTGCCTGTAGCGGCTCTTCTGAACGGCACAGCGGTCGGCGGTGGTTGCGAAATTGCCACTGCTTGTGATTACCGGTTAGTCCGCAGCCACGCAAAAGCAGGCTTTATACAAGGGACGCTGGCAATCACCAGCGGCTGGGGCGGCGGAACGTATCTTTTTGAAGCCTTGCAGCATGATCATGCCTTAAAGATGCTCAGCGAAGCACGTCTTTATTCGGCTGATGAACTTCTGGCTAACGGATGGGCAACTGCCATCATCCGGGACGAAGCGGATATCGAGAACTTTTTGGAGTCCTTCCGCGAAGTCCTGCCGGAAGTGCACCGGGCATACAAAGAAATGGCGGTCAGAAGATGGCAGGCAGGCAATCTGGCGGAGCGGGTGGAAGCGGAGATCCGTCGATGCTCCCAATTATGGGCCAGTGAAGCGCACCACTCAGCTGTCGCCCGTTTTTTGAAGAAAGCCAAAAAATAGACTGCCTGAAACTGCCGCAGAAACTGCGGCAGTTTTTATTTGTTTAATTTTAACAGGTTTAAACCCTTCAGAAACCGCTGTTCAGAGCTTCGGCTGCCTATATATTCAGAAATTTATTTCAGCCAATAGTTGAAATCGCTTACAAACATCATATAGACTATAGAAGGGAGAAAACATAGGGGGTATTTCAAATATGAAGAAAATCCTGATTGCGAACCGTGGTGAAATTGCGCGCCGGATCATCCGCACGTGCGAGCGCCTCGGCATCGAAACTGTTGCTATCCATTCTGAGGCTGATGGGGATCTGCCTTATGCAAGCGAAGCGACAGAAGCTGTTTTGATCGGACCAAATCCGGTCGTACAGTCATACTTACAAGCGGAAAAAATCATTGAAGTGGCAAAAGAGCATAATGTGGATGCAATTCACCCGGGTTACGGCTTATTATCCGAAAACGCCGGATTTGCACGCAAAGTGAAAGAAGCCGGACTCGTTTTCATCGGCCCTGACAGTGACATCATTGACATGATGGGGGATAAAATCGAATCCCGCCGTGCCATGATCAAAGCGGGTGTGCCAGTAGTTCCGGGAACGGAAGAAGGAGTGGCAACACTTGAAGAAGCGATGGTAGAAGCCGGGAAAATCGGCTATCCGCTGATGCTGAAAGCGAGTGGCGGCGGTGGCGGCATTGGAATGGTGCGCTGTGAAAGTGAGCAAGCGCTCAGTCAACAATTCGATTCTGTAAAAAATCGCGCAAAAGCCTACTTCGGCAATGACGTCGTTTATCTTGAGAAATTCATTGCGGATGCCCGCCATATCGAAGTTCAGATATTCGGGGATTCACATGGCAATGTCGTTCATTTATTCGAACGGAATTGCTCTGTCCAGCGCCGCAACCAGAAAGTGATTGAAGAATCACCATCGCCGCATCTTCCGCAGGAAGTGCGTGAGCGTTTATGTGAGGCTTCCATACTTGCCGGTAAAGCTGTCGGATACAGCAATGCCGGAACTGTGGAGTTCATCGTTGATCAGTCGAACGAGTTTTATTTTCTTGAAATGAACACACGGCTGCAGGTGGAGCATCCGGTCACTGAAGAAGTGACGGGGATTGACCTGGTTGAATGGCAAATCGATGTTGCCCGTGGCGGCACATTGCCGGCGCAGGAAACGATTACGACCAAAGGCCATGCTATCGAATACCGGATTTACGCGGAAGACCCAAAAACCTTTTTCCCTTCTCCAGGCAAACTGGAGAAGATCGTATGGGGCAAAGATGCCCGGATTGAAACAGGGTATGAAGAAGGGAACTCCGTGACACCTTTTTATGATCCGATGATTTCAAAAGTGATCATAACTGGAGAAGACCGGCTGGAAGCAATTTCGAAATCTCAGAAGTTTTTCAATCATGCTACAATTGATGGGGTAAAAACGAATATTCCATTATTTAAGGAATTCATCGAATCACAGGAGTTCGTCTCGGGGGAATATGCAACAGCTGTATTGCCAAACTGGATGGAAAAATCGAAGGAGGAAAAGACAGTATGAAAGAATTAAAAGCGACAATGGCAGGTACAGTATTGAATGTATTGGTAGGAGAAGGCGATGCAGTGACAGCGGGCCAGGCCATTTTGACAATCGAATCCATGAAAATGGAGATCCCGGTCGAAGCTGAGTTTGCAGGATCTGTAGAAAAAGTGAATGTGGAAGTCGGCGGTTTCGTCAACGAAGGCGACACTTTGGTGACTTTGGGAGAATAAATGGATCGACATGTTGAACTAATAATCTTATAGAAACGATATTTCGCAAAACAGCTCGCTTGCCGGGGGCTCGCGCTGAGATCCAAGGCGTCTTCGCTGTTTTGCTACATATCTTAGAGACTCTCTCAACAAAAGCCACTTTCTCAGCGCCGGCTGGTCCAAAGCGCCGAAGCGTTATATTTATTCTATTTCTTTAATTCAATCTATATACAAGCAAAGGGGGCAGGCAGTATGACTAAAACGACTGAAACAACGGGGTATAACGATCGTCTCGAAGAAAAGCTGGCAAAAATATTTGCGGGCGGATTGCCGAAATACCATGACAAGATGAAAGAAAGCAATAAACTTTTTGTGCGTGACCGTTTAAAACTGCTTTTTGACGATGAAAACTATGCAGAAGATGGCCGTTTTGCCAATGTTGAAGCAGAAGGCCTTCCGGCTGACGGCGTCGTAACAGCTATCGGCAAAGTAAATGGCCAGACGGTTTGTGTCATGGCAAATGATTCCACTGTCAAAGCGGGTTCATGGGGCTCGCGGACGGTTGAGAAGATTATCCGCATTCAGGAAACGGCTGAAAAAATGCAGGTGCCGATGCTGTATCTTGTAGATTCTGCCGGTGCGCGCATCACTGATCAACTGGATATGTTCCCCAACCGCAGAGGGGCAGGGAAAATTTTCCACAACCAAGTAAGAATGTCCGGCATGGTGCCGCAGGTTTGCCTGTTGTTCGGACCATCTGCTGCAGGTGGAGCTTATATCCCAGCATTTTGTGACATTGTCATCATGGTGGAAGGCAATGCATCGATGTATCTTGGATCACCACGTATGGCTGAAAAAGTCATTGGCGAAAAAGTGACGCTCGAGGAAATGGGCGGAGCCCGCATGCACTGCACAGTCAGCGGAGTCGGCGACGTATTGGTGGCTTCAGAAGAAGAAGCGATTTCCGAAGCGCGCCGTTACCTGATGAACTTCCCTGCGAATTTTGCGGTAAAACCGGAAAAGCTGGAAGCTAAAGCAGCGAAAGCCGGCCGCAGCCTGGAAGCGATTATTCCGGAAAACCAAAATGCACCATTTGATATGTATGAATTAATCGATCAATTGATTGATGAAGGTTCGTTTTTTGATATCAAGAAATTGTTCGCGCCAGAAATGATTACTGGACTAGCCCGCATTGATGGCCAGGTTGTCGGCATTCTTGCAAACCAGCCGAAAGTAAAAGGCGGTGTATTATTCGGAGATTCAGCGGATAAAGGAGCGAAATTCATCAATCTTTGTGATGCTTTTTCGATTCCACTGCTTTTCCTGGCCGATGTACCAGGCTTCATGATCGGTACAAAAGTCGAACGTGCCGGCATTATCCGCCACGGAGCGAAATTCATCGCTGCCATGAGTTCAGCGACTGTGCCGAAGATTTCAGTCATCGTACGTAAAGCTTATGGTGCAGGACTTTACGCGATGGCAGGACCGGCTTTTGAACCGGATGTCTGTATCGCACTTCCTACAGCGCAAATTGCAGTTATGGGACCAGAAGCAGCGGTCAATGCGGTTTATTCGAATAAAATCGAGGCGATCGACGATCCGAAAGAACGCTTGAAATATGTACAGGAAAAACATCAGGAATACAAAGAGGAGATTGATATCTACCGTTTGGCTTCCGAGCTCATCATCGATGATATCGTGGCGCCGTCCGATCTTCGCCAAGTGTTATCGCAGCGGCTGGCAATCTATGATACAAAAGATTTACCGATGCCGTATCGAAAACATGCCGTTACTCCTGTATAATAAAACTTAACGAAAGTGGAGTCTGCCAAATCGGCAGGCTTCTTTTTTAAAAGGATAAGAAAGTATAACCTTTTTAGTTTAAAGGTTCTTAGAAGGAGTGTTTCCTTGTCCAGACTCCAGCGGCCCAGCTCTTCGGGTCATAAGTCAATCCAGCTGCGTGGCAAAGAACGCCACTTCGCTGGCTCGCCTTATGCATTTCAGAGCTTAACGGGCGCTGGCGCATTTCTTATAGAAATTCAATTTGTTCGCTGGGAGGAATATCATGAATTTTGTTGTTATTGGAGCAGGTGCAGTTGGAATGCTGACAGCTTCGCTGTTAAAAGAGGCGGGATGCGGTGTGTTATTGATTACCCGGAGGCGGGAGCAGGCGGAGCTGATCAATAAACAGGGGATCACGAAAGACGGAAAAGTCCATTACATAAAAGCGTCTGCTGAATGGGACAAAATTCCTGCGAATGCATATATGCTCATCACAGTGAAATACAGCCATTTGCCGGAAATAATCAGCGCATTAAAAAGAAAGTCTCTGGATAATCCGGTGGTCTTCATGCAAAACGGCATGATGCACCTGGAAATGCTGCGTAATTTGCCCCAAAAGAATATTGCCGCAGGAATCGTCGAACATGGCGCGTTGAAAGTCAGCGAAACAGAAGTGAGACATACCGGCAGAGGCATATTTAAATTCGCCTTGCTGAGGGGTGATGAGGAGCGATTCCTTCCGCTGCTAAAAATTAATGGCGTCAAAGCCGAATGGCACAAGGATTCCGACAAAATGCTGTTGCGCAAAGTATTGCTGAACAGCATGATCAATCCGCTGACGGCTTTATTATCTGTGAAGAACGGGGAATTATTGAGCAATCCCCATGCCTATGAATTATTGAAGAATGTTTATACGGAATTGTATACAGGGTTTCCGGAAATTGAAAAGCTGCTGCCTTTTGAACAGGTCACAGCTTTGTGTGCCGCCACAGCAGAAAATACCTCTTCCATGCTTGCCGATAAACTGGCAGGACGCCAATTGGAATTGGACACCATTCTGCTTTATATAATCAGGCGATCACCGTATACTCTTCCGATATTGCAGACTTTCTATCATTTATTGAAGGCGGCTGAAAAAGAGTGATGAATTTCGTCCACAATATTACTGCGATTTTCATTTTCGCGCCGTTTCTTGCATTTATCATCTTATTATTTCTTAGCCGTAAAAAACTCAAAAGAGGAGCGATAGGCTTTTCAGCTGACATCACAACATTTCTGTTATTTCTATCGGTTCCTGTTTCAGTTGAAGCCCTATGGGGTGTGAATATATCATTCGCTGTTTCTGTTACAGCAATTCTTATGGCGATGATTTTACTGGTCCTCGAATGGAAAAAAACAAAAGAAATTGAAATTCTGAAATATGTCAGGAAAACCTGGCGCCTTTATTTTCTTTTGCTGGCTGCGGGATACGTAATCATCTGGTTAACAGGTTTAGCATTGACGGTCATCAGTTTCTAGGGATGATTTGCGTCGGTGCTTTTTTTCTGCAGCTTGCAGGCTGATTTTTTTTCATGTATCCCCGGGTCTGATATAGTAGGTGTTATGTAATGGAAAAGGGGATTCGCAAGATGAAATTAGCACAACAAGTCGTACCACCTTCAAGTAATTTAATGAACGATTACATAAATGGGGATAAAAAGATTCTCCATTATTTTTCTTACAGTCCGGACCACGGCTCGTTGGAAAGCAGACAAAAACATATTCGGCATCACGGTGCTGACCGTGACGGCTTAACTGCAATTATTCGTGGTTATATGGAACCTTATGGCATCTCGGAAAAGGCTGAAGAACATCTCACCGATTTTCAGGAGGGTGCATCGGTTGTTATTACGGGCCAGCAGGCAGGACTTCTTACTGGGCCATTGTACACAATCCACAAAGCTATATCAGCGATTGTTTTGGCAAAAGAAGCGAAAACACAACTGGGTACAAATGTGGTGCCGGTTTTTTGGATTGCCGGAGAAGATCATGACCTGGCCGAAATCAGCCATTTATACCGAGAAGTGAATGGCCGTGTGGAAAAACTCATTTTCCCTCATATGGAATACGGCAAGAAGACGGCATCAACTGCCCATCTGAACAAAACGAAAATCAGAAGTTATCTTGAAGAATATTTCCGGAGTCTGCCTGAAACGGAACATTCAGCCGAATTGCAGCAAATGGTCTTCGGCTTTCTGGAAGAAACAGACACCTACACAGAATTTTTTTCGGCTTTCCTGAATCATTTCTTCCATAAGGAAGGGTTGTTATTTATCGATGCTGCCCACCCTGAATTGAGGAAATACGAATCAGCATATTTCAATCGGCTGATCAATTTTGCTCCCGCCATAGCCGATGAAGTATATACTGCCGAGCAGGAGTTGCTGGCTGCCGGCTATAATCCCTCCCTGTCCGCTGAAAAAGACGCGGCTAATCTTTTTATAACCATTAAAGGAGAGCGGATCCTTTTGAAACGGGAGGGGGACGTTTTTACCGGCAATAATGGAGCGGTCCAATTCAAAAGATCAGAATTACTGGAAATCGCTGAAAAAAACCCTGAAATGCTCAGCAACAATGTCGTGACGCGCCCATTGATGCAGGAAATGGTTTTTCCGGTTTTGGCATTCGTGGGTGGACCAGGTGAAATCGCCTATTGGTCGGTTCTGAAGAATGCTTTTGGATTGCTTGAAATGGAAATGCCAGTCGTTATGCCCCGACTTGGAATGACGATAGTCAACCGGAAAGTGCAGGTGCTGTTGGAAAAATACGGCCTATCATTCGAAGACCTGGTAATTGAGCAGAAAGCTTCGGTTTTGAAAGCAGAACTTCTCGATTCAATTCGGGACCGGGAAGCTGAAGAAATGATTGTCCAATTGGAAATGCAAATTCAGGACCAGTATAAAGAAATCAGGGAGAAGTTCACTGAAGTTAGCAGAGGGCTGACTCCTCTGGTTGAAAAGAATCTGCAATTCCATTTGAAACAGCTGGATTTCCTGAAGAATAAATTGGAGGATGAAGTGGTGCTGCAAAATTCCGTTCAATTCGAGCACTTAGATTTTCTTGAAAATGAATTGATGCCAAACGGTTCTCCTCAGGAACGAATTTTTAACCCGATTCCATATCTTAATGATTATGGAATGGACCTGGTGGACAAGCTTTTACGCTTGGATTTGAAATATGACAAAAATCACAAGGTCATCTATCTGTAAAACCTCTAAAGTCTGCTGCGGCAGGCTTTTTTGCGTCTCAAGAAGTTATTGTGAGATTATGTTTTGTAACATTTATGAAATATTTCAAAAACAAGTGGTGGGAAGTGGGGGATTGTGGTACATTAATTACAATAAGTGGGGTGAAGGGTATGTTCATGGGCGAATATCAACATAGCGTTGATTCAAAGGGGCGATTAATCGTGCCTGCTAAATTCCGTGAACTTCTTGGCGACAATTTTGTCATTACCAGGGGCCTGGATCAATGCTTATTCGGTTACACAATGGATGAATGGCAGAAGATCGAAGAGAAATTGAAAGAACTTCCTGTCACCAAAAAAGACGCACGTGCTTTCACACGATTCTTTTTCTCAGGGGCCACAGAAGTGGAACTTGATAAACAAGGACGCGTCAACATCCCCTCAACTTTGGTAACATACGCAAAACTTGAAAAAGAATGCATCATTCTGGGTGTCTCCAATCGATTTGAAATTTGGGCTAAGGACTCCTGGGAAGAATATTTTACAGAATCTGAAGACTCATTTAACGACATCGCAGAAAACCTGGTGGATTTTGACTTTTAATATTATATAAGTTGGATTAATGAATTAATTTTAGTACGCCGCTTCGGCGCTTTGGACAATGCTTCCGCAATAAGCCGAGAAGATCACTCGTCTTATTGCTTCGCTCAGTCCTGAGCCGCGCCGGCGCTTAAAGAGTAGCTTAGATATGGAGTAAAACAGCGCAGACGCCCAGGGCATTGGGTTAAATAAGCATGCGCCTGCATCGCTTCGCTGCTTCGTCGCAAAGACTTGACCTTGCAAGCTTCGGTCAAAGTCTTAGCAAGCTGTTTTGCGGAATAACGACTACGTAAGATTATTAATTCAACTTATATAGAAACGGAGGGAATGTATTGTTCAACCACACCACGGTTTTACTACATGAGACTGTCGATGGACTGAACATTCGTCCTGACGGCATATATGTGGATTGCACTCTAGGTGGTGCAGGACACAGTGAGTATATGGTCAAACAGCTTTCCGACGACGGCCATCTTTTTTGTTTCGATCAAGATGAAACAGCTATCGGGCATGCGAAAGAAAAGCTGAAAGATTATATACATAGAATTACTTTTATCCACGCCAACTTCAAAGACCTTAAAACGGAATTGGAAGAGCGTGGAATCGAAAAAGTAGACGGTATCCTGTACGATTTGGGTGTTTCATCTCCACAACTCGATACACCTGAACGAGGATTCAGCTACCACAATGATGCACCTCTCGATATGCGGATGGATCAAAGCGCCTCGCTGAGTGCATACGAAGTTGTGAATGATTGGGCTTTTGAAGACCTTGTGCGCATCTTTTACCGCTACGGAGAAGAAAAATTCTCTAAACAGATAGCGCGGAAAATTGAAGCAGCAAGAGATAAGGCACCGATCGAGACGACCGGACAATTGGTGGAGTGCATTAAAGACGGCATTCCTGCCTTTGCCAGAAGAACAGGCGGCCATCCGGCCAAACGCGTCTTTCAGGCAATCCGGATCGCAGTCAACGATGAACTCGGGGCAGCTGAAACTTCGTTGCAGGACGCCATCACGTTATTGGCGCCAAAAGGAAGGATCAGCGTCATCACTTTTCATTCGCTGGAAGACCGGATATGCAAGACGATTTTCAAAGAAGCTTCGTCTCTTCCGGAATTGCCACCGAATCTTCCCGTCATCCCTTCAGGCATGGAGCCTGTATTAAAGCTGATCACCCGAAAACCGATTCTGGCGTCAGAAGAAGAATTGGAGCATAATAACCGGTCACGGTCAGCGAAGTTGCGAATTGCAGAAAAAATCAGAGATTAAGGACGTGTTTTTATGGCGTTGAATGCAAGAAAAGAAACCTATATCCAACAGCCGGCCGTTCCTCACAAACCGAGTCAACAGCCGGTCAGAAAAAAAGCCCTCATAACCAAGGGCGAGAAAGTTTTATATTTATCTTTCCTGGCCGTATTCGTTATGTGTGCATTGCTGGTACTTCAGAATCAGTCTACAATTCAGGCGACCACTCACGAAATTCAGACAATTGAAAATGATATCAGTGAAATTCAGAGACAAAATACAGATTTGTCAGTGCAAGTAAGTGAACTTTCTACATATGAGCGCATTTGGTCAAAAGCGAAAGAGCTTGGTCTAAAATTGGATGAGCAAAATGTAAAGGTAGTGCCTGGGCAATGAAAAAAAAGTTTCGATTTCAATGGGGAGCCTTTCTGCTGTTTTTAGTTTTTGCAGGGCTCTTTTTCCTTTTATTGACAAGAATTGTCACGATTCAGGCAACTGGCCAGGTCGAAGGTCAGGAACTGGCAGCGAAAGCGGCAGCCAAATATAGCCAGGAAGAAGAACTTGCTGCGGAACGGGGAAAAATTCTTGACCGCACAGGAGAAATTATTGCAGAAGATACGCTGTCCTATAAGCTTGTTGCTGTACTGGATGAAAGGGCTACACAAAAAGCGAGCAAACCCCGCCATGTGACGGATATCGACAAAACAGCCGATATCCTCTCGGAATACATCGGAACACCACGTGAAAATATATATGAGACATTGCAAAAAGGGCAGGAAACAGACCGTTACCAGGTGGAGTTTGGCTCTGCTGGCCGTGAAATTAGCCATACGCAAATGCTCGAAATGAAAGAAGAAGATTTGCCGGGTGTTCTGTTTGTTCAAAACCTTAAGCGATTATACCCGAATGGGATTTTCGCTTCCCATTTAATCGGCTTTGCCATGAAAGAAGAACTTGAGAATGGGGACATGGTGACGAAAGGGAAAATGGGTCTGGAATTGATTTATGATGATATTCTGACCGGCGAAAACGGTAAAATGGAGTTTGATACCGATAGATGGGGCTTCCTTTTGCCAAATAATGAATCGGCAATTACGCCGGCAGTGGATGGATCAGATATTAAATTGACACTTGACAGAACATTGGAGAATTTTCTGGAAGACGCGATGTCGACTGTACAGGAGGAATATGAACCAACCCGGATGATTGCATTGATTGCCAATCCGAAAACTGGGGAAATCCTGGCGATGTCGCAACGTCCTTCTTTCAATCCAAACACCCGCGAAGGACTTTCAGAAAACTGGTTGAACGAAAGCATTCAATTAACAATTGAGCCGGGTTCACCGATGAAGATGTTCACATTGGCGGCGGCTGTTGAAGAAGGAAAATGGAAGCCGAATGATACTTATAAATCAGGATCGTATAAATTTGGCAACACTATAATCGGTGACCATAATGGACGAAGAGGGTGGGGAGAAATCACATATCTTGAAGGTTTCCAGCGCTCATCCAACGTGGCGATCGCTTATTTACTTGAACGCATCGGACCGGATATTTTCATGGACTACGTCGACGCCTTCGGTTTTGGCCAAAAAACGGGCATCGATCTTCCCGGAGAAGCGACTGGAACAATTCTGGATAATCATAATATCAATAAATTGACCACGGCGTTCGGCCAGGGCTCCACTGTGACGCCAATCCAGATGATTCAGGCTTCCACGGCTTTTGCCAACGACGGTATGATGATGAAACCTTATATTATAGACGAAATAAAAAATCGTGATACTGGCGAAGTTACGGTGAAAGGTGAACCGCAAGAGGCGGGGCAGCCAATTTCCGCTGAAACGGCTAAAGTCGTGCGTGATATTATGGCATCGACGGTAACGTCCGAGAATGGTTCCGCCAAAAGCTTTGCTTTGCAGGACTACACTGTTGCGGGCAAAACGGGCACAGCCCAGATTCCCGGTGCAGACGGCAAATATATGACCGGCAGCGATAATTATCTTTTCTCATTTGTCGGCATGGCGCCTGCCGAAGATCCTGAACTGGTGATGTACGTGGGAGTTCAGCAGCCGAAGATGAATGGAACTGCGTATGGCTCGAAGCCGGTAGCGGAAATATTCACTTCTGTTATGGAAAACGGATTGAAATATATGAATATCGAACCTGAAGATGCGGAAGAAACACCGGTGATCGATGTCGCTGACTATGCCGGACAAGCTTCAGATGAAGTGACAGCCGATTTGAGTTCGAAAGGTATTAATATAGTCACTACAGGAGTTTCCGGTAAAGTAAGTGCTCAATACCCGGCAGATGGGGAAGTGCTGTTGGCGGGAGGAACGGTCATCCTTCAGACTGAGGGAGAATCCGTATTGCCTGATTTTGCCGGATGGTCCAAGCGGGAGTTGCTTGCTTTTCAATCTCTCAGCGGATTATCATTGGAAATTGTAGGGCAGGGTTATGCAGTGAATCAAAGCTTATCGGCTGGAACTTCACTCCCGGAAGGTGAGCCTGTTGTTGTGAGGCTGCAAACTCCTGCGGATTCTTATAAAGAGCAAATGAAGGATGGTCCGGAAGGTATTCCGGTTGAAGATACGGAAGAAATAATTATAGAAGATACATCTGAATAGGAAGATGTTTAAAGGAGATCATTATGGAAGTTTATTTATTACTCGGATTTGGAATTGCTTTATTGTTGACTGCGGGATTAATGCCCGTATTTATCCCTTTGCTCCAACGCATGAAATTTGGACAAAGCATTCGCGCAGAAGGACCTGAATCACATATGAAGAAAACCGGAACACCGACAATGGGCGGTTTGGTTTTTCTTATCTCCATCATTCTGACAGCCCTGGCTGTAGCATTTTTCACAGATTTGCTGGTAACGGAGTTGATGATTCTTCTTCTGGTATTGTTCGGTTATGGATTGATCGGCTTCCTCGATGACTTCATAAAAGTAGTGCTGAAAAGGAATTTGGGACTCACTTCCCTTCAAAAACTTATTGCGCAAATCGTTATCGCGGTCATTTCCTTCTTTTTACTTGGAATGATTGATTTCGATACTGGACTGGTAATTCCATTCACAACCATTTCCATTGAATTATCAGTGCTTTATGTGTTGTTTATCATTTTCTGGTTAGTCGGATTTTCAAACGCAGTCAATTTGACGGATGGCCTCGACGGGTTAGTAGCCGGTACAGCATCGATTGCTTTTGCTGCATTCGGCGTATTGGCAATCCGACAGGATCAAGCCGCCATTGCCTTATTCACATTTATTGTGGCGGGTGCCTTGATCGGGTTCCTGATTTTCAATAAATACCCGGCAAAAGTTTTCATGGGCGATACAGGTTCGCTGGCACTCGGTGGAGCGCTTGCGATGGTATCAATTCTTTTGAAACAGGAATTGCTGCTGCTTCTGATCGGAATTGTTTTCGTAATCGAAACGGCATCAGTGATTCTGCAGGTCGGCAGCTTCAAATTAAGAAAGAAACGGATTTTCAAAATGAGCCCGATCCATCACCATTTCGAATTGAGCGGATGGTCCGAATGGAAAGTGGTCACTGTATTCTGGCTGGTTGGCTTGATCGCCGCTGTTATTGCTGTTTTATTGGAGGTAATGTAAATGAAAGATCTGGCGATGGTCCATCAGAAAAAAGTATTGGTACTTGGTTTGGCGAAGAGTGGATTTACAGCTGCACGCCTTTTGCATAAAATGGGTGCTTTTGTCACCGTCAATGACGCTAAACCTTTTGAAGAAAATCCTGAAGCCCGGGAACTGCTCAATCTTGGAGTAACGGTCATTTGTGGCCGCCACCCGGAAGATCTGCTTGAAGAAGGGTTTGAACTGCTTGTTAAAAACCCGGGAATTCCATATTCCAATCCGTTGATCCGGACAGCAAAGGAAAAAGGAATTCCGGTTTGGACCGAGATCGAGCTGGCATATAAAATAAGTGAAGCACCGTTTATCGGTATCACTGGTTCAAACGGTAAAACGACGACTACCACGCTGTTGTTCCATATGTTAAACCAGGATGGCAAGTCACCGTTGGTAGCGGGGAATATCGGAACAGTGGCAAGTGGAGTGGCAGAACACGCTAAGGCAGATAATGTCATTGTCACAGAATTGTCTTCATTCCAATTAAAAGGGACAGAAACGTTCCGCCCAAAAATCGCGATTGTAACGAACCTTTATGAAGCCCATCTCGATTACCATGAAACGTTGGAAGATTATGAAGCATCGAAAATGAAATTGACACAAAACCAGACCTCGGATGATTATTTTATCTATAATGCGGATCAGCCACATCTTGCTGCCTACGCAGCGAAATGCAAAGCCCGTCTTGTTCCTTTTACGTTAAAAGGAAAGAAGGAAGACAGCATCAGTGCGGATGATGAGTTCATCTATTGGCAAGGGGAAGAATTGATCGAACGCTCAAAGATTTTGCTGGGCGGACAGCATAACCTTGAAAATATACTGGCGGCTACAGCTGCGGCATTTTTATGGGGCGGGACAGAAGAAACTATTATCCGTGTCCTGACGTCCTTTACTGGAGTCAAACACCGTTCGCAGTTTATCGTTAATTGGAAAGGGCGAAAGTTTTACAATGATTCGAAAGCGACCAATGCGCTGGCGACAAAAAGTGCATTGGAAGCATTTCCCGGCAACATCGTCCTGTTGGCTGGCGGACTCGAACGAAACCACTCAATTGAAGAGTTGAGACCCTATATGAACCGGGTAAAAGCGCTGGTCACTTTTGGAGAAACATCCAACCGATTTGAGCAATTTGCATTGGACTGCGGTGTAGATGTAGTAGAAAAAGTTTCGGACATGCTTGGAGCAGTCGAAAAGGCGGTTAGTCATTCGAATGACGGAGATACAATTCTTTTATCGCCGGCCTGCGCAAGCTGGGACCAATATGAAAGTTTCGAAATCCGCGGCGATGCCTTTATCGAAGCGGTCAGAACTGTGACGGGAGCGGACGATTAAGTAAAGAAAAGCGACAGCGCCCGTTAAGCTCTGAAAGGCAAGAGATGGACCAAATGTAATTTGGGGCATCTCTTTGCGACGAAGCTAGCGTAGCGATGCAGGAGCAATACGGGTTTAGACGATTTGGCGAAGCGGCGTGTATTCAGCCGCACAGCCAAAGTGGCTTATGACCCGAAGAGCTGGGCCGCTGGAGTCTGGACAGAGAAAAGCGACAGCGCCCGTTAAGCTCTGAAAGGCATAAGACGATTTGGCGAAGCGGCGTGTTTTCAGCCGCACAGCCAAAGTGGCTTATGACCCGAAGAGCTGGGCCGCTGGAGTCTGGACAGAGAAAAGCGACAGCGCCCGTTAAGCTCCTTCCAAAACTGATACAAATTCAAAATCCAACCAATTCATATCTTAAGAAAGGAGCAGCAATTATGGATAAAGTGATTGATATTGAAGAACGCATCCCTACGCTACGTGAGCGTCGGCGAAAAAGAACCAATCGCAAATTCCTGGCATTGCTGTTCATTTTCCTGATTTTATTGGCTGCATTGATTTACAGTCAGACCAAATTCAGCAAAATTCAATCCATCACTGTCGTCGGCGCTTCTCTATACGAAGAGTCGGATTATATTGAAGCGAGCATGCTTGCAGAAGGTGATTCGATGTGGTCTTTCAGCTCGGAAGACACGGAGCAGGCCATCAGTAAACTGGACTGGGTTGAAACAGTTGCAGTTGACAAAAGATGGCTGACCGGAGTAGAAATCGCAATAACTGAATATCCTTCAATAGGTTTTCTTGAAAAAGAGAATGGCTATCAGAAATTGTTGGCGAACGGACATGCAGTGGAACTGCCTGTCGACAATGTTGATGGACCGATTTTTACAAATTTTGAAAACCCGGAAACCCGGCTGGAGCTTTCAACCCAATTGGAGCAACTCGATTCGGAAGTTTCGAATATGCTGTCGCAACTGCTGTTGACCAAAGGTGAAAGCTCATCCGCGAATGTCACAATATATATGACAGATGGCAATGAAATTCGGGCAAAATTAAACAGCCTGGCAGAAAAACTAACCTATTATCCTTCTCTTATAGCTCAACTTGAAGGCGGCCAAAAAGGGGTTTTCGATATGGAGGTAGGCATTACCTTCCGCTCTTATGACGACGTCTACGGTCCGCCGAAGGAGGTAGGGGAAGATGAAGAAACAGAGCAACCGTAAACAGTCAAAAATCAGTAAATCCATTATCTTTTCGATGGTTTTCCTGGTTTTGGGCTTCATACTTTCATACTCTTACAGCCTTTCGCAGGCAAGAGACGGCGGCGCCGATTATGCAGCTGACTCACAATTCGAAGAGGAAGAACGAATTCGCGAAGAGCTGATCGAACAGCAGGAACGCAATAAAACATTGCGCGAAGAAATGCAGGCCAAGCAGAATGAACTTCAGGAATATGAAAGTTCCTTTTCGGACGGAGAAGAAGTTTTTAGTGAATTGGCCGAAGAAGCTGAAATGCTCCGCCGCTATACCGGATTGATGCCGGTGGAAGGCGAGGGCTTGAAGGTTGTTTTGGAAGACGGGGAATATGGGGCACAGGACGTCAATCCAAATGAATATATTGTGCATGAAAGCCATGTTTTCCAGGTGATCCATGAAATGTATATTTCAGGGGCGGAAGCGATTTCAGTGAATGGCCAAAGAATCCATTCAAACTCGACAATCGTTTGCACAGGTCCGGTCATCGAAGTGGATGGGGTGCAGTATCCGGCACCATTCATCATCGAAGGAATCGGCAATCCGGAAGTTCTTGCAGCTTCCATGGAGTTGTCTGGGGGAGTTCTCGATCAGTTGGTCAATGATAATGTAATTGTTACTATAAACCAAGGGGTGGCCATTTCAATGCCCGCCCTGCTGTCAGAATCATGATTGAGGGGGAAGTTGCATGAAAAAGAAAGTCTTTTCCCGGTTTACGATGATCCTATTTATCATCGGCCTGATGACCGCAATCCAATTCAATACGATCAATGAACCGGACACCCGGGACACACGTGATGTTTGGGAAATCAGGCAGGAGCTTTCCAGGGAAAAGCAGCTTCACTCTGAATTATTATCTGAAATTGGAACGCTTGATGACACATTGTCTAAATACGGGCAGACGTTGAGCGACAGTCCCGAACAGGCCCTGAGAGATACGGTTGAAGAACTCAGGCAAAAAGCGGGTCTGGCAGACAGCAGCGGACCTGGTTTTCCTATTTACATCGAACCGTCAGCTGAAGCAGTGGCAAGCGGGCAGAACATTGAAGAAATTTCCCCGCAGCTATTGATCCAGTTTGTAAATGAAATTAACAGGTTCAACGGAATCGACATGTCGATCGATGGCAAACGAATCGTCAACAACAGTCCGATACGGGATATAAATGGGCAGACCACAATCAACGCAAAACCGGTGGGAACTCCGCCATTTGAAATAAAGGTAGTCGCCGACACATTTGAGAATGCTGAAAAACTTTATAATCATTTAAAGGCGTCACAGATTCTGGATAGCTTTTATATTGATAATCTTTCGGTCGATGTAAGGGAGCCGCAAGACGAAATCACGGTCGAAGCATATGAAGAAGAGCTGAAGCTCGAACATCTGAGAGCGGCGGAGGGGGAATAGGTATGTGGCTATCGATTTTGGGGCTGATTCTGGGAGTTTCACTTGGACTCCTGACAGATATGAGAATTCCGCCCGAATACGCAAACTATTTATCAATCGCAGTTCTGGCAGCATTGGACACGCTTTTTGGTGGCATACGGGCACATCTTCAGCACGTCTATGACGATAAAGTATTTGTGTCAGGCTTCTTCTTTAATATCCTGCTGGCAGCCGGGCTGGCATTTCTGGGAGTTCATCTTGGAGTCGATTTGTATCTGGCAGCCATCTTCGCTTTCGGAGTCAGGCTGTTTCAGAATATAGCAGTTATCCGGCGTATTTTACTGAGCAAATGGTCTGGCAAAAAAGAAATACAGCAATCAGTTTGAATTTTCTGATGAAATGAAAAAATATTGCATCTAATTACTTAGACAAGGTGTATAATTTACAATAGAATAATAGTTAATGGAATAATATAAGGAGGTGCCACGAATTGAGCCAGTCAGAATTGTATGTAAGTTTAGATATCGGGTCTTCGTCGGTAAAAGTTTTAATCGGAGAAATGGCCAATAAATCGTTGCACGTCATCGGTGTTGGCAATGTTAAATCAAACGGCATTAAAAAAGGTGCTATCGTTGATATAGATGCGACTGTGCAATCCATCAAGAAAGCGGTCGACCAGGCTGAACGAATGATCGGCAAGTCGATTCACGAAGTCGTACTTGGAATTCCCGCCAATAAAATGATGCTGCAGCCCGTCAAAGGGGTAGTGGCAGTCAATAGTGAAAACCGCGAAATTACAGATGATGATATGGATCGTGTCCTTGAAGCGGCACAAGTTATGTCTATTCCCCCAGAACGGGAATTGGTTAACATAATTCCTGAGCAATATATAGTAGACCATTTGGATGAAATTAAAGATCCGCGAGGTATGATTGGGATTCGACTAGAGATGGATGGTACAATGGTGACAACATCCAAGACGATTCTGCATAATGTGCTTCGTTGCGTTGAAAGGGCCGGTCTCCAAATCCGGGACATTTATCCTCAACCACTCGCAGCCGGATACTATGCGTTAACGGAAGATGAAAAGAATCATGGAACTGCCTGTATCGATATCGGCGGCGGATCCACTTCAATTGCTATTTTCCAGGATGGACATCTGACTGAGTCATCAGTTATTCCGGTCGGTGGCGACCATGTTACAAAAGATTTATCCATCGTGCTGAAAACACCAACTGATCAGGCTGAAAAGATTAAACTTGATTATGGCCATGCTTTTTATGATAATGCTTCTGAAGATGAATTGTTCGAAGTTCCGGTAATCGGTTCAGATACAAAAGAGCAATACAGTCAAAAATACATATCCGAAATAATCGGAGTTCGCCTGGAAGAACTTTTCGAATTGATTTTGGATGAATTTTATCGTTTGGGTGTTCAGGACCTTCCAGGAGGAGTCGTTTTAACCGGCGGCATGGCTAAGCTTGAAGGCCTTCCGGAATTGGCGAGAAATATACTTCAAACCCGCGTACGCCTCTTCACTCCTGAATATATCGGAGTAAGAGAGCCGCAATACACGACTTCGGTCGGACTGATCCAATATGCATATATGGATGACGTTTATTACGGGCGCATTGGCAGCGGAGCAGCTTTGGGCAATCCTCAAAAGCTTGAACAGGAACCGAAGCCACAAAAACAAAGGCAGCAAAAACAGCCAAAAGAAGATGGCGAAGGCGTTGTGACAAAAGCCAAGAAAATGTTTGATCGGTTTTTCGAATAAGAAATGCGCAAGCGCCATGCAACTGTGGAGTTTGGATTGAAAAACACAATTCTTGAAGCTCTTTTAAACTAAAAAAGTAATACTTTCTTATTCAATAATAAAAACATTGCATCATGCTTCATCTCAGAGCAGAGCAATTTTAGGAGGAAAAAGAATGTTGGAATTTGATACATCAGTTGATGCTATGGCAGTAATTAAAGTTATCGGTGTCGGCGGCGGCGGAAACAATGCTGTAAACCGTATGATCGAACACGGTGTTCAAGGTGTTGAATTTATCGCAGTAAATACAGATGCCCAGGCACTCAACTTGTCAAGAGCTGAAGTACGTCTTCAAATCGGCGGGAAACTTACTCGCGGTCTTGGTGCCGGTGCTAATCCGGAAGTGGGTAAAAAAGCAGCTGAAGAAAGCAAGGAACAGATTGAAGAAGCATTGCGCGGAGCGGATATGGTATTCGTAACTGCCGGTATGGGCGGTGGAACAGGAACAGGAGCTGCTCCTGTAATCGCGGCTATCGCAAAAGAACTTGGCGCTTTGACAGTAGGCGTCGTAACACGTCCATTCACTTTCGAAGGACGTAAACGTTCGACACAGGCGATTGGCGGAATCGGTCAGATGAAAGAATCTGTTGATACGCTTATTGTCATTCCGAATGACCGTTTACTTGAGATCGTAGATAAAAATACTCCAATGCTCGAAGCATTCAGAGAAGCGGATAACGTTCTTCGCCAGGGTGTTCAGGGTATTTCGGATCTGATTGCAGTTCCTGGACTTATCAACCTTGACTTTGCAGACGTTAAAACGATTATGTCGAACAAAGGTTCAGCGTTGATGGGTATCGGCGTATCTTCAGGGGAAAACCGTGCTTCTGAAGCCGCTAAAAAAGCGGTTTCGAGTCCATTGCTTGAAGTTTCAGTCGACGGAGCAAAAGGTGTTCTTATGAACATTACCGGCGGATCGAACTTAAGCCTTTATGAAGTTCAGGAAGCAGCGGATATTGTTGCATCAGCATCTGATGAAGATGTGAACATGATCTTCGGTTCTGTTATCAATGATAATTTGAAAGATGAAATTATCGTGACAGTAATTGCCACTGGTTTCAATGAGGAGCAACTGCAGCCGAGAACTCCAAGAGGCTCAGGACTGAACTCAAGCCGTGTGCAATCCATTCAGCAACAACAGGCACCTCAGCCGACACTTCGTGAAGCACGCCGCGAGGAGCAGCGTCGCGAAGAACAAGCTCCTGTTTATCAACAGGAACCGGTACGCCAGGAAAAGCCGCAGGATGACGCTTTGGATATCCCGACTTTCCTTCGCAATCGGCAAAAACGACGTTAATCCAGACAGCTGCCGATCCGGCAGCTGTTTTTTTATCCCGATTAGCGCAATTGATAAATAACCTCATACTTGGTACAATTAACTGAACATCTAAGGAAAAGTTGTGAATTGATGAAACCTATTGAACCGGTATATAAAGAGCTACGTGAAGAATTGGATTCCATCAGAGAAGGAATCGAAGTTATCGCTGTCACCAAACAGGTGGGTGTCGAGCGGACCAGGGAAGCTGTCGAGGCAGGCATCAAACATCTCGGTGAAAATCGGCCTGAAGGGTTTCTTTTGAAATCTGAAACGATCAAAGACGATGTCAATTGGCATTTTATCGGCAATCTGCAGAGCCGTAAGGTGAAGGAAATCATTAACCGGATTGATTTTCTTCATTCTCTGGACCGCATGAGCCTGGCCAAAGAAATACAGAAACGCGCTGACCACGCCATCAATTGTTTTGTGCAGGTCAATGTCGCAAAAGAAGAATCCAAAAGTGGCATTATGCCTGAAGAAACATTAGAGTTTATCAAATCCTTGGAAAAATATGATAAAATTAATATAATAGGATTAATGACAATGGCTCCGAATGTTGAAGATGAAGAAGTACTGCGGCACGTTTTCCGCGGCCTGAAGTCTTTACAAACGGAAGTTGCCGAAAAAAATTGGCCCCATGCCCCGTGTACGGAATGTTCGATGGGCATGTCCAACGATTATTTGATAGCAGCGCAGGAAGGCGCGACGTTCGTTCGCATCGGGACTGCATTAATAGGTTCAGAAAGTGAGGCAGAGTGATGAGCATTAAAAATTCATTCAAGAATTTCTTTTATTTAGAGGAATACGAAGAAGATCAGCCGCAACAGCAAAACCAGCAGGCTTCCCGCAACGAAAAACAATCCATCAGCCCTGAAATCCGCAAATCACCGAAAGAGCGGCGTCAGAAAGCAACTGAAGCAAGTACACCGAACCTGGTAAGTTTGCAGACTGCCGCAGCCAAATCGTCAAAAGTTCATTTGGCCGAACCACGCGTGTATGCGGAAGCTCAGGATATAGCGGAACATTTGAAGAGCAAACGCGCGGTTGTGGTGAATCTTCAGCGCATAGAAAAAAGTCAGGGTCTGCGGATCATTGATTTCCTGAGTGGGACAGTATATGCACTTGGTGGAGATATCCAGCGCATTGGAACGGATATTTTCCTGTGCGTCCCTGATACGGTTGAAGTGGACGGTGCAATTTCAGATTTTTATTACGATGAAGAACAATAAAAGAGGTGCATAAATAACTAATGGCAATTATCGAAATGTTAATTTTAAATGCAGTGAACATCTATTTCTACCTCATTATCGCCAGTGTCCTGATGAGTTGGATTCCAAGCCTTAAAGAGTCGAAATTCGGCCAGTTTATTACGAGTTTGACAGATCCTTACCTGGACATATTCAGAAAGTTCATACCGCCACTCGGTATGATCGACATTTCGCCGATCATCGCTATTTATGCGTTGCTATTGGCAAGCAGAGGCATTTCAGTATTATTCGGAATGATATAAGTTGAACCTCACGTTGAGTGGGGTTTTTTTCTTGAAAAAACTCTATATTAGTAGAAAAAAGGAATTCGCCTTTTATCCCGCTTCGGCGCTTATAGAGTAGCTTAGATATGGAGCAAAACAGCGAAGAGTTGGACGAAGCCTGCGAGGACAGCTCTTTGCGACGAAGCAGCGCAGCGATGCAGGAGCACGGGTTTTGGTTAGCTCGACGCGAGCCCCCCGGAAAGCAAGCTGTTTTGCGGAATATCGAATACTGAAGAATTATTAGTTCAGATATATATAAAAGAAAGGGGCAGCATCATGGATTCCATTTTTCAGCATTTCCGGAAAGAAGAGCAGCAATTTATCGAACAGGTTTCCGGCTGGATGAATGAAGTCGAAGACCGCTATACACCGAAACTCACTGATTTTCTGGATCCCCGCGAACGATTCATCGTCCAGTCGGTACTGGGCTCGAACGACATCAGGATGGATTCGCTCGGCCTGTTTCCGGATGCCGAACGCCAAAGGGTCCTTTTGTATCCATCCTATTACGAACCGACAGCAGAAGATTTTCAAATCACCGTATTCGAATTGAAGTATCCGGTTAAATTCGTCACACTTCGCCATCCGGATATTTTAGGGTCGCTGATGTCAGTCGGGCTCGACCGGAGCAAATTCGGTGATATCCGAATTGACGGTGAACGTATTCAATTTGCTGTGGCAGATGAAGTGAGCCTCTATCTCAAAACCAATTTCGTATCAGCCGCAAAAGTCAAAGTGCAATTACTCGAAGTGGAGGACGTTGCCGAAATGATTACAGCAACGGAAGAGTGGCACGATGAATCCCATACCGTCAGTTCGATGAGACTCGATACAGTAATGAGTTCCGTCTATAATATCTCTCGCCAGAAAGCTTCCGCATTAATTCACGGTGGCAAAGTAAAAGTGAATTGGACGGTGCAGGAACAGCCTTCTTTCGAATTGCATGAATCGGATATGGTATCTTCAAGAGGATTTGGCCGCATCAAAGTGCTGATGGTCGAAGGAAGAACAAAAAAAGACAAAATCAGACTGCAGATCGGCCGGTTGGAACAACGGAAATAGTCCATGCATGGAATCTGAAAAATTATACTGATATTTCATGCGATTGGCGGTATAATGGAAAATAACAAACATAATTTAAGGAGAGTGCACTGAATGCCTTTGTCCCCGTTGGATATACATAATAAAGAATTCAGCAAAGCGTTTCGCGGATACCAGGAAGATGAAGTGAACGAATTCCTAGATCAGATCATCAAGGATTACGAAATTCTGATGAAAGACAAAAAGGATCTTGAAGAACGCTTGAAACAGACCGACGAACGTGTCGGCCATTTCACAACAATCGAAGGAACTTTGCAAAAATCCATCGTCATTGCACAGGAAGCTGCAGAAGAAGTCCGCCGCAATGCCCAAAAAGAAGCAAAGCTTATTGTCCGTGAAGCAGAGAAAAACGGAGACCGCATCGTCAATGAATCGTTGACAAAAGCACGCCGTATTGCAATGGAAATCGAAGAGCTGAAGAAACAGTCGAAAGTTTTCCGCAACCGTTTCAAAATGATTGTGGAAGCGCAGCTTGACCTGATTGATACCGACGATTGGGAAACCCTGATGGAATATGATGTCGATACGACGACACTTGATAAATTGGAAGACAATAACGAAGACTACCGTCCTTGACTAAGAGTGCCACACTCTTTATAATTACGGCATACTAGAATCAGCAATTATTATACAAAATGCGTTGACGGAGACAGTATTTACAGCCATTCAGCAAAAGCGAGCCGGGGACAGTGAAAGCCCGGTGCTGAAAGCTGTAAAGAAAATCACTCCTGAGCAGAGCCGGGGAAAAACAGTATCCGGATCCGTTTCACCACGATACGGTGTTCGAGTGGCAGCTGATGGCTGCAACAAGGGTGGTACCGCGAGTCTGGCTTCTCGTCCCTTTCCAGGGATGGGAGGCTTTTTATTATGTTTACAGGAGGAATTAGGATGGATTACAAAGATACATTATTGATGCCGAAAACAGATTTCCCGATGCGAGGCAATTTACCGAACCGGGAACCGGAAATGCAAACGAAATGGGAAGAAATGGATATTTATAAAAAGGTACAGGAACGTACGAAGGATATGCCGTTTTTCGTTCTTCATGACGGACCGCCTTACGCCAATGGCGATTTGCATATGGGGCACGCACTGAACAAGGTTCTAAAGGATATGATCGTCCGTTCGCGTTCGATGATGGGCTTCCACGCGCCATACGTTCCAGGCTGGGATACGCACGGCCTTCCGATTGAACAGGCTCTGACCAATAAAGGCGTCAACCGCAAAGAGATGACGCTGGCGGAATTCCGCAAACTGTGTGAAGAATATGCCTATGAACAAATCGACAGCCAACGCACTCAATTTAAACGCATCGGTGTACGCGGTGACTGGGACAACCCGTATGTTACGTTAAAACCTGCCTATGAAGCACGCCAGATCGAAGTTTTCGGATCGATGGCGAATAAAGGTTATATTTACAAGGGATTGAAACCGGTTTATTGGTCGCCGTCAAGTGAATCATCACTTGCCGAAGCTGAAATCGAATATCATGACAAAAAATCTCCTTCTATTTATGTATCATTCCCTGTGACGGACGGCAAAGGAGTTCTTGCAGAAGGTACTAAATTCATCATCTGGACGACAACTCCATGGACCATTCCGGCGAACCTCGGGATTACGGTTCACGAAAAACTCGATTACATCGAAGTGGAAGCGAAAGGATCGCTTTATGTCATCGCCCGTGAATTGCTGGATGATGTCGCTTCTGAACTTGGCTGGGAAGATCATAAAGTTGTACGCGAAATGAAAGGTGCAGAACTGGATAATATTCTTGCGAAGCATCCTTTATATGACCGCACGTCGCTGGTTATGCTCGGCGAACATGTTACTGTCGATTCAGGAACAGGCTGTGTCCATACAGCACCTGGCCACGGGGAAGATGACTTTTTGGTTGGTAAAAAATACGGTCTTGATGTTCTGTGCCCGGTCGATGAAAAAGGTGTCTTTACAGAAGAAGCACCAGGATTCGCAGGCCAGTTCTATGATAAAGCCAATAAAGCGATTACGGAAGCATTGGAAGCTGCAGGAGCTTTAGAAGCACTGTCATTCATCACACACTCTTATCCACATGACTGGCGCACAAAAAAACCGGTCATTTACCGTGCGACTGCACAATGGTTCGTGTCGATCGATGCTTTCCGTGATAATATCCTGAAAGCCATCAAAGATACTTCGTTCACGCCGGCGTGGGGTGAAACGCGTCTGTTCAATATGCTGCGTGACCGCGGAGATTGGAATATTTCCCGCCAGCGTGTATGGGGCGTACCGATTCCGGTATTTTATGCTGAAAATGGCGATCCGATCATCACTCAGGAAACAATTGCACATATTGCTGATCTGTTCAGAGAACACGGTTCCAATATTTGGTTCGAGCGTCCTGCGGCTGAATTGCTGCCATCAGGTTTCGAACATCCAAGCAGCCCGAACGGCATTTTCACAAAAGAATTGGATATCATGGATGTCTGGTTTGATTCCGGTTCATCCCACCAGGCTGTTTTGGATGAGCGGGAAGACCTGCAATATCCGGCAGATCTCTATCTCGAAGGCTCCGATCAATACCGCGGCTGGTTCAATTCGTCGCTTACGACAAGTGTTGCCATCAACGGCATTGCTCCATATAAAGGAATTCTGAGCCACGGCTTTACGCTGGACGGCAATGGCCGCAAAATGAGTAAATCACTCGGCAACGTCATCGTCCCGGCAAAAGTGATGAATCAGATGGGTGCAGACATTCTCCGCCTGTGGGTGGCATCAGTCGATTATACGGCGGATGTCCGCGTATCGGATGAGAACTTCAAACAAGTGTCGGAAGTATACCGCAAAATCCGCAACACACTGAAATTTATTCACGGCAACCTTGCTGATTTCAATGAAAAAGAAGATCGTGTGGCATTCGAAGATATGCGCGAAATGGATCAATATATGGCGATGAAATTGCAGAAGATGATCGAAACAGCCCGCAAAGGTTATGAAACTTATGAATTCGCAACGATCTACAATGCTTTGAACAATTATTGCGCGAACGATTTAAGTTCCTTCTATTTGGATGTTGCCAAAGATGTCGTCTACATTGAAGCTGCCGATCATCCGCACCGCCGCGCAATGCAGACAGTAATGTTCGATTCATTGATGGCCATCCTGAAATTGTCTGCGCCGATCATTCCGCATACAGCTGATGAAATGTGGTCGTACCTTGGCTTTGTTGATGAAGACAGCGTCCAGTTGACTGATTTTCCTGAAGCGGTTGTGAATGACGGATTTAAAGACCTTGAAGCGAAATGGTCCAAATTCATGACTGTCCGCGACGATGTGCTGAAAGCGCTGGAAGAAGCACGTGCAGCGAAAACCATCGGTAAGTCACTTGAAGCCAAAGTCACTGTCTACGGTTCTGAAGAAACGAAAAACCTGCTTGCCTCTGTCGATGACAATGTGGCACAGCTGTTGATCGTATCCAATTATAATTTTGGTGGATCTCCTGAACAAGCACCGGCTGATGCATTGGTGTTAAATCACGTAACTGTATCGGTTGAAAAATCCGAAGGTGATAAATGTGAGCGCTGCTGGACGATTTCAGATAAAATCGGCCAAAGCGAAGCACACCCGACGTTATGCCCACGATGCGCAGATGTAGTAGAGAAGCATTATAGCTAAGTTGAAATTCTAAATAAATCTTTAGAGAACGCTTGGCGCTTAGGACAAAGCTCCCGCTATAAGCCGAGAAGAGCATTCGTCTTATAGCTTCGCTCAGTCCATAGCCGCGCCGGCGCTTAGAGAGTGACTTTTGCTGAGCCAGTCTCCAAGATATGGAGCAAAACAGTGAAGACGCCCAGGGGACCAAGCGAAGTGCTGAGATCCACTCGGACGAAGTCCCGAGTTAGCTCAGCACAAGCCCCCAGGCAAGCGCAGCTGTTTTGCGGAATATCGGTTAATAATGATTATTACTTCAAAAAGTATTAAAAAATTGCGAGGTCTGGAGAACCGGAAAGCCGGCTCTCCGGACCTTCACTTTTTATAAGGGAAATGTGTTAAAATAGAATGACAGATGATTTGACGGGGGAAACATATGTTTATATATTATGGAATCGCATTGCTAATCATTGCTGCAGATCAGTTTACCAAATGGCTGGTCCTGCAGAATATGGAGCTGGGCGAACGGATACCTGTGATTGAACCGTATCTTGCTTGGCTGTCGCATCGCAACCGGGGTGCTGCCTGGGGGATGCTGGAAGGGCAGATGTGGCTGTTTGGTGTAATTACAGTTGCGGTGATTATAGGAATTCTTTATTACTTCCATAAACACGCCCAGGGACAGCCACTGTTTCAAATGAGCCTGATGATAATACTGGGCGGCGCTATAGGAAACTTTATTGACAGAATGCTCCGCGGTGAAGTCGTCGACTTTGTCGATGTCCTGATCCCTGGAATCAATTATCATTTTCCAATATTCAATGTTGCCGATGCTGCACTGACAATCGGGGTTATCCTGATGATCGTATTCGTGATCTATGACGAAAAACAAGAAAAGAAAAAGGTGTCTTAATGGAAGATTTAACTATACAAATCGAAGATTTAACAATAGAAATCACGGAAGAAATGGCCGGAGAAAGAATCGATAAAGCGGTTTCTTCGATTGATGAAGACTGGTCGCGCTCGCAAATTGCCAATTGGGTCAAAGATGGAGCGGTCAGAGTCAATGGCGAAATCGTCAAACCGAATTATAAAGTGCGTCTGGAAGACGTAATCATCGTTACGCCGCCGATACCGGAAGAGCTCGACGTTGTGCCAGAAGATCTTGATCTTGAAATCATTTATGAAGATTCGGATGTGCTGGTGGTCAACAAGCCGAAGGGCATGGTCGTTCATCCGGCTCCAGGCCATTCAAAAGGTACCCTTGTCAATGGCCTGATGTATCATTGCACCGATTTATCGGGAATCAATGGCGTCGTCCGTCCTGGGATTGTCCACCGGATCGATAAAGATACGTCGGGCTTGCTGATGGTCGCAAAAAACGACGCATCGCACACCTCGCTCGTCAATCAATTGGTCAGAAAAAGTGTGACACGGAAATATCTTGCACTTGTTCATGGACATATTCCGCATGACAAAGGCACAATCGAAGCTCCGATTGCGCGTGACCCGAAAGAACGCCAGAATATGGCAATCGTTGATAAGGGCAAACATGCGGTGACGCATTTCCGTGTTCTCGAACGCTTCGGTAATTTTACGCTGGTTGAATGCCGGCTTGAGACAGGTCGTACACACCAGATTCGTGTCCATATGAAATACATCGGATTCCCGCTTGTCGGCGATCCGAAATACGGACCGAAGAAAACGATGGATATCGGCGGCCAGGCGCTGCATGCAGAAGTGATCGGTTTTGATCATCCGAAAACTGGTGAATACATGGAATACTCGGCAGAAATGCCTGGGGAATTCGCAGAACTTCTGGAATCTCTTCGAAAGAAGGATTGACAAAACCGCGAGTTATTCTTTATACTTGAAAAAACCAATCGAATAATAACACCTTTAAAAACGGTCCAGAGAGGCCGAGAAGGTATTTACGCAAGCCGGAAGTCTGTCTTCCGTCTGGAATTTTCTGCGCATATATCCTCCTGCCCTCTGGCAGGAGGTTTTTTTATTTGTCCAAAGGAGATGAGACAATGGTGGAAAAAGCGGATATTCTGGACGAGCAGGCGATGGCGAGGGCCATTACGCGCATTGCCCATGAAATCATTGAACGAAACAAAGGAATCGATGACATCATCCTGGTCGGCATCAAAACACGAGGCGCGTTCATTGCGAAGCGGCTGGCTGAGAAAGTGGAGAAGATCGAAGGCAAGGCGATCAAGACCGGGGAACTCGATATCACCTTGTACCGCGATGACTTGAGTGTCAAAAACAGAAATAAAGAACCATTGGTCCAGCAGGTGGACATCGAACACAGCATCGAAGGGCAGAAAGTGGTGCTGGTTGATGACGTCCTGTTTACGGGCCGCACTGTGCGAGCGGCGATGGATGCTGTCATGGACATCGGAAGACCGGCTCAGATCCAGTTAGCGGTGCTGATTGACCGCGGACACAGGGAACTGCCGATCCGTTCGGATTACGTTGGGAAGAATATCCCGACATCAAGCAATGAACGCATCGTTGTTGAAATGAAAGAAAGCGACGGCAAAGACCGCGTAGCAATACACGAATAGTAGAGAGAGACGGGGGAGACAGTTTTGAACGAAGCAGTACTCGATATAAAAGATAAACCGAAAACCGGCCAGTGGATCTCACTGAGCCTTCAACATATGTTCGCCATGTTCGGCGCAACGATTCTTGTTCCGCAGCTTGTAGGTCTCAGCCCGGCGATTGCACTGCTGACAAGCGGCATCGCCACTATCGTTTTCTTATTGATCACGCAATTCAAAGTGCCGGCGTATCTGGGATCATCATTTGCCTTTATCGTGCCGATCCAGGTTGCAACAGAGTCTGGTGGCATCGGATCGGCAATGATCGGGGCGATGTTCGTCTCTGCCGTTTATGCACTTGTGTCACTGATCATTTGGAAAACCGGTTATCAGTGGCTGATGAAAATTCTGCCGCCAATCGTAGTCGGTCCGGTCATCATCGTCATCGGCTTGGCATTATCGGGCACTGCAGTCGATATGGCAATGACTATTCCTGCAGCAGGTAATACCACGGAATACAGCCTGCTTCACTTTTCAGCAGCAATCGTCACTCTGCTGACAGCAATCGTCTGTACGATTTATTTTAAAAACATCATTTCGTTAATGCCGATTTTGATCGGTCTGATTGTCGGCTATGCTTACTCAGCAGCTATCGGCATCATCGATTTTACGAAAATTGGAGAAGCCAATTGGTTTGCAGTCCCCGACTTCCTGCTTCCGGGTTTTGATTATTCTTTCCAGGTCACACCGACATTGCTGTTCATTATGGTGCCGATTGCAATTGTCACCATTTCAGAACATATCGGGCATCAGCTGGTGCTCGGCAAGATCGTCGACCGCAATTACATAAAAGATCCGGGATTGCACCGCTCAATTTTAGGCGATGGCCTCGGAACCTTTATTTCTTCACTAGTTGGTGGACCACCCAAAACGACATACGGTGAAAACATTGGCGTCCTGGCCATTACCCGCGTATTCAGTGTTTACGTGATCCTGGGTGCAGCCGTCTTTGCCATCTTCTTCTCTTTCGCTGGAAAATTGATGGCGGCCATCGAAACGATTCCGACCGCTGTGCTTGGCGGTATATCGATCCTGCTGTTCGGGATCATCGCATCATCAGGACTTCGTATGCTGGTCGACAATAATATTGATTTCGGCAATAAACGCAATCTGGTCATTTCATCCGTCATCCTCGTTATCGGGATCGGCGGAGCAAGATTGGAATTCAGCGAAACCTTCGTAATTGAAGGAATGGCTCTTGCAGCAATCATTGGTGTGATACTCAACCTGGTGCTGCCGGGTCTGGATAAAGAAGAATTTGACGACGGAACTGAATAAACACCTTTTAATGAATGTCCAGAGAGGCATGGAAAGGGTTGAAAGATACGGGCGAAGTCTGCCTTTATTTCCTCACACCTTCCTGCTCTCAGGAAGGTGTTTTTTTACGGAAGGGGATGTGACCATGGCAAATTTATTGACAATGAAGTCTCTGACAAATGACAGCATCATGAAGTTGATAGGCCGGGCGGCAGACTTTGAAAATGGGGAGCGCATTGAGCTCGGCGGAACAGTCGCCAATCTGTTTTTCGAACCGAGCACCCGTACCAAGATGAGCTTTGAAATGGCGGAACATAAACTGGGGTTGACGTCATTGCCTTTTGAAACCAGCTTCTCCAGTGTGCTGAAAGGCGAAACGCTGTATGATACGGTGAAAACGTTGGAAGCGATCGGAGTGGATGGAGTCGTTATACGTCATCCGGAAGAAGAGTATTACCGGCAGCTCGAAGGTATCGGCGTCGCAGTGATCAACGGCGGTGACGGCTCCGGCCAGCATCCCACGCAGTCATTGCTCGACTTGTATACAATATGGCAGGAGTTCGGCCGTTTTGAAAACCTCCATGTAACGATTGCCGGCGACATCGCCCATAGCCGGGTGGCGAAATCGAATGCTGCAGCTCTTGCGCAATTGGGTGCGAAAGTATCGTTCGTGTGTCCGCCGGAATGGAGCGGCGATTTTGAAAGCTCGGACCGCCTGGATGATTATATAGAAGAAACTGATGTGCTCATGCTGCTCCGTGTGCAGCACGAACGCCACGAAGGCGGCGAACTGTTGGCAAAAGAGGGTTATCACGAAAGTTACGGGCTTACTGTAGAACGTGAATCGAAAATGAAAGATTCGGCAATTATCATGCATCCGGCTCCAATCAACAGAGATGTTGAAATAGCCGACAGCCTGGTGGAATGTGAACGTTCACGGATTTTTAAACAAATGACCAACGGAGTATTCATCCGGATGGCCGTTCTGGAATATGCACTGAAAGGGAGAGATTGATTATGAATTTATTCATTAAAAATGTAAACATGTTGCAGGAAGGCGAATTAACTCCGGTCAACATCCGAATCGCCGGTGGAAAGATAGAGGAAATTGGGAAAGAACTCAAAGCACAGGGCGAAAAAGAAATTGACGGCAAAGGCCGGATGATCGCACCAGGGTTTGTCGATGTCCACGTTCATTTGCGTGAACCGGGCGGCGAACAGAAAGAGACGATTGACAGCGGGACGAAATCAGCGGCAAGAGGCGGTTACACGACAATCTGCGCTATGCCGAATACACGTCCGGTACCGGATACGAAAGAAAACCTGCAGCACGTCAATGGTTTGATCGACAAGAATGCGCTCATCCGGGTTTTGCCGTATGCTTCCATAACCATCAGAGAAGCGGGGAAAGAACGGACTAATTTGGAAGAACTGAAAGAGAACGGCGCCTTCGCGTTTACTGATGACGGTGTCGGAATCCAGGAAGCGGGTATGATGTTCGAAGCAATGAAGGATGCGGCTGCCATCGACATGGCGATTGTGGCACATTGCGAAGATAACAGCCTGATCTACGGAGGCGTTATGCATGACGGCAAACGCAGTCGCGAACTTGGTTTAAAAGGCATACCTGCTATTGCGGAATCGGTGCATATCGCACGGGATATTCTGCTGGCTGAAGCGGCTGGCGCACATTACCACGTCTGCCACGTGTCGACAAAAGAATCAGTGCGTGTCATTCGGGATGCAAAACGCGCAGGTGTGAGAGTGACGGCCGAAGTGACGCCGCATCATTTGCTGTTGACGGAAGATGACATTCCCGGGGACGACGCCAATTACAAGATGAACCCCCCGCTTCGCGCAAAAGAGGATTACGACGCTTTGCACGAAGGGTTACTTGACGGAACGCTTGATTTTATTGCCACGGACCACGCGCCGCATACTATGGAAGAAAAAGCGAACGGCATGGACAAGGCGCCGTTCGGAATCGTCGGATTTGAAACGGCGTTTCCGCTGCTGCATACAAAATTTGTCGAGACGGGAGTATGGACACTCGAGCAATTGATCGACTGGATGACGAAAAAACCGGCAGCAGTATTCGGCTTGCCGTATGGCACTATAGAAAAAGGGCAGACAGCGGACCTGGTGTTGCTCGACCTTGAAAAAGAACAGGCGATCGATGTGGAGAAATTTGCATCAAAAGGGAAAAACACACCGTTTGGCGGCTGGAGTTGCAAAGGCTGGCCGGTAATGACCGTGTTCGGCGGAGAAATCGTATGGCAGGAGGAGGCTCATCAATGAAACGTTATTTAATCCTGGAAGATGGCACGATATTTGAAGGAACTGCTTTTGGAAGTGATGATGCATCGGTTGGGGAAATCGTCTTCAACACAAGCATGACAGGCTACCAGGAAATTTTATCTGATCCGTCTTACTGCGGACAGATCGTCACGATGACGTATCCGCTGATCGGCAATTACGGCATAAACAGTGATGATTTCGAATCGATTGAACCGGCAGTCAAAGGCATGGTGGTGCGGGAACTGGCGGAGTATCCGTCAAATTTCAGAAATAAATCGACGCTGTGCGAATTATTCAAGACAAAAGGCATTCCGGGCATCACGGGAATCGATACGCGCAAGCTGACTCGTCTGATCCGTTCAAAAGGAGCGATCAAAGGCATCCTGACGGCAGCGGGAGAAGAAGTGCAAATCGATGAAGTCATCCGCCAGCTTCAAGGCATGCCGTTGCAGACAGACCAGGTTGCCCAGGTTTCCACCGCACGCCCATATCCGAGTCCGGGACGCGGCAAACGCGTAGTATTGATTGATTACGGAATGAAGCATGGCATCCTGCGTGAACTCAATAATCGTGACTGTGATGTCATCGTGGTTCCTTATAACACGAGCTCACAGGAAATTCTTGCCTGGGGACCGGACGGCGTCATGCTGTCAAACGGTCCCGGAGATCCGAAAGACGTGGAAGAATGCGTCCAAGTGGTAGGTGAGCTGCTCGGCCAGGTTCCGGTGTTCGGAATTTGCCTCGGGCACCAATTATTCGCCCGCGCATGTGGAGCGGACACATTCAAATTGAAATTCGGCCACCGCGGCGGCAACCATCCGGTCCGCAATCTGGAAACAGGCAAAATCGAAATTACTTCACAAAATCACGGCTATGCCGTAAATGAAGATACATTGCAGGGAACACGTTTGAAAGTGACGCACCAGGCTTTGAACGACGGTACAAACGAAGGTCTCAGCCACTTGGATTATCCTGCTTTCACTGTGCAATACCATCCGGAGTCTTCCCCAGGACCGGAAGATTCTAATTATCTGTTTGACCATTTTATCGAAATGATGAGTGCAAATCGAAAGGAGCAGCAATATGCCTAAAAGACAAGACATCCAAAGTATCCTCGTAATCGGGTCCGGCCCGATCGTCATCGGGCAGGCTGCAGAATTTGACTATGCTGGAACGCAGGCATGCCTCGCTTTAAGAGAAGAAGGCTACCGCGTTATCCTGATCAACTCGAATCCGGCCACTATCATGACGGATACGGAAATTGCAGACAAAGTGTATATTGAACCGATCACACTCGAATTCGTCAGCCGCATCCTGCGGAAAGAACGTCCTGATGCTGTTCTGGCAACGCTGGGCGGCCAAACAGGCTTGAATATGGCCATTGAACTGGACGAATCGGGAATTCTTGACGAATTAGGAATCGAAATTCTGGGAACAAAACTGGAAGCGATCCATAAAGCGGAAGACCGCGATCTTTTCCGTACACTGATGAATGAACTCGGGGAACCGGTTCCGGATTCTGATATTATCCATAATTTGGATGAAGCTAAAGCGTTTGTGGACCGCATCGGCTACCCGGTCATTGTTCGCCCTGCATTCACGATGGGTGGAACTGGTGGCGGAATCTGCCACAACGATGAACAACTGAAAGAAATCGTCTCAAGCGGTTTGAAATACAGCCCGGTGACGCAATGTCTCCTTGAAAAATCAATCGCAGGATTCAAGGAAATCGAATACGAAGTGATGCGTGATGCCAACGACACGGCGATTGTGGTCTGCAACATGGAAAACATTGACCCCGTAGGCATCCATACCGGTGATTCGATTGTTGTGGCACCGAGCCAGACCTTGTCTGACCGCGAATACCAAATGCTGCGCAATGTGTCCCTGAAAATCATCCGCGCCCTCAAAATCGAAGGTGGCTGCAACGTGCAGCTTGCGCTTGACCCGGACAGCTTCAATTACTTCATCATCGAAGTGAACCCGCGCGTCAGCCGGTCATCAGCGCTTGCTTCCAAAGCAACGGGCTATCCGATTGCCAAACTGGCCGCAAAAATCGCGGTCGGACTGACATTGGATGAAATGATGAACCCTGTGACAGGGCGCACATATGCTGCGTTTGAACCGGCACTCGATTATGTGGTAACAAAAATACCGCGCTGGCCGTTCGATAAATTCGAAGCGGCAAAACGGAATCTCGGCACGCAGATGAAAGCGACCGGCGAAGTCATGGCGATGGGCCGGACATTTGAGGAATCCATACTCAAAGCTGTCCGCTCGCTCGAAACCGGACAATTCCATCTGGAGTTGAAAAATGCCGATGCGATGAGCGACGAATGGATTGAAAAACGGATCCGCCGGGCAGGCGATGAGCGATTGTTCTTTATTGGCGAAGCGCTGCGACGCGGTGTGACGATCGAAACGATTCACGACTGGAGCCAAATCGATCTGTTCTTCCTGAATAAATTTCAGAACATAGTTCAGTATGAAGAGAATTTGACACAAAATCCTTATGATTATGACGCGACGAAAAAAGCCAAACGCCTGGGCTTTGCTGACCGTACGATTGCGAAATTATGGGATACGACGGAACAGCAGGTTTATAACTGGCGCAAAGAACACAAATTGATGCCGGTCTATAAAATGGTGGATACCTGTGCAGCGGAATTTGAATCGGAAACACCTTATTTCTACGGAACCTATGAAGATGAAAACGAGTCGGTCCGGACGGATAAAGAAAGCGTCATCGTTCTGGGATCGGGTCCCATCCGCATCGGACAGGGAGTGGAATTCGATTATGCCACCGTGCATTCAGTTTGGGCCATCCAGGAAGCTGGCTATGAGGCAATTATCATCAATAACAATCCGGAAACAGTGAGTACCGACTTTTCGATTTCGGATAAACTCTATTTCGAACCGCTGACGATTGAAGACGTTATGCATATCGTCGATCTGGAACAGCCGAAAGGTGTAGTGGTCCAGTTCGGTGGGCAGACAGCAATCAATTTGGCTGACAAACTGGAACAGAACGGCGTGAAAATTCTCGGGACGACGCTTGAAGATACCGACCGTGCGGAAAACCGTAATAAATTCGAGGCTGCACTGAATGAAATCGGCATCCCTCAGCCACTCGGCAAAACGGCTGTTTCTAAAGAAGAGGCGGTTGTAATTGCCAATAACATCGGCTATCCGGTATTGGTGCGACCTTCCTATGTTCTTGGCGGACGCGCAATGGAAATCGTCTACAATGAAAATGACTTGAACTATTATATGGAACACGCTGTAGAAGCGAGCCCGGAGCATCCGGTGCTGGTCGACCGTTACCTAACAGGAATCGAAGTGGAAGTGGATGCCATTTCAGACGGTGAAAACGTGCTGATTCCAGGAATCATGGAACATATCGAGCGCGCAGGAGTCCATTCCGGTGACTCGATCGCAGTTTACCCGACGCAGAATCTTTCACAGAATCTCGTAGATACGCTGGTCGATTACACGACACGTCTTGCAAAAGGCTTTAACATTGTCGGATTGCTGAATATCCAGTATGTAGTTTCAAAAGGGGACATCTTTGTTATTGAAGTCAACCCGCGCTCAAGCCGCACAGTGCCATTCATGAGCAAAATCATTTCGATCCCGATGGCCAATATCGCTACCAAAGCCATACTCGGCCAAAGCATTATTGACCAGGGCTACACACCAGGACTCGTTCCGAAAGTCAGCGGTGTCTATGTAAAAGTCCCGGTATTTTCATTCGCGAAGCTGCGCCGTGTCGATATCACGCTCGGACCAGAAATGAAATCGACCGGCGAAGTCATGGGCAAAGATACGACCCTGGAAAAAGCGCTTTACAAGGGGCTTGCTGCAGCCGGAATGGAAATTAAAGACCACGGCACTGTGCTGCTGACAGTAGCGGACAAAGACAAGACAGAAGCAATCGGACTTGCCAAACGATTCAAATCAATCGGCTACCAGATCATGGCGACAGGCGGCACCGCAGCTGCTTTCGAAGAAGCGGGAATAGCTGTTGCACCGATCGGCAAAATCGGGGCAGAAGGCAGAACCTTGCTTGATGTAATTCAAAGCGGAGATGCCCAGATCGTCATCAACACGCTGACAAAAGGCAAACAGCCGGAACGCGACGGTTTCCGCATACGCCGCGAATCGGTGGAAAACGGTGTGCCTTGCCTGACTTCGCTTGATACCGCTGCAGCAATGCTGCGTGTCATTGAATCGATGACATTTTCTGCAGAAGAAATGGGGGCAGGCAGATGATCCGACAACAGCGAATGAAAGTGCTTGCCCAGCAGTCCATTGCGAGGCATATCTTCGAACTGACGGTCCAAGGCAGTTTGGTCGAGGAAATGGCTGAACCGGGTCAATTCGTCCATGTCCGTGTGGCAGACAGTTTTGAACCTTTGCTGCGGCGTCCGATTTCAATTGCTTCTATTGATAAAGAAAATAACAGCTTCACAATGATTTATCGCTCTGAAGGGCGCGGCACACAAATTTTGTCTGAAAAAAGAAGCGGGGACGAAATTGATGTCCTCGGTCCGCTCGGCCACGGTTTTCCGGTGGAAGAAGCAGAGAAAAAAGCTTACCTGATTGGTGGCGGCATCGGTGTACCACCCCTCTACGAACTCGCCAAACAGCTGAACAGCCGGGGCATCGAAACAGTGCATATCCTCGGATTTGAAAGCAAAGAAGCGATATTCTATGAAGAGAAATTTAAAGCGTTTGGCGAAACGCATATTGCGACAGTTGACGGTTCACACGGAACGGAAGGATTCGTCACTCATATTTTGAATGAATTGCCCCATGATTTTGATACGTATTTCAGCTGCGGACCGACTGCGATGCTCGAAGCTGTGCAATGGGCATATCCACAGAAGAAAGGTTTTCTTTCCTACGAGCAGCGGATGGGCTGCGGCATCGGGGCTTGTTTCGCCTGCGTTTGCCGTACAACAAAATCAGAAACGGATTACATCAAAGTCTGCTCGGACGGACCAGTATTCCCGGCAGGAGTGGTGATTTCATGATCGATATGACGATAAAACTACCAGGACTCGAATTAAAAAACCCGATCATGCCGGCATCAGGCTGTTTTGGATTCGGCAAAGAATACACACAATTCTATGATCTGTCACAGCTTGGCGCAATCATGATCAAAGCAACGACTGTGGAAACACGGCTCGGCAATCCGACACCGCGCGTTGCGGAAACTGCTGCGGGAATGCTGAATGCCATCGGACTTCAAAACCCTGGACTGGAAAAAGTGTTCGGCGTGGAACTGCCGTGGCTCGAGCAATTTGATGTACCGATCATCGCCAATGTTGCAGGAACCACAACGGAAGATTATGTGGAAGTGGCACGCGAAGTTTCCAAAGCAGCAAATGTCCATGCGCTGGAAATCAACATTTCCTGCCCGAATGTCAAAAGGGGCGGAATCACTTTCGGAACGGATCCTGCAGTCGCACGTGAATTGACAAGAGCGGTGAAAGAAGTTTCTTCGGTGCCGGTTTACATTAAATTATCGCCGAACGTAACGGACATCGTTTCGATTGCCAAAGCTGTCGAAGAAGGCGGCGCCGACGGCATCACGATGATCAACACCTTGCTCGGCATGCGTCTCGATCCAAAAACCGGACGCCCGGTCATCGCTAACATCACCGGCGGCTTGTCAGGTCCAGCCATCAAACCCGTAGCGCTCCGTATGGTTTACGAAGTGAGCAAACAAACGAACTTGCCGATCATCGGCATGGGCGGCGTGACGGATGTGGATGATGTCATCGATTTCCTGTCGGCCGGTGCCAGCGCAGTCGCTGTCGGCACAGCCAACTTCGTCAATCCGTTTGTATGCCCGGAAATCATCGGCAAACTGCCGGAGCGGCTGCATGAACTGGGATACGACTCTGTACAGGAAGTTATCGGAAGGAGCCATCGTCTATGAGAAATGTCAGACCGATCATCGCATTGGATTTTGCTTCGAAAGAACAAACACTGGAATTTCTGAGTAATTTTGATGAAAGCTTATTCGTAAAAATCGGAATGGAATTGTTTTATCAGGAAGGTCCGGAGCTCGTGCGCGAAGTCAATAAACGCGGGCATGACGTCTTCCTGGACCTGAAGCTCCATGACATTCCGAATACCGTTGAATCGGCCATGCGCGGCATTGCAAAATTGGAAGTGGCGATGGTCAATGTCCACGCGGCAGGCGGCCTGAAAATGATGAAGGCGGCAAAGCGTGGGCTCGAAGGAAGCAAGACCCAATTGATTGCGGTGACACAATTGACGTCTACGAGTGAAGAACAGATGCAGAAAGAGCAATTGATTAATGCCACTCTGGAAGATTCCGTTGTCCACTATGCGAGGCTGGCGGACGAAGCCGGACTTGATGGTGTGGTTTGTTCGGTTCACGAAGCTGAAGCAATTGGTGACGCATGCGGTGAAGAGTTCCTGCGGGTGACTCCAGGAATCCGGCCGGCACAAGTGTCAGTGGATGACCAAAGGAGAGTCGCAACTCCAGCCCAAGCACGGGCACAGGGCTCGACACATATCGTAGTGGGGCGGGCGATAACAAAAGCGGCAGATCCAAAAGACAGCTATCGTCAAATAGCTGCAGAATGGAGGGGTGAATGATGAAAAGGGAAACAGCCAGGCATTTATTGGATATTGGAGCAGTTGAATTGCGTCCGCAAGATCCATTTACTTGGGCATCCGGAGTGAAATCACCGATCTATTGTGATAACCGCCTGACGATGTCGTATCCGAAAGTGCGCAAGGAAATCGCCAAAGGATTAGCAGACAAAATCAAGGAATTTTATCCGCAATGCGAAGTTGTGGCAGGAACGGCAACAGCCGGAATTCCGCATGCCGCTTGGGTCAGTGACCGTCTGGAGCTGCCGATGGTGTATGTGCGGTCGAAGCCGAAAGAGCACGGCCAGGGCAATATGGTCGAAGGCAAAGTGGAACCAGGCAAAAAAGTCGTAGTTGTGGAAGACCTGATTTCAAAAGGCGGTTCGGTAATCCAGGCGGCAAAGGGCTTAGAGCAGGCAGGATTCGAAGTGCTCGGCATCGTCGCCATATTTACATACGATTTGCCGCAATCGGTCGAAGCGATCGAAGAAGCAGGTTTCACTTTCCACACGCTTACTGATTTTCCGGCGCTTGTCGAAGAAGCGGCGAGTTCAGGGGCAATCGAGCAGGGAGACTTGCCGATGCTTGAAGAATGGCACGCACAATTGAAAGCTGGGACTTTGAAAAGCTGATCCTTATGGGTCGGCTTTTTGCTGTTTTATAGGGGGATTAATGATGGGGGAAATATATTTCTGTTTACAATTTCAGTTCGGAAATGTATGAGATTAGGTGGGATGTTCGTAAAGTGTTTTGACAAGTTTACGAACGCTTTTTATGGCCACTTTCAGCTGTTTTTAAAGCGTTCGTAAATGTGTACTTTTACGAACGCTCTAAAATGAAAAGTTTGAAACTGAAGTTAGCACTGTAACTTTTTACTGCTTAGCTAGTCTAATAGAAATAAAAGGCGGAGTACAAAATGAATTATAAGATACTATATATAATTATAGCGATTATTTTTTTTATAGCTGGTTGTTCTCAAGAAAAGGAAGTTATTAAACATGAAGAAAACAATAGTACTTCTGCGGAAAATAGAAAGGACACAATTCAAAAACCACCCAACTTAAAAGTAAGTGTAAATGGAGAAGCGTTTATGGCTGCTTCGCATGGCTATTCGTGGAGTTATTATGATGAAGAAGAAAAGAGCATGGCCAGTATAAGTGCAGAAGTTGTACCTGTTTCTGATTTAATCGGGAACCGGAAAGGTCCTGCCGTAAATTCGGATACCTCTATTGAACTTAAATTTGAAGAAGAACCAATCTCTTACGAGGTATATGTGTCGGGGTCTTTCCCTTCTAATAGGGGAACTGACGTAGTTATAGATAAGCAAAGCGGGAGAACTATATATGAAGTTAAAGGCATTTGGGAACAAGGAACTGGATATTACGTTTTCCCTTTAACGATTGAATAAACTCTTTCAACACCAATTTGCATTAAAATCCCTTATTTCACTGTATTTCGAAGTGAATCCAGCAAAAATTAAGTTACTAGAAAAAAGATACCTTCATAAGGCTGCTTTATAAAGTCATAAAGCTGGAATCCCAAAAAGATATAGGGTTTACATATCAATGATCATCAGAAGGGAAGGAACTCCATTGAGCTCCTTCCCTTTTTCGTTCGGAGAAGTGTACTTTTACGAACGGTTTTATTTCCAGAATTGTCTATCTATTAATTCTAATTTTAAGTATATTTAAATTAGAAGGTCAGAATCAATCTGTTAATTATTCAACTAACGTGACTGCAATCTTTAATAAGGTTATTCATCTTTGCTGCAAAGTTTTTAATAAAAGGGGGGCATAAACTTGAAGAGGATTTTTTTAATAGTTTTTTTATCGCTGGTATCCGTTTTTATCTTAAGTGCGTGCGGTAATGTGGAGAAAGCTCAACATATTGAGGTATACGTTATTGAAATATTGGAGGAAAACGCTGAAGGTTTTTCCGAAATGACGGGTTACAAGAAAGTAAATGCAATTACCAATACAGAAGCAAGTGAAAATCATGTGGAAACAGATATTAAAGCGATTGAGGACTTTTATGATACAGAAGGAAATTATATACGAACAGAAATCATCCATTCAAGATTTGATAAATCTCACATTACCAAAGCCGAAGATAGTGAAGAACGTAAGGAAGAAATTAAGGAACCATCAACAATCCTAATTCAAGATGATAGTATAGAACATTTTAAATTAGAGAATATGACAAAGGAAGAGAAAGAAAAAGTGAAAGAACATGTACTATCTTTCATGGATATGCTATAAGTCATATTTCGCTAACGGGTGCTTTAGTGGAATAAAAACATTATTACTATATGGAACTTCTATAAAAATGGGAGCTCTAATTTATCAACAATATACTTTAGCATAGCCAAATTGTATAAATAGAAACAAAGGACTTACTATTCTTCATTGAATCAGTTTACATATCATGAGGTTATCAGTAGTAGCTGTAAATCATATAGAAAACACAAAGAGGGAGAGGGGTGCTAATTGGCACCTTTCTTCCTCTATTATTTTTGAAATTGTCATTTTACGCCCGCTCTATTTACAAATACAAAATAAAAAGTGTGATAAAGATCAGTAATATGGAAAGAGTAAGACAAAATTCAGAGAAACTGGAATTTTTCCGGTAATTCTTTTTGGTAAACTGTAACATTAGAGAGAATGAAACGTGTTAGCAGTAGAAAATTAATGAAGGGGGGAACGAATGAAAAATTATCAGCTGGAAGACCTGTTTAAACTTTATTCGAAACCTCTTTATTATTATCTATGGAAAATGTCCGGTTCTGCACATCTGGCGGAAGATTTGACACAGGAAACTTTTGTAAGAGCGACGATTTCACTCGAAACCTATGAAGGGGAAGAGGCACGTGCTTGGTTGTTCAAAGTGGCCCGAAATGTCTATATTGATGAATGGCGAAAAAGAAAGCGCAGGCAGGCCATTTATATGTTGAAGTTTTTTCGATCGAGTGAGGAAATGATTAGTCCGTATGGTTTGCCGGAAGAAGCCATTTTGGCACAAGAAGGAGCAAGCGATTTGAAAGAATTGCTTGAACTCTTGCCGGAACATTACAGGACGATCCTTTATTTAAGGGAGAATGAGCAATTCAGTTACGCTGAAATTGGAGTGGCTTTGGATTTATCAGAGAACCAGGTAAAGGTCAATCTGTACCGAGCCAGAAAAAAGCTGGAATCAGTTGCGAAAAAGAAAGGGTGGCAGTATGACAGAGTGGAATAAAGAATTGGAAAAACGAATTTTAAAGAAATCCCGTTTCACGTTAACAATTCGGATTCTCCGGCTTTTGTTTTGGGGCTTTTTGGTCTATTTCATTTATATAATTTTGTTAAACTTTACTGTTGATCGATTACATATAGCAGAAGAAAATAATTTTTACACAAAACTTGCGCTTGACTGGAGAGTTCCGAATGTCAGAGGGACATTCGATTTCACTGAAGAAGAAGTTACTGTTTTCGGTACTAAAAAGATTTCCTACCCTTTGGTCAAGAAAGTAGGGAAATCAGATATTGTCATAGGAACAGCAGACGTTACGAAACGGATTTCAAATTCCAATTCCAATATAAACTACAAGCATCCTGGCAAGGAACATCTTAATGAGTTTTCTTTTTATTATCCAGAAGATCCTCAAAGCGGAAAAAAGCTGACGGCGAATGCGGAACCGAATGTATGGGAGACGCTTGACATGCTCCATGAAGGAACTGTTGCGGAAGTAGCATTTTCAATGGATCGATTTATGACACCCGAAGAGCTAATTCGCCTACTAGAACCCTACGATCTCAGTATTGTTTGGATGTCCCTGCACACAGGAGAATTTGAAGATTTTACTCCGGGCAGCGCGGGGGGAAGCGGGACTGGTGTATCAGTATACGATGGCATCGGACTAGTTGGAACACGAAGTGTATCAGACGATTTCCTCTCCGCCACACTAGCGCATCAATTGGATCAGACAAGTATTGAAGAAAGCCAAAAGGCAATGCTGGAAAATATGGAAACCCTGCTTTCTGAGAAGCCTTCTGCCTATCATGAATTCTTCTTAGGACTAGGCCATTTAAATGAACGTTACGATTACCTTAAGGAGAATGGATTTACAGTATATGGGGCAGTTGTTACAGGGCCAGTCAAAGAGCTTTTTAAACTTGCGGACGAAGAGAGGATTCAAGGAGAACAACTTGGCGAAGTAGAATTATGGAATTGGGAGAATCCATGATCCTGTAATATATATATCTAAGGATGAAAAATCGTAGCGAATTTAATTGAACCAAATGATTACACCATTTTATAATTCTTAATACATGTAAGGCAGTACCTTATAGAACAGCGAGCTTACTTAATATATGACGGCTTATCAGAAATACAACCAAAAAAATCATTAATAATCAGATGATGGCAGAGGCTTTCAACATAGCATCTGCCATCATCTTTTTTATTAAATAGGAAAAAGTTTTTTGCAGATTGATTTCCGGATAGTAGGGACAGACATGCCGGTTAAAAACAATATTTCAAAAAATCCCTAAAGAAAGAGATTTAGCAAATTACGATGGCTGAAGATTTAAAGATGGTATGGCAGACATTTAGTCTCATTATAAAGTACTTAAATCCGTTTACAGATTCAATAAAGCCTTGACATTAAATTCAGGTGATTTTATACTAAAGGTAACTACTCGGCAATACAAAGTAGCTTATTTTTTGCGCAGCTATCTTGTTAGACCGAGTACCGGAAGAGGTGAACGGTTTGGCACTTCGTAGCCAATTGTTAAAAGGGGTTTTGGATGCCTGTGTCATGGCGGTTGTGGAAGAAGAAGCGGTGTATGGATACGAATTATCGCAAAAGCTTCAAACTATCGGATTGCCGGACATCAGTGATGGAACAATTTATCCGGTGCTGGTGAGGCTGCAGAAGAATGGTTTTATTCGCGGAGAAATGAGGCCATCAGCATCAGGTCCAAATCGCAAATATTATTTTTTGACGGACAGCGGCAAAGAGGAACTGCGGAAAATTTCGGCTGAATGGGAAGAAATCGCCGTGCCTGTAAGCGAATTATTGAGAAGGAGTGAAGATGCATGAGGTCAGCAGCATTATTGATCGAAGAAAACAACCAAAAACGGGAATTGCTGAATGAGGAAAATCTTAGGCTTTACGAAGAATTTCTGCTGTATATCCGGACAGATTTGCGTGTTGATGAGCAGGCGGGGGAAGAAGTGTTGATGGATTTGCTGGACCATCTCCTGGAGGCGCAGGAAGAAGGTAAAGCGGCTTCTGAATTGTTCGGTGAATCTCCACAAGCATATGCGAATGAGATGATTGAAGCATTGCCGAAGGAGAAAAAGCGCAATGCCGCATTATTTATCTTTTCGCAGGTGCTGTCTCTCGCTGGATGGTTCAGTATTATGTTCGGCGTCGTTTCTTTAATCATGTCATTCTTTCAGGAAGTGGATACATCAATTTCACTTGGAAACTTACTCGTGATTTTCGGCTCCGTCGTAGTATTTTCGCTTTCTGCGGTATCGGTTGTTTTCAAGATCGTCCGCACGACTTTGTTCGGTCCAAAGAAAAAAAGGATTTTGGGTTATGTGAAAGCCGGTTTGTTCGGTGGGGGCGCTGTTGGACTGATCATCCTTCTGTCCTGGATTATTCCCGATTTCGGTCCGGTGATCCAGCTGGAGTGGTGGGTGTATGTCCTGACTGGTTTGTTGTTGATCGCAGCCTATAAATTGATGGGACAATTGAATTTATACTGACATGATATTATTCCCGGCAGACGCGATTCTGCCGGGATTTTTTATGGAAATAAATCCACTGTATTCATCTATCTTTCAGAAACTTGAATGGTAAAATAAGTCTAAAAATTTATGATTAAATGTGGATGGATAATTTAGAGTGAATTCGTTATCAAAGGGTTAACATCGGAAGGAAGAGTGAGTATGAAAAAGAGAAAGATAGACAGTACTTATTTCTATGTTATTATCGGTGCAATAGGCATGCTCATGCTTGTGTTTGGCCTTCTCAATGATATATCGCTCTTTGGAACCGCAGCTACACCAAATTTCTTATTAACTTTTGCCGGGTTTATGATATTAGTCCATCACATTTACTATTTAGAAAAAACTGTTTAAATTACATACTGAAGAATGAAGAAAGATTGGTGAACCCCATCCTGCGGGAACTTATCAAAGAGGGGAAGGAGGGTTCTGATGAATCGGTTAAAAGGAATTGCAATGATCGTGACCGGTGCGGCCCTCTGGGGGGCATCAGGTCCAATGATGGAATGGGTGCTGGAAGTTTACGGAATTTCGGTTTCATTTCTGCTGACGCTCCGTCTGATTATCGCGGGTGCCCTGCTGCTTGTGTTTTTGAAAATGAAGAAAGTGAAAATCCTTTCCGTTTTCCACGGTGGTATCTGGGTGCGGCAGCTGCTGATCTTTTCTGTACTCGGCATGCTCGGGGTCCAGTTCAGCTTTGTTTCAGCAATTGAAACGAGCAATGCGGTGGTAGCCACTTTGTTTCAGTTTTTGGCTCCGCTTTATATTATTATTTTCATATCAATGAGACATAAAAAACTGCCGCCTGCCTACCAGATAATCGGAATGGCCGGTACTTTGGTGGGGCTTTTCCTGTTATTGACGAATGGGCAGTTTGATGAACTTGCTGTCAGCGGCCCGGCACTTTTCTGGGGGGTAATGGTGGGGCTGTCTTTCGCCTTTTACACTCTTTATCCAGGCCGTCTCATGGGGGAATGGGGCGTGCTTCTCATTGTCGGCTGGTCCATGCTGTTCGGTGGAATTTTTCTGGGGATCGTCAATCCGGTATTTCTGTCGGATGACTGGCCGCTCCTGGCTGAACCCGGGGTATCACTTGGCATTTTAGCAATCATTATTGTCGGAACCCTGGCGTTTATCCTGTTCCTGAGCAGCATGCGTTTCATATCGCCTGTGGAAACAAGTATCCTGTCAGCATTCGAACCTCTGACTGCAATCATCATTACAGCTGTCTGGTTCGGACAATTTTTAGAACCAGTCCAGTTTATCGGCACATTTATCATGTTGGTTTTTGTGACGTGGCTGTCCCTTGTCGGAGCAGAGAAAAAAGATGAAACGGCAGAAGAGGAAATATCCTATGAATAAATGACTGTAAAAGGGTGCATTCATCTGACAAGCTGCGGGAAACTGAAAATAACGACTTTTTCATGTATGATGGAATCAGGAGCAACCATTCAGCAGAAAGGGTGATTTGCGTGTCATTTTCACAACAGCAAATAAAAAATTGGCAACAAAAATATCCGTTATTAACCAAAATCACTGATTTTCAGCCGGTATTCTGGCTTAATCCGAAACTGCAGCCGCTATCAGAAGCCGGCACGCTTCGTGCAAGCTATGAAGAGATGCAGGAAGCTGAAAATTTATGGCACCGATTCGCCCCGTTTCTCGCAGCATCATTCCCGGAAACAGCCGCTGCCGGTGGGATCATCGAGTCGCCTTTAAAAGAAATCGGTAATACTAAAAAATCATTGGAAAATACTTACGGTGTAAAAGTCCCCGGTAAACTGTTTTTGAAATGCGACAACGAACTGGCGGTAGCGGGATCAATCAAAGCACGCGGAGGATTTTACGAAGTGCTCCATTACGCGGAACAATTGGCGATCGATAATGGCATGATCACTAAACAGGATAACTACAGTAAATTTGCAAGCGATGAATTCAGAGATTTTTTCAGCCAGTATTCAATAGGCGTAGGGTCTACCGGCAATCTGGGTCTCAGCATCGGCATTATCAGTGCAAAACTCGGCTTTTCGGTATCGGTTTATATGTCAGCTGATGCAAAGGCATGGAAAAAGGAATTGCTGCGGGCAAAAGGTGCCATCGTCCATGAATTTGAAGGCGATTTTGGAGAAGCCATCCTGGAAGGCCGCCAGCAGACCAAGGAAAATCCGAAAGCCTATTTTGTCGACGATGAGAACTCCAAACACCTTTTCCTTGGCTACAGTACAGCAGCCTTTCGCGTGAAGAAACAATTGGATGAACTGAATATCCAAGTGGATGCGGACAACCCTTTGGTTGTTTATTTGCCATGCGGCGTGGGCGGTTCACCTGGTGGCATAACATTCGGGTTAAAGCAGATTTACGGGGATGCGGTCCATTGCTTTTATGTGGAACCGACCCATTCCCCTTCAGTGCTGGTCGGTTTGATGACCGGCGAGAAAGAGAAAGTTTGCGTCCAGGATTTCGGCATCGACAATCTGACCGAAGGCGACGGGCTCGCAGTTGGCAGGCCCTCAAGTTTCGCCTCATCGATCAGTGAAAAGTTGATCAGCGGAATTTATACATTGGAAGACGAAGACTTGTTCCGTTTATTGGCGATTTTGGCCGATGGCGATGGCATCTTTGTCGAACCATCTGCGGCATCCTCCCTACTGGGTCCGGTCGAGCTCAGCAAAACGCAGTATTTTTCAGAACGCGGACTGGATGCAGAAAAGGCGACGCATATCTCCTGGTCGACAGGGGGCGCTTTGGTGCCAGAGGAACAAATGCAGGAAATGTACCAAAGAGGCAGGAATGCACTCGAATAAAAAACACAGGTTTTCAGTTACGTGAAAGGACAGGATCGATGCAAAAATGTACAGAATGCCAACAACCATTCAAGTGGAGCCAGTTTTTTCTATCGCTATGGCTCGCTTTTCAGCCGGTAAAGTGCCGGAATTGCGGAACCGAGTATAATGTTGCCAACACGTCACGATTGTTGGCGACATTATTGCTGCTGGTGCCGGTTATTTATATTTTTATTTTCATGCAGGAACTGGAGCTGTCAGAAATTTTAATTCCAATTGTTTCGGTGATTGCAGTTATTTCAGTTATTCTTCCTTTTATCATGAAGTATGAGAAAAAGAAAATAGAAGTTGACACAAATAATGGAAATCGCTAAGATAGTAAAAATACATAAAATTCTGGGAAGATAAGAGTAGGAATGCGTATGGTCCAAGCGAACCGGGGAAGGTGTGAGCCCGGCGGCCGGCGTAATCTGAAACGCATATCTGAGAAACTGCCTGAACTTTGAGTAGGGTATGTCGGCTGACGCCGTTATCGTTTATAAGCCGGCCCGGAATTCGGGCAATCAGAGTGGTACCGCGGGAAATCCCGTCTCTAATTAATTTTAGAGACGGGATTTTTTTAGGTTTTCAGGAAAAAGGGGGAGAAAGATTATGGACTATAAAAGAATATTTGCAGAGGAAATTTCAAACATTTTGGAAGACGCCATGACAGTGGAAGCGGTCATGGCGCTTGTGGAAAAACCGAGGTTCGACAACCAGGGAGATTTGGCATTTCCCTGTTTTACACTGGCGAAGATTGAGAAACAAGCCCCGTATAAAATTGCAGAGAGGCTGGCGGAACAACTATCGCATCCTTTTTTTGAAGGAGTGGTTGCGGAAGGGCCATACGTCAACTGCTTCCTGAATAAATCTCATGTCAGCGAACAGGTCCTGAATCAAATTCTGGTTGAAAGAGGGGGATTCGGAAATGGCAATATTGGACAAGGCAAAAATATCACCATCGACTTTTCTTCCCCGAATATTGCGAAACCATTTTCAATGGGCCATCTAAGATCGACAGTCATCGGCAATTCATTGGCTAAAATTGTTGAAAAAGTTGGATACAAGGCAGTGAAAATCAATCACCTGGGCGATTGGGGAACCCAGTTTGGCAAATTGATCGTCGCCTATAAAAAATGGGGACAGGAAGATTTGATGAAACAGGATCCGATTCCCGAATTATTGACTTTATATATTAAATTTCATGAAGAAGCTGAAAAGGATTCCGCTTTGGAAGATGAAGCCAGACTGTGGTTCAAAAAATTGGAGGACGGCGACAGTGAAGCGGAGGCGCTGTGGAGATGGTTCAAGGATGAGTCGCTGAAGGAATTCGGGAAAATTTATGAGTTGTTGGAAGTGGAGTTCGATTCTTTGGCAGGCGAAGCTTTTTACAATGATAAGATGGCTGCTACTATCGAGCTGTTGAAAGACAGAGACTTGCTGGCAGAATCTCAGGGTGCGGAAGTGATCGATTTATCACAAGAAGGGTTGCCGCCATTTCTGATCAGAAAAAGTGACGGAGCGACGCTTTACGGCACGAGAGACCTGACAGCGGCTTTTTACAGAAAAGAGAATTATCAATTTGCCGAATCTCTTTATGTGGTGGGGCAGGAACAGACGCTTCACTTTAAGCAATTGAAGCTGGGGTTGAAAAAGATGGGATTCGGCTGGGCAGATGATATGGCACACATCCCTTTCGGATTTATCCTGAAGGATGGCAAAAAGATGTCGACCCGAAAAGGCAAAGTGGTCCTGTTGGATAAAGTATTAAAAGAGGCGATGGAACTCGCGGAGAAAAATATAGAAGAGCGAAATCCGACATTGGCGAATAAAGCCGAAACCGCGAAAATGGTCGGAGTGGGGGCAGTGATTTTTCATGATCTAAAAAATGAACGCATGAATAATGTGGAGTTCTCGCTGGAGGATATGCTGCGCTTTGAGGGTGCAACGGGACCTTATGTACAATATACGCATGCCAGAGGCTGTTCGATTCTAAGAAAATCCGGCATTGCTGCCGACAAGCTTATGCCAACCGGCTTGAACGACAGCTACAGCTGGGAAATCATCAAACAATTGATGAATTTTCAGGATACGATCAAAAGAAGCTACGAACAAAAAGAGCCATCTGTCATTGCGAAGTATGCTATAAGCCTGGCACAGGATTTTAATAGATATTATAGTCAGGTAAAAGTGTTGGAAGACGACATTCAGAAAGAAGGAAGGCTGGCTTTGGTGTTCTCTGTCACCATAGTGTTGAAAGAAAGCCTTCGCTTGCTCGGGGTAAATACGCCGTCCGAAATGTAAAATTCTCAGCTGCTTGCAGGACTGTTCCAGTTTCCCCCGAATAGTATAGGCAACCGTAAAAAATGAAAGGAGAAACCCATGGCTATCCAATCTAAGCATCTTTTTGTGAATCTCCCGGTAAAAGACCTGGACAAATCAATGACTTTTTTCAGTGACATAGGATTTGAATTTAATGAACAGATGACAGACAAGAATGCCGCCTGCCTGATTGTCGGCCCGAATATGTTTGTGATGCTGCTAGTGGAAGAGTTTTTTAAGACATTTTCCAAAAAGCAATTGGCCGATCCCCGCACCAGCACGGAAGTGATTATTTCAATCAGCACAGACAGCCGAGCTGGAGTAGACGAATTGGTCAATGACGCTTTGTCTGCAGGCGGCACTGTATCAAATGACAAAATGGACAATGAATTCATGTACGGCTGGAGTTTTGAAGATATCGATGGACATTTGTGGGAAGTAATGTATATGCCGGAAGATGATGATGACAGAGACGAGGATTTTTATGCTTGAAAAGGCATTTTGAAAGGACAGGCAAACATGCCTGTCCTTTTTTAGCTTGTTGAGAAAGAAAAAATTGTAATCGATATTCCGCAAAACAGATTCGAAGACATTAGCCGACGTTTGCGTGGCTGAGTCTTTGCGACGAAGCAGCGCAGCGATGCAACGCTCTTCCATGTCCCGAAGCTAGCGCAGCGATGCAGGGACAGAGACAGAGACAGGAGAACGGGTTTATAACTGGCTAAGTTAAGTGTATCAACCGAGTGGATCTTGCACTTCGTCGGCATCCGCCGGCTCCTCTGGGAGTCTTCGCTGTTTTGCTCCATATCTCAGGTTGTTTTCTATAAAAGCCTTAAAATCGCTGATAAACCGAAGAAAATCGCTGATAAACAATAAAAAACCGCTGATAAAGCAGAATGTACCCTTTAGGTTCATCACACGTTAAATATCCTGGATTTATTAAGATGAAACCGAATTTCCTGGCATAATTAATCGTAAAAAAAGGAGGCCACGAGTTTCCATGGCCTCCGATATAACTGCTATTCTATAAATACTCCGCATAACGTTTCTCCAGGTAATTCTGAAGCACTGTCATGACCGAACAAATCGCCCAATAGATCAGCGCCACCAAAATCAACAATGTCAGCAGATCGTATTCGCGTGCTCCCACAATACGGGCTTTCTGGAAAATTTCCGGGACCGTAATCATCGCGGCAAGTGAAGAGGCTTTGATGAGATCGAGGTAAACGTTCGACAGCGGTGGCACCGCGATCCGCACTGACTGCGGCAGGATGATGCGGCGCATCGCCTGCCAATAGGTCAGGCCGAGCGCAGTAGATGATTCCCATTGGCCTTTATCAACGGAAGCGAGGGAAGACCTGAACACTTCCGCGATATAGGCAGCGGAGTTGATGCTGAAGCCGATCAAAGCTGCCTGGACAGCTGTAAATTCAATGCCGATGACCGGCATTGCAAAATACAGCAGGAACAGGATGACCAGAATCGGCACACCGCGCATGAAGGATATGTAGAGCCTTGCGGGCCATTGCATAATTTTTCTAGGAGAAGTCCGGGCAAGTGCCAGGAAAAATCCGATTACCAATCCGCAAAGCATGCTGACCATAGATATCAGCAGTGTATACCAGATGCCTTCCAGCACATAGGGGAGGGATTCGATCGCCAAAACCGGATCGAACAGCAATCCCCATTCAATTTCATTCATCGAATCCCTCCATTTTTCTTTGGTTTTATTCCTCTATATCCGGCTTCTCAGATACATCTGCACCACCGAAGAATTCTTCGGAGATTTCAGTGATCGTGCCGTCTTCAAGCATTTCTTCCAACACTCGATTAACATTTTCAGCCAATTCTTCGTTGTCTTCATTCATTACAAGACCAACTTCAGATGGAGCATATTTGATATCCGGGTGAATCGTGATATTCATATCCGGGAACGCCGCTACGCCGAAAGTGGACAGGTAATAATCATTCAATATGACATCAGTACGGCCAATTGATACATCCCGCAAATACACTTCATTGGATGCATTATCATAAGTTACTTCTTCAGCCCCATATTCACGTGCAATCTGCATATAGATGGAAGTTGAAGCGCCGGCCGCTTTTTTGCCTTCAAGATCTTCAAGTGATGAAATTCCGGAAAGATCGTCTTCACGGACAACTGCTGTTCCATAAGAATGCTTAATAGGTGTAGAGAATATGAACTCTTCTGCGCGCTCTTCTGTGATTTCAATATCATTTGCGGCGATATCGACTTGGCCGGTCTGCACGCTCGACAACATTTCATCAAAGCCCATTTCTTTGAATTCAATTTCAAGTTCGAGTCGCTCAGCCACTTCGCGGGCAACTTCAACTTCAAAACCTGTAAGTTCATCAGAATCCGCATCGCGGAAAGATGTAGCCAATAAAGTGCCCGATGTAGCAACAGTCAAACTGCCTTCTTCCTGAATTTCATCCCAGGCAGTTGTTTCTTCGGTTTCACTGCTGTCGCTTCCACCGCAAGCTGCAAGCGCAAGTGTTGATGCCGCCAATAATCCAGCGAGTGGAAAAACTTTTGTATATTTCACCATATCAAAACCCCCAATTTTTTTATTCCTCTAAAAACATAGCATTAAGAAGTGGGAAGGGCAATAAGAGAGAACCTGAATTTAAAATCACAGAACATTCCACCAAATATATAATAAAATATATTTATTATGTAAACAATTAAAAGAAACCGGTTCACCTTAAGGTGAACCGGTTTTCAGGCTGCTTATTTTTTCAGTTTAATGACCAGTTCCTCGTCCGGAGTGACGAAGACCGTCTTTTGTTCAAAATAGATGACGAAGCCTGGCTTTGAACCATTCGGCTTTTTCACCTGCCGGACTTCTGTATAATCCACAGGAACAGAGGAAGATTCTCTTGCTTTGCTGAAATAAGCGGCGATCGAAGCGGCTTCCAGGATCGTATCTTCGTCCGGATTGTCAGAATGGATGATGACATGGGAACCTGGTATATCCTTGGTGTGCAGCCAGGTGTCTGATTTTGCTGCTACTTTAAACGTGACATAATCATTCTGTTTATTGTTTTTGCCGACAGAGATAGGCACGCCGGTGCTGGAAACATAAGGTTCCACTTTCGGTTTCACCGGTTTTTTCTTTTTCTTCGTTTTTTGCGCTTTCATAAAGCCCTGCTCGGCAAGTTCTTCGCGGATTTCTTCTATATCAGAAATCCCGGCCTGCTGAACCTGGGACATTAATGTTTCGAAATAACCGATATCATCTTCGGTTTTTTCGATTTGTTCCTGTGTTTTGATAACAGCGATTTTGGCTTTTTGGTAACGCGAATAAAACTTCTGTGAATTTTCGATCGGCGTTTTTCGGGGATCGAGGGGAATTATTACTTTTTCTTCATTATAGTAATTGTCCACTTCGATTTCCTTCATGCCTTTTTGCATGCGGTGAAGATTGGCCATGATCAACTCGCCATTCAATTGCAGCTGGTCGCGTTTTTCTGCCTGATCCTGTTCTTTTTTCAATTTTTTCAGTTTCAACTTCAGTTTCGAAATTTCATTTTGCAGCCAGCGCTCCAGATCTCCAGCCTGTTGTTTGACGCGATCCCGTTCGGCTTTCGCATAATACATCCGGTCGAGCAGCTCACCAAGGTTCGGATAGTTTAACCGTGTTCCTGCGATGTGTTCGAGCTGCGTGGCAGAGAAAAAACTTTTGCCGTCCTGTTCGACAAAATAACCTGTCGGCGAATCTTTGCTGAAATCTTCCAGGAATTCAGCAACTGCAGATTTCTTATCTGCTGCTGTTGTGAGGCGATGATGCAATTCACGCGCAGTGAGCGGCGAAAAACCGGCAAAGGAATTGACTAACTCTTTTTCGTCATGGTCCATGAGCATCTCGCCGTTCGTAAATGGATCCTTCTTATTCTGTGACGGCGGAAATACATACGGCTGTCCGGGGAGAATGGTACGGAATGAATTGACGCTCGGCGGCAGATGTTTCAGGCTGTCAAGAATCATCATTCTTTCAGAGTCGACCAGAATGACGTTCGAATGCCTGCCCATCATTTCGACATGCAGTTCCCGCTCGATGTCGTCACCGATTTCATTTTTCGCTTTAATTTTCAAAATGATGAGGCGGTCCATGCCATGCTGGGTAATTTCCGTGATAACGCCGCCTTCGATATGTTTACGGAGCAGCATACAGAACATAGGCGGTTCGGATGGGTTGATATTCGCCTCTTTCGACAAATGTATACGTGAATAGGACGGGTGGATCGAAATCAATAATTTATGGTTGCTTCCTTGTGAACGGATATGGAGCAGCAGTTCAAGCTGATTGGGCTGATGAACTTTTGAAATTCTTCCGCTGACCAGTTGCTGCAGTTCGCTGGTCATCGCTTTTGTAAATAATCCATCAAATGCCATGAAAATCCCTCTTTCAAATCGTTTTGTTCCATCTTATCATTTCCAGCGTGTATTATGATATAATAAGACAGTTAGTTACAAAACGAAGAATATAGACCGGACATATTGGCGGTGGTTAAGGTGGTTAATGAAATGAGAAAACAACGCGGACTGCTGATCGTGTTATCAGGGCCTTCCGGTGTCGGTAAAGGCACAGTCAGAAAAGAGCTGTTCTCACAGCCGGATACGAATTATGAATACTCCATATCGATGACGACGCGCTCGCCCCGCGAGGGCGAAGTGGATGAAGTCGATTATTTTTTCAAGACACGCACCGAGTTCGAAGATTTGATCGAACAGGGACAATTGCTGGAATACGCAGAATTTGTCGGCAATTATTATGGCACACCACTGGAGTATGTCAACAAAATGCGCGATGCAGGACGAGACGTATTTCTCGAAATCGAAGTGCAGGGAGCTGCGCAGGTCCGCGACAAAGTTCCGGATGGCCTGTTCATCTTCCTCGCGCCGCCAAGTCTTTCAGAATTGGAAGAACGGCTGGTGGGACGCGGCACCGAATCCGAAGAAGTGATCGCTTCAAGGTTAGGTGCAGCGAGGCAGGAACTAGAGATGATGAATCTTTATGATTATGTCGTCGAGAACGATGAAGTGGAAAACGCGTGTGACCGCATTAACGCCATCATTATAGCGGAACATTGCAAGCGTGAACGTGTAGAAAAAAGATATTTTGATATGCTAAAGGAGAATGCCTGATGTTATACCCATCCGTAGACAAATTAAAGAGCCGTATCGATTCGAAATACTCGTTGGTGGCTCTTGCTTCCAAACGTGCCCGCCAATTGCATGAACACGGCGATGATAAATTGGCGAGCTATACTTCCGCAAAACCTGTAGGCAAAGCACTCGAAGAGATCGCAGAAGGTGCTTTGACGCAAGTGCGTCAGGACGAAGCTGCAATCTATGAAGATGAAATTTAACCATTAATCACAATTGACGACTCCCAGAGCAAATTTGTTCTTTGGGAGTTTGTTGTTTAGAAAGGGTGTTTTCATTGTTGGTGAATCGTAGGATTTTATTGTGCGTGAGCGGTGGGATTGCCGTTTACAAGGCTGTTGCACTGGTCAGTAAATTATCACAGGCGGGAGCGGATGTGAAGGTCATCATGACAGATTCCGCCCGGCAATTTGTGCAGCCGTTGAGCTTCCAGGTGATGTCCCGTAACGATGTCTATTTTGATACGTTTGATGAAAAGGACTCAGCAGTGATTGCGCATATTGATCTTGCCGACTGGGCAGACCTGATCATCGTGGCACCCGCAACGGCAAACGTCATCGGCAAACTGGCGAATGGCATCGGCGACGATATGGTGACAACCACGCTGCTGGCGGCAACTGCTCCGATTTGGGTTGCACCGGCGATGAATGTGCATATGTATGATCATCCGGCAGTTAAGCGCAATATCGACCGCCTTCACGCGGATGGCGTCCGTTTCATTGAGCCGTCAGAAGGTTTTTTGGCTTGCGGTTATGTCGGCAAAGGGCGCCTCGAGGAGCCTGAAAAAATTACGGAATTGGTCAGCGGTTTTTTAGGCCGGGAACCGCTTTTGAAAGGCAAAAAAGTTCTGGTTACGGCAGGGCCGACTCGTGAGCGGATTGATCCGGTCCGCTTTTTGACGAACTTTTCAAGTGGCAAGATGGGTTATGCTATAGCCGAAGCCGCTGCTGAATTGGGAGCGGAAACGGTTCTGATCAGCGGTCCCGTTTCCTTGCCGGCACCACCAGGAGTCAAAAGGATTTTTGTCGAAAGTGCAGAAGAAATGCTGCAGGCGGTAAAGGCCGAATTCAGCGATTCGGATTTTGTCATCAAAACGGCGGCAGTTGCCGATTACCGGCCAAAGTCAGTCCACGGGCAAAAGATGAAAAAACAGGAAGGCGATTCTTCCATAGAATTGGAGCGTACTTCAGATATTCTTCAATATTTGGGTTCCCAAAAAGATTCGCAGGTTCTTATCGGCTTTGCGGCGGAAACGAACGATGTCAGCCATTACGCAAAAAATAAACTGGAACGGAAAAATGCCGATTATATCATCGCCAACGATGTCACAGAATCACAGGCCGGATTCGAATCGGAAACCAATCGAGTGACGGTTTTTGGCAAAGCGGATTTTGAAAAATCTTTCGAAATGCTTCCTAAACAAGAGTTGGCCCGCAAATTGCTGAGGCTGATCATCGAAAGGGAAATGCCTAATGATCGCTGAAGTTATAGTTGATGTGGCTGCCCACCCGATTGACCGGCCGTTCGATTATGTAGTGCCTGAGAAACTCTCAGCACTTGCCCAGCCGGGTATGCGGGTGAAAGTTCCTTTTGGACCCAGAAAAGTCCTCGGGTTTATCACGAAAGTCAAAGAGACTTCCGATTTCGATCCAAACCGGATGAAACCGATTCATGAATTGATGGACGTTGTTCCAGTGCTGAATAAAGAAATGCTTCGGATGGCTGAATGGATGAAAGTGCAAACGGTCTGTTTTGAAATTGATGCATTACAGGTAATGGTTCCGGCAGCGCTTCGTGCAAAGTATGAAAAACGCTTTGTGCTTAATGCCGGCCTTGAAGAGGTTGATTCCCGTTTGCACCCTTATTTCGGAGACAAACCATTTGTCCGAAGCCAGGATGCAGAAGATGTATTCGGTTTATTGAAAAAAGAGATGGATAAGGGCACAGTTATTGCCGATACCAATATCCAACAGCAGACCGCTGTAAAAAAAGTCCGGATGATCCATATTTCAGATTCTCTGGAGAAGTTGGATTCAGTTGAAATTCGTGCCAATGCCAAGCAACAATTGAAATTGATGGCATTTATGAAAAAGAATCCCGGGCTCGCCATCGAATCATCCGAACTGCAGAAGGCCGCTGGGGTAACTTTGCCTACAATATACAGCCTGGCCGAAAAGGGCGCAGCGGATCTGTCGAATGTGGAAACATACCGCGACCCGAAGATGCTCTCAGAAATCGAAAAAAAAGAAAACCTTGTGCTGACAGAAGCTCAGCAGCAGGCTTTTGATGCAATAGCTCAATCACTCAATACTCCAAGAACGTTTCTGCTGCATGGCATTACCGGAAGCGGCAAAACCGAAATTTATCTGCAGACGATTGAACAGGTACTGAAGAGCGGGAAAGAAGCAATTATGCTTGTCCCTGAAATTTCATTGACCCCCCAAATGACCTTGCGTTTTAAAGAACGCTTCGGAGACATGGTCGCAGTACTCCACAGTGGACTGTCAGCTGGCGAGAAATACGATGAGTGGCGGAAAATCCAGCGCGGCGAAGTGAAAGTGGTTGTCGGTGCGAGATCCGCAATATTTGCCCCCTTTGAGAATCTTGGATTGATCATTCTCGATGAAGAACATGAATCCAGCTATAAACAGGATGATTCTCCACGCTACCATGCGCGGGATATGGCCATTTGGCGGGGAGAATACCATAATTGTCCGGTTATTCTCGGAAGCGCAACTCCTTCGCTCGAGTCATATGCCCGTGCCCAAAAAGGGGTCTACGAATTGCTTGTGCTGGAAAAGCGCGCGCGCAACCAGCCTTTGCCGGCTGTCCATATTGTCGATATGCGGGAAGAACTGAGAACGGGCAACCGTTCCATGTTTTCAGTGCAAATGGCAGATGCGATCCGAGATCGTCTGGAGAAAGGAGAACAGACCGTCTTGTTCCTAAATAAGCGCGGCTATTCTTCTTTTGTTCTGTGCCGGGATTGCGGAACGGTGATGCAATGCCCGAATTGTGATATATCACTGACTTACCATCGTTCGAGTGAAATGATGAAATGCCATTATTGCGGCTATGACGAACGGGTGCCGCATACTTGCCCGGAATGTGAAAGCGAACATATCCGCTTTTTCGGCACCGGTACACAGAAAGTCGAAGAAGAATTGGCGAAACTGGTTCCGGAAGCCCGCGTATTGCGAATGGACGTTGATACCACAAGGAATAAAGGTGCACATGAAAAAATTCTCAACGCTTTCGGCGAAGGGAAGGCAGATATTCTCCTCGGGACCCAAATGATAGCCAAAGGGCTCGATTTTCCGAATATAACCCTCGTAGGTGTATTATCAGCAGATACTACATTGCATCTGCCGGATTTCCGAGCAGCTGAAAAAACCTATCAATTGCTGACCCAGGTCAGCGGACGTGCCGGACGCGATGTACTTCCAGGCACTGTTTTCGTACAATCCTATACGCCGGAACATTATGCAATCACTTTTGCAAAAGATCAATTATATGAACCTTTCTTTGATCAGGAAATGGCGATGAGGCGGGCCAGTGGCTATCCTCCTTACTATTATGTCGTCAACATCCAATTCACGCATGAAGACCTGATGACCGTTTCGGAATATGCCCGGCAGACCGTTGAATATCTGCGGCAGCATTTATCCGACCGGACACTTATCATCGGGCCATCTGCTTCATTGATTGCCCGCGTCAACAATAGATATAGATATCAATGTTTGATAAAATACAAAAAAGAGCCGAAACTGACTGAAGTGATGCAGCAATTGATCAAAATCTACCGTTCCGAATGGCTTAAAAAAGGGGCGACTTTGGCGATCGACATGAATCCGACTTCAGTGATGTAGCAGAAATGAGGAAATGACAATGGCAATACGCACAATAGTAAAACACCCCAGCGAAGTGCTGGAAACAGTTTGTTCGCCGATTACAACGTTCGACCAGAACCTTGGAATTCTGTTGGACGACATGCACGAAACGATGATCGAAGCCGACGGAGTCGGCATAGCCGCTCCTCAGGTGGGGACAGCGGTGCGGGCAGCGATCGTTGACTTCCGCGAAGGACAGGACCGTATTGAAATGCTCAATCCTGAACTTGTTTTATATGAAGGAAGCGATACAGATATCGAAGGCTGTTTGAGCTTCCCCGGAGTTTACGGTGAAGTTGAACGTTACGATCGTATCAAAATCAAAGCACAGGAACGCGACGGTTCATGGTATGAACTGGAAGCTGAAGGCTACGAAGCCCGTGCGATCCTGCACGAAATGGATCATTTGGACGGTATCCTGTTCACCAGCAAGATCACAAAATTCATCACTCAGGAAGAGTTGGATGAAATGATCCGTGCCCAGGAAGAGGAGGAAGAGATTTGACAAAAATCGTCTTTATGGGAACGCCCGCTTTTTCAGTTCCGATTCTCCGTATGCTCGTTGAAGAGGGATATGATGTGCTTTCCGTTGTGACGCAACCGGACCGCCCGGTTGGCCGCAAGAAAGTGCTCACGCCGACACCGGTTAAGGAAGAAGCGCTGCGACTGGGCTTACCGGTCTACCAGCCTCAGAAACTGAAAAATCCGGAAGAACTACAAGTTGTATTGGATCTGCAACCGGATTTAGTGGTGACTGCGGCTTTCGGGCAAATTCTGCCGACTGAAATTTTGGAGACCCCAAAATTGGGGGCCATCAATGTCCATGCCTCACTTTTGCCGGATTACCGTGGAGGTGCGCCAATCCACCAGGCTATCATGGATGGCAAAACGGAAACCGGCGTAACCATCATGTACATGGTGGACCGTCTGGATGCTGGAGATATTATTTCCCAAACGACCGTGCCGATCGAAAGGCACGACCATACCGGCAGCATGTTTGATAAACTCAGCGTTGCTGGAACCGAATTATTGAAAGAAACGCTTCCATCCATTGTGGCGGGTAAAAATGAGCGCATTCCGCAGGACGACACCAAAGTGACTTATGCACGCAATATTTCTCGCGAGCAGGAGCGCATCGACTGGAACCGCTCTGCACAGGAGATCTTTAATCAGGTCCGCGGACTTCATCCGTGGCCGGTTGCTTATACGACCTTCAATAACGATAATATGAAAATCTGGTGGTCCGAAATTTTCGATGAAACGACAAAGGGCAAACCTGGCGAAGTCGTTAGGCTCTCTGAAGATGCCATCCATGTCCAAACCGGCAAAGGCGTCCTCGCCATCACCGAGTTGCAGCCGGCAGGCAAGAAACGGATGTCGGCGAAAGATTATTTAACCGGACCTAAAATACAGGCAGGAGATTTCTTTGAATGAAAAATAAAAAATTGCACGGCAATGTCCGCGATGCTGCATTTTCGATTCTGTGGGCTGTGGAAAATAAACAGGCTTACAGTAATCTATTGCTGCATCAGACCATAGAAAGCTACGGCATCTCGGCAAAAAACCGCGGTTTGCTGACTGAAATAACATATGGCACACTTCAGCATCAATTGACATTGGATTATTATCTTGAACCTTTTTTGAAAGGGAAAGTGGAGCCCTGGGTGAAAACCTTATTGCGGATGTCACTCTATCAAATAGTTTATCTCGACCGAGTCCCTTCCCATGCTGTAATCCACGAAGCTGTGGAAATAGCCAAAAGGCGGGGCCATGGAGGAGTCGCTTCTTTAGTGAACGGTGTGCTTCGGTCAGTCCAGCGTTCCGGCGTGCGCTCTTTTAATGTGATTGCGGATCCGATTGAAAAGATCTCGATCGAAACAAGCCATCCGGTCTGGATGATCAAACGCTGGGCAGAACAATTCGGCCTTGAAAAGACGCGTGAAATGGCTTTGGAAAACAATAAAATCCCATCTCAGACTGTGCGAGTCAATACGGTCAAGGCGACGGTTGATGAAGTGATTGAAATGCTCGAATCCGAGGGTCTTGAAGCGGTACGCAGCAAAATCATTCCGGAATGCCTGGTCGTAACTGGCGGCCAACCGGCTCGGACAACGACATTTGATAAAGGTTTCATCACCATTCAGGATGAAAGTTCGATGCTGCCTTCCTACGCACTCCAGCTGGAGCCAGGGATGAAAGTGCTTGATATGTGTGCAGCGCCCGGAGGAAAATCGACGCATATCGCAGAAAAGTTAGAAAATAAAGGAATGCTTTTTTCGATGGACCTGCATCCGCATAAAGTGAAGCTGATTCAGGAATCCGCAGACCGTTTGGGTCATTCCGTTATTGCAACGGAAGTTGGAGACGGCAAAAAGAGCGTTGAACGATTCGGCAAAGAACAGTTTGACCGGATATTGGTCGATGCCCCTTGCAGCGGGCTTGGTGTAATCAAGCGGAAACCTGACATCAAATACACGAAAAAAGAAGAGGATTTCAACCGCCTGCAGGAAATCCAGATTGAATTGATGGATCAGGCGGCGGAGTTGCTGAAACCCGGCGGCATACTGGTTTACAGTACCTGCACAGTGGATAATATGGAAAACCGCGGAACCGCCGAAAGATTTTTAAAGAATCACCCGGAAATGGAAAAAATCCAGGCTTTATTGCCTGAAGCGCTGGGTATTAAACACACTGGTTTCGTACAGGTTTTTCCGCAGGATTTTGGAAGTGACGGCTTTTTCATCGCTGCCTTCCGCAAAACAGAAGCAATTGATTAATCAGCAATTCTAATTGAATCGGGATGGGGTGTAGAAGTTGTTGTTGTTTCAGTATGTCATGGAAAGTGATACAGGAAAAAAACGGGAAGTGAATGAGGACCGTGTGGCGGTCCTCAAGAGGCCTGACGGTTTGATGCTGGCGATGGTCGCAGATGGAATGGGCGGCCATAATGCCGGTGACGTAGCGAGTGAAATGACGGTTGATGCAATGAGCAGACATTTCATGACAGCCGATAGAGAAAATTTTGCTACCGTTGAAAGCAAAAAAAGATGGCTGGATGATAAGATCAGAAAGATTAACTCCGAAGTTTTCGATTATGCCGAAAAAAATCCCGAATGCAAAGGTATGGGGACGACGCTGATAGCAGCTCTTATCGAAGAAAATCTTTGCATAGTTTGCCACATTGGTGACAGCAGGGTCTACACATTCAACGGTAAAGCCGAACAGATTACACGGGACCATTCTTACGTAAATATTCTTGTCGACAATGGAGAAATCAGCGAAGAAGAAGCTGAAGACCATCCGAAAAAAAACTGGATTGTCCGGGCACTCGGAACAGAACGTGGAATTGAAGGGGAAATGCTGGAGCTTGAACTCACCGATAATTCTTATGTCCTCATCTGTTCTGACGGTCTCAGCAATAAAATAACCAAAAACGAAATCGCAGAAATTGTAGGTTCCCATGTGCCACTATCCCAAAAAGGGAAAGATCTTGTTGATCTTGCCAATGAAAAGGGAGGAGAAGACAATATCTCGTTTGTGCTTCTTGCCTCTAAAGTTGGGGAGGTATAAGTATGTTAATCGGCAGAAATATCAATGGCCGCTATAAGATCAAGGAATTGATTGGCGGAGGCGGCATGTCGAATGTCTATCTGGCCAATGATATGATTTTGGACCGGGACATTGCCATTAAAATACTGCGTTACGATTTTTCGAATGAAGAAGAGCTCCGAAGAAGGTTCCAACGGGAAGCGCTGTCGACAACCAGCCTGGCCCATCCGAACATCGTCAATATTTTCGATGTTGGTGAAGATGGGGCGATGCCATATCTGGTCATGGAATATGTACCGGGAAAAACGTTGAAAGAATACATAATCGAACATTCACCAATAGCTCCCGAACGGGCTGTGAAGATTATGAAACAATTGGCTTCTGCTTTGGCACATGCTCATCATAACCAGATCGTGCACCGGGATATAAAGCCGCAAAACATTTTGATGGATGCAGAAGGGAATGTGAAGATTTCCGATTTTGGAATTGCGATGGCTTTGAGCGCCACTTCTTATACGCAAACCAATTCTGTGCTCGGAACGGTCCATTATCTATCTCCCGAACAGGCGCGAGGTGGCAATGCCACAAAGAAATCGGACATTTATTCCCTCGGCATCGTTATGTATGAATTATTGACGGGCAGGTTGCCATTTTCAGGCGAATCGGCAGTTTCAATAGCTTTGAAGCATTTACAGACCGAGACGCCATCTTTACGGGAAATCGTTCCGACAATTCCGCAAAGTCTGGAAAATGTCGTATTAAAAGCTACTGCTAAAGATGCTCAACACCGCTACCAGTCGGCTGACGAAATGGATGAAGATCTTTCAACCGTGCTGTTACCGGAGCGGCTCAATGAACCGAAATTTGCTGCACCGATTGACCAGGATGCCACACGTGCTATGCCGGCCATTAAAGATTCATCACCTTTTGTCAATGCGGAAGAAACCATCACCAATGCTTCTTCGAAAAAACTTAATTCCAAAGCAGGGAAAGGTCAGCAACCACCAAAAAATGAAAAAAAGAGAAAATTACCATGGGTTGTAGGAATTATTTTATTCCTGGTAATTGGGGGCTTATCCGTCGCACTGGCATTTCCGGATCTCTTCGGTCCGCAACAGGCCGCAGTGCCCGATGTATCAGGAATGGAGCGCGATGAAGCGATTGAAGAGCTTGAATCTTTCGGTTTTGAAATTGGAGAAGAGCGTGAACGTTATTCTGAAGAAGTCGAAGCAGGTTACGTCATCCGAACTATTCCTGAAGCTGGAAAAATGCGAAGTGTGGAATCCGAAATTCAACTTTATTTAAGTACAGGCAAGGAATCATTCGAGATGTCCGATTATGTAGGCCGCAATATCGAACAGACGCTTGAACTGTTGGCATCCCGGTTTTTTTCGATAGATCAGACAGAAGAGTTTTCGGATGAACCTGCTGGAGAAATTCTGGAACAGAATCCGGAAGCTGGCAGCCAGATCGTACCCAGCGAAACAGAATTGGAATTTGTTGTGAGCAAAGGAAAAGACATGCGATCGGTAGGAGACCTCGCTGGATATGATGAGGCAGCTCTCAGTAAATACGCGCGTTCTACAGGTTTCCATATTAATATTGTCGATGAGGAAGCATCGAATGAAGCGGCAGTAGGAACAGTGATTTCGCAAACACCTGGAGCCGGCAGTGAACTGGAAGTAGGCAGTGCCATTGATGTAGTGTTGTCTTCCGGTCCACGCGAATTGCCACAGAAAACTTATATCCATACCGTGCAGATTCCATATGCACCTGAAACGCCGGAGGAAGAAGGCGAAGAACCGGTGGAGCAGTTGATCCAAATCTACATTCAGGATGAGACCCGGACAATGGCGGAACCTGTTGAAGAATTCTTCATTACAGAAGACGATGAACGCCGGATTGAATTGCAGATTGCAGAAGGAAACCAGGCAGTTTACCGCATTTTGCGTGATGGCACAGTGATCAATGAAGAAACCATTGAATACAACAATGTTGAATAAAAAGGAGGAAATATATGCCGAAAGGTCAAATAAGAAAAGCGCTCAGCGGGTTTTATTATGTATTGGATGAGGACGGCAAACGGTATATCCAATGCCGCGGCCGAGGTGTATTCCGCAACAGGCAAATCTCGCCGCTGGTCGGGGATTTTGTGGATTACAAAGCGGATAATGACCTGGAAGGAACCATTTTGCACGTTTACGAACGCAAAAATGAACTGGTTCGTCCACCAATTTCGAATATCGACCAGGCACTTCTTGTATTTTCGGCCAAGCAGCCGGATTTTCACCCGCTCTTATTGGACCGTTTCCTGACCGCCATTGAATCCCATGGCATCACACCGGTGATTTGCCTGACCAAGATGGATTTGCTCAATGAAGCAGAAAAAGAAAAAATTATGAAGTATGCAGCTGATTACGAAAAAATCGGCTATGAAGTCATTCCGACGTATATTGATGATCCGAATCTTCAGCAGCGGCTCCTGCCGGTTCTGGAAGAGAAAATCAGTGTGCTCGCCGGGCAGTCGGGGGTAGGAAAGTCAACGATGCTGAATACAATTCTGCCGTCGCTTGAACTGAAAACCGATGATATTTCCAAAGCTTTAAATCGTGGGAAGCATACCACTCGACACGTGGAATTGATCGCGGTAAACAGCGGTCTGCTGGCAGATACACCCGGGTTCAGTTCTTTCGAATTTGACACGATGGAAAAGGAAGAGCTGTCAGGCTGTTTCCCGGAAATGGCAGAACGGTCGAACAGCTGCAAATTCCGGGAATGCCTCCATTTGAATGAACCGAAATGCGCTATCAAAGCAGCGGTGGATTCAGGCGAAATTCCTGAATATCGATATAAACACTATTTGAAATTTTTGGAAGAAATTATGACAAGAAAGCCGAGGTATTCCAATGATTAAAATTGCACCTTCAATTTTAGCCGCAAATTTCTCGAAACTTGGAGAGGAAATTGCGGAAGTCGAAAAAGCAGGGGCTGACTGGATCCATATCGATGTTATGGATGGCCATTTTGTTCCGAATATTTCATTTGGAGCAGTTGTCATGGAAGCGATCCGTCCGTTGACAAAACTGCCGTTTGATGTCCATCTGATGATTGAAAATGCTGATCGCTATGTCGAAGACTTCGCAAAAGCCGGAGCGGATTATATTACTGTTCATGTTGAAGCAAGTCCGCATCTGCACAGAACCATTCAATTGATCCGGTCGTTCGGTGTCAAACCGGGAGTCGTCCTGAATCCGCATACTCCGATAGAATCGATTTTACCGATACTTGAAGACATTGACCTGGTGCTGTTCATGACAGTGAATCCGGGCTTCGGCGGACAGAAATTCATCGAATCCGTATTACCGAAAGTGGAGCAATTGGCCCGAATTATCAAAGACAAAGACTTGGACATCGATATCGAAATCGATGGCGGCATCAATGAAGAAACCATTGTCGCTTGTGCCAAAGCCGGCGCCAATGTATTTGTTGCCGGATCGGCCATTTTTGGAAATGTTGACCGAGCAGCTGCTCTTCAACGCATTAAAAAGGCTGGTCAAGAGGCGATATCATGAAAGTGATCATATTGGCAGGAGGTCCGGCAGCAGATTTGCCGGACTTTTCATTATGGCCTAAAGACGTTTTTATCGGAGTGGACGAAGGGGCCTTCAGCCTTATCGAGAGAGGCATCAAGCCGGCTGCAGCAGTCGGGGATTTCGATTCGGTTACAGTCGAGCAATTCAACAGAATCAAACAAATTTTGCCGGATGTTGAAGCGGCAGCTGCTGAAAAAGATGAGACAGACACCGAAATGGCACTGGAAAAAGCGATGACTTTCAATCCGGATACAGTTATTATTACAGGCGTTACCGGCGGTCGTCTCGATCATTATATGAGCGCTTTGCACGGTATTTACTCCTATCATCTGAGGTACCCCAGGACAGAGTTTTTTCTGATCAATAAACAGAATCGCATCCGTTTTCTGAAAGCAGGAAAGCATAAAATTCAAAGGGACGGCCGATACCGCTTTGTTTCTTTTTATCCATTTGCAGAGGAAATTACAGGTTTCAGCCTGAAAGGTTTCAAATACTTGGTACATGATGAAAAGATCCCTTTCGGCTCGACCCGCTACATCAGCAACGAATTAGATGGCGCAGGTGAGGTCTCTTTTATAGAAGGAAACTGCATCATGATCGAAAGTGCGGATGAGTAGGAGAAGATTAGTGACTGTTGGATGTGTTGAACTAATAAATTTACAGTAGTAGATATTCCGCAAAACAGCTTGCTTGCCTGGGGGCTCGCGCTGAGCTAACTCGGGCATTCGCCCGAGTGGATCTTGCACTTCGTCGGCATTCGCCTGCTCCCCTGGGCGTCTGCGCTGTTTTGCTCCATATCTTAGAGACTTTCTCAACCAAAGTTAATCACCCAGCGCCGGCGCGGCTCAGGACTGGGCGGAGCTATAAGACGAGTGCTCTTCTCGGCTTATAGCGGGAGCCTTGTCCAAAGCGCCGAAGCGATATATAAAAAGTTGATTCTTTAATTCAACAAATAGAGTAATTAAAAATCTCTACGAAAAAATGCCAGGCTGACGAATGTCAGACCTGGCATTATCCATGAGAACGATTAAACGCGCTCAACTTTTCCTGATTTCATTGCTCTTGCAGAAACCCATACGCGTTTCGGTTTGCCGTCAACAAGGATGCGAACTTTTTGAAGGTTTGCTCCCCATGTACGTTTTGTCGAATTCATTGCGTGTGAACGAGCATTTCCGGCGCGAGCTTTACGTCCGCTAATTGCACATACTTTAGCCATGTAAGTACCTCCTCACAAGTGAAGCTGAAAATTATGATAGAATTTCAGTTCGTTTTTCATTTCACATACTTTAATAATTTACCATAGACATTTGCGGTTTGCAACTAATTTTCCATCCCTTTAAAGAAAAAAACCTTTACACCCAAAAACGCCGGCTTTTCTTATAATGAGCTTTGTTGTAGAATGAAAAGAGTGAAATAGGACTCGAGGAGGAATTCTTAATGTCGATTGAAATAAAAAATGACTTTGGTCAAATCGATATCTCCAATGATGTGATTGCTCAAATCGCTGGAGGAGCTGCAATCGAATGTTACGGCATTGTAGGAATGGCGACAAAACATCAGATACGTGATGGACTGACTGATATACTGCGAAAAGAGAATTTTGCCAAAGGTGTGATTGTGCGCCAGGAAGGCAGCGATCTGAACATAGATATGTATGTCATCATCAGTTACGGCACCAAAATTTCTGAAGTGGCCTACCAGGTGCAGTCTAAAGTGAAATATACAATTACAAAAACACTTGGCATGCCCGTTAAGGCTGTAAACATTTATGTTCAGGGAGTTCGAGTCACGAACCCGTAGGAGGAGGAAGAATCGGTTATGAAGTCATTAAACGGTGTTAAATTCGCCGAAATGGTACAGATGGGTTCCCATCATTTGTTCCAGAACGCGGATTATGTAGATGCATTAAACGTTTTTCCGGTGCCTGACGGCGATACTGGAACGAACATGAATTTATCCATGACATCAGGGGCAAAAGAAACAGAAGCAAATGCGGAAGAGCATATCGGCAAGACGGCTTCTGCCTTGTCCAAAGGCCTCCTGATGGGCGCACGCGGAAATTCGGGCGTTATCCTGTCCCAATTATTCCGTGGATTCAGCAAAGCGATTGTCAATGAAAAGGAATTATCAGCAAAGCAATTGGCTGAGGCTTTTCAGCATGGAGTTGAAACGGCCTATAAAGCGGTAATGAAACCTGTAGAAGGCACGATACTTACAGTAGCGAAAGATTCTGCTGCCAAAGGAGTCGAATTGGCAAAAGATGAAAGCGATATTATTGTGGTATTCGAAGGGATTGTTACGGAAGCTAAAGCTTCACTCGAAAGAACCCCTGACCTCTTGCCGGTTTTAAAAGAAGTAGGAGTAGTGGATAGCGGCGGGCAAGGTCTTGTATATGTCTATGAAGGCTTTTTAGCATGTCTGAAAGGCGAGGAATTGCCTGAGAAGCATGTCAATAACTCCATGACGGACCTGGTAAGCGCAGAACATCATAAAACGATTGCCGGTTTTATGGATACGGCGGATATCGAGTTCGGCTATTGCACCGAATTCATGGTGAAGTTCGAAGAGGGCAAAAAGCAATTTGAAGAAGCTTCCTTCCGCACGGATTTAAGCGCTTACGGGGATTCTCTTCTTGTCATCGCGGACGACGAAGTGGCCAAAATCCATATCCATTCCGAAGAACCGGGGAAAGTTCTTACATACGGCCAGGATTATGGCAGCCTGATCAGCATGAAAATAGAAAACATGCGTCAGCAGCATATCGATATTGTCGGCGAAAATTTTAAAAAAGAAGGCAAAAAGCAGGAAGCGACTCATCCATACGCTGTCGTCACAGTGGCAATGGGTGAAGGTGTCGCGGAATTATTGCGCAGCATCGGAGCGTCTTACGTTATTGAGGGCGGCCAGACGATGAACCCTTCAACAGAAGACATTGTCAACGCCATCAAATCCGTTTCTGCCGAGCGCGTCCTGATTTTGCCGAACAATAAAAACATCATTATGGCTGCAGAGCAGGCCGCTGAGATTCTTGAAATCGAAGCTGCTGTGGTGCCGACGAAAGACGTACCACAGGGAATGGCTGCTTTGCTTGCCTTTAATCCATCGGCGAGTGTCGAAGAAAACCGTGAAACGATGACCGGGGCATCCAAACATGTGAAATCGGGTTCTGTGACCTTTGCGGTCCGTGATACTTCAATTGACGGGATTTCCATCAAAAAAGATGACTTTATGGGAATTTCTGAAGGCAAGATTGTCGTGTCAAATAAACAGCTGGAAAATGTAACGGAAGAATTGGTGAAAAAACTCATCGACGAAGATTCTGAAATTGTTACAATTCTTTACGGAGAAGATGTAACGGAAGAAGACGCGAAGAAGCTTGGCGAATACATCGAGTCACTGAATGATGAAGTGGAAGTCGAAATCCACAACGGCAAACAGCCGCTCTATCCTTACATTCTTTCTGTTGAATAAATGAATAGAAAGGTTGAACTAAAGAATTATTTTCCATATCGCTTCGGCGCTTTGGACTAAGCTCCCGCAATAAGCCGAGAAGACCACTCGTCTTATTGCTTCGCCCCGTCCCTGAGCCGCGCCGGCGCTAGGACAGTGGCTTTAATTGAGATAGTATAAGAGATATGGAGGAAAACAGCGAAGACGCCCAGGGGAGCAGAAACGGCGTTGGCTTTCCAACGTCGTTTCGACGAAGTGCGAATCTCTCCAGTGCTCCTGCATCGCTGCGCTGCTTCGTCGCAAAGACTTAGCCTCGCATGCTTCGGCTAATGTCTTCGAAGCTGTTTTGCGGAATATCGGTTATTAAAATATATTTGTTCAACTTATATAGATCTTCAAATCGGCTGAAAAAAGCTTATCCTTTTTTCAGCCGGTTTTTTATTTCGTATTCGTTTCCAGACGCTTGCTCCCTTAGTGCAAAAGCTTTATTATCTTTGTCTAAAGCATTCATATCGTGTAAACTGGAGCTATACGCAAATTGAGAGAAAGGGGTTTGAGCCATGAAGTTCAAATCTGTTTTTGATATAATCGGTCCGGTCATGATTGGGCCATCTTCTTCACATACAGCGGGAGCAGCCCGCATAGGCAGAGTAGCAAGGGATTTATTCGGCCGCCAGCCGGATTGGGCAAAAATCCATCTTTACGGCTCATTCGCTGAAACCTATAAAGGACACAGCACGGATGTCGCTATTGTTGGAGGCCTTCTTGACTACGATACTGATGATGAACGCATAAAAACTTCTTTCGAAGAAGCGGCTCAGGCCGGAATGGAATTTGAATTTATTGCGGAGACGGGCCATACGGATCATCCGAATACGGCGCGCGTTGTTATTGGCGACGCCCAGTCCGAAATGTCGATGGTCGGTATTTCTATCGGCGGCGGCAAAATCGAAATCACCGAATTGAACGGTTTCCCTCTTCGGCTGTCAGGAAATCATCCGGCAATCCTCGTGGTGCACGATGACCGTTCGGGGTGTATTGCAAACGTTTCCAATTGTTTGTATAAATACGATATCAACATTGGTCATATGGAAGTGTCACGCCGCCAAAGAGGTGAAATGGCTTTGATGGTCATCGAAGTGGATCAGACGGTTGATAAAGTGGTAATGGATGAACTGCGGCAGTTGCCGAATATCACACAAGTAACAAGAATCGCTGATTAAACAGGAGGATATAATAATGGATGTTTTATTCCGCAACGTTAAAGAATTGGTCCAACGGGCTGAGGATGAAAATAAATTGATTTCAGAAATTATGATCGAACAGGAGATTATCATCACCCAGCGCACGCGCGAAGAAATCATGGTGCAGATGGAGCGCAATCTGACTGTGATGGAAGAAGCGGTCGAAAAAGGGCTGAAAGGCGTGCATTCGGTTTCCGGCTTGACTGGCGGAGATGCTGTATTGTTGCAGGCTTATATTGAAAAAGGCAATTCACTGTCGGGCAACCTTATGCTTGATGCGGTCAGTAAAGCGGTCGCGACAAATGAAGTGAATGCTGCGATGGGCACAATCTGTGCGACACCGACAGCGGGTTCTGCAGGTGTCGTTCCGGGTACTTTGTTTGCGGTGAAAAATCAATTGAATCCGACGCGGGAACAAATGATCCGTTATTTATTCACGTCAGGTGCGTTCGGTTTTGTCGTAGCAAATAATGCTTCGATTTCCGGTGCTGCCGGCGGATGCCAGGCGGAAGTCGGTTCTGCAGCGGCAATGGCTGCGGCGGCAATCGTTGAAATGGCAGGGGGAACGGCGCAGCAAAGTTCGGAAGCATTTGCTATCACGATGAAGAATATGCTGGGGCTGGTTTGCGATCCGGTTGCCGGATTAGTGGAAGTTCCTTGTGTGAAACGTAACGCAATGGGCGCATCGAACGCAGTTGTGGCAGCGGACATGGCATTAGCGGGAGTAACAAGCCGCATCCCATGTGATGAAGTCATCGGCGCAATGTTCGAAATCGGACAGTCGATGCCGAGTGCGTTGAAGGAAACCGCGAAAGGCGGACTCGCGGCAACTCCGACAGGCAAATGGCTGGAGTCGAAAATTTTCGGCGGAGCCGTGGTCGGCAGTGGCAAGTAAAGATAGTGTCGCCGTCCTCAAGGGCGTTGGCAAACAGGCAGCTGAAACTTTGAAGGAAATGAACATTGAAACGATCGATGATCTGATTATGACATTTCCGTACCGCCATGAAGATTTTCAGCTGAAAGATCTGGTGGACACGCCGCATAATGAACGTGTAACTGTGGAGGGAAGGGTCGAAAGCGAGCCTTCCGTCCTTTTTTTAGGAAAAAATAAATCACGGACGACCGTCCAGGTGATGGTGGGCCGCCATTTGATCAAGGCGGTGTTTTTCAACCAGCATTATGTGAAAACCAAATTGCACATCGGAGAAATCATTACGCTGACAGGCAAATGGGACCGGGGTCGGCAAATTATCACCGTGTCCAATCATTCGATGGGCCCCCGCACAGACGGGGCGGACTTTGAACCAGTCTACAGCCTGAAAGGGTCGATCCACCAGAAAACCTTCCGTAAACTGATGCGCCAGGCACTTGATTTGGCGAAAGGTGATTTGGAAGAATGTATTCCACAGAAGTTTATGGTGGAGTATAAATTGGCGCCATTGGCTGAAGCGCTGGAATGGGTTCATTTTCCACCGGACGGTGAATCACTGAAACAGGCGCGCCGCCGCTTTGTTTATGAGGAACTGTTGATGTTCCAATTAAAAATGCAGGCGCTGCGCAAAAAGAACCGGGAAGAAGAAGGCGGATCGTTCATTGATTATGATGTAGAGAAGGTCCGCAATTTCGTTCAATCCCTGCCCTACGAATTGACTGGCGCACAAAAACGCGTGGTCAATGAAATATCCAAAGATATGAAAGAACCGTTCCGCATGAACCGGTTGCTGCAGGGAGATGTAGGATCCGGCAAGACTGTGGTCGCTGCGATATCCCTCTATGCAACTGTAACGGCCGGTTTACAAGGAGCGCTGATGGCGCCAACTGAAATTCTGGCTGAGCAGCATGCCAATACACTGGCAGAATGGTTCGGGGAGTTTCCGATTAACATAGCTTTATTGACCGGTTCAGTAAAAGGGAAAAGACGCCAGTTAATACTCGAACAATTGGCAAAAGGTGAAATCGACGTACTTATCGGCACCCATGCGCTCATTCAACCCGACGTCCAGTTCAAGAAACTCGGGCTCGTCATTACGGATGAGCAGCATCGTTTCGGAGTCGACCAACGGCGTGTATTGAAAGACAAAGGCTATAATCCCGATGTTTTGTTTATGACTGCGACACCGATTCCCCGTACACTGGCAATTTCCGCATTTGGAGAAATGGATGTATCGGTTATCGACGAAATGCCGGTCGGCCGCAAGGACATCCAGACTTTCTGGATGAAGAAAGACATGTTCGGAAAAATTGTTGGACGGATGGAAAAGGAACTCGCCGCAGGCCGGCAAGCTTACGTCATATGTCCATTGATCGAAGAGTCGGACAAATTGGACTTTCAGAATGCGGTTGAACTTTTCAGCCAGTTATCAAGTTACTTCCACGGTAAATATACTGTCGGGCTCATGCATGGACGTCTCCATTCTGACGAAAAGGAAGAAACGATGCGTTCCTTCACGGAAGGGGAAATTGCCGTTCTGGTATCGACGACTGTCGTAGAAGTCGGAGTCAATGTGCCGAACGCATCCTTTATGCTGATTTATGATGCCGAACGATTCGGGTTGTCTCAACTTCATCAGTTGAGAGGCCGTGTCGGGCGTGGCAGTGAGCAGTCCTATTGTGTACTGTTGGCGGATCCCAAAACGGAAATCGGTAAAGAACGAATGACTTCGATGACTGAAACGAACGATGGTTTCGTGTTGGCGGAGAAGGATCTGAAATTAAGGGGACCAGGAGATTTCTTTGGCCGTAAACAAAGCGGTATTCCAGAATTTAAAATGGCAGATCTGATCCACGATTACAGGGCACTTGAAACAGCGCGCAAAGACGCGGAAAGTTTGATCAACAGTGATGAATTCTGGACCGACAGTGAAACCGAATGCCTGCGGAGATTGCTGGAGGAATCCGGCGCATTGTCGATGGCACGGCTGGATTGAGGATGTGGGGGATGAGATTCGCCCTTGCATTCTTTTTTTTATTTCCATATACTGATATTAGTACCAAGTGCTAATAGCGGGCGGTGACAATGTGAAACGTACAAAAAGAGAGCGGCAAACAGCGTTAAAGAAATCGATAGTTGAAAATCCGTTCGTGACAGACGAAGAGCTGTCGGCTGAATTTGATGTCAGTGTACAGACAATCAGGCTCGACCGAATGGAACTGGCGATTCCGGAACTGCGTGAGCGAATAAAACACGTGGCTGTAAAAACTTTTGAAGATGAAGTGAAGTCACTTCCGATTGATGAAGTGATCGGTGAAATCATCGATATCGAATTGGATGAAAAAGCGATATCTATTTTTGATGTCAAACCGGAACATGTTTTTCAGCGCAATCAGATAGCCCGTGGGCATCACTTGTTTGCTCAGGCGAATTCACTGGCTGTGGCGGTTATGAATGAAGAGCTGGCATTGACTGTGAAATCGGAATTGCAATTCCTGCGTCCCGTCAAGGCGGGACAGCGGATTGTGGCAAAAGCTGTAGTGAGCGAAAGGCAACCAGAAAAGAACAGGGCATTTGTAAAAGTCGTTTCAACGGTTGACCAGGTAACAGTTTTTATCGGCACATTTGAGATGTATCGAATGACGGAGCAAAGTGAAGGTGAAGTTATATGAAGATAGCAGTAGATGCAATGGGCGGTGACAACGCTCCAAAAGAAATAATTGAAGGTGTATTTAAAGCGCTGGAAGAATTCAAAGATCTGGAAATCCAACTTTTCGGCCATCAGGAAAAAATGCAGTCATATTTGAAGGATCATGAGCGATTGACAATTTTCCATTGTGAAGAAAAGATCGAAGCCGAGGATGACCCAGTGCGGTCGGTCAGAAGGAAGAAGGACGCTTCGATGGTGCGGATGGCGCAGGCGGTTAAAGATGGAACAGCTGACGCTTGCGTTTCTGCCGGCAATACGGGCGGCCTGATGTCAGCAGGGCTGTTTATAGTCGGACGTATCGATGGAATAGACCGTCCGGCGCTGGCGCCGACATTGCCGACTATTGACGGTAAAGGCTTTGTGATGCTGGATATGGGAGCGAACGCCGAAGCGCGTCCGGAGCATCTTGTCCAATATGCCATCATGGGCAGCATCTATGCCGAAAAAGTCCGCGGCATTCAAAATCCGACTGTCGGTTTATTGAATATTGGCACGGAAGAGAAAAAGGGCAATGACCTGACAAAAGCGGCATTCCCGTTATTGAAGGAAGCCCCGATCAATTTTATCGGCAATGTGGAGTCCCGTGATTTATTGAACGGAGCAGCAGACGTTGTGGTGACGGATGGGTTTACAGGAAATATGGTATTAAAGACGATTGAAGGCACCGCGATGAATGTTTTCGCGATGATCAAAGATGTTTTTACTTCTTCAATGAAGAACAAACTGGCAGCTGCAGTCGTAAAAGAGGATATGCGCGGTTTGAAAGGGATGCTGGATTACAGTGAGTATGGTGGAGCGGGCTTGTTCGGCCTGAAAGCACCCGTCATCAAAGCGCACGGTTCATCCAACAGCAATGCTTTTTTCAATGCAATCCGCCAGACCCGTACGATGATTGAATTTGATGTTACCGGCACGATCTACAACACGGTGAAAAAGGAGCAGGCAGAATGACGAAAATAGCATTTATCTATCCAGGACAAGGTTCCCAGACAATCGGAATGGGCGAAAGCTTTTTAAGCGACGAACGAAGCCGCGGTTTTTTTGATATAGCTGATAACGAACTCGGCCTCGAGTTATCCACATTGATGCTCGAAGGGCCAGCGGAAGAGCTGACCCTTACATATCATGCGCAACCGGCATTATTGACAGTCAGCTCGATGATTACGGAACGTTTGGCGCGGGAAGGCATTGTGCCATCCTACACAGCGGGCCACAGTTTGGGAGAATACAGTGCGTTGGTTGCTTCCGGTGTCATGACGTTTGAAAATGCCGTGAAAATCGTACATCAGCGCGGACTTTTCATGAATGACGCTGTACCTGCCGGTGAAGGAACAATGGCTGCGATTCTTGGAATGGAAAGCAAAGATCTTGAAGAAATTACAGATCGTGTGACGGATTCAACCGGTGTGGTGCAATTGGCGAACTTGAACAGTCCGGGCCAAATCGTTATATCCGGAAATAAAGCGGCAGTCGAGGAAGCTTGCAAATTGGCAAGAGAACACGGGGCTAAACGTGCAATTCCACTCGATGTCAGTGGCCCGTTCCATTCCGAATTGATGCGTCCGGCTTCACAGGATCTATCGGAAGTTTTAAGCAAAGCATTTCTATTGGATGCCCACGTTCCTGTAGTAGCCAATGTGAACGCGGAAGCGGAAACGAATGCTGCGCAGATTCAGGATCTTCTGGTCCGCCAATTACACTCTCCGGTTTTATGGGAACAATCGGTACGCAAAATGATCGAACTGGGAGTCACGGTATTCGTTGAAATCGGTCCTGGCAAAGTATTGAGCGGCTTAGTGAAAAAAATTGACCGTTCGGTGACTGTATTGCCTGTAAACGATTTGGAGTCCTGCGAAAAAGCGATAGAGGAGCTGAAAAAATGAGCGACCTTACAGGAAAGACTGCAATTGTCACGGGTGCTTCGAGAGGCATCGGAGCTGAAATCGCCAGACGCTTTGCGGAAGCGGGAGCGAAGGTAGTCGTCAATTACAGCGGCAGCCAGCAGAAAGCGGAAGCTGTGGTGGAGGCGATCAAAGAGAATGGCGGCGAAGCAATCGCAGTAAAAGCGAACGTTTCGGATGCAGAAGCTGTTAAAGCGATGGTCGAAGAAGCGATGTCCACTTTCGGCTCTGTTGATATTCTGGTCAATAACGCTGGAATCACCCGCGACAATCTGATGATGAGGATGAAAGATGACGAATGGGATGATGTCATCAACACCAATCTGAAAGGTGTGTTTGTCTGCACGAAGGCGGTTACGCGCCAGATGATGAAACAGCGTTCCGGCCGGATCGTCAATATCGCTTCAATCGTGGGCGTAATGGGCAACGCGGGCCAGGCGAATTATGTCGCTTCAAAAGCGGGTGTCATCGGTTTGACGAAGACGACAGCACGTGAACTGGCGAGCAGGGGCATAACTGCGAATGCAGTCGCGCCAGGTTTTATTACCACTGATATGACAGATGGGTTGAATGAAGAAATTCAACAGTCGATGATGGCACAAATTCCGCTTGGCCGTTTTGGCAAGCCGGAAGAAGTGGCGAAAGCCGCATTGTTCCTGGCATCGGATGAAGCGTCTTATGTGACTGGCCAGACGCTGCATCTTGACGGCGGGATGGTCATGTAATTCGGTTTTCTGTATACTGCATTGAGGGGAGGTGACGACATTGGCAACAGTATTGGAGAGAGTAACGAAAGTAATCGTGGATCGTCTGGGTGTAGAAGAGAATGAAGTGAAACTTGAAGCTTCTTTCACAGGAGACCTTGGTGCGGACTCATTGGATGTAGTTGAATTGGTTATGGAGCTTGAAGACGAATTCGATATGGAAATTTCTGATGAAGATGCAGAAGGTATGGCTACAGTAGGAGACGCCGTTTCTTACATTGAGAAGAAACAAGCGTAAATTTTAATATGAATAGAATGACCTTGACGCATAATCGCCTGCAACTGGAGCGATTATGCGTCAATTCTTTTTTGCGTTAAAGTTCGAAAACAGGTAAAATTGATGGAAGAACATCATAGGAAGGCAGATAAAAATGGCAATGAAAAAAAACGTAAACTCACAAAAGCCTGGAGTGCTGAAAGAAAGTGTCATCAAAGCGTTCCAACAGCTTCAACAGGAACTGGATGTCAACTTTCAAAATCCTGCACTGCTCTATCAAGCTTTCACCCATTCATCTTATGTGAATGAGCATCGCCGAAAAAAATTCACGGACAACGAGCGCCTCGAATTTCTGGGTGACGCGGTGTTGGAATTATCGGTTTCCCATTATCTTTATATGAAATATCCCGATATGAGCGAAGGGGAATTGACGAAATTGCGGGCAACAATCGTCTGCGAGCCTTCACTTGTAATTTTTGCAAATGAGCTGAACTTCGGAAAATACATCCTGCTTGGCAAAGGCGAAGAGCTGACCGGCGGGCGCACGCGTCCGGCACTGCTTGCTGATGTATTCGAATCATTTGTAGGGGCTTTGTACTTGGATCAGGGACTCGAACCGGTCGTTTCATTCCTGGAAGTGATTCTTTTCCCGAAAGTGGAAATCGGTGCTTTTTCGCATGTGATGGATTATAAGAGCCAATTGCAGGAAATCGTGCAGCAAAAGAATTCCGGAACATTGAGCTATGAAATTATCGATGAAAAAGGACCTGCGCACAGCCGCATATTTGTAACGCGCGTCACACTGGCCGACAAAGAGCTGGGCATTGGGAATGGACGGTCCAAAAAAGAAGCGGAACAGCAGGCTGCTCAGCTGGCAATCCGTAAATTGCAGGAAGCAATGGAGGACTAGAGAATGTTTTTGAAGAGATTGGAAGTCATGGGATTCAAATCGTTCGCTGATCGCATTGGCATCGATTTTGTGCCCGGTGTTACAGCAGTCGTGGGTCCGAATGGCAGCGGGAAAAGCAATGTTACCGACGCCATTCGTTGGGTCCTTGGAGAACAATCAGCAAAATCATTGCGCGGTGGGAAGATGGAAGACGTCATTTTTGCCGGCAGTGATTCACGAAAACCTTTGAATTTTGCCGAAGTTACTTTGGTTCTGGATAATACAGATGGCCGCGTCCCTCTCGATTACAGCGAAGTCAGCGTAACGAGAAGGGTTTTTCGAAGTGGGGAAAGTGCCTATCTATTAAACAAGCAAAATTGCAGACTGAAGGATATTATAGACCTTTTCATGGACTCAGGGCTCGGAAAAGAAGCCTTTTCCATCATTTCGCAGGGACGAGTGGATGAAATCCTTAACAGCAAAGCGGAGGAACGCCGTTCTATTTTCGAAGAAGCTGCAGGTGTGCTGAAATACAAGCAGCGCAAGAAAAAGGCGGAAGTGAAGCTGAATGAAACCGATGAAAACCTGAATCGTGTATTGGATATTCTCCACGAGTTGGATGGCCGCATGGAACCGCTGCAGATTCAGGCTTCCGCTGCACGCGACTTTCTCGATATGAGCGAAGAGCTTAAGGATTCGGACATCGCCCTATTGGCATTCGACGCTGACCGGCTAACGACTGAACTAGAGCAACTTGGCAAAGATGCCGAAGCGCAAATTGCAAAAGAGCAGGAATTATCGGGAGAAATTGCTGCCAAAGAAGAAACGGTTTCCCACATACGTAAACTGCTGGCCAAACTTGATGGGGAAATTGATGCGGAACAGAGCAGCCTGATTGAAGCCAGCGCTGAAACGGAAAAATGGGAAGGCCGCAAATTGCTGATGTCTGAGAAGAAGCATAACGCGGACCGCCAGGCAAAGCAGCTGCAGGAAAGTCTCGACGCCGAACTGGCGGAACTCGAATTGCTGACGGCCAAGCACGAAGAGCAGCTGGGGCTGCTGGAAGAACGGAAGTTGGAACAGCAAAAGATCCGGGATTCCATACGGTTGCTGGAAGAACAATTGAGCAAGACGCCAGCCGATATTGAAAATGAAATCGAATCGTTCAAATCGCAGTATATTGAATTGATGAACGAGCAGGCGACCGTCAAAAATGAATTAAAGAATATCGATCTTCAACAGCAGCAATTGTCGGAATCGACCAGCAGAATTGCGTTGCAACAGGAGGATTTCGACAGTGAGCTGCAGCGGCTTGAAAAGGAAAGAGCCGAAGCTGAAAGAAAACACGACACTATTAAAACGCTTCTCGAAGAAAAGCGCAGTTTATATCGGGAAACCGAAACTGTTTACCAGCAATTAAAAGCTTCATTTGATAAAAAACAAAATTTGCTGTTCCAGGCCTACCAATCGCAAAAGCAAATGGATTCACGCATAGAGACGCTGCAGGAATTGGAAGCTGATTTTTCGGGCTTTTTCCAAGGGGTGCGGGAAGTGCTTCAAGCGCGTGAAAAGGGCGAATTATCCGGAATTGTCGGTGCAGTAGCGGAAATAGCCCAAGTGGATCAGGATTATGCCAAAGCGATTGAAACGGCGCTGGGGGCTTCGAGCCAGCATATCGTCACGGCAAACGAGGAAGATGCGCGTAAAGCGATCAACTTCCTGCGTGAAAAAAGAGCAGGCCGCTCCACTTTCCTGCCGATGACAGTCATGAAACCAAGAACGATTCCGGAACATACACTAGCTTCTGTTCGCCAGCATCCGTCATTTATTAAAATGGCGTTTGAATTGGTGGATTACGAACAGGCTTACAGCATGATCATCGAGAATCTTCTTGGCAACGTCATCATTGCCGACGACCTGAAGGGCGCTACAGCAATTGCGAAAATGATCGGCAACAGATACAGAGTCGTAACACTGGACGGAGACATCGTCAATGCTGGCGGTTCAATGACCGGCGGTGCCAATAAAACACAGGCCTCGTTCTTCACCAGAAAAGCGGAATTGGAACAATTACAGGAACAGTCAAAAGAAATGAAGAACACGATTGCACTTGCAGAAAAGACCGTAAAAACAGAGCAGTCCGAAGTCCACAGCACAGAACGGAAACTGAATGATCTGCGTTCTGATGGCGAGAAATACCGGGATCTGGAATCGGAGCGGGCAATGACGCTGCGTGAAATTAACGCGGTGCTCAACACGACGAAAGAGCGATATAGAGTCTTCCAGGCTGAACAGAAAAACAAAGGTTCCGATCTCGATGCGGTAACCGGACGCAAAGAAACGGCATCCAACAGGCTTGGTGAAATAACGGCGGAACTTTCCGGCACATCAGCGCGGATTGAGGAATTGACCCAATTCAAGCAGCAAAATGAAAGTGCCCGGGATGCGGTGCTGGCCAGGTTTGCAGATGAGAAATCAAAAATAGCTGTCATGAAAGAACGAGTCAATCAGCTGACCCAAAGTGAGGCCGAATTGCTGGAGCGCCGGAATAAGAGCGCACGCAAACTGGATGAAATTCGGTCAGAACTCGAGTGGATGCAATCAGAAGAAGCGGCTAAAGTTTATTCTGATGAAGAAATTATTGCGCAGATCACCAATTGGACGCGTAAAAAGCAGGCTGGACAACAGAAGAACAGCGAGCTGAAAGAACGGCGCACTGCAAGTCAAGGAGAGTTGACCACATTGGAGCAGGAGCTGAAAGAAATTCAGCGGCTTCATAAAGGCTTTGTTGAAGCGATCCGCATTTGTGAAGTCAAATCGACACGGCTGGATGTTCAAATTCAGAGCCTTCACGCCCAACTTGAAACCAATTACGAACTTACACTCGAACAGGCGATGCAATATGAACTTGCGGACGAGGAAGATATTGTGCGCAAAAAAGTCAAATTGCTGAAGCAGTCCATCGATGAACTGGGTCCGGTAAATATCGGCTCCATCGAGGAATTCGACCACGTTGCGGAACGCCATAGTTTCCTGACCGAGCAGCGCAATGACCTGAATGAGGCAAAAGAGACCCTTCGGACAGTCATCCGGGAAATGGACGAAGAAATGACGACCCGTTTTGATGAGACTTTCCATGCCATCCGCACTCATTTCCAACGGGTGTTCAAAGAGTTGTTCGGGGGTGGTTCGGCAGATCTCGTGCTGACCAACCCGGAGAATATGCTGGCTACAGGAGTGGAAATCATCGCTCAGCCGCCCGGCAAAAAGCTGCAGAATCTCAGTTTGCTTTCCGGAGGCGAACGGGCGTTGACTGCAATCGCGTTACTATTCGCCATCCTGAACATACGCCCTGTGCCGTTCTGTATACTTGATGAAGTGGAAGCTGCACTCGATGAATCGAATGTCGTGCGCTATAGCCAATACTTGAAGAAATTCAGTGAAGACACACAATTTATCGTCATCACCCACCGCAAAGGGACGATGGAGGGCGCGGATGTGCTCTACGGCATTACAATGCAGGAATCAGGCATATCCAAGCTCGTTTCTGTTAAATTGCAGGAACAACTATAAATCGAGGAGTGATCAAATGAGTTTTTTCAAAAAGCTGAAAGATAAATTTGCCGGCAATGCCGAGGAAGAGCAATCAACAGAGAAATACAAAGAAGGACTGGAAAAAACCCGTACCGGATTTACTTCGAAAATAAATGATCTTGTAGCGAAATACCGTAAAGTGGATGAGGATTTCTTCGAAGAATTGGAAGAAGTCCTGTTGCAGGCGGACGTCGGATTTGAAACAGTTATCGAATTGATGGATGATTTACGCTACGAAGTGCAGCGCAAGAATGTCCGGGACACTTCCAATGTGCAATCGGTCATTTCTGAAAAATTGGTGGAAATATATCAAGCGGGCGATGCTGAATTGAATGAAATCAATTTCGCTGATGGTCTGACTGTCATCCTGATGGTGGGCGTCAATGGAGTCGGCAAGACGACGACCATCGGCAAACTGGCTCACCGCTTTAAAAATGAGGGCAAATCGGTCATGCTGGCCGCCGGTGATACATTCCGTGCCGGGGCAATCGAACAATTGGATGTGTGGGGACAGCGTGTAGGCGTTGATGTCATCAAACAGGCAGCCGGTTCCGATCCTGCCGCGGTCATGTACGACGCGGTTCGCTCGGCGAAATCCCGGGGCGTGGATGTATTGATCTGCGATACGGCGGGACGCCTTCAGAACAAAGTCAATCTGATGAACGAACTCCAAAAAGTTCATCGCGTCATTTCGCGTGAGGTGCCTGGCGCTCCGCATGAAGTGCTGTTGGCGCTTGATGCCACCACAGGACAGAACGCTATGATCCAGGCACAGACGTTCAAGGACGTCACCGAAGTAACGGGCATCGTTCTGACTAAACTGGACGGCACAGCCAAAGGCGGCATCGTATTGGCGATCCGCAATAAATTGAAGATTCCTGTGAAATTTGTCGGACTTGGCGAGAAGTTGGATGATCTTCAGCCATTCGATCCGCAAAAGTATGTTTATGGCCTGTTCGCTGAAGGTTTGGATAAGGAAGAACAGCTTGAAGAAGGTTCTGCAGACAAGTAAAAGTACTTGACACCTGAATTCATTTTCAGTATGGTTGTTGGTAGAATGAACGGGGTGAGCAGAAATGATGGGCTTGGAAAAAACAACGCGAATGAATTATCTGTTCGATTTCTATCAGGAATTGCTGACGCCAAAACAGCGCAGTTATATGATGCTGTATTATTTGGATGACCATTCTTTGGGTGAAATTGCTGAAGAATACAATATCACCCGCCAGGCGGTTTATGATAATATCCGCCGGACTGAAGCGATGCTTGAAGAATATGAAGCAAAGCTGCAGCTGTTTGATAAATTTAAACGGCGGCAGGAACTGGTTTCTTCATTTGAAAAAGAGCCTTTCACTGATGAATCGATCCGGAAATTTCTCAGTGAATTAAAAGAATGGGATTAGGAGGCGGAACGAATGGCATTTGAAGGTTTATCCGAACGCCTGCAAGGCACCATGACAAAGATTAAAGGCAAGGGCAAGGTGACTGAAGCAGACGTTAAGGACATGATGCGTGAAGTCCGCTTTGCGTTAATCGAAGCGGATGTTAACTTGAAGGTCGTCAAGGAATTCGTCAAAAAAGTAAGTGAACGCGCTGCAGGTTCGGACGTTATGGAAAGTCTGACACCAGGCCAGCAAGTCGTGAAAATCGTAAAAGATGAGTTAACGGAATTGATGGGCGGGGAAGAGAGTAAAATCAACTTTTCGACCAAACAGCCTACTGTCATCATGATGGTCGGTCTCCAGGGTGCCGGTAAAACGACTACTACTGGTAAACTGGCTGGTTTGCTGCGCAAAAAGCATAATCGCAAACCTTTACTTGTTGCGGCTGATGTATACCGTCCTGCGGCAATTCAGCAATTGGAAACGATCGGCAAGCAGCTGACGATTCCTGTGTTTTCAAAAGGCACAGATATGTCTCCGGTTGAAATAGCACGGCAGGCAATTGAGCATGCTAAAGCGGAACATATGGATACCGTAATCATTGATACTGCAGGCCGTCTGCATGTTGACGAAGATTTGATGCAGGAGTTGAAAGATATCCGCGCATTAAAAGAGCCCGATGAAATCTTCCTGGTCGTCGATGCGATGACCGGACAGGATGCCGTCAATGTGGCGCAAAGCTTCGATGAAGCCATCGGTATATCAGGCGTCGTTTTGACAAAACTTGATGGTGATACAAGGGGCGGTGCGGCATTATCGATCCGTACGGTTACCCAAAAACCGATTAAATTCATCGGTATGGGCGAAAAATTGGATGCGCTCGATGTGTTCCATCCGGAACGTATGGCTTCCCGGATTCTCGGCATGGGCGATATGTTGTCTCTGATTGAAAAAGCGCAGACCAATGTCGATGAAGAAAAAGCGAAACAGCTGGAAGAGAAATTCCGCACGTCTTCATTTACATTCGATGATTTTCTGGAACAGCTCGCTCAGGTGAAGCAGATGGGACCGCTGGATGAAATCCTGAAAATGATGCCCGGCGCCAATAAAATCAAAGGGCTGGAAAACGCAAAAGTGGATGAAAGCCAGATGGGCCGTGTCGAAGCCATCATCTATTCGATGACGACTCAAGAAAAAACAACTCCTGAAATCATCAACGCAAACCGCAAAAAAAGGATTGCCAGGGGATCAGGAACTTCGATACAGGATGTTAACCGCCTGTTGAAACAATTTGAAGATATGAAGAAAATGATGAAACAAATGTCCGGAATGGGCGGCAAAAAAGGAAAGAAAAAGATGTCGATGCCAGGTCTGGACTCACTTTTTAAATAATTTTTTAAGGTGTTAAGAAAAAATACTTTACAAACTATTTAAAGCTTGCTAATATAATATCTTGTGTGAAACTATTCGGAGGTGCTTTAAAAAATGGCAGTAAAAATTCGCTTAAAACGTATGGGAGCTAAAAAATCTCCTTTTTACCGTATCGTAGTAGCTGACTCACGTGCTCCACGTGACGGCCGTCAAATCCAGACAGTAGGTACTTACAACCCGCTGACAGTTCCAGCTGAAGTTAAAATCGACGAAGAATTGGCGTTGAAATGGCTTCACGATGGTGCTAAACCATCTGATACTGTTCGTAACTTGTTTTCTCAAAAAGGCCTTATGGAGAAATTCCATAACGACAAATTAAACAAGTAAGGGAGATTTTCTTATGAAGCAGCTGATTGAAACCGTTGTGAAACCGCTGGTCGATCATCCGGAAGAAGTTCGTATCGTAATTGACGAAAATAACAGCCGTATTGTCTACAAGCTTTCTGTTCATCAGGAAGATACCGGGAAAATTATCGGTAAGCAAGGCCGTGTGGCGAAAGCCATCCGCGCCATTGTGTATTCAGCAGCAGGCAATCATCATAAGAAGAAAACTTACCTCGATATTGTGGATTGAGTAAAAGGAAGGAGCCCCGGTTCCTTCCTTTTTTCTTGGGAATTGTCGGGATAGCCGATATTCCGCAAAACAGCTTGCTTGCCAAAACCCGTGCTCCTGCATCGCTGCGCTGCTTCGTCGCAAAGCCTTGTCCTCGCAGGCTTCGGTCAAGGCTTGGCTCGCGCTGAGCTAACTCGGGCTCGTTTCACTTCGCCCAAGTGGATCTTGCACTTCGTCGTCATTCGCCTGCTCCCCTGGGCGTCTTCGATGTTTTGCTCCATATCTCAGGTACTCTCTCAATCAAAGCTACTTTCTCAGCGCCGGCGCGCCTATGGACTGAGCGAAGCAATAAGACGAGTGCACTTCTCGGCTTATTGCGGGAGCTTTGTCCTAAGCGCCGAAGCGGTTACTTAATAATTTTTTATAATAGAAATACTGAAACAGAAAGGATGTTTGTGCGTGGAATGGTTTAATGTTGGGAAAATCGTAAATACTCACGGCATCCGGGGAGAGGTGCGGGTTTTATCCCGTACTGATTTTCCGGAAGAGCGTTTCGCAGTCGGCACGAAACTGGGCCTTTTCAAAAAGGATGCCAAAAAGCCGATCATGGTAAAAATCGCGAGCCACAGGCAGCATAAGAATTTCGAGCTGCTGACGTTTGAAGGCTATCCGAATATCAATGATGTGGAAGAGTTCAAGGATTCGTATTTGCGGATTGCGGAACATGACCTTACAGAATTGGAAGACGGCGCATTCTATCACCATGAAATCCTCGGGTGCACAGTATTCACGGACGATGGCCGGGAACTGGGCAAAATCACTGAAATTTTGGAGACCGGCGCAAACGATGTGTGGGAAGTGACCCCATCTGCCGGCAAAAAGCATTACATTCCTTATATCGAAGATGTGGTAAAGGAAATTGATGTGGAAGACAGAAAAGTGACCATCGAAGTCATGGAAGGTTTGTTGAACGAATGAAGATCAATGTCCTTTCTTTATTTCCAGCAATGTTCGAAGGTGTATTCAATCAGTCGATGATGAAAAAAGCGCAGGAGAAGGATGCGGTAACATTTGCCGTTGCCGATTTCAGGGACTTTGCCGACAACAAACGGCAGGTCGATGATTATCCATTCGGTGGAGGAGCCGGCATGGTCTTGAAACCGGAGCCGGTGTTCAATGCTGTAGAGGCGCTTTCCGGCGACAGCAAACCGCGTGTCATCCTGATGTGCCCGCAAGGCGAGCGCTTCACGCAACAAAAGGCGGAAGAACTTGCGCAGGAAGATGAATTGATTTTCATCTGCGGCCATTACGAAGGATATGATGAGCGGATCAGGGACCATTTAGTGACAGATGAAATCTCCATCGGGGATTTCGTTCTCACCGGGGGAGAACTTGCCGCAATGACCGTTATTGACAGTGTCGTGCGTCTGTTGCCCGGTGTGCTCGGCAATTCCGATTCACCGGTAAAAGATTCCTTTTCGACAGGCTTCCTTGAACACCCGCAATACACGCGGCCAGCCGAGTATCGCGGGTGGAAAGTTCCGGAAGTGCTGACTTCGGGCAATCATGGCCTGGTCGATAAATGGCGTGAAGAGCAGACCTTGAAAAGAACGCTCGAACGCCGTCCGGATCTGCTTGAGAGGATTGATTTGACTGCAGCCCAAAAGAAGATTTTGGATGAGCTGACAAAAGGAAAATGATTATAGATTAACTCTTGCAATAGCTTTTGCTTAGTGATAACATGGAGTCTGTACTTTTATGTGAAGTACAGGATCACGGTGTTCCGCTGCAATCGTTAAATGGCTGTAAGAGCATCTGTAGAAGGAGAGAAAACCATGCAAAACATTATTACAGAAATCACAAAAGAACAGCTTCGTACGGATCTTCCGAAGTTCCGTCCTGGAGACACTGTTCGCGTCCACGTTAAAGTTGTCGAGGGTACACGCGAACGTATTCAGGTATACGAAGGAGTTGTAATTGGCCGTCGCGGAGGCGGGATCAGTGAATCATTCACGGTCCGCAAAATCTCTTACGGTGTTGGTGTTGAACGTACATTCCCTGTACACACGCCAAAAATTGCTCAACTTGAAGTTACCCGTCGCGGTAAAGTTCGTCGTGCGAAACTGTACTACTTGCGTAACCTTCGCGGTAAAGCAGCACGCATCAAAGAAATTCGATAAGATTGCAATGCAGAAAGAGGGCGTCCGCGCCCTCTTTCTTTTTTGCTTAAATGTAAATATCCTTGTACAATTAAAACACAAAGCATAGGGAGGAACCCGCATGGAAACAGAAGTGAAAAAGAAAAATGAAGTTTGGGAATGGTCAAAGGCTTTATTGATAGCATTCGGCCTCGCGGCAATTATCCGGATCTTCCTTTTCACACCGATTGTGGTCGATGGCGAATCGATGATGCCGACGCTTGAACATGGCGATCGCATGATTGTCAATAAAATCGGTTATAACATTGGGGCACCGGAGAGGTTCGACATCATCGTTTTTCATGCGCCTGAAGCAAAAGATTATATCAAGCGGATCATCGGCCTTCCTGGCGATCACGTTGCATATGAAGATGATCAACTATACATCAACGGGGAACCGGTTGATGAGCCGTATCTCGATGACTATAAAGAAGGCATCAACGGGACATTTACAGAAGATTTCACGCTTGAAGAAAAGATTAATGCGGGCACTGTCCCTGAAGGAACAGTTTTTGTAATGGGAGATAACCGCCGGCACAGCAAAGACAGCCGAATTATTGGCGTAGTTCCGATGGAAGAAGTGGTCGGCAGCACGAGTTTTGTATTCTGGCCGTTTGAAGAGGCTGGAATTGTGAAGTAAGGAGAGGTTTTATGACGATACAATGGTTCCCGGGACATATGGCGAAAGCCCGGAGAGAAGTTACGGAAAAACTGAAATTGGTAGATATTATTTTTGAATTGGTGGATGCAAGGCTTCCTTTATCATCACGAAATCCGATGATCGATCAGGTGATACAGCATAAACCGCGGTTGATTATCCTGAACAAGATGGATATGGCAGATGACACGGAAACCAAAAAATGGATCCGTTATTTTGAAGGACAAGGCACACGTGCAGTCGCCATCAACTCGCTTGAAGGAAAAGGGCTGCAGGCGGTAACGAAAGCTTCCAAAGAGATTCTGAAGGAAAAATGGGATCGCATGATTGCCAAAGGCATCAAACCGCGGGCCATCCGTGCGATGATTGTCGGCATACCGAACGTCGGGAAATCGACATTGATCAATCGGCTGTCGAAAAAGAGCCTTGCAAAAACAGGTAATATGCCGGGTGTGACAAAAGCCCAGCAATGGATTAAAGTCGGCAAGGAAATTGAATTGCTTGATACGCCCGGTATTCTGTGGCCAAAATTCGAAGATCCGGAAACCGGCTTTAAACTGGCGGTAACCGGTGCCATCAAAGATACTGTCATCGAGATGGAGGAATTGGCCATCTATGCGCTGAAGTTTTTGGAAGAGCGTTATCCGGAGCGTTTATTCGAGCGTTATGGCATCGATCATGTCGACGAAGAGATTGTTCATACGTTTAATCATATAGCCAAGAAGCGGCGCTTCGTGGCACATGATGGCGAAGTGGATTATGAAATGACAGCTGAAGCCATTATCCGCGATATTCGCAATCAGTATCTTGGCAGAGTTACATTTGATTATAAAGATGAAATGATTGTGAAAGAAGAGGAATAATATAGCAGCAGGCAACTAAAAGAGGCTGATCCTGATTCGGGATAGCCTCTTTTCTTGTATCCTGCTTTGCGCTATACATACAAAAAAGCCGTTCAGGAAGGAGCATCTTAATGGAAAAAATCACAGCGATCCGTGAGAAATTATCCAAGGCAGTAATATGGGAGCCGTGGATGGATAAACTGGGGGCGGATGACAGGAACTCGGTGCAGAAACTCCTGGCATCCTGGAAACGTAAAAAAGAGCTTCATGAAAAGAAGATGGAGAATCACAAAGCCAAACAGGATTTCGACGATTCCTTTAAACAACAAGAAGATTGGAAAATTGCCGGTATCGACGAAGCAGGGCGGGGACCGCTCGCCGGCCCGGTAGTCACTGCCGCGGTCATCCTGCCGGAAGAATGTCCGACGCTGCTCGGACTGGATGATTCGAAAAAAATACCCAAAGCGAAGCGGGAACAGTTTGCCGAAGAAATTAAAAAAATTGCGATCAGTTACGCCGTACATATCCAACCGCCGGAAGAGATAGACAGACTGAATATTTATCAGGCTACCAAAGTGTCAATGGCTGAAGCTGCTGCGGCGCTTCGTCCTGCCCCGTCCATGGTGCTGGCGGATGCGATGCAGATTGACATAGGGGTTCCATGCGAATCGATCATCAAAGGGGACGCGAAAAGTCTGGCGATTGCAGCAGCATCCATTTTGGCAAAGACCGGAAGGGACGCCATCATGGCAGAATATGCAATTCAATTTCCTGAATACGGCTTTGACCAACATTCAGGCTACGGAACAAAGTCACATTTGGATGCCATCGATTTACATGGGCCTACTTCGATTCACAGGCGGACATTCGAACCCGTTAAAGGAATTTTGGCCGGCGCTGTGAACTAACAGATGCATTCATAAACAATTGAATATTCCAAGTATTCATGAGGTTGGCTGTATACTGTGGACATTCTGTGGCAACTTTATTACAATGATAGAGGCAATAAAATTAAGAGACAGATGTTTGATTGGAGGATGACAGATGAATATCCATGAATATCAAGGAAAAGAACTCCTCAGACAATACGGCGTAGCAGTTTCTTACGGCACCGTTGCTTTTTCTCCGGAAGAAGCAGTGAAAGCTGCAAAAGAACTGAGTACGGATGTTGTCGTGGTAAAAGCACAAATCCACGCAGGTGGACGAGGAAAAGCCGGCGGTGTAAAAATCGCTAAAAACCTCGATGAAGTCCGCGCTTACGCGAAAGAACTTTTAGGTAAAGTTCTTGTGACTCACCAAACAGGACCAGAAGGCAAAGAAATTAAGCGTCTTCTGATCGAAGAAGGATCTGACATCAAGAAAGAATACTATGTCGGATTGGTGCTTGACCGCCAAACTTCACGCGTCACTCTTATGGGTTCTGAAGAAGGCGGAGTTGATATCGAAGAAGTTTCTGAAAACACTCCTGAAAAAATCTTCAAAGAAGTAATTGATCCGGTAATCGGTCTGACTGGTTTCCAGGCACGCCGTATGGCATTCAACATGAACATTCCGCCGAAGCTTATTAATAAAGCAGCGAAATTCATGCTTGGCCTTTACACCGTGTTCATCGAGAAAGATGCTTCAATCGTTGAAATCAACCCGTTGGTTGAAACTGGCGACGGCGATATTCTGGCGCTTGATGCAAAATTCGATTTCGATGAAAACGCTCTATACCGCCACAAAGACATTGTGGAACTTCGTGATTTCGACGAAGAGGATCCAAAAGAAATCGAAGCTTCCAAGTATGACTTGAGCTACATTTCTTTAGACGGGAACATCGGCTGTATGGTTAACGGCGCCGGACTTGCTATGGCAACTATGGACACGATCAACTATTACGGCGGAACACCCGCTAACTTCCTTGACGTTGGGGGCGGTGCCACTGCTGAGAAAGTAACGGAAGCATTCAAAATCATTCTTTCTGATAAGAATGTAAAAGGAATCTTCGTTAACATTTTCGGCGGTATCATGAAATGTGACATCATTGCGGAAGGCGTAATCCAAGCTGCTAAAGAAGTAAGCCTGGACGTACCTCTAGTCGTTCGCCTTGAAGGAACTAACGTAGAAATCGGTAAAAAACTGCTGAATGAATCAGGTCTTAATATTGTTGCTGCCGGTACAATGGCAGACGGCGCTAAACAGATCGTAGAACTCGTAGGCTAAAGAAGGGCAGGGACAAAAATGAGTGTATACATTAATAAAGACACAAAAGTGCTTGTACAGGGAATTACAGGGTCAACTGCCCTTTTCCATACAAAGCAAATGCTCGAATATGGAACAAAAATCGTTGCAGGTGTAACACCAGGCAAAGGCGGAACTGAAGCTGAAGGCGTACCCGTCTTCAATACTGTAGAAGATGCAGTAAAAGCTACAGGAGCTAATGTATCTGTAATTTATGTACCGGCTCCTTTCGCCGCTGACGCAATTCTTGAAGCTGTTGAAGCTGAACTTGACATGGCAATCTGTATCACTGAGCATATTCCAGTTTTGGATATGGTGAAAGTGAGAAGATACATGGAAGGCAAGAAAACACGTCTGGTTGGACCGAACTGTCCTGGCGTTATTACTCCTGACGAATGTAAAATCGGCATCATGCCTGGATACATTCATAAAAAAGGACATGTCGGTGTTGTTTCACGCTCTGGTACTTTGACGTACGAAGCGACTCACCAATTGTCTGAAGAAGGAATCGGCCAATCGACTGCTGTCGGTATCGGCGGAGACCCTGTCAACGGCACGAACTTTATCGATGTATTGAAAGCGTTCAATGAAGATGAAGATACGTATGCTGTTGTTATGATCGGTGAAATCGGCGGTACTGCTGAAGAAGAAGCTGCGGAATGGGTTAAAGCTAATATGACGAAACCTGTTGTCGGCTTTATCGGCGGACAAACTGCACCTGAAGGAAAACGCATGGGCCACGCTGGTGCGATCATTTCCGGAGGTAAAGGAACTGCTGCAGACAAGATCAAAGCAATGAACGAAGCTGGAATCGAAGTTGCAGACACTCCATCAGTAATCGGCGAAACTTTGATCAAAGTGATTAAAGAAAAAGGCCTGTACGACGCTTGTAAAACACATTAATATGTTAACGCGGAACCGTAACTGGTTCCGCGTTTTTTTATGGTTCATAAACGATATTCCACAAAACAGCTTCGAAGACATTAGCCGAAGCATGCGAGGCTAAGTCTTTGCGACGAGCACTGCGCAGGAGCATAATCTTTGCTCTTTCCAGAGCGCCGAAGCGGTATAAATAAGCTAATTACTTAATATACATTTAAAACTTCTATTTACATGATCTGCCTATACGTCTACTATAGGAATTAAGTTGCACTTCATCCCGGTCAGGCATCCACAAAGAATGGAGGAACTTTATGGATAAAATGTTCGAACACCGCTTACTGGCTTTGCATTATATTTACCCCCAACCGCTCAATCGCATCAAACGGCTGATGATTGACGATCCGCATCTCGAATACCTGGAAAAAAGGCCTGCCTACGAAATCAGCCAATTGCTCGGAATTAGACATGAAACGGCAATATCGCTGAAATCCGGCTATCTGAAATCCTTGAATACCCCCTATTCTGAAACTTATGAAAAACATAAGATACTCCCCATATCTTATAACCACCCTAATTATCCACAAAGCCTTTTCCATTTAATCGATCCACCCGCCATCCTTTATGCTAAAGGCAACTCGGATTTATTGCACAATGAAAATCGGATAGGTGTTATAGGCGCCAGAAAAGCATCAATCTATTCCCAGAAAGCGATGGACGCCATTGTTCCTGACCTGGTGGCGGCTGGTTTTGTCATTGTCAGCGGTTTGGCGAAAGGGGCAGATGCCATGGCTCATAAAACAGCTATCCAACTTGGCGGAAAAACGATTGCAGTGACAGGGAGCGGATTTTTGCATCCTTATCCAAAAGAGAACAGGGAATTGAATATTATAATAGAAGAAACTCAACTCGTTATTACCGAATATCCACCTTATATGCAGCCGAAAAGATGGAATTTCCCCATGAGAAACCGTATCATCAGCGGCTTGGTGAAAGGTGTGCTTGTAACCGAGGCGGCACTGAAAAGCGGAACTCTCAGCACGATAGAACATGCTCTTGAGCACGGAAAAGATATCTTTGCAGTTCCCGGGGATATCAGCTCAACCCTGTCAGACGGTCCGCATAAATTGATTTCTGAGGGCGCAAAACCTGTTTGGAACGGGTTTCAGGTACTCGAAGAATACGCAGAAATTCGCGTTATGAAATAAGTGATGAAATGAAATACCTTGCATTCAGCCATAAACTGTTATACATTTTGCACAGGTATTTCTTATTTATACAGTTTGTAAAAGTTTAAGAAACCTCTATGAGGAGGAATTATGATGTCGGATTTTTTAGTGATTGTGGAATCGCCCGCAAAGGCGAAAACAATCGAACGGTATTTGGGAAAAAAGTATAAAGTCCGCGCTTCTTTAGGACATTTACGCGATTTACCCCGCAGCCAGATGGGCGTGGACGTTGAAAACAATTTTGAACCCCGCTATATTACGATTCGCGGGAAAGGCCCAATTTTACAAGATCTTAAAAAAGAAGCGAAAAAAGCGAAGAAAGTCTTTCTCGCGGCTGACCCCGACAGAGAAGGGGAAGCAATTGCATGGCATTTAGCCCAATCACTTGGAGTGGATTTGGACTCTGATTGCCGCGTTGTTTTCAATGAAATTACGAAAGATGCCATAAAAGATTCATTTAAACAACCACGTAAAATCGATATGGATCTGGTGGATGCCCAGCAGGCGCGCCGTATCCTGGACCGTCTCGTCGGTTACAGCATCAGTCCATTATTATGGAAAAAAGTCAAAAAAGGCTTATCGGCTGGCCGGGTACAATCAGTTGCCCTGCGGCTCGTCATTGACCGTGAAAATGAAATCAAAGTATTTGAACCTGAAGAATACTGGTCCATTACGGGTGAATTCGAAAAAGCCAAAAAGAAATTTGAAGCGCAATTCTATGGCAATGCCGATGGCAAGATGAATCTTGAGAATGAAGATGACGTCAAAGCGGTAATGGCTACCATGAAAGGTAAAAACTTCAAAGTGAACCGCGTCGTGAAAAAGGAAAGAAAGAGAAATCCCTCTCCTTCCTTCACCACTTCATCCCTGCAGCAGGAAGCTGCCCGAAAATTGAACTTCCGCGCCAAAAAGACCATGATGCTTGCTCAACAGCTTTATGAAGGTATTTCAGTCGGCAAGGAAGGGGTAACCGGTCTGATCACTTATATGAGAACGGATTCCACCCGTATTTCCGATACAGCCAAACAAGATACCATAAAATTCATTGAAGAAAAATATGGATCGGAATTTGTCACGAAATCAGCAGCGGCAAAACAGTCCTCTAAATCACAGGATGCGCACGAAGCTGTTCGTCCGACCAGTGTGCTTCGTACACCGGAATCGCTGAAGAGCATCCTGTCGCGCGATCTTTACCGATTATACAAATTGATATGGGACCGCTTTGTGGCGAGCCAGATGAGCCCGGCAGTTCTAGATACAGTAATGGCAGAGCTTCAGAATGGTGAAGCTGTGTTCCGTGCTAACGGCTCTCAGGTTAAATTCCCTGGATTCATGAAAGTGTATGTCGAAGGAACGGATGATAAAACCGAAGACAAAGACAACATCCTTCCGGAAATGAAAGAAGGGGACAAAGTAAAAGCTGTTGCAATTGATCCGAAACAGCATTTCACCCAGCCGCCGCCACGATTTACGGAAGCCCGTCTTGTACGCACGCTGGAAGAGTTGGGAATAGGCCGGCCATCCACTTACGCCCCTACACTGGATACGATTCAAAAACGGGGCTATGTAACGTTGGACGCGAAGCGTTTTATTCCGACGGAGCTAGGCGAAATTGTCCACAGCCTGGTGCTGGAATTTTTCCCGGATATTCTGAACATCGAATTCACGGCGAAAATGGAACACGATCTCGACAGTGTTGAAGACGGTGATATCGAATGGAAAAAAATCATAGCTGAGTTTTTCACCGGATTTGCAAAAGATATCGAAGTGGCTGAAAATGAAATGGAGAAAGTCCAGATCAAAGATGAGCCTGCAGGCGAAGATTGTGAGCAATGTGGCTCTCCGATGGTCTTCAAACTTGGTCGATACGGCAAATTCATGGCGTGCAGCAATTTTCCGGAATGCCGCAATACAAAAGCCATTGTTAAACACACAGGCGTTAAGTGCCCGACATGTAAAGAAGGCGAAATCGTTGAACGGAAGAGTAAGAAGAAACGTATTTTCTACGGTTGCGAACGCTATCCCGAATGTGAATTTGTATCATGGGATAAACCGATAGAGCGGCCGTGCCCGAAATGCAGCGAACTTTTAGTTGAAAAGAAAGTGAAAAAAGGCGTTCAGATCAATTGTGTAAATTGTGATTATCAGGAAGAAGTACAATAATTAACCGAGGTGTTCAACAATGACAAAAACCATCAATGTAATCGGAGCAGGACTCGCCGGCAGTGAAGCCGCATGGCAAATCGCCAAACGGGGAGTCAATGTCCGTTTATATGAAATGCGGCCGGTCAAACAAACGCCAGCCCACCATACAGACAAATTCGCGGAATTGGTATGCAGCAACTCGCTGCGTGCGAACTCACTGACCAATGCGGTCGGCGTGATAAAAGAAGAAATGCGGATGATGGATTCTGTCATCATCGAAGCTGCTGATGGCGCATCAGTGCCAGCAGGCGGCGCGCTGGCAGTGGACCGGCATGAATTTGCAGGAGCTGTGACGGACAAAGTCCGCAATCATCCGCTCGTTGAAGTGATTAACGAAGAAGTAACGGAAATTCCAGAAGGCATCACGATTATCGCAACTGGCCCTCTGACGTCTCCCGCACTGGCGGAAAAAGTGCGCAAATTGACAGGGGAAGAGTATCTTTATTTTTATGATGCTGCAGCACCGATTGTAGAAAAAGACAGCATTGACATGGACAAAGTCTATTTGAAATCGCGCTATGATAAAGGCGAAGCTGCTTATTTGAATTGTCCGATGACGGAAGAAGAGTTCAAACGTTTCCACACGGCTTTGGTTGAAGCGGAAGTTGTGCCTTTAAAGGAATTCGAAAAAGAGATTTATTTTGAAGGCTGTATGCCGGTTGAAGTTATGGCCGCGAGAGGCGAAAAGACATTGACTTTCGGTCCGATGAAACCTGTCGGCCTGGAAGATCCTAAAACCGGAGAACGGCCATATGCAGTTGTTCAGCTGCGCCAGGATGATGCAGCCGGCACTCTTTATAATATTGTCGGATTCCAGACTCACTTGAAATGGGGACCTCAAAAAGAAGTATTGAAACTCATTCCAGGTTTGGAAAATGTTGAAATCGTCCGTTATGGAGTTATGCACCGCAACACGTTCATCAATTCGCCACGGGTCTTGAAACCGACCTATCAATTGAAAGCCAATCCGAATATTTTCTTCGCCGGCCAAATGACCGGAGTCGAAGGGTATGTAGAATCTGCAGGCAGCGGTCTATTGGCCGGCGTCAATGCAGCAAAACTGGCGTTGGGCGAAGAGTTGGTTGTCTTCCCGGCAGATACTGCGCTCGGCAGTATGGCTCGTTATATCACGGAAGCGGACGGTGAGAATTTCCAGCCGATGAATATCAACTTCGGATTGTTTCCGGACCTTGGTGAACGCATCCGTTCAAAACAAGAGCGCGCAGAGCGTCACGCGAACCGTGCACTTAACTCAATTCGAAATTATTTGAATATGGTATCAGTTTAATTGATAAAAGCCTCTAAATCTTGCTATAATTTAGAGGCTTTTATTATTGTGCTGTAACAATCAAGTTAGCACATGTGCGGAGCTTTAAAGAGCGGAAAGGCAGGGAAATGTAATGGACAAAAATGAAATGGTCCGGTCTTTCATCAGCTATATTCAATTGGAAAAGAATTATTCCGAGCACACCGTCCATCATTATGAATACGATTTGGCCGGTTTTTTTCTGTTTTTGGAAAGTGAAGGCGTAAATGACCTGAAGCAGGTCGAGTATCTGCATGCACGCAATTATGTGACGAAACTATATGATGAACAATTATCCCGGCCGACAGTATCCCGGAAAATTTCGTCCATCCGTTCTTTCTTCAAATATGGAAACCGTGAATTCGGACTCAGGGAGGAAGCGTTCCGCTCCCTCTACCACCCGAAAAAAGAAGAGCGGCTCCCCCAGTTTTTCTATGAGGAAGAACTGCAGGCGCTTTTTGAGTCGGTTAAGGGGGAAGATAAACTGTCGATCCGCAATACCGCATTGCTCGAACTTTTGTATGCTACCGGCATGCGGGTCAGCGAATGCGTCTCTATCCGGATGAAAGATCTCGATCGCCATATGCAGATCGTCAAAGTGATGGGGAAAGGGCGCAAAGAGCGCTACATACCATATGGTCAGTTTGCCCATGACGCGCTGGAACATTATATCGAAGAAGTTCGTCCTAAATTAATGAAAAACACGGAGCATGAGGGTCTGTTTGTTAATAACCGTGGAGACCTCGTGACGGATCGTGGGATTCGGCACATTCTGAACGAATGTATGAAAAAGGCTTCAGCCAATTCCAATATCTACCCGCATATGATCCGCCATAGTTTTGCCACGCATCTTTTGAATAACGGTGCAGATCTTCGGACGGTCCAGGAATTGCTTGGCCATTCCCATCTGGCTTCAACTCAGGTTTATACACATGTGACAAAAGAGCATTTAAGAAAAACGTATTTGAATTCACATCCGCGAGCATAGAGAGGGGAATATATATATGGAACAATTTCATGCCACCACGATATTTGCTGTTCGCCATAACGGTGAATGTGCAATGTCTGGTGATGGACAAGTGACTTTCGGCAATGCCGTGGTCATGAAACATACAGCAAGAAAAGTGCGTACGCTTTACAATGGACAGGTACTTACCGGCTTTGCCGGTTCAGTAGCCGATGCTTTCACTCTTTTTGAAATGTTCGAAGGCAAACTTACCGAATATAATGGAAATCTTCAACGGGCGGCAGTCGAACTCGCAAAGCAATGGCGTGGAGACAAAATGCTGCGCCAGCTGGAAGCAATGCTGATTGTGATGAATAGAAATGAATTGCTTTTAGTGTCAGGCACAGGGGAAGTCATCGAACCGGATGACGGCATCCTGGCAATCGGTTCGGGGGGGAATTATGCCCTGGCAGCAGGCCGTGCCTTGAAAAAATATGCAGGCGATAATATGACTGCGAAGGAAATCGCACAGTCGGCACTGGAAACCGCAGCAGATATTTGTGTTTATACCAATCATCAGATTGTAGTGGAGGAGCTGTCAAAATGAAAACCCAAACGGATTTAACCCCAAGACAGATAACTGAGCATTTGGACCGCTATATTGTCGGGCAGAAGGATGCCAAGCGATCTATAGCCATCGCTCTGCGCAATCGCTATAGAAGAAGCCGGCTGGATGAAGAAATGCGTGAAGAAGTGATTCCGAAGAACATCCTGATGATCGGACCGACGGGTGTCGGAAAAACAGAAATCGCAAGACGCATCGCGAAGTTGACCGGGGCACCGTTCATAAAAGTGGAAGCAACAAAATTTACCGAAGTCGGTTATGTCGGCCGCGATGTCGAATCGATGGTTCGGGATCTCGTCGAAGCTTCCGTGCGAATTGTGAAGGAAGAAAAGTTCGAGGCAGTAAAAGGCAAAGCAGAAGCTGCTGCCAATGAACGCATTGTGAAACTGCTGGCGCCCTCAATGAAAAAAAAGCAGACAAGCCAGAACCCGCTTGAAATGATGTTCGGCCAAAAATTCGAACAGGACGAAGAGGAACCAACCGCTGAAGTGGAAGTCCGCGTTAAAAGAAGGGAAATCGCCGAAGACCTGAAAGCCGGGAAACTTGAAGACGAATGGCTCAATGTGGAAGTGCTCGAGAATACGCCATCCATGTTTGATGCATTGCAGGGCTCGGGTATGGAGCAGATGGGCGCTAATATGCAGGATGCCCTTTCCTCGTTAATGCCGAAGAAAAAGAAAAAACGCCGCCTGCAGGTAAAAGAAGCGAGGCGACTGCTTGCTGCCGAAGAAGCGGCCAAGATGGTCGACGATGAAGAAGTGGCAAGTGAAGCGATCGACCGCGCTGAACAGCAGGGCATCATCTTCATCGACGAAATGGACAAAATTGCCAGCAAGAACAATTCGTCTTCGGCCGATGTTTCGCGTGAAGGCGTGCAGCGGGATATTCTGCCGATTGTGGAAGGTTCTACTGTGTCGACAAAATATGGCTCTGTTAAAACGGATTATATGCTGTTCGTTGCAGCAGGGGCTTTCCATATGTCCAAACCCTCTGATCTCATCCCGGAACTGCAGGGCCGCTTCCCGATCCGTGTCGAACTTCAGAAGCTGGAAGTGGAGGATTTTGTTAAAATTCTGACGGAACCGAAACATTCTTTATTGAATCAATATAAAGCGCTTCTCGAAACAGAGGGAATTGTGGTAAACTTCAATGATGCCTCAATCGTCAGACTTGCGGAAATTGCGTATGAAGTAAATCAGGACACCGATAATATTGGAGCCCGTCGACTGCATACGATTTTAGAGCGGCTGCTCGAAGATCTGTCCTTTGAAGCTTCAGAAATCAGTCCCGCGCAAATAGATGTTACACCTCAATATGTGAACGATAAACTTGAGAATGTGGCGAAAAATAAAGATTTGTCACAATTTATTCTATAACTCAAGTCAAAACAGTTCCCTTAAAGAGTAAAAAGCTTTAGAATATTGAATAAATACGGTAAGAATTATGTAGGAGGTTCATTTAAATGAATTTATTGGGAAAAACAAGACGAATTAACTCGATGCTGCAAGCAGCAGCCGGCAAGCCGGTAAACTTTAAGGATATGGCTGAAACTTTAAGCGAAGTCATCGAATGCAACGCGTTCGTTGTCAGCCGCAAAGGTAAAGTCCTTGGCTATGCCATCAATCAGCAGATTGAAAATGAACGGATGAAAGGCATGCTTGAAGAGCGCCAGTTTCCGGTCGAATACACACAAAACCTTTCAAACATCAACGAAACATCCGCTAACCTGGATATGAGCAGCGAACATACGATTTTCCCAGTTGAAGAACGTGAATTGTTCAAAGACGGCCTGACTACAATCGTGCCGATCATTGGTGGCGGCGAACGCCTTGGAACACTTCTTCTTGGACGTGTTAATGCGCAGTTCCAGGACGACGATTTAATCCTTGGTGAATACGGCGCAACAGTTGTCGGGATGGAAATCCTGCGCGAAAAAGGCGACCGCATTGAAGAGGAAGCACGCAGCAAAGCAGTTGTTCAAATGGCAATTTCTTCACTGTCATACAGTGAGCTTGAAGCCATTGAACATATTTTTGAAGAGCTTGATGGCAACGAAGGTTTGCTTGTCGCTTCAAAAATCGCTGACCGCGTCGGCATCACTCGTTCAGTAATCGTCAACGCACTTCGTAAACTTGAAAGTGCCGGAGTAATCGAATCACGTTCACTTGGGATGAAAGGGACTTACATCAAAGTTCTTAACACGAAATTCCTTGCTGAACTTGAGCAATTGAAAATGAACTAATTGAAATTGGAAGACACCGGATTTTTTCCGGTGTCTTTTTTCTTTTACTGAATTAATATTTTAATGTAACCGATATTCCGCAAAACAGCTTCGAAGACAGTAGACGTGTCCTGCACGGAAACTGTCTTTGCGACGAAGTGCGCAGCACTGCAGGAGCACGATTTTAAGGCTGCTCCTGCATCGCTTCGCTAGCTTCGTCGCAAAGCGCCGGCCGAACTACCTTCGGCCAACACTTGGCTCGCACTGAGCTAACTCGGGCTCGTTGCACTTCGCCCGAGTGGATCTCAGCACTTCGCTTGGTCCCCTGGGCGTCTTCGCTGTTTTGCTCCATATCTCAGAATGTATTCTGTAAAGAGGTTTTTTATTTTAATTTTTCGAAAAGCAGTCACTCCGATTCTAAACAGAATTAGAATGTAGCGTCAGACGGCGACTCCTGCGGGAAATAGAGCGAGACTAAGACCCCACAGGCAGCGGAGCGGCCGAGGAGGCTTAGGCCGCTCCCCGCGGAAAGCGTCCGTCTAGAGCGTAATGATTAGTGAGTCTACAGCTTATCGATAGCTTTTTTATTTCCAGGAGAAACCTGTTGCGCAATCGGACAATACCGTGTTATAATTTCAAATGGTGTTAAATACACACGCATTCGGATTTGTTCCGCTGGTGCCCTTACTGGGTAACGGTTCAAAGAAGAAGAATGCGGAGGGAAAAAAATAACCTATCAGGAGGAAACACAAATGTCAGTAATTTCTATGAAACAATTGCTTGAAGCTGGTGTACACTTTGGCCACCAGACTCGCCGTTGGAACCCGAAAATGAAAAAATATATTTTCGTTGAACGTAACGGTATCTACATCATCGATCTTCAAAAAACAGTCCGCAAATTGGAAGAAGCTTACAGCTTCATGAAACAAGTGGGCGAAGAAGGCGGTAAAGTACTATTCGTTGGTACGAAAAAACAAGCTCAGGACGCGATCAAAGAAGAAGCAGAACGTTCTGGCAACTACTACATCAACCAACGCTGGTTGGGTGGAACACTTACTAACTTCGGCACAATCCAAAAACGTGTGAATCGCATGAAACAAATCGAGCGCATGGAAGAAGATGGAACTTTCGATGTTCTGCCGAAAAAAGAAGTTGTACAATTGAACAAAGAGCACGATCGTCTTGTTAAATTCCTTGGCGGTATCCGTGACATGAACGGTCTTCCGGACGTAATGTTCGTAGTTGACCCACGCAAAGAACGCATCGCAGTTGCTGAAGCTATGAAATTGAACATTCCAATCGTTGGTATCGTTGATACAAACTGTGATCCGGATGAAATCGATTATGTAATTCCTGCAAACGATGATGCAATCCGCGCAGTAAAACTTTTGACTGGGAAAATGGCTGACGCATTGCTTGAGTCTAAACCGGAAGAAGAAGAAGAAACTCCAGCTGAAGCTGCTGAGTAATTCACAATGAAGTACAGGTGATAAGCGGCCAAACCCTCTTATCACCTTTTTTTGAGAAAACGTATATCTTAAGGAGGAAAATAATCATGGCAGTTACAGCTCAAATGGTAAAAGAATTGCGTGAAAAAACTGGTGCAGGTATGATGGACTGCAAAAAAGCACTTGTAGAAACAAATGGCGATATGGAAGCGGCATTGGATTTCCTGCGTGAAAAAGGCCTTTCAAGCGCTTCTAAAAAAGCGGACCGCATTGCTGCGGAAGGTACTACTTCAATTATGGTTGAAGGAAACGAAGCAGTTATTTATGAAGTCAACGCTGAAACGGATTTCGTAGCTAAAAACGAAGGCTTCCAAGTTCTTGTAAAAGAATTGGGCGAGCATTTATTGGCTACAAAACCAGCTACAGTGGAAGAAGCGACAGCTTCTACAATGTCTAATGGCTTGACAGTTGCGGATCACATTTCAAATGCTATCGCGAAGATTGGTGAAAAAATCACTTTGCGCCGCTTTGAAATCCGCACGAAATCAGATGCAGATGCTTTCGGTCCTTACCTTCACATGGGTGGACGCATTTCAGTATTGGTCTTGCTTGAAAACACGACTGATTCAGATGCAGCACGGGACATCGCTATGCATATTGCAGCATTGAACCCGCAGTATATATCACGCGACGAAGTTTCAGCTGAAGAAGTTGAAAAAGAGCGCAAAGTATTGACTGAACAAGCATTAAGCGAAGGCAAGCCTGAAAAAATTGTTGCGAAAATGGTTGAAGGCCGTCTGGGCAAATTCTTCGAAGACGTTTGTTTGCTTGACCAGGCTTTCGTTAAAAATTCTGATCAAAAAGTCCGTGATTTCGCAGCTTCAACTGGCGGCAGCGTGAAAGAATTTATCCGTTACGAAGTTGGAGAAGGCATTGAAAAACGCGAAGATAACTTTGCTGATGAAGTAATGAGCCAAGTAAACAAAAAATAAGATCCTTTTTATAGCATTATCTCGGGGAACACTGAAAGGTGTTCCCTATTTTTCAATAAATAGTTAAAATGGAGGTTACCGATGAGTGTTCAGCAGTATAAACGCATTGTATTAAAACTTAGTGGAGAAGCGATGGCAGGCGGACAAGGTTTCGGACTATCTCCTGAAATCATTAAATCTGTAGCAGCCCAAGTAAAAGAAGTCGTTGAACTTGGCGTCGAAGTTGCCGTGGTCGTTGGTGGCGGCAACATCTGGAGAGGTAAGGTCGGTTCGGAAATGGGGATGGACCGAGCGACTGCCGATTATATGGGGATGCTTGCAACGGTCATGAACTCATTGGCATTGCAGGATTCGCTTGAAAAGCAGGAAGTGGAAACACGAGTGCTTTCTTCTATTGAAATGCGCCAGGTCGCAGAGCCTTATATCCGCAGACGTGCAATGCGTCATCTAGAAAAGAAACGGGTCGTAATTTTTGCGGCAGGAACCGGTAACCCTTATTTCTCTACAGATACTACTGCAGCACTTCGTGCGGCTGAAATCGAAGCTGATGTGATTTTGATGGCGAAAAACAATGTTGACGGTGTTTATTCCGCAGATCCAAAAACTGACAGTACTGCCATCAAATACGAAGAATTATCTTATTTGGAAGTGATCCAGCAAGGATTGCAAGTAATGGATTCTACAGCGTCCACACTTTGTATGGACAATGATATTCCACTCGTAGTATTCTCTATTATGGAAAATGGAAATATAAAACGAGCTGTTCAGGGTGAAAAAATCGGAACAGTTGTGAGGAGAGACATATAATGCCGAAATCTGTGATGAATGATACCACTGCAAAAATGACGAACGCAATACAGGCTTACTCACGCGAGCTTTCATCAATTCGCGCCGGCCGAGCAACCCCTTCCATTCTTGATCGGTTGACAGTCGATTATTACGGAGCAGCTACCCCAATCAACCAGGTAGCTGGTGTATCGGTACCGGAAGCTCGCATGATCATGATCCAGCCATACGATAAGTCTGTACTCGGGGATATCGAAAAAGCGATTCTAAAATCCGATATTGGATTGAATCCTTCGAATGATGGTTCGGTTATCCGCCTTGCTGTACCTGCTCTGACTGAGGAACGCCGCAAAGAGCTCGTAAAAGATGTGAAAAAAGAAGCGGAAGTTGCTAAAGTCAACATCCGTAATATCCGACGTGATGCCAACGATGAGTTTAAAAAGCTTCAGAAGAAAAGCGAAATCACAGAAGATGATTTGCGCAGCTATTCCGATGACGTTCAAAAACTTACGGATAACAACATCGCAAAAATTGACGAAATGGCAAAAGATAAAGAAAAAGAGATTATGGAAGTATAAAAACGAACTTCATAAGCTTTCACGCGTCCTGTATAGTATAGCAGGGCGCTTTTTCATGCCGAAAAACACGGCTATGAGAAAGATAGGGCACAACAGTGTTTTTTTTGATATGATAAGGGGTAGACATGCCGATTTGTAATAGGTGGAGGATTAATTATGATAAATAAATTATTAAAACGAAATACGGAAACTGTGATCGGTGATTTAGAGCGCCTGTCGATGGTCCGTGATGGGATTATCCCTTCACATATTGCCATTATTATGGACGGCAATGGCCGGTGGGCAAAAAAACGTTCACTTCCACGTGTAGCAGGACATCACGAGGGAATGAAAACCGTGCGTAAAATCACCCGTTTGGCAAATAGCCTTGACGTTGACGTATTGACTTTATATGCATTTTCCACAGAAAATTGGAAACGGCCAAAAGTGGAAGTGGATTTTTTGATGAGGCTCCCTGAAGAGTTTCTTTCGACATTCCTACCGGAGCTGGTGGCTGAAAATGTCAAAGTTGAAATGATGGGGGATCATACGAATCTTCCTGCACATACATTAAGAGCAATAACCAAAGCGAAGGAAGCCACGAAAGACAACACCGGATTGATTTTAAATTTCGCGTTGAATTATGGCAGCAGAGCGGAAATCGTGGATTCGGTAAAATTGTTGGCAGCTCAAGTGGCAGCTGGAACCTTGGATCCCGAGGAAATCACGGAAGAACATATCAGTTCCGGTTTGATGACCAACTCATTGCCAGAACCGGATCTATTGATACGTACCAGTGGAGAAGTGCGTTTGAGCAATTTCATGCTCTGGCAACTGGCCTATACCGAATTTTGGTTTACTGATACATTGTGGCCGGATTTCAACGAAGATTCTTTGATTGAGGCAATTGACAATTACCAGAAGAGAAATCGCCGTTTTGGAGGGTTGAAAGGGGAAGAAGCACAGTGAAAGAGCGTCTTATAACCGGAGCAATCGCCATGGCATTTTTTATACCATTTGTAGTATTCGGCGGAACTCCCTTTACCATACTTGTTCTGATACTGGGAACCATTGGTTTCCAGGAATTATTAAAAATGAAAGGCCGCACACTTTGGAGTGTTCCCGGCCTTATTTCCCTTTTGGCATTATATGCTTTTATGATGCCGGGTGAATGGACTCTGCAAGTATCTGAATGGACTGGATACACAAAAGTGGAATTCGCTTTTATCGCAGTCATTTTACTGCTTATACATACTGTAATCGTTAAAAACAGCTTTACTTTCGATGATGCGGCCTTTGCCATTCTTGGCACCCTTTATGTCGGAATGGGCTTTCTCTATCTGATCGAAACCCGGGAAGAGAGCCTCGCTTATCTGATTTATGCGTTGTTGGTTGTCTGGTTCACTGATTCAGGCGCTTATTTCACCGGCAGAAAATTCGGCAAGCGTAAACTTTGGCCGGAAATCTCACCAAATAAAACTATCGAAGGATTTATCGGCGGCATCATTTATGCCATCGTGGCAGCTTTGGTGTTCGATTATTTCGTGGACCTGAACAAACCCATTTACATTATCATCATTGTTACAGTCGTCGCATCAGTATTCGGACAGATGGGGGATTTAGTCGAGTCTGCCTTGAAACGGCATTTCAACGTCAAAGACTCGGGGAAACTCCTGCCGGGACACGGCGGGGTTCTTGACCGTTTTGACAGTATCCTTTTCGTTATGCCGCTGCTGCATTTTTTACATTTCATCTAAGGGGGGAATCCTGAATGGGCAAAAAAATCATTTTACTTGGGGCGACGGGATCGATTGGCGTCCAAACAATTGATATCATACGGGAGCATCCCGAACAATTTTCACTTACCGGATTTTCGGCAGGAAGAAATATGGAACTGGCGAGAAAAATCATCAAAGAATTCGAACCGGAAATCGTCTGTGTGCAAAATGAACAGGATGCGGAAGCATTAAGCCGGGAATTTCCGCGGACTGCTTTTGTTTTCGGCGGAAGAGGTTTAATTGAAACAGCAGTCTATGACGCTGATGTGCTTGTCAATGCGGTAATCGGAAGTGTCGGACTGGAGCCGACACTCGAGGCGATTAAATTGGGGCGTACTATTGCAATCGCCAATAAAGAAACGCTTGTCACCGCAGGGCATCTGGTCATGGAAAGCGCAAAGCGTTATGGCGCTGAGATATTGCCGGTGGACAGTGAGCATTCTGCCTTGTTCCAATCCTTGAACGGGGAAAAGCTTGAGCAAGCCACAAAATTGATCCTGACCGCTTCCGGAGGCAGCTTTCGCGATTCGAACAGGGACCAGCTGAAGGACGTTACAGTAAAAGAAGCTTTGGATCATCCGAATTGGTCGATGGGCGCAAAAATCACAATCGATTCAGCAACGATGGTTAATAAAGGCCTGGAAGTCATCGAAGCAAACGTACTTTTTGATTTTGCTTATGATGATATCGAAGTGCTTCTGCACAGGGAAAGCATCATCCACTCAATGGTTGAATTTCAGGATACAAGCGTCATGGCGCAACTAGGTACACCGGATATGCGGGTACCGATCCAATATGCCTTAACTTTTCCTGATCGTCTGCCGCGGCCGAATGCTAAACGTCTGAACCTGGCTGAAATCGGCAAATTGCATTTCCGGGAAATGGATTATGTAAGATTCCGTGCTCTGCAATTGGCGTTTGATGCAGGCCGCACGGGTGGAACGATGACGACTGTCCTGAATGCGGCAAATGAACAGGCCGTTGCGCTGTTTTTGGATGGAAGGATCAAATTCCTTCAAATCGAGGAAATAATCGAACGTGCAATGGATGCACATAACCCAATCCTTTCACCCGATTTGGAAACAATTTTGCATGTCGATTCCGAAACAAGAAAAACAGTTCTGAACATGCTAAAATAACTAAAGATTAAAACCGAAAAGGTTTATAAGGATGGGTTCAAATGGAGACAGTCATATCGTTTATCATAATTTTCGGCGCTTTAGTATTTTTTCATGAGTTAGGCCATTTCATTTTTGCAAAACGTGCCGGTATTCTGGTGCGTGAGTTTGCAATCGGTATGGGTCCGAAAATACTCGGCATTACAAAAGGAGAAACCATCTATACCATTCGGCTGCTGCCGATTGGCGGTTATGTCCGGATGGCCGGAGAAGAAATGGACCGAATCATTCTTCAGGCGGGACACCGTATCGGTGTACTAGTGGATGAAAAGGGTCTTGCCAAGAAAATCATTTTAAATCAAAAAACAATATACCCAGACATCCTGTTTCTTGAAGTTGAAGATGCGGATCTCGAAAAGGAATTATATATCAAAGGTTACGATGAAGAGGATCAACTGGTCCGGCTTGATGTGGCAAGAGATGCAGTGGTGGAAGAAAACGGCAGGGAAACTGTGCTGGCTCCACAGGATCGTCAATTCGACTCAAAGAGCCTCGGCCACCGTTTCATGACAATTTTCGCCGGTCCGTTATTCAATTTCATCCTTGCCTTCTTTATTTTCTCGGCCATCGGTCTTCTGCAGGGAGTTCCGACGAATGAACCCATCATCACAGAAGTGACAGATGACAGCCCGGCTCAGGAAGCGGGTATGGAAGCAGGGGATTTGATTACCCAAGTGGAAGGCAATACGATTACCAGCTGGAACGAACTCGTGGATTCTGTCCAGGATCAAGCTGGAAATCCACTTGATTTCAGCGTCGAGCGCGACGGTGAGACAGTCGAATTCAACATCACACCTGAATTATCCGAGCAGCCTCAAGGAGATGTCGGAGTTATTGGTGTGCTGTACGAGAGTCCTCGCGAGCAGGATTTCTTCGGTTCGTTTGTCTATGGAGCTGAAACGACTGTTTTCTGGTTCAAGGAAATTTTCCGATTGTTGGGAATGCTGGTGACAGGGCAATTTACAATTGATGCATTGTCCGGCCCTGTTGGCATCTACAAAACGACCGAAGAGGTTGCAAAATACGGTATATTTACATTGATGAGCTGGGCTGGGATGCTGAGCATCAACCTGGGAATCATGAATTTACTGCCGCTGCCGGCTCTTGACGGAGGACGTCTCATGTTCTTTGTTCTGGAAGGATTGCGGGGCAAACCCGTTGATCGGCAGAAAGAGGGAATGGTCCATTTTGTCGGCATCATGCTGCTCATGCTGCTCATGATCGTCGTCACGTGGAATGATATCCAGAAGTTCTTTTTCTAATAAATTTTAGGTTAGTTGAACAAAATAATATGGAAATATAAAACGCTTCGGCGCTTTGGACAAGGGCAGAGACTATGCTCCTGCGCAAGCTCGTCGCAAAGGAGGTGCCATCTTCGTTTGGCACATCTTGGCTCCCGCAATAAGCCGAGAAGACCACTCGTCTTTTGCTCCGTCGGCATTCGCCTGCTCCTGAGCCGCGCCGGCGCTGAGAGAATTGCTTAGATATGGAGCAAAACAGCGAAGTGTTGGCCGAAGGTAGTTCGGCCGACGCTTTGCGACGAAGCAGCGCAGCGATGCAGGAGCACATGTTTTGAATTTATTCGATTCAAGCCCCCAGGCAAGCAAGCTGTTTTGCGGAATATCGGTTATGAATAATTTATTCAACTTATATAAGTTATAAGAAATTCAATACCCGTTTTAAAAATTTCAGTCAGTTGAGGTGTATTTGGAATGAAACAATCAGCAACTTTTATCCCTACATTACGTGAAACGCCTGCAGATGCAGAAGTCAGATCGCATCAATTATTGCTCCGGGCAGGTTTTATCCGCCAGAATACAAGCGGCATCTATTCTTTCCTGCCACTTGGCAAGCGCGTTCTTGATAAAGTGGAAAAAATCATCCGCGAGGAAATGGAAAATGCGGACAGTGTGGAAGTATTCCTGCCTGCAATGCAGCAGGCGGAGCTTTGGCAGGAAACTGGCCGCTGGTATTCGTATGGCGAAGAATTGATGAGATTGAAAGACCGCAACGGGCGGGAATTTGCACTCGGTGCCACTCACGAGGAAGTTATCACGGATCTATTGCGCGACGAGATTAAATCCTATAAGAAATTGCCATTGAATCTTTATCAGATTCAATCGAAGTTCCGTGATGAAAAACGTCCGCGTTTCGGATTGCTGCGCGGCCGCGAATTCCTGATGAAGGATGCCTATTCATTCCATGCCACAACCGAAAGCCTCGATGAAACTTACGATGTTATGATGCAGGCTTATAAAAATATCTTCTCGCGCCTCGGCTTGGATTTCCGTATGGTTATTGCTGACTCTGGTGCTATCGGCGGAAAAGATAACCACGAGTTTATGGTCTTATCTGAAATCGGGGAAGACACCATCGCTTATTCTGACAAATCTTCCTATGCGGCCAATATCGAAATGGCACAAGTAAATGTTGATTATAAGATTCCAACAGAAGCAGCTGAAGAACTTGAGAAAGTGGCGACTCCTGACCAGAAAACGATTACTCAGGTTGCAGAATTTCTCGGAACAGATGCAGAACATTGCATTAAGACCCTCATATTTAAAGCAGACGAAGAATTTATCGTCGTTTTATCGCGCGGTGATCACGAAATCAATGACGTCAAAGTCAAACATGCGGCTGATGCCAAACTTGTCGAAATGGCGACACCTGAAGAAGTGAAACAATTGATCGGCTGTGAAATCGGCTCGATCGGACCTGTAGCTTTGCCGGAAGATATCCGGGTCTTCGCTGACAATGCACTCCAAACAATCGTCAACGGAATTGCCGGCGCCAATGAAGAAGGCCAGCATTATAAAAATGTGACACCGGGTCATGACTTCCAAGTGGAAAAATATGCAGACCTGCGTTTCATCAAAGAAGGCGACCCATCTCCGGACGGCGAAGGAACGATCAAATTCGCTGAAGGAATCGAAGTCGGACATATTTTCAAATTGGGTACACGCTACAGTGAGGATATGAAAGCGACCATCTTAAATGATCAGGGACGCGCTGTTCCTTACATCATGGGCTGCTATGGGATAGGAGTTTCCCGCGTGGTTGCTGCCGTAGCTGAACAATTCAATGATGAAAACGGCTTTACATGGCCGCAAGTTGTTGCACCTTACGATATCCACTTGGTACCGATAAGTGTCAAAGATGACGTTCAACGGGAAACTGCAGAAGAAATCTACAAACTGCTTAAGTCGAACGGGTTTGAAGTATTGATCGACGATCGCAACGAACGTGCAGGTGTGAAATTTACAGATGCTGATTTGATCGGGTTGCCGGTCCGCATTACAGTCGGCAAAAAAGCCGCAGAAGGAATTCTGGAAGTTAAAATCCGTAATACCGGAGAGATGTTTGAGTGGAAAAAGGAAGAATTGCTCCAAAATTTACAGCAGATTATTCAAAAATAACCGCCAAAATCTGATATGATGAAAGGAAAGCACAGCATGTGCTTTCCTTTCTTTTTCTTATTTTATGAATAAATAGGTTTTACTAGAGAATAAGGTTGTAAAGGTTGAACTAAAATATTTTATATACGGCTTTGGCGCTTTGGACAAGCCTTTGCTGAGGGTGAGGGAACTCACTAGAGATATGGAGCAAAACAGCTCAGACGCCCAGGGGACCAAGCGAAGTGCTGAGATCCACTCGGACGCAGTCCCGAGTTAGCTCAGCGCAAGCCCCCAGGCAAGCAAGCTATTTTGCGGAATATCGGTTGCAAAAGATTATTAGATTAATTTATATAGAAACAAAAATTATACCCGGGTTCCAACGGTTTATTAAATTAGTGAAGGGGATAGTTATGACAAACCAGCAAGATCCAAAGATGCGTTTAAAGCTACTTCTTCAGCATCTCGATTTGACAGATGATGTACATATGCCTTATTTCGAAGAGGCTGAACTGACACGGATGACTGTCCATAAAAAAGAGCGGACGTGGCGCTTTACCATAAAACTTGAAAAAATCTTGCCCTTAAAACTTTTTCTGTTGCTGAAAGAACGGCTGCATTCGACCTTTTCTCCGATTGCCGCTGTCCAATTGATAATCGTTACAGAAAGCGGCAGTGCCGATCCGGAGCAAATAAATGCCTATTGGCGTTACGCAGTTGATGAATTGGCAGATATGGCTCCTCCGCTGCGCGAACGTTTATTGAACCAGACACCTCAATGGAGCGGCAGTAAACTCTTGCTGAATTGCGGGCACGAACATGAAATGATGGCATTGAAATCGAAATACACCGATAAGCTTGCCGCTGTCTACCAGCAATTCGGGTTTCCTCGTTTCGCCATCGATTTCCAATTGGCGGAAGGCGATCACCAGGCGGCGCATGAAGCATTTATGGAAGAACGCCGGGCTGAAGAAGAAGAGATGGCCAAAAAGGCTTTGAATGATATGAAGAAACGGGAAACCGACAGAAAAGAGAACGGCACCCCTTCCGGACCATTCCAGATGGGCAGCAATATCAAACCGGATGAACCGATCGCTGAAATACGTTCCATCATAGATGAAGAACGCCGAATTACGGTGGAGGGTTATGTTTTTGATGCGGAAGTGCGTGAACTGCGAAGCGGCCGTTCATTGCTCACCGTTAAAATAACGGATTATACGGATTCTATACTTGTGAAAATGTTTTCCCGCGACAACGATGATGCCAATTTGATGAAGAACATCCAAAAAGGCATGTGGCTGAAGGCGCGCGGATCCATACAAACAGACACATTCGTCCGCGACCTCGTCATGATGGCGCAGGATATGGTGGAAATCAAGCCGCAATTGCGTCAGGATACTGCCATTGAAAAACGTGTGGAACTTCATTTGCATACGCCGATGAGCCAAATGGACGCTGTCTCGTCAGTGGACTCGCTCGTGGCTCAGGCCGCGAAATGGGGGCATCCTGCGATAGCCATCACGGACCATGCTGGTGTGCAGTCGTTTCCGGATGCATATGCCGCCAGCAAAAAACACGGCATCAAAGCAATATTCGGCCTTGAAGCCAATCTGGTGGATGACGGGGTGCCGATCGCATTTGAAGAGCGGCACGTTTTGCTGGAAGAGGAAACGTTCGTGGTATTCGATTTAGAGACCACAGGCTTATCTGCCGTTTATGATACGATCATCGAACTCGCAGCCGTCAAGATCAAAGGCGGCCAAATCGTTGATAAATTTGAAAGCTTCGCAAATCCGCATCACCCCTTGTCTGACACGACTACCGATCTGACAGGCATTACGGATGATATGGTCAAAGATGCACCGGAAGTGGAAGAAGTAATCCGCAATTACCACGAATGGGCAGGCGACCACATCATGGTGGCGCACAATGCTTCTTTCGATATGGGCTTTTTGTACGTTGCCTACAAGAAATTCGGCATTGATAAAAAACATGCCACAATTGATACGCTGGAACTTGCCCGTATGCTCCATCCGGAATTAAAAAATCACCGCTTGAACACATTGGCAAAAAAATTCGGCATCGAGTTGACTCAGCACCACCGTGCCATCTATGACACGGAAGCTACTTCTTACTTGCTGACGCATTTACTGAAGGAAGCGGATCAAAAAGGCATATTTTATCATGATGAACTGAATAAATATGTGGGAGCTGGCGATGCATACAAACGCTCACGGCCTACCCATGTGACCCTTTTAGCACAAAATGATGCAGGGCTTAAGAATCTCTTTAAACTGGTGTCTGCATCTCACATCAATTATTTTTACCGTGTGCCGCGAATTCCAAGATCGCTCCTGCAAAAACACCGCGAAGGACTGCTTGTCGGCTCAGGCTGTGACAAAGGTGAGCTTTTCGAAGCGGTCATGCAGAAATCGATGGAAGAAGTGGAACGCATCGCCGAGTTTTACGATTATCTCGAAGTGCACCCGAAAGAAGTCTATGCTCCACTCATTGAACGGGAATTAATTCGCGATGAGTGGAATCTGGAAGACATTATCCGGAAACTGGTGAAAGTCAGCAAAAAGCTTGATAAACCGCTTGTTGCTACCGGAAACGTCCATTATTTGGATGAAAATGATGCGATTTTCCGACAGGTTCTGATTGGTTCACAGGGTGGCGCGAATCCCCTGAACCGTTCGAAACTGCCGAAAGTGCATTTCCGTACAACGGCTGACATGCTGGAAGCCTTTGATTTCCTTGGAGAAGACACAGCAAAACAAATAGTTGTGGAAAACTCCAATAGGATCGCTGATATGATCGACACAGTCAAGCCGATAAAAGATGATCTCTACACGCCGAAAATCGAAGGGGCGGACGAGGAAGTCCGAGAACTCAGCTATAACATGGCGAGACAGATTTACGGCGACGAACTTCCGGAAATTGTGGAAGCGCGCATCGAAAAGGAATTAAAATCGATAATCGGACATGGTTTCGCGGTAATTTATCTTATTTCGCACAAACTTGTTAAAAAATCACTGGATGATGGCTATCTGGTTGGTTCAAGGGGTTCTGTAGGGTCCTCACTTGTGGCTACGTTAACTGAAATTACGGAAGTGAATCCGTTGCCGCCGCATTATATTTGTTCACAATGCCAAAAATCGGAATTCTTTGATGACGGTTCAGTGGGCTCCGGTTTTGACCTGGAAGATAAAAGTTGCCCGGATTGCCATATCCCTTATAAAAAAGAAGGACAGGATATTCCGTTTGAAACTTTCCTGGGCTTTAAAGGAGATAAAGTACCCGATATCGATTTGAACTTCAGTGGTGAGTACCAGGCGAAAGCCCATAATTACACGAAGGAACTTTTCGGTGAAGATAATGTATTCCGCGCCGGCACAATCGGTACTGTGGCTGAGAAAACAGCCTACGGATATGTGCGCGGTTATGCGAATGACCGCGAAATGACGATCCGTGGTGCGGAAATCGATCGTCTGGTTCAAGGATGCACAGGCGTTAAGCGCAGCACCGGACAGCATCCCGGCGGAATAATCGTCGTGCCGGATTACATGGACATCTATGATTTTTCACCGATTCAATTTCCCGCTGATGCACAGGACTCGGAATGGAAGACGACGCATTTTGATTTCCATTCGATCCACGATAATTTATTGAAACTCGATATTCTGGGACACGATGATCCGACGGTGATCCGCATGCTTCAGGATTTATCCGGAATCGATCCGAAGACGATTCCGACCGATGATCCCGAAGTGATGAAGATTTTTTCCGGCACTGAATCTCTGGGTGTGACGGAAGAACAAATCGGCTGTAAAACAGCAACTTACGGCATTCCGGAGTTTGGCACACGTTTTGTGCGCCAGATGCTGGAAGAAACGAAGCCGACAACTTTCTCAGAATTGGTTCAGATATCAGGACTGTCCCACGGAACCGATGTGTGGCTGAGCAATGCCCAGGAACTGATCAAAAATGGAACTTGCCAGCTGTCTGACGTAATCGGCTGCCGGGATGATATTATGGTGTACCTGATTTATCAGGGGCTTGAATCATCGATGGCATTTAAGATTATGGAAGCGGTCCGTAAAGGTAAAGGGTTGACCCCTGAGTTCGAAGCAGCTATGAAAGAAGAAGGCGTGCCGAACTGGTATATCGAATCGTGCAAAAAGATCAAATACATGTTCCCCAAAGCGCACGCCGCAGCTTATGTATTGATGGCGGTGCGGATCGCTTATTTCAAAGTGCACTTCCCGATACTTTATTACGCAGCATACTTTACCGTGCGCGCAGAAGATTTTGATGTCAACGCGATGGCAAAAGGATCTCACGCCATCCGTTCGAAAATTTCAGAAATCAATGCGAAAGGGCTCGAGGCTTCAACCAAAGAGAAGAACTTGCTGACGGTCATGGAATTGTCTCTTGAAATGACGGAACGCGGTTTTTCATTTCAGAAAGTCGATCTTTATAAGTCGGAAGCGGACGAGTTCATCATTGACGGTACTACACTGATTCCGCCGTTCAATGCCATACCGGGACTCGGCACAAATGCCGCCAAGTCAATCGTTGCGGCCAGAAAACAAGGAGACTTCCTGTCTAAAGAAGATCTTCAACAGCGTGGACGCGTTTCGAAAACGATCATCGAATACATGGATGACCATGGCTGTCTGGAAGGAATGCCTGAAGCCAACCAGTTGTCGCTGTTCTAGTCAGTTGCACTGCTATGCCAACCGTGGTATTATTGAAGTAACATTTACTGATAGCTCTGTCGCAGAAGAGTGGGTTCTCCCGCTCTTTTCTGTTTGTAATGGCAAAAAAATGGCGGGAGGCATGTATGAGCAAAATTACAGAACAAATCGAAAAAATCGCACAGCCCATCACAGATGAGCTGAACCTGGAACTGGTGGATGTGGAATTCCTTAAAGAAGGACGCAGCTGGTTTTTGCGTGTCTATGTAGACAATCCGGAAGCACCAATTGATATTGAACAATGTGCAACAGTCAGTGAACGGCTGAGCGAGATCCTGGATGAACTTGATCCGATCGAGCAGAATTATTTCCTTGAAGTCTCTTCACCCGGGGCAGAACGCCCGCTGAAGAAAGCAAAAGATTTTGATAACGCTATCGGTAAATTTATTTACATCAAAACCTATGAACCGATTTTGGATGCCAAGGAGTTTGAAGGGCATCTGCAGTCGTATAACGAAGAAGAAGTGCAAATCGAAGTTAAAATCAAAACCCGCAGAAAAACGATCGTGATACCGAGACAGAAAATAGCTGTAATCCGGCTTGCAATTGATTTTTCAGCTAAACCTGATCGATGAACCTAGGAGTGAATAAAAATGAGCAGTGAGTTATTAAATGCTTTAGAGGCATTGGAGAAACAAAAAGGAATTTCGCGTGATGTCTTGATTGAAGCGATCGAAGCGGCATTGGTGACGGCGTATAAGCGCAATTTCAACCAGGCGCAAAATGTGCGTGTCGATTTGAATCTGGATACAGGAACAATGCTTGTCTATTCGAGAAAAGATGTTGTGGAAGAAGTTGAAGACGAGCGTCTGCAGATTTCTTTGGAAGATGCCACAACGATCAACCCGGCTTATGAAATCGGGGATGTAGTGGAAGAAGAAGTGACTCCGCGTAATTTCGGCCGCATCGCAGCACAGACTGCCAAGCAAGTCGTTACACAGCGTGTGCGCGAAGCAGAACGTGGTCTTGTATTTGAAGAGTTCGTCGATCGTGCCGATGATATTGTAAACGGAATTGTCGAGCGTATGGATGCACGGAATCTATATGTCGGCCTTGGCAAAGTGGAAGCGGTTTTGCCGCAGACTGAGCAAATGCCGAACGAATCCTACCAGCCGCACGAACGTATCAAGGTCTATATTACAAAAGTCGAGCGCACAACGCGCGGCCCACAGGTTTTCGTGTCAAGAACACATCCGGGCCTTCTGCGCCGTTTGTTCGAAACGGAAGTTCCTGAAATCTATGATGGTATCGTTGAGATCAAATCGATAGCCCGCGAAGCAGGCGATCGTTCGAAGATTTCTGTAATGGCCCATCGTGAAGATATCGATCCGGTCGGCTCATGTGTTGGCTCCAAAGGAGCGCGTGTTCAAACCATCGTCAATGAACTCAGTGGGGAAAAGATTGACATCGTCGAATGGTCGGAAGAGCCGGTAACATTTGTGGCAAATGCCCTCAGTCCCTCAAAAGTTCTTGATGTCCAAGTGAACGAAGAGGAAAAATCGACAACTGTCGTGGTTCCTGATTATCAATTGTCACTGGCCATCGGTAAACGTGGCCAAAACGCCCGTCTGGCAGCCAAATTGACAGGTTGGAAAATTGATATCAAGAGTGAAACCGATGCACGCGAGATGGGCATTTACCCAAATCCTGATGCGGACATCGAATTGACTGATTCCGGTGAAGAAGCGGATGACTTCGATTTTTACGACGAAAAAGAATAAGAAAGATAAGGTGATGTCCGTTGGCTCTGCAAAAAAAAATTCCACTCAGGAAGTGTGTAGCTACAGGCGAGATGCATCCTAAAAAAGAAATGATCCGCATTGTCCGGTCAAAAGAAGGCGAAGTAAGTGTCGATCTTACCGGCAAAAAATCCGGGCGCGGAGCCTATGTTTCCAAATCGGAGGCGGCGATAGCAGCTGCCAAAAAGAAAAAGGTGCTCGACAAGCAATTGGAAGTAAAGGTACCTGAGGAAATATACGAGGAATTGCTTCGTGTCGTATTAAGAGAGCAGTTGAAGTAAAATGGACACAAAACAACAAATTCTTCAGATTCTGGGTCTTGCCACAAGAGCGAGAATGACGATTACTGGAGAAGGAATGACTATTAACGAAGTGCGTAGTGGCAATGCAAAACTTGTTTTGGTTGCCGAAGATGCTTCAGAAAATACCAGCAAAAAACTGCATGATAAATGCAGCTATTATAAAGTCGACATTGAAACTTTCGGAACTCGTTTCGAAATTGGACATGCAGTCGGCAAAGAAGAGCGCGTAGTTATGGCGATTACTGATAAAGGATTCGCCAAAAAACTAAAGAGCTTGTTCGATGAAAATAACCGGGGGTGAGCAGATGACCAAAATTCGAGTACATGAATACGCGAAAAAAGTAGATAAGCCAAGCAAAGAAATCATCCAGCAACTAACTAAAATGGATATTTCTGTGACGAATCATATGTCAACATTAGAGGATAATGCTGTTTCAAAATTGGACGGCATTTATAAAAAATCTTCATCAGCTTCAACAACACCAGCTCCAACTAAACCACAGAACCAAAACCAGAGCCGTCCACAGGGACAGGGAGCGCGTCCTCAAGGTCAATCTCGTCCACAAGGCGGACAAAGCGGAACACGTCCAGCCGGCCAGGGGCAATCCCGACCAGCAGGCCAAAACCGTCCGGGACAAGGCCAATCACGTCCTGCTGCAGCACCAAGTCAAGGACAATCCCGTTCTCAGGGAAATGGCCAAAGACCGGCAGCTCCAGCTAAATCAGGATCGAACTTTACACCGAAAGCCGCTAAACCGACAGCAGGCCCAGGACAGCGCAATTCCAAACGTCCTAGTGGCGGAGGCCAGAACCGCAATCGTAAAGGCAAACAGCAGCGCCCGGTAAATCCGTTGCCGCCAATGCCTAAAAGAGAAAAGGAATTACCGGCTAAAATCACTTTCAGTGAATCATTGACTGTAGGTGAACTGGCGAAAAAATTAGGACGCGAGCCTTCTGAAATCATCAAAAAATTGTTCATGCTTGGTGTAATGGCTACCATTAACCAGGAGTTGGATAAAGACGCAATCGAATTGATCTGCGCGGAATACGAAGTGGAAGTGGAAGAAGAAATCCTGGTTGATAAAACTGACCTTGAAGTTTATTTTGAGCCGGAAGATGAAAGCTTAAATGAAGAACGTCCACCTGTTGTAACCATCATGGGGCACGTCGATCACGGTAAAACAACTTTGCTTGATTCAATCCGCCACACAAAAGTGACGGCAGGAGAAGCTGGCGGAATCACGCAGCATATCGGCGCCTACCAGGTTGATGAAAACGGCAAGAAAATCACTTTCCTTGATACACCAGGACACGCCGCCTTTACGACGATGCGTGCCCGTGGAGCAAAAGTTACGGATCTTGCAATAATTGTCGTGGCAGCTGATGACGGTGTTATGCCACAGACAGTTGAAGCGATCAATCATGCTAAAGCGGCAGAAGTGCCAATTATCATCGCTGTCAACAAAATGGACAAACCAAGTGCCAATCCGGACCGCGTTATGCAAGAATTGACTGAGCACGGCCTTGTAGCTGAAGCTTGGGGCGGAGATACGATTTTCGTTCCACTTTCTGCATTGAACGGTGAAGGAATCGATACTTTGCTGGAAATGATTCTTCTTGTATCAGAAGTGGGAGAATTGAAAGCGAATCCTGCGAGACGTGCTATCGGTACGGTTATCGAAGCGGAACTTGATAAAGGCCGCGGTTCTGTTGCGACCCTTCTTGTTCAGGATGGTACATTGAATGTCGGTGACCCGATTGTTGTCGGCAACACATTCGGCCGTGTCAGAGCAATGGTTTCTGATACCGGACGCCGTGTCAAAGAAGCTGGCCCGTCAATGCCTGTAGAAATCACAGGTTTGAATGATGTTCCGCAGGCAGGCGACCGCTTTGTTGTATTCGAAGATGAAAGAACAGCACGTTCAGTTGGCGAAAGCCGCGCAACTTCTGCGTTGCAGGTTCAGCGTTCAGAAAAAACCCGTGTAACACTTGATAATCTTTTTGATCAATTGAAACAGGGCGAAATGAAAGAATTGAACTTGATTGTCAAAGCTGACGTACAAGGTGCGGTTGAAGCAATGGCTGCTTCCCTTCTGAAAATTGATGTGGAAGGCGTTAACGTTAAAATTATCCACACAGGTGCTGGTGCTATTACGGAATCGGATATCTCCCTTGCAGCGGCTTCCAATGCCATTGTAATCGGATTTAACGTCCGTCCGGATGCCAACGCGAAACGTGCAGCAGATGCTGAAGGCGTGGATATCCGTTTACACCGCATCATTTATAAAGTAATAGAAGAAATCGAGTTTGCCATGAAGGGCTTGCTTGATCCTGAGTTCGAAGAGAAAATCATCGGCCAGGCAGAAGTTCGCAGCACATTCAAAGTATCGAAAGTCGGAACGATTGCCGGAAGCTATGTAACAGAAGGCAAAATCACCCGCGACAGCGGTGTCCGTGTAATCCGCGAAGGCATTGTTGTATTCGAAGGCGAAATGGATACACTGAAACGCTTCAAAGATGATGCTAAAGAAGTAGCTAAAGGCTATGAATGCGGTATCACGATCAAAAAATTCAATGACGTTAAAGAAGGCGACATTATTGAAGCATATGTAATGGAAGAAATCATAAGAAAATGATCCTTTACATGGAATGCGAATTTTTCATCCCTACTGCGCATTCATTGAAAGAAAAAAGAGCCGTGGTGAAAAGCATGCTGACCCGGTCGAAACAAAAGTTTAATGTTTCCGGCGCCGAAATTGATCACCAGAATGTCTGGCAGCGTACGCGTATAGCTTTTGTCACAGTTTCTTCTTCAAAAGAGCTGGCGGAAAAAGAAATGGCGCAGGTGCTGTATTATCTGGAAAGCAATCCGGCGTGGGAATGCCTTGAACATCATCAAGAATATCTGTAAGAACGAGGTGGATAAGCAATGACAATGCGCGCTAATCGTGTAGGCGAACAAATGAAAAAAGAGCTCAGCGAAATTATCAGCCGTAAGCTGAAAGATCCACGGATCGGATTTGTCACAGTGACTGATGTTGAAGTTACCGGAGATCTCCAACAGGCTACGGTTTATATCAGCGTCCTGGGCAACGATGCTGAAAAAGAGCAGACTTTGCTCGGCTTATCGAAATCCAAAGGGTTTATCCGTTCAGAGATCGGACAACGGATACGGTTGCGCAAAACTCCTGAATTATCGTTTGAAATAGATTCTTCAGTAGCATACGGAAACCGCATCGACAGTCTTCTGCGGGATATCAAAGAACCGAATGACGAACAATAAAATCAAGCCTGCTGTCTAGTTCTTAGATTGCAGGCTTTTTTACATATTTATATAAGATGAACTAAAAATCTGCAATAATCGACATTCCGCAAAACAGCTCGCTTGCCGGGGGCTCGCGCTGAGCTAACTCGGTCTCGTTACACTTCGCCCGAGTGGATCTCAGCACTTCGCTTGATCCCCAAGGCGTCTTCGCTGTTTTGCTCCATATCTAAGCAATTCTCTCAGCACCGGCGCGGCTCAGGAGAATGCGTAGGCCGACGGAGCAAAAGACGAGTGGTCATCTCGGCTTATTGCGGAAGGCAAGGTGTGCCAAACAAAGATGGCACCTCCTTTGCGACGAGCTTGCGCAGGAGCATAATTTTGGCACTGTCCATAGCGCCGAAGCGTTGTATAAAGAATTATATAAAAGGGGGTTGAAAGGGATGGCTATTAACGGAATCCTTCCATTATGGAAAGAAAAAGGCATGACGTCCCACGATTGCGTATTTAAATTGCGGAAAATACTGAAGACGAAAAAAGTCGGCCATACAGGGACGCTGGACCCGGCAGTGGAGGGGGTACTGCCAATTTGCATCGGCAACACCACAAAAGTGGCTGAATACATCACGGATCAGGGAAAGACCTATGAAGCGGAAGTGGCCATCGGATTTTCGACTGAGACTGAAGATGCCACCGGTGAAATGGTCGAACGCAATCCGGATGATAAGAAAATAACACGTGCACAATTACTGGCTGTGCTTGAGGGGTTGACCGGGGAAATTACGCAGATTCCTCCGATGTATTCTGCCGTTAAAGTGAACGGCAAGAAGTTATATGAATATGCCAGAGCGGGAATTGCTGTAGAGCGTCCGGTCAGAAAAGCCCGGATTGATTCCATCGAATTGCTGGACAGTGCTGAGGAATGGACTGGAGTCGATATCCATTTCCGAATTCGAATCGAGTGTGGAAAAGGAACTTATATTCGGACTCTTGCCGTCCAGATCGGAGAGGCGCTTGGCTATCCGGCACATATGTCGGAATTGACCCGCACGCAGTCCGGAAAATTCACACGACAACATTGTTTCACACTTGCTGAAGTTGCCGAATTTGCGCAAAATGAAAAAGTGGAGGAAATTTTAAAGCCGCTCGTTTACGCTCTGAGCGCTTTTCCGGCAGTCGAAGTGGAACCGGCAGAATTATTTGCAATGAAAAATGGCCAGGTGATGGAAATGCATCCTTTGCTGGAATCAAACCAGCTTCTTGTGTTTACCCGCAACGGCAGTCCATTTGCTTTATATAAGAAGCATCCTGAAAAACCGGGCAAGATGAAACCGGAAAAAATGTTCGGATTACCGACTGAGGGCGAGGTTTAAGAAAATGAAGATTGTCCATTTGAATTATCCCAACCATATGAAACCGGAAGAACAATTGGGGCCTCTATCGATGGCGCTTGGCTTTTTTGATGGCGTGCATAAAGGCCATCAGAAGGTAATTGGAGAAGCTCTGGAAAAAGCGCAGCAACTGGATGCGAAATCAGCGGTCATGACATTTGATCCGCATCCTTCACTGGTGCTTGGTGGCAGGAAAGAAGAGATGGTCTACATTACACCGCTGCAACAGAAAATGGATATCTTAAAGGAAATGGGCGTCGATGTCTGTTTTATCGTGCGCTTTACATCCGATTTCGCCCAATTGCAGCCCGAAGAGTTCATCAGCCATTTCATTGAAGATCTCGGTGTGGTTCATGTCAGCGCCGGATTTGATTTTTCATTCGGGGCAAAAGGGCAAGGCAATATGGAATTGATGAAGAGTTTCAGCAATGGCCGGTTCGGAGTCAGCGTAATAGGCAAGCTCGAGGACGGGCAGCAAAAGATCAGTTCCACCAGAATCCGTGAGCATTTGAAATCCGGGAGAGTTGAAGAGGTTTGCCGATTATCCGGTCGGCCGTTCAAAGTATCGGGGACCGTCATTAATGGAGACAAGCGGGGTCGCACGATCGGTTTCCCGACCGCCAATGTCGAACCGGATCTTGGCACGTTTGTACCTGGCAGAGGCGTTTATGCCGTTCGACTTCATGTCCAGGACGAAATTCACGATGGTGTATGCAACGTCGGCTTCAAACCAACTTTCAACAACCCCGACCATAAAAAACTTGTGATTGAAGTCCATATTTTCGATTTCAATCGGGATATTTATGGGGAGCGGGTTACTGTTGATTGGCATAAACGAATTCGTGACGAACAGAAATTTTCCGGCATTGATGAATTGAAAGCGCAAATAGAAAGGGACAAGCAGGAAGCTGTCCAGTTTTTCCGGTCCTGAACATGGGCACATCATCCGGTTGATTTTCAAATTGCCGTGTGCTATGATTTATACGTACGAAAAGTACTAACCGTTGCTTGGCAATCCGAATCACCAACGTTTGCTCGGTAATTGGGGCTATCAGAAATTAGGAGGTGGAAACAGTATGGCAATCACTCAAGAACGTAAAAATGAATTGATCAATGAATACAAAGTGCATGACACAGATACTGGGTCTGCAGAAATTCAAATCGCCATTCTTACAGAAGACATCAACAACCTGAATGAGCACTTACGTACTCACAAAAAAGATCACCATTCACGCCGTGGTCTATTCAAAATGGTTGGACGCCGTCGTAACTTGTTGAAATATCTTCGTGAAAACGACGTTGCTCGTTACCGCGAACTAATCGCAAGACTTGGCCTACGCCGATAATAGCAATCAGTAAAAGCGGGATTCGTCCCGCTTTTTCTTTATGGATAAAATTTTCCGCATACAATCGCACAGCGAATGCTTTTTTTGATACACTACTAGTAATGGATACATAAAACTGTCTATACATTTGGAAGAGAGAGGAGCTCGATTATGGAGCAAACTAAAAAGGTTTACAAATTCGATTGGGCAGGCCGTGAATTACAGGTCGAAGTCGGCCAATTGGCAAAACAGGCAAATGGAGCAGCATTGATCCGTTACGGAGATACAGCGGTACTATCGACTTCAACAGCTTCTAAAACACCGAAGCCATTGGACTTCTTCCCGTTGACTGTCAACTATGAAGAGCGTCTTTATGCAGTAGGTAAAATTCCTGGAGGCTTCATCAAGCGTGAAGGACGTCCATCGGAGAAAGCGACATTGACAAGCCGTCTTATCGACCGCCCGATTCGTCCGCTTTTCCCAGACGGCTTCCGTAACGAAGTGCAAGTAATATCAATGGTTATGTCAGTGGATCAGGATTGTCCATCAGAAATGGCGGCAATGTTCGGATCTTCATTGTCATTGATGATTTCCGATATCCCATTTGATGGACCGATTGCCGGTGTTATCGTCGGGCTTATCGACGGGGAATACATCATTAACCCGACAAACGATCAACTGGAAAAAAGCTCCATTAACTTGATCGTAGCAGGAACAAAAGACGCCATCAACATGGTTGAAGCAGGAGCTAAGGAAGTTTCTGAAGAAATCATTTTGGAAGCGATCATGTTTGGCCATGAAGAAATCAAGAAATTGATTGCCTTCCAGGAAGAGATTGCAGCAGAAGTCGGAAAAGCCAAGACGGATATTCAATTATTCGAATTGGATGCTGAACTTTCTGCGACAATCAAAGATTCTGTCGAAGATGAGTTGAATGCGGCTGTTCAGATCAATGAAAAGCAGGCACGCAATGAAGCAATCGATGAAGTGAAAAAACGTGTTTTGGAACAGTACGAAGAATCTGATGCGGATGTTAAAAAACAGGCCGGCCAGATTTTGGATAAAATGGTTAAAGAAGAAGTCCGCCGTTTGATTACGGATGAAAAAATCCGTCCGGATGGGCGGGGCCCTTCAGAAATCCGTGCATTGTCTTCAGAAGTCGGACTTCTGGCACGGACGCACGGATCGGGATTGTTCACACGTGGGCAAACCCAGGCAATGAGCATTTGTACACTTGGCGCGTTAGGTGATGTACAAATCATCGACGGCCTTGGAATCGAAGATACAAAACGATTTATGCACCATTACAATTTCCCGTTATTCTCAGTCGGTGAAACCGGCTTCCTGCGTGGCCCTGGCCGCCGGGAAATCGGACACGGTGCACTTGGTGAACGTGCACTCGAAGCTGTCATTCCTAACGAAAAAGATTTCCCATACACAATCCGCCTGGTGGCTGAAGTGCTGGAGTCGAATGGATCGACTTCACAGGCAAGCATTTGTGCTTCAACACTGGCAATGATGGATGCGGGTGTTCCTTTGAAAGCGCCGGTAGCCGGTATTGCAATGGGTCTTGTGAAAAAAGGCGACAATTACACAGTGCTGTCGGATATCCAGGGAATGGAAGATTACCTGGGCGACATGGACTTTAAAGTAGCCGGTACTTCTGAAGGCATTACTGCACTTCAGATGGATATCAAAATCGAGGGACTGTCACGTGCAATTCTTGAAGAGGCGTTGACACAAGCGAAGATAGGCCGTGTTCACATCCTGGAATCGATGTTAGCGACTATTTCCGGACCACGGGAACAATTGTCTAAATTCGCACCGAAGATTATCATGGTCAAGATCAATCCCGATAAGATCCGCGATGTAATCGGACCGGGTGGAAAAGTGATCAATAAGATCATTGATGAAACCGGCGTCAAGATTGATACAGAGCAGGACGGCACCATCTTCATTTCTTCAGTCGATGAAGAAATGAACGCCAAAGCGAAAGCGATGATTGAAAATATCGTACGTGAAGCGAAAGTCGGAGAATATTACGAAGGAAAAGTGAGACGCATTGAGAAATTCGGTGCATTCGTCGAATTATTCCCAGGCAAAGATGGTCTTCTCCACATTTCGGAAATCCAGGAAGAGCGGACGAAGGATGTAGAAGATGTGCTGAAAATGGATCAGGTTTTGAAAGTGAAGGTTATTGAGATTGATCGTCAGGGACGCGTCAACCTTTCCCGCAAGATTGTATTGAAAGAAGAAAAAGAAGAGGCTGAAAAAGCTAACTAAGAAAAACTAACCAAGAAAAACAATGAATTGCCAACGAAAGTTGGCAATTTTTTCTTATTGGAGGGAATTAGGAATGGCAGAAACTTATATTTGTCAGAATGGGGTTCGAATCGTTTCGGAACAAATTTCGTATTTCCGTTCTGTAGCAGTGGGCGTTTTCATTAAAGTGGGGTCGCGCGATGAAGAACCGCAGGAAAACGGCATGACCCACTTTATCGAGCATATGCTGTTCAAAGGTACCCCGACAAGGTCGGCAAAAGATATTGCCAGGGAGTTTGACCGGATCGGAGGCGATATCAATGCCTATACATCGAAGGAATATACTTGTTATTACGCAAAAGTTGTCGACCATCACGCGGGCCTTGCAGTCGATATTTTGGCAGATATGTTTTTCAATTCCCAAATGGACCCTGTGGAAATTGAACGGGAACGGCAAGTGGTGCTCGAAGAAATCAGCATGACTGAAGACATGCCTGATGATGATGTCCATGAGCAGCTGTGGCGTGTCATGTATCCGCAGCATCCAATGGGTGCACCGATTCTTGGCCTCGAAGCAACGCTTCAGACGTTTGATGCCCATAAAATCCGGGATTTCATGAATCGCTTTTATATTCCATCGAATACCGTCATTTCTGTGGCGGGCAAAATAACCCCCGAGCTGATTGAGAAAATTGAAGAACTTTTCGGCGGCTTTACCAAAAGCGGCACCATTAAACCTTATGTGACTCCTGAATTTACTGCAGGCACTTCAGAAAAATTTAAGGACATCGAACAGGGGCATCTCTGCTACGGATTTCCCGGCCTTTCCATGACTGATCCACATCTTTATGATATGGCTGTGATGAATAATATTTTGGGCGGAACGATGTCGTCCAGGCTGTTTCAGGAAATTCGGGAAGAGCATGGGCTCGCCTATTCCATCTTTTCCTACCATTCCGCCTATTCGGACCATGGCACATTGGCGATTTATGGCGGTACATCGAATGAACAGCTGCCGGACCTCCAGGAGAAGATTTTGGAGTCAATCGGCAATATGCAGAGCGGCGGACTGACGCAGCTCGAAGTGGAGGATTCAAAAGAACAGTTCAAAGGAAATCTGCTGCTTGGAATGGAAAGCACCAGCTCACGCATGAGCCGCAACGGCAAGCACGAGTTGCTGATGGGACGGCTTATTACCTTTGATGACGTTTTGAAGAAAATCGATGAAGTTTCGATGGAAAAAGTTCAATACACATTGGAGCTTTTGAAAACGCCTCCTGCCCAATCGATCATCCGCTCGAAAGAGGCAAGCTCGTAAATTTGAGGGTATTGCTTTTCGATTCAGTGCGTCAGTGCGTTGAATTATGATACAATTATCCAAATTATCATTGAAGGAGAGAGTCGAGTGAAAACCTATAATGTAGCAATCATGGGTGCAACGGGCGCCGTTGGACAGCAAATGAAGGAGCAATTAGAGAAACGGGAGTTTCCTGTCAACGAAATCCGTTTCCTGTCTTCGAGCCGCTCAGCTGGCAAAGAAATCGATTTTAAAGGACAAACATATATTGTGCAGGAAGCGATGCCGGAATCATTTGAAGGAATCGACATCGCGCTGTTCAGTGCAGGCGGCAGCGTTTCTGAAAAATTTGCACCGGAAGCAGTCAAACGCGGGGCCATCGTCATTGATAATACAAGCGCATTCCGCATGGATCCGGAAGTGCCGCTGGTTGTGCCGGAAGTTAATAAAAGCGATCTTTCCTTGCATAAAGGCATTATCTCGAATCCCAATTGCTCGACCATTCAAATGGTCTGTGCGCTGCAGCCATTAAAAGAACAATTCGGCATTAGCAAAGTTGTGGTTTCCACCTATCAGGCCGTGTCAGGTGCAGGAATCGATGCCATCAACGAATTAAAAGAGCAGGCGGATGCCGGCTTTGACGAGGCGAAAAAGGCACAGGCAAAAATGCTGCCGGTGAAATCGGGCGATAAGCATTACCCGATCGCTTATAATGCCATCCCGCAGATTGATGTTTTTGCGGACAATGGCTATACTCTCGAAGAAATGAAAATGATCAACGAAACGAAGAAAATCATGCATGACGACAATCTTTCCGTTGCGGCAACATGTGTCCGTCTGCCGGTTGTCACCGGCCATTCGGAATCTGTCTATGTTGAACTGGGAGCGGCACCGACTCTTGCTGAAATAAAAGACGCAATCGCTGCTGCACCAGGTGTGACATTGATGGATGATCCGTCAGCACAACTCTATCCGATGCCATTGATGGCAGCCGGACTGGACGATGTGTTTGTCGGTCGCGTCCGCTTGGATCTGGACAATCCGCAAGGTTTCCATCTATGGGTCGTTTCCGACAACCTCGTAAAAGGTGCTGCCCTAAACTCGGTGCAGATTGCGGAAGCATTGATCGAAGAAAATATAATCTGATAACCCAAAATACACCGGCGAACCCGCCGGTTTATTTTTTTCTTTGGACTGTTTCCTTCGATTCCCGTATAATAGATTTTATGGATGTGTACGGGGAAATTTTTTTAGGAGGAAATAAATTGAGTAAAATTAAAAATGAACTTATTAAAGTAATACCGTTAGGCGGCGTCGGTGAAATCGGCAAAGCAATGTACGTAATTGAAATCGATCAGGATCTTTTCGTTGTAGACAGCGGATTGATGTTCCCGGAAGATGAAATGCTCGGAGTGGACATCGTGATTCCGGATGTCACTTATCTGGAAGAGAATAAAGACCGGGTAAAAGGGATCTTCCTTACACACGGGCACGAAGATGCAATCGGTTCGATCGCTTACCTGTTGAAAAAAGTGCAAGCACCAGTTTATGGTTCGAAGTTGACGATCGGGCTTGCAAAAGAACATGTAAAAGAACAAGGTTCACTGAAACAAGTGAAATTTTTTGAAGTAACGAATAAGAGCCGCATGAATTTTGATACCACGCACGTTACATTCTTCCATACGACACACAGCATACCGGATGCGCTTGGTATTGTCTTCCATACATCAGAAGGGGCAATTGTCCATACCGGTGAGTTTAAATTTGATCAATCGGCAAAAGGAAGCTACCGTCCGGATATCGCGAAAATGGCGAAATTGGGAGAAGATGGCGTTTTGATGCTGCTATCTGATTCAACGGAAGCGGAGCGTCCTGGATATACAACTTCTGAAATTGTCATTGAGGACCACCTTCAGTCAGAATTCCGGAAAGCGGAAGGCAGAATTCTTGTGTCGTTGTATTCATCAAACTTCATCCGCATCCAGCAAGTTTTCGATATTGCACAGGCGACTGGCAAGAAAGTTGCAGTGGTGGGCAGAAGCCTTGAAAGCAGCTATGAGGTGGGAGTTCGACTCGGTTATTTAGATGCAGGAGAAGATACGGTTATTTCTTTGAAAGAGCTGGATGACCACCGTGATGAAGAAGTGGTCATCATCGTTACAGGCAATCAGGGTGAGCCGCTGGAAGCACTCGATAAGATGGTCCGCAAACAGCATCAAGATGTAAGAATCAAAGAAACGGATACAGTCCTTATTACTTTCACACCTTCACCAGGCATGGAAGTTCCGATGTACCAGACGATGAATAAATTGGCCAAAGCAGGCGCAAATGTCCTGACATCCAGCAAAAAAGTCCACGTATCAGGTCACGGCAGCCAGGAAGATCTGAAAATGATGCTGAACATGATGAAACCGAAATATTTCATCCCCATCCAGGGTGAATATAAAATGCTGATCGCCCATTCAAAATTGGCACAGCAGGTCGGTTTGCAGAAATCCCAGATCTTTATTGCTGATAAAGGGGATATCGTTGAATATAAAGCCGGAAAAGTTCGCATGAGCGGACGGGTTACCGCAGGAAATGTTCTGATTGATGGCATCGGAATCGGTGATGTCGGCAATATTGTCCTGCGCGACCGTAAATTGCTTTCCCAGGATGGAATTTTTATTGTCGTTGTAACTTTGAATCGCAAACAGAAAAAAATTGCTTCCGGTCCGGAAATGATTTCCCGCGGATTTGTTTATGTCCGCGAGTCGGAAGAATTGATGGATGAATCGGCAAAACTGGTAACAAAAGTTGTGGAGAAATACGTCACGCGCGAAACGTTTGAATGGAATAATATTAAGCAGGAAATTCGTGACACGTTGAATTCCTATCTATTCCAGCAAACGAAACGCCGTCCGATGATCATCCCGATTATTATGGAATATTAAGATAGAACAAGTAAAAGGATTTCCATACCGATCTATCGGGGGAAATCCTTTTTCGATTACATAGGAAATGAGGGGAAAATATGCCTCGCAGTGGACAGAAAAAGAAAAAGAAAAAAGTTTTGAAATCAAAGGCGAACAAGAAAAACGTTCAGCATGTGCCTTCAATCCTCTTTGAAATAATTGGAATTTTGATGCTGGGCACAGCAGCTTTAATGGCGTTTCAGCTGGGCAAAGTGGGGCGCATGCTCCAAAATTCTGCGGAATATCTGACAGGTTATCTGGCATTTTTGATTCCCATTGCCTTAGTGTTATTGGCAATCTATATAATGGTCAAGCGAAATTGGCCGAAACCGCAGATCCGGACAATTACTGGTACGATTTTTGTATTGACCGGCGCTTTTCTGATCAGCCATCTTATTTGGGCATCGGGCTCCATTTTGCCAATCACTTCTTCAAACGTATTGGGTGAAACAAGCAAATCCATCCAAGTGAGTGGCACTGTCTGGACCGAATTCACAGCCATTGGCGGAGGCATGATCGGCGCTATGCTTTATGCGGTGTTGCATGTGCTGTTTGAGACAGCAGGAACCTGGATTGTAGCCCTCATCATTCTTTCGATCGGTGCCATCATCCTTACCGGACGCACAGCAGCTCCTTTCATTGCTGAAAAGATTCCAAGCATGCAGCCATTGCTTCAATCCATCGGCAAGCGTTTCTCCAAGCCGGTGAAGAAGGAAAAGAAAAAAGCGATTGAAGCTGATGGGAATTCAGGCAACGATAAGTTCATCGATGCAAACGAACCGGAACTGAACGAGGAATATGACAATGAAACAGTTTATATGGATTCTCCACAGGAACCGATCATTTCAGCGTTTACAGAAAATGTGAAGCCGAAACAGCCGGAAACACCAAAAGAAGCGAAACCGGAAACCGAAACTGTTTCTGACAGCGATGTTCAATTATTGACTACTGCCGAAGAAATGGAAAATGAGGAGTATCAATTGCCTCCGATAGATTTGCTGACGCTGCCGCCGCACAGCGATCAGAGCGGAGAATATTCCGGCATACAGAAAAATGCGAAAAAACTGGAGAAAACCTTCCAAAGTTTCGGTGTTCGTGCAAAAGTTACCCAAGTACATCTGGGACCGGCTGTCACGAAATACGAAGTGCTTCCTGACACTGGCGTAAAAGTCAGCAAAATTGTCAGCCTTCATGATGATCTGGCACTGGCGCTCGCCGCAAGGGATATTCGAATAGAAGCACCGATTCCCGGAAAATCTGCGATTGGCATCGAAGTTCCCAATACGGAAGTGGCGATTGTCAGCCTGCGTGAAGTGCTGGAGTCGGCAGAGAACAATAAACCGGAGTCGAAATTATTGTTCGGCCTTGGTCGCGATGTCACTGGACAGGCGGTAATGACCGAATTGAACAAAATGCCACACCTCCTGGTAGCAGGGTCAACAGGAAGCGGTAAATCGGTATGCATCAACGGCATCATCACCAGCATCATCATGCGCGCTAAACCGCATGAAGTAAAAATGATGATGATCGATCCGAAAATGGTCGAGCTGAATGTCTATAACGGCATCCCGCATTTATTGGCACCGGTCGTAACTGACCCGCGTAAAGCAGCGCAGGCTTTAAAAAAAATCGTTTCAGAAATGGAGCGGCGGTATGAATTGTTTTCTCATACCGGTACAAGAAATATCGAAGGCTATAATGAATACGTCAGAGTATTTAATGAAGAGAATGAAGATAAACATCCCAAATTACCGTTTATCGTGGTCATTGTGGATGAGCTTGCAGATTTGATGATGGTAGCTTCCAATGAAGTCGAAGATGCTATCACCCGCCTGGCGCAAATGGCACGCGCTGCGGGAATCCATTTGATCATCGCCACGCAGCGTCCGAGTGTCAACGTCATCACGGGTGTCATCAAAGCAAATATACCCTCAAGAATCGCCTTTGCCGTGTCATCTGCCATCGATTCCCGCACGATTCTGGATATGGGCGGAGCGGAAAAATTACTGGGCCGCGGAGATATGCTGTTCCTTGGAGCCGGCCAGTCAAAACCTGTGCGTGTGCAGGGGGCATTCCTGTCTGATAGTGAAGTGGAGAAAATTGTGGACTTTGCCATTGAACAGCAAAAAGCTCAATACCAGGAAGATATGATACCGACCGAAATTGAAGAAAAGAGCATCGATTCTGAAACTGATGAAATTTATGACGATGCTGTCCAATTGGTAACCGAAATGCAGACAGCATCCGTTTCTATGCTGCAGCGCAGATTCCGTGTTGGCTATTCCCGTGCAGCCCGAATTATCGATCAGATGGAACAACGCGGAGTCGTGGGACCATATGAAGGAAGCAAACCCCGCACTGTTTTAGTTCAAAAGCATGAAGAATAACTAGGGACAAAAGGATTTTTCGTGACATATTACGTGCATTATTCAAGGCTTTTAGCTGGAAAATTCGCGAAATTCGACAAAACACTATTTATTTCGTTGGAAATAAGTGTTATAGTAATTTTGATTAGTAGGAATGTTTTACATCAGATGTCTGATCTCTGTCATTGGTGGTGAATCGTATGACAATTAAATCGGATCATCGGGCGTTGTATCTCCAGGTGATCGATCGGATGAAGCAGGATATTGCTGCCGGAATATACAAAGAGAAAGAAAAGTTGCCTTCCGAATTCGAACTCGCAAAAACACTTGGAGTCAGCCGCGCCACCTTACGTGAAGCGCTAAGGCTGCTGGAAGAAGAAAATATCATAGTCAGGCGCCACGGGGTAGGTACATTCGTCAATCCGAAACCGCTGTTTACATCGGGCATCGAACAATTGACCAGCGTCTCTGAAACAATCAGAAATGCGGGAATGGAGCCTGGCTCAATTTATTTGAGCACCTCCGAGAACCCGGCTTCTGAAGATGATATAAAACGCTTACATTGCAAACCCGAAGATTCAGTAATTACAATTGAAAGGGTCCGGACAGCGAACGGGGAACCTGTCGTCTATTGCATCGACAAGGTTGTATCCAGCTTTATGCCGGATGATTTTCTCGGAAGGGCCGAAAGTTCGATTTTCTCGGCAATCGAGGAAAGTGGGGAAACCTACATCAGTTATGCAGTGACTTACATCGATCCGATCGGATACCATGAAGATGCGTCTCCGATTTTAGAATGTGATCCGGAAACTGCTTTATTGGAATTAAAACAGCTCCACTATGATACAGACGATCAAGTGGTGCTTTATTCAAAGAATTACTTCAGGGCTGATAAATTCAGTTTCCACGTAGTTCGAAAACGTGTGTAAAACAAACTATTCCTGCTAATATCAAAAAAACCTTGGGGGTTATTACATTGACAAAACGTAAATTTGGTCTAGGTCTTTCTTTAATGCTTGCTGCTGGTATGCTTGCTGCTTGCGGCAGTGACGACGATGCTTCAACCGACACAACAACTGGTGACGGCGGAGAAGGAGAAGCTACTGAAGAAACAAGTGATATCTCTGTAGCAATGGTTACAGATGTCGGCGGTATCGACGATAAATCTTTCAACCAATCAGCTTGGGAAGGCATCAAGAGTTTTGGTGAAGAAAATGGTCTTGAAGAAGGAGACGGCTACGATTACTTGCAATCCACTTCTGATACAGATTACAACACAAACCTGAACAACCTGGTTCGCCGTGATTTTGATGTAGTATACGGAATCGGTGCTTTGATGAAAGGTTCTGTTGAAGAAATCGCTTCTCAGCAAACTGACGCTCAATTTGCGATTATTGATGAAGTCGTAGATTTGCCAAACGTAGCAAGTGTTATGTTTAAAGAACAAGAAGGAGCATTTCTTGCAGGCGTTGCTGCAGCTCTTATGACTGAAACAGACAAGATCGGTTTTGTTGGCGGAATGGAAATCCCGGTTATTGAACGCTTCGAAGCTGGATTCCGTGCAGGTGTTGCTGCAGTTGATGAATCAATTGAAGTCGATGTTCAATACACAGGTGCTTTTGATAAAGCGGAATTAGGTAAAACTACAGCTAACCTTATGTACGATACGGGAGCAGATATTGTTTTCCACGCAGCTGGCGGAACTGGAAACGGTGTTTTCACTGAAGCTAAAGAACGTAAAGAAGCAGGGGAAGATGTTTGGGTTATCGGTGTAGATGCCGATCAATACGAAGAAGGCCAAATTGGTGATGAAAACGTAACATTGACTTCTGTTCTAAAAGGTGTAGAAATGGCAGTAGTCGAAATTGCTGAGAAAACATTGGCTGGAGAATTTCCTGGCGGAGAAACAACAACTTATGGTTTAGCTGAAGACGGGATTGGCCTTGCTGATTCACGTGGAGCAATTCCGGAAGATGTTATGACTCAAATTGAAGATTACAAGCAACAGATCGTTGATGGCGAAATTACAGTTCCTGAAACTGTGGAATAATCATCGATTCTCACGGTCAACCTCATAAAGACCGGTTCTACCGGTCTTTATGATTTTTTTTTCGCAAAAAATTACATAAAATTAATAGATGAAAGGTTTTTTAAATGGAAACCTTTCCTGTATTAATTAATTCAAGAGAACAGATCAGTTTTCGAGGGAGTGAAAACAGTGGAATATGTTGTAGAAATGCTGAATATCCGAAAGGAGTTCGGAAACTTTGTCGCCAATGACAATATCACTCTGCAGTTAAAAAAGGGTGAAATCCACGCCTTGCTGGGTGAAAATGGTGCTGGAAAATCAACTTTGATGAACGTTCTTTTCGGTCTTTACCAGCCGGAAGGCGGCGAGATCCGCGTCCACGGAAAAAAGGTGGATATTACGAATCCGAAAGTTGCGAACGACTTGGGAATTGGAATGGTTCACCAGCATTTCATGCTGGTCGAAAATTTTTCTGTGACGGAAAATATCATCCTGGGTTCCGAGCCGACGAAGTACGGTGTGACAAATAAGAAAGATGCAGCAAAAAAGGTAAAAGCTTTATCTGAACAGTATGGTTTGAACGTGGATCCTAATGAAATAATTGAAGACATTTCAGTCGGAATGCAGCAACGCGTAGAAATTTTGAAAACGCTTTATCGCGGAGCTGAAATTCTGATTTTTGATGAGCCTACCGCATCTCTGACTCCACAGGAGATCATTGAATTGACTCAGATTATGAAAAGGTTGATTGCTGAAGGCAAGTCCATTATTTTAATTACCCATAAACTGAAAGAGATTATGGAAATTTCAGATCGTGTTACAGTTATCAGAAAAGGCGAAGGAATCGGCACAGTTGACACTTCAGGAACGAATCCGAATGAACTGGCATCTCTGATGGTTGGCCGGAATGTATTATTTACAACTGAAAAAGGTCCGGCATTTCCTAAGGAAGAAGTGCTCGATATCCATGACCTTGTAGTAGAAGATTACCGAGGAGTGGCAAAAGTCAAAGGCTTGAATCTGAATGTACGTAAAGGCGAAATTGTAGGCATAGCCGGGATAGACGGCAACGGGCAATCCGAGTTGATCGAAGCGATTACCGGATTACGCAAAGTGAAAAGCGGAACCATCCGCATCAATGAAAAAGATGTTACAGGTTTGAAACCGCGTAAAGTGACTGAAACCGGTGTTGGCCACATTCCGCAGGATCGCCACAAACACGGACTGGTGCTTGATTTTCCTATTGGATATAATATTGCACTGCAAACATATTACACTTCACCAATCTCCAAACATGGAATCATTGATTACGATAAAATCAACGAAAAAGCAAAACAGATCATTGCCGATTTTGATGTCCGGACACAAGGACCGCACGAACTGGCGCGCTCCCTGTCAGGCGGTAACCAACAGAAGGCCATTATCGGACGCGAGGTGGACCGGAATCCGGATCTATTGATTGCGGCTCTTCCGACACGCGGACTGGATGTGGGTGCAATTGAATTTATTCACAGCCGGCTTATCGAACAGCGTGACAATGGCAAAGCGGTGCTGCTTATTTCTTTTGAACTCGATGAAGTCATGAATGTATCAGATAGAATCGCTGTTATTCATGACGGTGAGATTGTTGATATTGTAACGCCTGAAACAACGACGGAGCAGGAGCTTGGCCTGTTGATGGCCGGACATCATATTAGAGACGAAAATAATGAAACAGAGAAGGAAGGCGAGGATCAGCATGTCGAATAGAGTGACCAATATTCTGGTCCCACTCGTTTCCGTTATACTGGGCTTGCTGGTCGGAGCAATTATCATGCTGGTCAGCGGTTATAACCCGATAACCGGATATACAGCTTTATGGAACGGGATTTTTGGGGATCTGTATACAATAGGAGAAACTCTCCGTCAAATAACACCTTATTTATTGGCTGGTCTGGCCGTAGCGTTTGCGTTCCGCTCAGGTCTTTTCAATATCGGGGTGGAAGGGCAATTGATTGTCGGCTGGTTTGCGGCTGCCTACGTGGGTGTTGCTGTGGAATTGCCGAAAATTATCCACTTGCCGCTGGCTATTTTGGCAGCAGCAGCTGCCGGAGCTTTATGGGGCTTTGTCCCGGGACTGTTAAAAGCGAAGTTTCGTGTACACGAAGTAATCGTGACGATCATGATGAACTATATCGCATTGCACGTAACGAATGCATTAATCAGAACAGTTTCTGACGGCGGAGACCGTACAGAACTGATCTTTACCAGCGCATCGCTGCGTTCTGAGTTTTTTCAAAATCTCACAGAATTCTCACGCCTCCATTACGGAATTCTTTTAGCCTTGATTATGGTTGGTGTCATGTGGCTGATACTTGAAAAAACAACCCTTGGATATGAGCTGAAAGCAGTTGGGTTTAACCAGAATGCATCAGAATATGCAGGGATGAACGTGAATAAAAATATCATTTTGGCAATGGTCATTTCCGGAGCATTTGCAGGTTTGGCTGGAGCGATGGAAGCTCTTGGAACATTCCAATATGTTTCTTCCAAAGGCGGATTTACAGGAATTGGTTTTGATGGGATAGCTGTCGCTTTATTGGGAATGAATACTCCACTTGGCGTTATTTTTGGTGCAACTCTGTTTGGTTCTCTGAAGTATGGTGCCTTGAACATGCCTAACGAAGCAAATATTCCGCTGGAAATCGTGGAAATCGTTATTGCAGTCATCATTTTCTTTGTAGCTTCTGGCTATATTATCCGCCTGCTCTTGCTGCGGGCAGCAAATAAGAAGAAGGAGGCGAAGTAATATGAGTTTCTTGGATGTTTTATATTTCATCATTCCTTCGGCCATCTTCTACGCTGCTCCTTTAATCCTTGTCGCAATCGGCGGTGTGTTTTCTGAAAGATCGGGCGTTGTCAATATCGGTCTTGAAGGATTAATGGTAATCGGTGCATTTACCGGAATTGTATTCAATTTATTCTTTGCGGATACTTTCGGCGGAGCCACTCCTTGGGTGGCGTTGATTGCAGCTATGGTTGCGGCATTGTTATTGTCACTTCTGCATGCTGTGGCTTCGATTTCTTTCCGTGCCGATCAGGTTGTATCAGGTGTGGCAATCAACTTGCTGGCAATTGCTCTTTCACTGTATCTTGTCAAAAAGATTTTTGACAAAGGGCAGACAGATTTTATTACAGAACGTTTCGGTCGTGCTGACGTTCCACTCTTGTCGGAGATACCATTTATCGGGCCACTGTTTTTCCAGTCGGTTTACCTAACCTCCTTTTTTGCAATCGGGGTAGCAGTACTTGCCTGGTTTATTATCTATAAAACTCCATTTGGGTTGCGTTTACGCTCAGTTGGGGAGCACCCTATGGCCGCGGACACGATGGGGATCAATGTTACAAAAATGCGCTACACTGCAGTTATGATATCCGGAGCACTTGCTGGTATCGGAGGCGCGGTGTATGCTCAGACCATTACAAGTGATTTTGGACATGCCACGATCAATGGCCAAGGATTTATGGCGCTTGCCGCTATGATTTTTGGTAAATGGCATCCGCTTGGCGCAATGGGGGCAGCTCTATTCTTCGGACTGGCTCAGTCATTGAGCATCGCGGGATCGAGTATTCCTATCATATCGGAAATACCGAATGTATTCTTGCTGATCCTGCCGTACGTGCTGACAATTTTAGCGCTGGCCGGATTCATCGGTAAAGCGAACGCACCAAAAGCGAATGGTAAACCTTATATCAAAGGTGAGCGATAGAATCTACTATTTAAAGGGGCCGTCAAAGCGACGGCTCTTTTTTTTCTGTTCTCTGAATGACAAGGCTTTTGTCCTTTTGTTGTTGTCCAGACTCCAGCGGCCCAGCTCTTCGGGTCATAAGCCACTCTTGCTGTGTGGCTGAAAACACGCCACTTCGCCAGAGCGTCTTATGCCTTTCAGAGCTTAACGGGCGCCGTCACATTTCTTTATTTGCAATTAACGGAAAGGGTTCGGTATAGTAAAAGAATGAACTATGAGAGGGGATCCATAATGTTTGAAACTATCAGACTCGCGAAAGGCGTGAATGTGCACGTCAATGAAACCACGCAATTCAAAACCGTTAATATTTCGATAAAGTTTAAAGATAAATTATCCAAGGAAAAAGCATCAGCCCGCTCAATCCTGGCGAATGTCCTCCAGCACAGCAATGAAGCCTACCCATCCCATACCGCATTGCGGATGGTACTTGATGATTTGTACGGAACTTCACTGTATATGGACTCTTCCAAGCGCGGCAATGAACATATCGTCAGTTTGAATGTGGAAACGGTCAATGACCAATATCTTTCAGAAACCGGCGTACTCGAAAAAGTATTGAATTTGATGTACCTTGTCCTGTTCAAGCCGAATCTTGAAGATGACCTTTTCAAGGAATCGATTTTCCTTCGTGAAAAAAATGCGGTGAAAGAAAGAATCGAATCCATCTTCGATGATAAAACGCGTTTCGCCCAGCAGCGCATGATGGATTTGGCGCTGCCGGAACATCCGGCGTCCATTCCCGCAAACGGCACAATCGAAGAAGTCGAAGGGATCAGCAATGGTAAGCTGATGGAAGAATACCGGACAATGATCGAATCGAATGAAGTGGAAATTTATGCGGTCGGAGATGTGAAGCCGGAAGTCATCGCCGATTATATCCGCGATTATTTCCATTTTGGGGACCGTGAAAAACCGCTTGCTGCACCATCGATGGAATTGAAAAAACCGGCACAGCAGCGCGTTGCCGAATTTGAAGATATGAAACAGGGAAAACTCCACATGGCGTTTTTCAGCCCGGTAACATTCCGTGATGAAAAATTCCCGGTTATGCAATTATTCAACGGAGTTTTCGGGGGCTATGCACATTCGAAACTATTCGTGAATATCCGGGAAAAAGAGAGTATGGCATATTATGTTTCCAGCTCTTATTCCTCGCAATTCGGTCTGATGTTCGTATTGGCCGGAATCGACGGGAAACTCGAAGAAAAAGCGGTCAAGCTGATTCTGCAGCAACTGGAAGAAATAAAAGCCGGGAACATTTCGGATGTTGAATTTGGTCAGACAAAAGCGTTGCTGACGAACCAGTTGACAGAAGCCCTTGACTCCGCACGCGGCCAAATCGATATTTACGATCAATATATGGAATTGGATGAAGCATTCGAACCGGATTACCTGATCAACAGATGGAATAATGTGACAAAAGAAGATATTGCTCAAGCAGCAAAAGACTTGAGTCTGGAAATGACTTATTTCCTGTCAGGAAAGGAGAGTGACATTGATGCATAAAGTGGAATTCGAACAATTGGATGAAACCTTATACCACGAGAAGCTGGAAAATGGCCTTGAAGTGTTCATTTTGCCGAAAAAGGGCTTTTCCAAAACCTTTGCAACTTTTACCACTAAATACGGCTCGATTGATAATCACTTTGTACCCCGCGGAGAAAAAGAAGCGGTCAAAGTACCGGATGGCATTGCCCATTTTCTGGAACATAAAATGTTTGAAAAAGAAGAAGGGGACATTTTCCAGCAATTCTCAAAACAAGGTGCTTCTGCCAATGCCTTTACTTCGTTTACGCGTACCGCTTACCTTTTTTCAGCTACGGCACAAGTGAATGAAAATGTGGAAACCTTGCTTGATTTTGTGCAGGAACCTTATTTTACGGAAGACACAGTCGAAAAAGAAAAAGGCATTATTGCGCAGGAAATCACAATGTATGACGACCAGCCGGATTGGCGTCTGTATTTCGGCATCATCGAAAATATGTATAAGAACCATCCGGTGAAAATCGATATCGCAGGAACTGTCGAGTCGATTCAGGATATAACAGCTGAACATCTGTATACGTGCTATAACACGTTTTACCACCCTTCCAATATGGTGCTGTTCGTCGTAGGGGCTGTAGATCCGGAAGCAATGATGAAGCTGGTCAAAGACAACCAGTCGCGCAAAACTTTCGAGGATGCGCATGAAATTGAAAGAATTTTTCCTGAAGAACCGGTCGAAACAGCGATTAAAGAACGAGTGCTGGAGATGAGCGTTCAGAAACCGAAAGTTTTCGTCGGCATCAAACCCGAGAAAATGGATATGCAAGGTGAAGAAATGCTGAAACATGAGCTCGCTGCCGAACTGGCGTTTGAATTGCTGTTTGGACGAACTTCGGATTTTTACCATAACGCTTACGAAAAGAACTGGATTGATGAATCCTATTCATTCGATTACTCGTTGGAAAGCGGATTCGGCTATGCCATTATCGGCTCGGATACGGCTGAACCGAATATCCTGGCAGAAGAAATAAAACATACGATTGCGAATGCAGTTGAAAAATGGCCATTCGGACAAGCGGACCTCGACCGTATGCGCCGCAAGAAAATCGGCTTTTTCCTTCGTGCATTAAATTCTCCGGAATATATCGCCAACCAATTTACACGTTACACTTTTAATGGAATGAATCTTTTTGATGTCGTGCCGACTCTTGAGGAAATCGAAGTTGCTGATCTGCAGCGGGCATTTGCACTCGTAAGTGCCGAAAGCCAGCAGTCGGTATTTACGATTGAATCGCCTGATAAGAAGGCAGCGGAGTGAAGAAGTTCGCTCTTGTAATGGGGGCCTCCGGCGAAATAGGGGACTGCATTTCACGGACACTCGCTGCTTCCGGCTGGTCGCTTTACCTTCATTGGAATGCGAACCCGCCGACTGAGCTGGCGGCTTACTTGAGAGAAATGTACCCGCATCTTGAGTTCATTGAAGTTCATGCGGACTTTTCAGAAACGGGATCTTCGGAACATCTCGCAAGCCAGGTGTTTGATGTATCCTGCATCGTTGTAGCGAGCGGACATGCCGTCTCGAAGATGCTGGCGGATACGGCTGATTCCGAAATGGAAACGCTGTGGCGTGTCCATGTCCAAAACCCGGTTTCTGCAGTCCGTCAATTATCGTTCGTATTTCAGCGGCATCCGAAATCCTATATTGTTTTCATTTCATCCATATGGGGAGAAACAGGCGCAGCAATGGAGACCGTCTATTCTTCTGTCAAAGGGGCGCAGCTGGCATTCGTGAAAGCTTACGCGAAAGAGATGGCCTTTTCAGGGACCCGGGTCAACGCCGTTGCACCCGGGTTTATCATGACCAAAATGAACAGCGGCCTGCTGCCGGAAGAACTGGATTCAATTCGGGAGGAGATCCCTCTTGGCTTTGGAAAAACACAGGACGTTGCGGATGCGGTGGATTTTTTGGTCAGCGGAAAAGCGGACTATATTACCGGTCAGACTTTGCGAATAAATGGCGGCTGGCATATCTGAATGCCTAATTACTTATTCTTTGGAAGAGCCCTTTTCTTGCAGCGGTAAATCAGCTATTATAGAAGAATAGGAAAATACTAAAAAATTGACAGCGAAAGGTCGGACGCTCAATGAGAGAATGGTATTTTGAATACGAAATTCAAGTGAACCGTCCGGGTTTGCTGGGAGATATAGCTTCACTGCTCGGGATGCTCCGTGTAAACATCGTCACTATTAATGGTGTGGACCAGGGACGGCGCGGAATGCTGTTGCGCGCGGAGCATGATGTGCAGTTGGAGCGCTTTGAGCAGATCCTTTCTACGATCGAAACAATTGCTGTAACAAAATTCCGTGAGCCGAAACTTCGGGATATTCTTGCGGTTCGCCACGGGCGATATATCCAGCGTGATGCCGATGATCGGAAGACTTTCCGCTTTGTCAGGGATGAACTCGGCCTGCTGGTCGATTTCATGGCGGAGATTTTTAAACAGGAAGGCCATAAACTGGTCGGTCTTCGGGGAATGCCGCGGGTAGGCAAAACCGAGTCCATTGTCGCTGCAAGTGTCAGTGCCAATAAAAAATGGATTTTCCTGTCATCCACCATGATTAAGCAGACAGTCAGAAATCAGTTGATGGGCGACGAATTCAACGACAACAACATTTTCATACTGGACGGCATTGTTACACGACGCGCCCATGATGAACGCCATATGCAGCTCGTCCGTGAAATGATGCGGATGCCGACCATCAAAGTGGTGGAGCATCCGGATATGTTTATCCAGCAATCAGAATACAGCATTGAAGATTTCGACTACATTATCGAGTTGCGCCACCATCCGGATGAGGAAATCACGTATGAAGTGATTGAGAGAGATAATACGATGAATAATAAGAGCCAGATGGACGATATGTTTGGCGGGGGTTTTAATTTTTAGGCAGGCAGGTGATCGTGTTGAATGAAATGGGTACTCGCCTGAAAGAGGCGAGAATCGAGAAAGGTTACAGTCTGGAGGATTTGCAGGACGTAACCAAAATACAGAAACGTTATTTGGCGGGAATTGAAGAAGGCAATTACAGCATGATGCCTGGACAGTTTTATGTCCGCGCTTTTATAAAGCAATATGCCGAGGCTGTCGGACTGAAAGCAGATGAACTGCTGGAACAGCATAAATCCGAAATGCCTGAAACAACAAAAGAGCAGGTAAGGAAACCGATGTCATCTGCCGCTCCGTCCCGCAGAACATCGATTTCAAAACCTTCTTCCAACAGAATCAATGAAAAGATGCCGATGATCATTGTCGCTTTGTTCATTGTCGTGATTTTATTTGTGACTTGGTTCTTCTATAATATGCTGGCTGATCCGACAGAGGAAGAAGCGGAAACAGATGATGGATTGCAATACGAGGCTCCTTCAAAAAACACTTCATCAGCAACTGATGAAGAAGAAGCGGCTAATGAAGAAGAAGAAGAAGAACCCATTGAAGAGGAACCGGCTGAGCCTGAGACAGAATTTACTGTAGTGGGTACTAACGCTGAGACCACGACATTCCAATGGGCAGGGCCTGCAGAACGGGAATTGCTTATTGAAGTTTCCGGCCGATCCTGGGTTGCTGCCACAAATGAAAATCAGGAAGATATGATTACACCGTCTGAAATGCAAGCGGGGGAAAGCGAAACGCTGGATCTCACAGGCGAATCGTATGTTCGGCTTCGTCTCGGCGCTGCGCCGAATGTTAAACTTATATTGAACGGTGAACCGATTGAGTATGAACAGGATCTGACAACACAGAACATTGTCATTGAATTTACAGACGCTGAATAGCCATCTAAACAGATGGCTATTTTTCTTGAAAGTAAGAAAGGAGAAAAAAATGAACATACCAAACCAAATCACTATTTCACGTATTCTTTTAATACCGGTATTCATGATTTTCATGCTGTTTGATTTTGGTTGGGGAGAAATGACCCTGCTTGGTGCAACTTTGCCGATCAGCCATTTTATCGGGGCATTGATTTTCATTTTCGCTTCACTCACGGATTGGGTGGATGGCTATTATGCACGCAAATACAATCTGGTGACGACATTCGGTAAATTCCTGGATCCGCTGGCTGATAAATTATTGGTGTCGGCAGCTTTGATTATTTTAGTGGAACTTGGATTTGCACCATCGTGGATTGTCATCATCATCATCAGCCGTGAATTTGCGGTAACCGGCCTTCGCCTGGTGCTGGCGGGAGAAGGGGAAGTTGTTGCAGCCGGTGGACTTGGCAAAATCAAGACCACTGCGCAAATTCTGGCGATTGCCGCACTGCTTCTGTATGATATGATATTCGCGCTGATCGGCTTGCCTTTCGGATTGATCATGCTTTATATCGCATTGATCTTCACAGTATGGTCCGGTTGGGACTATTTCTACGCAAACAGAAAAGCATTGCTGGCTTCGAAATAAAATGATTTTTTTACCTATATAACGCGAACATAGGAATTATTATTGGAAACCGCTTTGGCGCTTTGGGCAGGGCAAAGGTTATGCTCCTGCATCGCTGCGCTGCTTCGTCGCAGAAGGGCCAAAGCAAAGATTATGCTCCTGCGCACTGCTCGTAGCAAAGGTGCACTATCTCCGTTTGGCGACCTTAGCTCCCGCAAAAAATCGAGAAGACCACTCGTCTTTTACTCCGTCGGCATTCGCCTGCTCTTTGGACGCGCCGGCGCGGGAGATTAACTTTGGTGAAGAGAGTATCAAAGATATGGAGCAAAACAGCGAAGACGCCCAGGGGACCAAGTGAAGTGCTGAGATCCACTCGGACGAAGTGAAACGAGACCGAGTTAGCTCAGCGCGAGCCCCCAGGCAAGCAAGCTGTTTTGCGGAATATCGATTCTTAAATGTATTTTAACTTACATAAGTGCAACAGAAGGGGGATTGCCCGATGAATGCGGAAATAATTGCAGTGGGATCTGAGCTGCTGCTCGGACAGATTACCAATACCAATGCCCGTTTCGTTTCGGGACATTTGGCTGAACTCGGCATCAATGTTTATTACCATACAGTGGTGGGCGACAACCCGGAGCGTCTTGAACAGGCGATTCAAATTGCCGAGAGCCGTGCAGATCTGATTATTTTCTCAGGGGGACTTGGGCCGACCAAAGATGATTTGACGAAAGAAACCATTGCAAGGCATCTGGGCACTACACTCGAAATGGACGACACGGCCATGGTTTCAATAGAAGAATTTTTCGAACGCGTCCAAAGGCCGATGACTGAGAACAATAAAAAGCAGGCAATGGTTCTGAAAGGCAGCGAAGTGCTCGTAAATGACAACGGCATGGCGCCCGGCATGTTCTATAAACATGAAGACCGTGTTTATATCCTGCTCCCTGGGCCGCCGCATGAAATCGAGCCGATGTTCCAGTTTGAAGCCAAGCCGAAATTGATCCGTATGCTGAATAAGGAAAACGTCATCATCTCCCACGTTCTTCGGTTTTATGGCATAGGTGAAGCGGAACTCGAAGACCGTTTGGATAGCATCCTGGAAAAACAGACGAATCCGACAATCGCGCCTCTCGCTTCGGCCGGTGAAGTGACTTTGCGCATCACCGCCAAAACGGACACGACCGAGCAAGCCTGGGAACTGATCAATGCTGCGAAGAAAGAAATTCTCGAGGTTGTTGGCCAATACCTTTACGGCTATGACGATGATTCGCTTGCCTCCCGTGCAGTGGACTTGCTGAAACAGCAGCAAAAGACGATTTCAGCTGCGGAAAGTCTGACTGCCGGCCTGTTCCAATCCGAACTGGCATCGGTTCCAGGGGCCAGTGCAGTGCTTGCTGGCGGAACGATTGCTTATAATGAAGAGATCAAAATCAGCCAGCTCGGTATATCGGCGGAGCTGTTGAAGAGCTTTGGCGTGGTCAGCGAACAGACTGCACTGGCAATGGCCGAGGGAGTTCGGGAGAAATTCGGTACGAACTTCGGCATCGGTTTGACGGGCGTAGCCGGTCCTGATGCGCACGGCGGCCAGCCTGCCGGTACTGTTTGGATCGGAATCGCGTCGGAGTCAGGAACAGACGCATACCGGCTTCAATTGTCGGGCATGCGCAATACGAACCGCATCCGTACGGTGAAATTGGCTTTGCACTATTTAATACGAACACTGAGCAAATAAAAAAACGCGCAAAATTTATTTTTGCGCGTTTTTCCATTCCAAAAATGGGATATGGTCCTGATAGAGCTTTTAAAGTATGAATTTAAAATGCGAACACGAATAAACGTTCGCTTTTTTCTTGTGTATTTCTCAATAACCTAGTATACTAGAAACAGGTAGAAAAATTGGTTTTTATTAAGAGGAGGATTTCTTTTGAGCGATCGTAAAGCAGCGTTAGATGTTGCGTTAAAACAAATTGAAAAACAATTTGGTAAAGGTTCAGTAATGAAATTAGGGGAAAAAAGCGACCGGAATATTTCATCAGTTTCCAGTGGTTCACTGGCAGTTGACTCTGCACTTGGAATAGGCGGATATCCGCGTGGCCGTGTAATTGAAATTTATGGCCCTGAAAGTTCAGGTAAAACGACTGTTTCACTTCATGCCATTGCCGAAGTACAGGCCTCAGGCGGAACAGCAGCATTTATCGATGCAGAGCATGCACTTGATCCGGTCTATGCACAGAACCTCGGCGTCAACATCGATGAGTTATTATTGTCTCAGCCAGATACAGGCGAACAGGCTTTGGAAATCTGTGAAGCATTGGTTCGAAGCGGAGCAGTTGACATCGTTGTAATCGACTCGGTTGCCGCACTTGTACCAAAAGCGGAAATTGAAGGGGAAATGGGCGATTCTCACATGGGCTTGCAAGCTCGTCTGATGTCTCAGGCTCTCCGTAAATTATCCGGTATCATCAACAAGTCAAATTCAATTGTTATTTTCATTAACCAGGTCCGCGAGAAAATCGGTGTTATGTTCGGTAACCCTGAAACGACTACTGGTGGACGCGCATTGAAATTCTATTCATCTATCCGCATGGAAGTCCGTCGTGCTGAAGCGTTGAAGTCCGGCAATGACATCATCGGTAACAGAACGAAGATTAAAATCGTCAAAAACAAAGTTGCGCCGCCGTTCCGTACAGCTGAAGTGGATATCATGTACGGCAAAGGGATTTCGCGTGAAGGTGAAATCGTCGATATCGGTGCAGAACTTGAAATCATTCAGAAAAGCGGTTCGTGGTATTCCTATAAAGAAGACCGCATCGGGCAAGGCCGTGAAAACGCCAAGCAATTCCTGCGTGACCACGGTGATATCAGCAATGAGATTGCAAACAGAATCCGTGAACAATACGGAATGGCTGCAGCATCTTATACGATCGCCGCTTCAAAAGAAGAGCCGGAAGAGTTTAATCTTCTAATCGACGAAGACGATAAATAAGTTCGATTTTTAACAGCTGTTGATGCCGGAGCGATGCTTTGGTGCCACCAGCTGTTTTATTTTCAGCAGCCAGGATTCCAAAGCGCATCTGGCTGACGAAGAGCAGTAAAGCGAATCCCTGCTGCCTTGAAAGGAAGCAGGCAGAAAGTCCGCCTGCTTTTATGGACTTTCACCGGGTTGACACTTCAAAGCTCCATCTATACAATTAAAACTGTATAATTTACTAATTTTACAGCGTTTGAACAGAACGAAAATTCAATCTATTTTTGAAATGTTAAAATGAATAGCAAGAGGAGGTGTCCGAATGGAAAACGTGATCATCTTCGCTTTGCTTGGTATCTTCGTCGGTATGTTTGTTGGTTATTTTGTAATGAAAAAATCAAATGATTCCAAAATGGCTGGTGCGAAAAACTCTGCAGAGCAGATCATTGAAGATGCGAAGAGAGAAGCCGAAGCGCTGAAGAAAGAAGCCCTTTTGGAAGCAAAAGACGAAAATCACAAATTGCGTACTGAAACAGAATCTGATATTCGGGAACGCCGATCAGAACTCCAGAAACAGGAAAATCGGTTGTTGCAGAGAGAAGAAAATTTGGATCGCAAGGATGATGCATTAAACAAAAGAGAAGCAGGGCTTGAACGCAAAGATGAAGCCCTAGCCGAAAAACAACAGCATATTGAACAGATGGAGAGCAAAGCTGAAGACTTGGTTCAACAGCAGCAATCCGAAATGGAACGGATTTCATCTTTGACACGCGAAGAAGCGAAGTCAATCATCCTGCAACAGGTTGAAAATGAACTTTCTACCGATATTGCGGTAATGGTGAAAGAAACTGAAGCCCGTGCAAAAGAGGAATCCGATAAAAAGGCCAAAAACATTTTGTCTCTTGCGATGCAGCGTTTTGCCGCAGACCATGTGGCGGAGACGACAGTTTCAGTCGTCAATCTGCCGAATGACGAAATGAAAGGCCGTATCATTGGCCGTGAAGGCCGGAACATCCGTACGCTTGAAACATTGACCGGCATTGATTTGATTATCGATGACACGCCGGAAGCAGTAATTCTTTCAGGCTTTGACCCAATCAGACGCGAAACTGCGAGATTGGCACTGGAGAAGCTGGTATCCGATGGCCGTATCCATCCGGCACGGATTGAAGAAATGGTTGAAAAGTCCAGACGCGAAGTAGATGAGCAAATCCGTGAAATTGGGGAACAAACCACATTTGACGTTGGGGTACATAACCTGCATCCCGATTTGATCAAAATTCTTGGCCGTCTGCGTTACCGCACAAGTTACGGGCAGAACGTCCTCAAGCACTCAGTGGAAGTTGCATTCCTCTCCGGCTTGATGGCAGCGGAACTTGGCGAAGATGTCACCTTGGCACGGCGCGCAGGATTGCTTCATGATATCGGTAAAGCGATTGACCATGAAGTGGAAGGCAGCCATGTTGAAATCGGGGTTGAACTTGGAACCAAATACAAAGAACATCCAGTGGTTATCAACAGTATCGCGTCCCACCACGGCGACACTGAAGCGACATCGATCATTTCGGTCATCGTTGCAGCAGCTGATGCCTTATCGGCAGCGCGCCCGGGAGCGAGAAGTGAAACTCTGGAAAACTATATCCGCCGTCTGGAAAAACTTGAAGAGATTTCGGAATCCTATGAAGGCGTTGAGAAATCATTCGCCATTCAGGCAGGCCGCGAAATTCGCATCATGGTCAGACCGGAACAGATTGACGATATGACTGCACACCGTTTGGCTCGCGATATCCGCAAGCGGATTGAAGAAGAGCTTGATTATCCGGGCCACATCAAAGTGACCGTGATCAGAGAAACAAGAGCAGTTGAATACGCAAAATAATAGGATGGAGGCTTCGATGAATGTCTATTCAAAGAAGCCTTTTTCTTATGGAAAAAGGTGATAGCATGAAAGTATTGTTTATTGGTGATATTGTTGGATCAATCGGCCGCGATGCATTGGAATCGTATTTGCCGCGCCTGAAGAAAAAATATCAGCCGGATGCGGTAATCGCAAATGGTGAAAACGCAGCTGCCGGAAGAGGAATTACGAAAGCGATTTATCAGGATCTCCTGTTCATGGGCGTCGATATGGTGACAATGGGTAATCACACATGGGACCAGAAAGAGATTTTTGATTTTATTGACGAAGTGGATTACCTGATCCGTCCGGCAAACTTCTCAGCGGAAGCCCCGGGACGTGGAATGGCCACTCTTACGAAAAACGGAAAAACGCTGTCGGTGATCAATCTTCACGGCCGCGTATTCCTGCCGCCGCACGATGACCCTTTCCAGAAAGCGGATGAGCTTCTGGCAGAAGCGAAAGCAATTTCGCCATTGGTGTTCGTGGATTTCCATGCGGAAGCGACAAGTGAAAAAATCGCCATGGGCTGGCATCTCGACGGCCGGGCATCTGTAGTCGTTGGCACTCATACGCATGTCCAGACGGCGGATTCGCGCATACTTCCCGGCGGCACAGCATATATTTCCGACGTCGGCATGACGGGGCCTTACGACGAAGTGCTCGGCATGAGCAAAGAGGCGGTGCTTTACCGGTTCAAGACCAATATGCCAACCCGTTTCGAAGTGCCGAAGCGTGGCCGCGCAGTAGTCAGCGGCTTCTTTACGGAAATTGATGATGAAACAGGCAAAGCGATTTCTTGCGAACGAATCTATATCAATGAAGATCATCCATTCCGAGGATAAGTCACCAGTTGGTGACAATTCATCGACAAATATAGCAATTCACTTGTAGGACGCCGTACCTTTTCAGTATAATAGCCGTAGAGGTCCGAATTCGATTTTGGGCCAACACACCAAAGTAAAAATAACTGAAATTAAATCATGGTCGCTGAACGGTGAACTTTCAAAAGTTGCCGACGGCCAAGAAGTGGGTGTCCAATAGATGACTTATACAAAAGAACAAATCGTGGCAAAATCACGCGAAGTGGCAGATATGATCGCCGCAACTGAAGAAGTGGATTTCTTCAAGCGTGCAGAAGCACAAATTAATGAAAATCAGCAGATCCGCGAAAAGATTGCCAGCCTGAAAAGCCTTCAGAAGCAAGCGGTCAATTTCCAGCATTACGGCAAAGAACGTGCACTAGAATTGATCGAAGGCAAAATCAAGAAAATTGAAGATGAAATTGACGCTGTGCCGATTGTACAGGAATTCAAGCAATCACAGAGCGATGTCAATTCTTTATTGCAGATGGTATCGACTGCAATCGCCAATCAGGTTACAAACAACATCATCACGGAAACCGGCGGCGACCTGCTGCGCGGTGAAACCGGCTCGAAAGTGAAAAATGATTCACAAGGCAGCAGTTGTTCGTAAGTCTTGAGGCCCCATAAATGAAAACAGAAGAACCGAAAGAGCCATCGCTCTTTCGGTTTTTTCTTTTATGCCGCTATTTTTGTTATAATGGAGAAACGAAGAATCGATTGCGAAAGAGGTTTTAAAATGGCGATTACACCAATGATGCAACAATATTTTCAAGTGAAAGCGGATTACCAGGATGCATTCCTTTTTTTCCGGCTTGGAGATTTTTATGAAATGTTTTACGACGATGCCCTGCAGGCATCCCAATTGCTTGAAATTACGCTGACAAGCAGAGGCGGCAACGGGGACGACCGAATTCCAATGTGCGGGGTTCCACATCATGCAGCAAAAAATTACATAGATCAGCTGATTGCCAAAGGCCATAAAGTCGCCATCTGCGAGCAGGTGGAAGATCCGAAACTGACTAAAGGGGTCGTCAAACGGGAAGTAGTGAGGCTCATCACACCGGGCACCCACACAGAAGGCAAAAGCGTGGATTCCAAATCGAACCACTTTATTGCGGCAGCGGAAGAATTGTCGGGTGGCTTTTCGTTATCCTACATCGATATTTCTACTGGGGAATCGACAGCCACATACATAATGGGCCAGGGCAAAGCTTTGCTTCAGGAATTGCAATCGCTCGGAATCCGCGAATTGGTCGTATCCGATTCCCTGTTCCTGTTATTGAATGAAGATGCGCAGGATCTATTGTTGTCGATCGAACCGATGGAGTTTTTATATGAACTGGATGGTTCGTTGGTGAAAGAATGTCCGGCAGAACTGACAGGCAGCAGCCATCGTTTGTTAACCTATATCGCACGTACACAGAAACAATCACTGGAGCATATCCAGCCTTTTGCCTATAACGAGGAAGGGCAATTGCTCAGTATCGATTTCCATTCCAAGCGCAACCTTGAATTATTGCAGTCAATCCGAGGAGCAGAAACGAAAGGGACGCTTCTTTGGTTATTGGATGAAACGGTAACCGCGATGGGCAGCCGCAAACTGAAGCAATGGTTGCATCAACCGCTCGCCAACAAGAGCCGCATCGAAGTTCGCCAGCAGATGGTTGAATCCCTTATCGAACATTATTTCACCCGTGTGGAGTTGCAGAATGCCTTGAAGGAAGTCTACGATCTCGAGCGGTTGAGCGGCCGCATTGCATTCGGCAGTGCCAGCGGTCGCGATTTGGCGCAGCTCAGAAGTTCACTGGAAAAAATTCCGGCAATTATAGACGAACTTAGCGGAGCGGGCAATGGCCGCTTGAGCGATTTTGCAGGACGCCTCGACCGCTGCGGGGAAGTCTGCGAGTTGCTCGAGGCGATCAGCGATAATCCTCCACTGTCAGCAAAAGAAGGTGGCGTCATCCGGGAGGGCTATAACCGGCAATTGGACGAGTACCGAGACGCTTCGCGGAACGGCAAAGACTGGATTGCGCAGCTGGAGCAGCAGGAGCGCCAAAAGACCGGCATCAAAACTTTGAAGATCGGCTATAACCGCATTTTTGGCTATTACATCGAAATTTCAAAAGCCAATATGCATTTAGCCGATTTGGAACGTTATGAACGCAAGCAGACTTTGGCAAATGCCGAACGGTATATTACGCCTGAACTGAAGGAAAAGGAAACTTTGATCCTGAGGGCGGAAGAAGAAAGCTTGAATCTTGAATACAAATTATTCACGGTGATCCGTGATGAAGTGAAACAGTATATATCCCGCATCCAATCTCTCGCTTCTACTTTGAGCGCATTGGACGTCTTCCTCAGTTTCGCGAATGTAGCGGAAAAATACCGCTTTACAAAACCGGATTTTACAGACTCCAGGGACATCTCAATTGTCGGAGGACGCCATCCGGTCGTTGAGAAGATGCTCAACCGGCAGCATTATGTGCCGAATGATTGCATACTGACGGAAGACAGCAATATGCTGCTTATTACGGGACCGAATATGTCGGGTAAAAGTACATATATGCGCCAGGTGGCTTTGACTATTGTACTGGCACAGATCGGCAGTTATGTGCCGGCAGACTCGGCGAAGCTGCCGGTAGTCGATCAGATTTTTACGCGAATCGGAGCGGCGGACGATCTTGTTTCCGGTCAGAGTACATTCATGGTCGAAATGCTTGAATCCCAATATGCCATCACCCATGCCACCGAACGGAGCCTGTTGCTGTTTGATGAAATCGGCCGTGGCACCTCCACTTATGACGGCATGGCGCTCGCACAGTCGATGATTGAATATATACATGAAAAAATAGGTGCCAATACCTTGTTTTCCACCCATTATCATGAACTGACACCGCTTGATCAATCACTCGGGCGATTGACTAATGTCCACGTGGCGGCAATGGAGCAATCCGGTAAAGTGGTATTTCTTCATAAAGTGAAGCCGGGACCTGCGGATAAAAGCTACGGCATCCATGTTGCGGAACTGGCAAATCTGCCGCAAAAAATCCTGTCGCGTGCCCGGGAGCTTTTGACAACTTTCGAAGCAGAGAAAACACAGCAGACCCGGCAAATCGAACAATTATCATTTTTCGATGACCGTGATACAGATAACGAAGAAGTGATTCAGGCAATATCCGATGCGAAAATAACATCAATGACGCCGCTTGAAGCATTGCAGATGATCAATGATCTGCAGCTGAAACTAAGCCGAAAGGAGTGATTCTATGGGAAAGATCCGTTTAATGGATGAGCCTTTATCAAATAAGATAGCAGCAGGTGAAGTTGTGGAACGGCCAACATCTGTCGTCAAGGAATTGGTGGAGAATGCCATCGACGCCGGAAGCGGTACGGTGGAAGTTCTGCTGGAAGAGGCGGGGCTGACGTCGATTCACATCATCGATAATGGGGCGGGAATGGACAGTGAAGATGCTTTGCTGTCTTTTTCCCGTCACGCAACCAGTAAAATCGAGAATGAACACGATTTATTCCGAATCCGCACGCTTGGTTTTCGCGGCGAGGCGCTGGCCAGTATCGCTTCGGTCTCGAAAGTGACTTTGCAGACTTCTGACGGAATTAGCGGCACGTATGTGCACCTCGAAGGCGGTCGCCTGATCGACAGCCGGCCGAATGCCCTGCGCAAAGGAACCGATATAAAAATCGAACAATTATTCTTTAATACGCCGGCACGATTGAAATACATGAAAACACTGCAGACAGAACTCGGCCACACGATTGATTTGATGAACCGATTCGCTCTCAGTTATCCGGCGGTTTCCTTCAAATTGGTCCATGACGGCAAAACCCTTCTGCAGACTTCAGGCAGTGGAGAAATCCGCCGTGTGCTGGCAGATATATACGGTGTGTCCATCGCAAAGAAAATGATTCCGTTTGAAGGTGAATCCCAGGATTATAAAGTTGCCGGTTATACTTCTTTGCCTGAAATTACCCGGGCCAATAAAAACTATATCTCGCTTTTCGTCAATGGCCGCTGGGTGAAGCATTACGCAATCGCAACAACCGTTCACCGCGCTTATCATACTTTCCTGCCGCTCGAACGGCAGCCGATCACCGTGTTGAATATAGAAGGGGATCCCTACCTGACAGATGTCAATGTCCATCCGGCAAAACAGCAGATCCGCCTGAGTAAAGAAAAAGAGCTGATGGAATTGATCCATCAGACAATCCGCCAGGCAGTCAGCACAGCGGTTCGGGCACCGGTCATCGAACAGCCGAAACCGAAAAAGAAAGCCTATTCCCCTTCCAGCCAACTCGATCTCTGGAAAACATCTGCCACTGTAAACGAGCAGAAGGTGACAGAGCAGACGGCATACACGGCGCCATATACACAACAAAATCCAATCGAACAGTCAGTAACTGAAGAAAATCCTGTATCGAATGACACTTCAAATGAATATTCTCCCGGACAACAGGGAATGGAGGAAAGTCCCCAGTTTCCGGAACTGGAAATAGTTGGCCAGATTCACGGCACCTATATCGTGGCGCAAAGCGCGGACGGCTTTTATCTCGTGGATCAGCATGCAGCGCAGGAACGCGTCAAATACGAATATTTCCGTGAGAAAGTGGGACAGGCGGATGCGATGGAACGCCAGTCGCTGCTCCTGCCGCTGACTTTCCATTACAGCCGGGATGAAGCACTCAGGTTGCAGGACAATCTGGACAGTCTGGCAGAAACGGGTGTCTTTCTGGAAGTGTTCGGCGATTCGTCGTTTATTGTCCGGGAGCATCCGACCTGGTTCCCGAAAGGCTTTGAACAGGAAATTATCGAAGAACTGATCGAACAAGTATTGAATGGCAACCGTGCGGATGTGAAGAAGCTCCGGGAGGATGCAGCAATCATGATGAGCTGCAAGCGCTCGATCAAAGCGAATCATTATCTGCAGAAGCACGAGATGGAACAGCTGCTGGTGGATCTCAAAAAGGCAGATCAGCCTTTCACCTGTCCGCATGGCCGTCCGGTCATCATTCATTTTAGAACCTATGATGTCGAAAAGATGTTTAAACGAGTTATGAATTAGAGGAGGTATGTTGTGTTGGAAAGCTATATCTTATCCATCGATCAGGGAACGACCAGCACCAGAGCGATTCTGTTCAATAAAAAAGGGGAACTGGTCCACAGTTCTCAAAAAGAATTCAAACAATATTACCCGAAACCGGGCTGGGTTGAACATAACGCCAGTGAAATCTGGGGCTCTGTGCTGTCAGTTTTGGCTGCTGCATTGACGGAAAGTGGAATCCTGCAGACGCAGATTGCCGGCATCGGCATCACCAACCAGCGTGAAACAACAGTGGTGTGGAATAAAAAGACCGGCCAGCCGATCTATCCGGCCATCGTCTGGCAGTCGCGCCAGACACAGCCCATCATCGATGAGTTGAAAGAAGAAGGTCTTGAGGACTGGTTCCAAAACAAAACGGGGCTTCTGCTCGATCCGTATTTTTCAGGCACGAAAGTCAAATGGATTCTCGACCACGTGGACGGCGCCAGGGAGTCAGCGGAACGGGGCGATCTGCTGTTTGGCACAATCGATTCGTGGCTGATCTGGAAAATGACGGACGGCGCTGTACACGTTACGGATTTTTCCAACGCTTCACGGACGTTGCTCTACAATATCTTCGATTTGAAATGGGACGAGGAAATTTGCGGGAAATTGGGCATCCCGATGGAAATGCTGCCGGAAGTCAAGTCTTCATCCGAGGTCTATGGTGAAACGGACCCGAGTGTATTTTTCGGTCAGCAGGTACCGATTGCCGGCATTGCGGGCGATCAGCAAGCGGCGCTGTTCGGCCAGCATTGTGTGGAAAAAGGGATGGCGAAAAATACATACGGCACCGGTTGCTTCATGTTGATGAATACAGGAGAAGAAGCCGTGAAATCCGAAAATGGCCTGCTGACAACCATTGCCTGGGGACTTGACGGCAAAGTCGTCTATGCTCTTGAAGGCAGTATATTTGTGGCAGGGTCAGCAATTCAATGGCTGCGGGACGGTATGCGCATGCTGAAAAATGCGGCGGATTCGGAGGAATATGCTAAACGGGTCCCCTCTACGGATGGCGTTTATGTGGTTCCCTCCTTCGTGGGTATGGGAACACCTCACTGGGATTCAGAAGCTCGTGGTGCTGTATTCGGTTTGACCAGAGGCACTGAAAAAGAGCATTTCATACGGGCGACTTTGGAATCTTTGGCTTATCAAACTAAAGATGTGCTTGATTGCATGGAGCAGGATTCGGGCATCGACATCAAAGTTTTAAGAGCAGACGGGGGAGCTGTATCGAATGCTTTCCTGATGCAATTCCAGAGTGATATCCTTCAAAAAGACGTGGAACTGGCGAGGCTCAATGAAACCACTGCTCTAGGGGCTGCATATCTGGCGGGTCTTGCTACAGGATTTTGGCAGAATCTGGACGATATAAAAAAGCTCGCAACAACCCAAAAAACATATGAACCACAGATGGATGAGAAAGAAAGAAATGATTTATACAACGGGTGGAAAAAAGCGGTTGCTGCCACCCGTGCATTCAGCAGATAAGGGGTGAGATGTATGTTGTCAGCCAAACTTCGACAAGCGAAATTAGAAGAATTGGAGAATTATAGATTCGACCTACTGGTGATCGGCGGAGGCATAACTGGAGCGGGAATCGCGCTCGATGCCGTTTCAAGAGGATTGTCGGTTGCCTTAATCGAAAAAAATGATTTTGCTTCCGGCACTTCCAGCCGTTCGACCAAACTGATCCACGGCGGTCTGCGCTATCTGAAGCAATTTGAAGTGAAAATGGTGCGTGATGTCGGGCGGGAACGGGAAGTGGTCTACGAAAATGCCGTGCATGTAACAGAACCGCAGTGGATGCTTCTCCCGTTCCATAAAGGCGGAACGTTTGGTCCATTCACCACTTCTGTCGGTTTGCGTATTTATGATTATTTGGCCGGTGTCAAAAAAGGGGAGCGGCGCAAAATGCTGTCCACCGAAGAAGCTTTGGCTAAAGAACCTTTACTCAGAAGTGAAGGTTTGCAGGGCGGCGGCTACTACGTTGAATATCGCACGGACGATGCCAGACTGACGCTGGAAATTCTTAAAAAGGCGGCGGAACTTGGGGCGCTTTGCCTCAATTATGCAAAAGCGGAAGACTTCTTCTATAAAAATGGCAAAGTAGCCGGTGTGGAAGCGGTATGTTCTGTCACGGGCAAAAAGCTGGAGATTTCAGCAACAAAAGTCGTGAATGCAGCTGGACCATGGGTGGACGAAATCCGTGACATCGATTCGACAGCGGCTGACAAACAGATTCGACTGACAAAAGGGGTTCACGTCGTTGTTGACCGCAAAACATTTCCTCTGCGGCAGCCGGTTTATTTCGATGCGCCCGACGGCAGAATGATCTTTGCCATTCCACGTGACGATAAAGCATATATCGGGACGACCGACACATTTTATGAGGGAGACCCGGCAGAAGCAGCGGCTTCAGAAGAGGATGTCACCTATTTATTGAGAGCCATCAGTCATATGTTTCCTTCCGCGAAACTGTCACCTTCCGATGTCGAGTCAACCTGGGCAGGCGTCAGGCCGCTTGTTTACGAGGAAGGCAAAGACCCTTCTGAAATATCGCGCAAAGATGAAGTATGGGAATCGGAAAACGGATTGATTTCCATAGCCGGTGGCAAGTTGACCGGTTACCGCAAGATGGCTGAGGCGATTACCGATCGTGTCATTAAATCGCTGGAGAAAGACGGAGGCAAAAAATACGGCAAATCCCATACCAAAAAGCTTCCTTTATCCGGGGGAGATTTTGGGGGATCCAAAAACTTTCCGCGTTTTGTCCACAGCACGGCGCTGCAATCGCAGCAATTTGGCCTGACGCCGGAAGAGGGACGTATGTTCGCTCAGTTTTTTGGTACCAATGCAGGGAAAGTGTTTGAACATTATTGGAAACGCTCCACAGAACTGCATGAGGATGGGTTGCCCGATGTACTGGCTGCGGTATTATCCTACACGATTGAAAATGAAATGGCCCTCACGCCAAGTGATTTTTTCATTAGAAGAACAGGAGATCTTTATTTCCATATTTCCGATGTCATCCAATACAAAGAACAGGTATTGGGGTATATGGCTAAAGAGTTGAATTACAGTGAAGGGCAGCAAGAGCGCTTCCGCAGGGAATTGAACGATGAACTCGATAAAGCAACCCGTTTTGGAAGGGGACTGCCGCAATGAAGATTACAAAGAATTTTATAAAAGCCTCAGATAACAAAGAAATCTATTACGAGGTTTATTTACCGGAAGAACCAAAAGCCCATGTCCATATTATTCATGGAATGGCTGAACACATTGCGCGCTATGAAGAATTTATCCGATACTTGACTAGTTGTGGCTTTGCTGTATCCGGCCACGACCAGAGAGGGCACGGACGAACAGCGGAAAGAAATGGAGTGCAAGGTTTTTTTGCCGAACACAATGGTTTCAACCGTGTGGTGCATGATGCTCGTGAAGTCATTGAAGCGGTTCAGGATCAAATCGGTGAGCTTCCTTTTATTCTATTCGGCCACAGTATGGGTTCTTTCATTGGTCGCCGATATATTCAACTATTCAGTGAAGATGTAAGCCGCGCTGTATTGTCAGGCACAGGCGGCGACCCGGGAATAGCTGGAAGAATGGGAATCCTATTTGCTAAAGGAAATGGAAAGCTGAATGGCAAAGATGAAAAAAGCAAAGCACTCGGTTCTCTTGTGTTCGGTCCGTTTATCAAGGATTTCAAAGAAGAAGGCTCAGCGTTTGCCTGGCTCAGCAGTGATGCTTCTGAGGTGGCAAAATATGAAAGGGATCCGATGTGCGGTTTTGTTTCCACGAATCAGTTTTTCGCCGATCTTTTTAGAGGGATGCTGCTGATCAATAAAAAAGAGGAAATCAGTAAAATCCGGAAGGACCTGCCTATCCTGTTGATCAGTGGTTCAGAAGATCCTGTAGGGCATAAAGGAAAAGATCTTTTTGCCGCTGCACAAAAATATAAAAAAGCGGGCATTCAAGAGGTACAAATCTTTTTGGGAGAAGGAGCGCGCCATGAACTGCTCCATGAAGTGGAGAAAAAGCGTTATTTCAAGGTAATGGCTGATTGGATGTCCGGCCATGATTGATGTGCTGGCTATAGTCGGTCCGACTGCATCAGGCAAAACGGCTTTAAGCATCCAATTGGCAAAAGCACTGGACGGGGAAATCATCAACGGGGATTCAATGCAGATCTACCGCGGCATGTCGATAGGAACTGCAAAAGTGAAACCTGAGGAAATGGAAGGTATTCCGCACCATCTATTGGATATCAAAGATCCGGAGGAACCTTTTTCAGTGGCAGAGTATCAACAGCTTGTGCGCTCCAAGATAAAAGAAATAAGTGACGCCGGAAAATTGCCGATCATCGTCGGTGGTACCGGACTCTATATCCAGGCTGTTTTATTCGATTACCGTTTTTCGGAATCGCAGGTGGACGAAAAATTACGCAACGAACTTTACCAGGAATTGGAACAGTTCGGACCGGAACATATGCACAATAAATTGATCACATTGGATCCTGAAACCGATATTCATCCGAATAACACAAGAAGAGTGATCCGGGCACTGGAAATCAGGCTTGGCAGCGAAGAACAGGTGGACAGGAGCCTGGCCCTGGAGCCCATGTACAATGAATTGATCGTCGGCATTGATATTGCACGGGACATTCTTTATGAAAGAATCGACTTTAGAGTCGAAACGATGGTGGAAGAAGGCTTGCTGGCAGAAGTGGAAGCTCTCCATAAGCGCGGGTTGCGGGATGTCCAATCCATAAATGCCATTGGATACAAGGAAATTTATGCGTACTTTGATCAAAAAATGGAGCTCGGACAAGCTAAAACTTTACTCAAAAAAAATTCAAGAAATTACGCCAAACGGCAATTGACCTATTTCCGGAACAAACTGCCCGTGCTTTGGATCGATGGAGTGAATGATTTAGAGGAAAATATTGAACAAATTGAATTGTTTTTGCAGGAGAACGACCGTGCACGTCGAATTGAGTTAATGTGTAAACAAAAAAAGAATTGGTGAAATAGGGGGATTTTAATGAAACCAGTAAATATCCAGGACGTTTATTTGAATCAGCTGCGTAAAAATAATATTTTTGTTACTGTCTTTTTACTCAATGGCTTCCAGTTGAAAGGGACCATTAAATCTTATGACAATTTTACGGTGCTGGTTGAGACGGATGGTAAACAGCAACTTATTTACAAACATGCGATCTCCACTTTCTCTCCCGCAAAAGCGGTCTCTATTGAACACCAGGAATAAGAAGTGAAAAGCGACAGCGCCCGCTAAGCTCTGAAAGACATAAGACGGATCAGCGGCGCGGCGTCCTTTGCCGCATAGTCCCGAAATGCGGAAACGGCCGTTCAGCTCCGACAGGCTTAAGATGAACTTCCGAAGCGGCGCTCTTTGCCGTATAGGAAGGACAGCTTAAGACCGAGGAGTTGGCCGTTGGAGACTGGACACGAGCTGGCTTATGACCCGAAGAGCTGGGCCGCTGGAGTCTGGACAGCGAAAAGCGACAACAGACCGGCCACAGTGGTGGCCGGTTTTTTAATTGACAGCACCATTCTTTCCCTATAGCATTTTACTTGGTTAGATTATATATGGAGGTTGATACGGATGAAAAAAATTACAACGGATGAATTGCTGGAGCGTATTGAAGCGGGCGAGCAATTAAATATCATAGACGTAAGGGAAGCGGATGAAGTGGCAGCCGGAATCATTCCAGGTGCGAAACATATTCCTTTGGGTGAAGTGGACAGCCGTGTAGGTGAATTCGAAAAGGACAAGCCATATTATTTGGTTTGCCGGTCCGGTGCCCGGAGCGGAAGAGCAAGTGATTTTCTGAATGAACAGGGAGTTGACGCCACGAATGTAGAGGGCGGCATGCTGAACTGGAACGGGGAAACGACAGCCTGAACAATTTATTGTCCATGAAAAAACCGACCGGATATCAATTCCGGTCGGTTTTTTAAACGGATGTAATTTTTCTGGAAGGCAAACGCCATTTATAGGTGTAGGATAAAATACGCAATACGGTGATGGCTGTAAATAATATATATAGATAAAAATCATTCCGGATCAGATCCACACTGATCAGCAAACCGGCCATTGCTGCCCAGACCGCATAGATCTCCACTTTCAGCACCAAAGGTTTTCGGCCGGCCAGCATATCACGTATGATGCCGCCTCCAGAACCAGTCAAGACCGCTGCGACGACTACTGCGTAAACCGGTAGATTGAGTTCCACTGCATGCAAGGCACCCTGGATGGCAAAAGCCGAAAGTCCGATTGCGTCAAAAAAATGTCCCCAGCGGTTCCATTGTCCAAGCAGGCGGTGAGGGAACAAAAAGACCAATGTGATTGACACCAAAGCCAGCTGGATCATCATTTCTTGCTCCCAAAGATTTGAAACAGGCACGCCAATCAACAGGTTGCGTACAGCACCTCCGCCAAATGCAGTCACTATGCCCAGAAGATAGACACCGAAAATATCGAATTCCTCTTCCATCGCAATAATTGCACCGGATATTGCAAACGCGATAGTACCGATCGCACTTAATACTTCCCACGCCATAAACTTACCTCCCGCTTACTTCAACTCTATGAATTGTAGCAGAATTTGACGCAATTTCAAGCGCATGACAATAATAGGAGGAATAAATAACAGAACGGAGAAAATTATGCTTACTACAATCCGAAAGACAGAAGAAAAAATCCAAAAACAATTACAGGCAGCAGATGAAATCGCTCTTTTTAATCAGCAAAAGGTACTGTCGGCATTCCACAGTCACAAAGTGAGTGATAATCATTTCCACCCTTCCACTGGCTATGGTTATGATGATGAAGGCCGCGATACATTGGAGCGTGTATATGCAGAGGTTTTCAAAGCTGAAGCTGCACTGGTTCGAGCTCAGATCATTTCCGGAACGCATGCCATCACCATTTCATTATTCGGCGTTCTTCGTCCTGGTGATGAGCTGCTGTATATAACCGGAAAACCATACGATACACTGGAATCAATTGTCAGTGGCGGAAAGAAGGATACCGGTTCATTGAAGGATTTCGGCATTGGTTACCGCCATGTCAATTTGACTGCAACTTATGGGATTGACTGGCCGGAAGTCAGCGCTGCAATTAACACGAAAACCAAGGTCATTGCCATTCAGCGCTCGAGAGGCTATGATACGCGGCCTTCTTTTGCGGTTGAGGAAATTGAGGAAATGATTCTGCGGATTCGAGAGCTGAAGCCGGAAGCCGTCGTATTCGTCGACAATTGCTACGGAGAATTCGTGGAAGAGCGGGAGCCGGTTGAAGCGGGAGCGGATCTGATTGCAGGTTCCCTCATTAAAAATCCGGGCGGTGGTATGGCGAAAATTGGTGGATATATTGCCGGCAGACAGGATTTGGTTGAAAAATGCGCTTATCGCATGACTTCTCCGGGTATAGGAGGAGAGGCAGGAGCGTCACTCAATACATTGCCGGATATGTATCAAGGTTTTTTCATGGCTCCGCATATCGTTTCACAAGCCTTAAAAGGAGCGATTTTCACGTCGGCACTGCTACAAAATGCAGGCATGCAGACCAGCCCGCATTTTGCCGATAAAAGGACAGATTTGATTCAATCCGTGTCGTTTGAAACCGCAGAGCAGATGATCGCTTTTTGCCGGACCATCCAAGCCAATTCACCAGTGAATGCGCAATTCCTGCCGGAGGCAGCGTATATGCCGGGTTACGAAGACGATGTAATCATGGCGGCTGGCACGTTCGTGCAGGGTTCAAGCATCGAATTGACGGCGGACGGACCTATACGTCCTCCTTATACAGCTTATATTCAAGGAGGACTTACCTACGAACATGTAAAGATAGCTGTGACCCACGCTGTAGAAGCTCTTCAAAAACAGAAAATAGAATAATAAGTGTCACTTTGTAAGGTTATCTGACAAACTATTGACAGATAACCTTACATCATTTATTATTGTTTAATAAGTACAAATTAAAAGGGTGAACAATATGACGAATCGCATCCGACGGACTATGCCGATCTTACCAATCAGCATAGTAATGCAGCTGACAGATTTAACAGCACGCCAAATCCGTTATTATGAAGAAAACGGTTTAATCAGCCCAGCCCGGACAGATGGCAATAAACGCATGTTTTCGCTTAATGATGTCGATGTGCTGCTGGAAATCAAGGATTTCCTGGATCAGGGCCTCAATATCGCAGGCATCCGAAAAATCATCGAAATGAAAGACCAGCCGCAAAATGTATTGGCTGAACCGAAAAATCTGAGTGATGATGATGTCCGAAGAATTTTTCGGGAAGAAATCATGCCGGGGAATTTTTACAACAGGCCCAATCACAGATCAAGTGATTTATCCCGATTCTATCAATAGAATTGGGCTACATAAAACTTATAGGAGAGTGAAAAGAGCATGGGTAAGTATTCAAAAGAAGACATTCAAAGATTAGTTAAAGAAGAGGATGTAAACTTCATCCGTCTGCAATTCACCGATATTCTTGGAGTTATTAAAAACGTGGAAATCCCGACATCCCAGCTTGAAAAAGCGCTGGACAATAAAATGATGTTCGACGGATCTTCAATTGATGGATTTGTCCGCATTGAAGAATCGGATATGTATTTGTTCCCGGATCTTGATACTTGGGTCGTATTCCCATGGATCACAGGAAAAGGGAAAGTTGCACGCCTGATCTGTGATATTTATAATGCAGACGGCACACCCTTTGCCGGAGACCCGCGCACAAACCTTAAACGCGTTTTAAAAGAGATGGAAGAACTGGGATTCACTCATTTCAATCTTGGACCGGAGCCGGAATTCTTCCTGTTCAAACTTGATGAAAGAGGAGAACCTTCTCTTGAGCTGAATGACCACGGTGGCTATTTTGACCTTGCACCGATGGACCTTGGGGAAAACTGCCGACGCGACATCGTCCTGGAACTGGAGGAGATGGGCTTTGAAATCGAAGCCTCCCACCACGAAGTGGCACCTGGACAGCATGAAATCGATTTTAAATATGCAGATGCCATTAAAGCTTGTGACGACATCCAAACATTTAAATTAGTTGTAAAAACAATTGCCAGAAAACATGGTCTTCATGCTACATTCATGCCGAAGCCTTTGTTCGGTGTCAATGGATCGGGCATGCATATGAACGTGTCGCTTTTCAACGGCAAGGAAAATGCTTTCCTTGATGAAGACGGAGATATGAAACTAAGCCAAACGGCATTCCAGTTCATGGCTGGCATATTAGAGCATGCACAAGGCTTTACAGCCGTAACAAATCCGACTGTCAATTCCTACAAGCGTTTGGTACCTGGTTACGAAGCGCCATGTTACGTAGCATGGTCTGGACGCAACCGCAGCCCGCTTATCCGTATCCCAGCTTCACGCGGCCTTTCGACTCGTGTTGAAGTCAGATCTGTCGATCCTGCAGCAAATCCGTATTTGGCGATGGCAGTATTGCTTGGGGCTGGACTTGACGGCATCAAACGCAAACTGACTCCACCGAAGCCGGTTGACCGCAATATCTACGCAATGAATAAAAAAGAGCGCCAGGCTGTCGGCATTGAAGATCTGCCAGGCACATTGTATGCTGCTTTACAGGAACTTCAGGATGACGATGTGATGACAAAATCATTGGGTGAGCATATCCTCAAGAACTTTGTTGAAGCTAAAGAAATCGAATGGGATATGTTCAGAACTTCTGTACACCCATGGGAACGCGAACAATACTTGAAGATGTATTAATAGAAAAAATTACAGCAGCCTGCGGGCTGCTGTAATTTTAAACTATATTTCATTGAAGTGCGCATAAAAAACTTTGCAGATAGGGTTATAAGCTTTGATATAGTGGTATATTATAAGTGCCGTGCCAATTTAATAACTCGTACTGAATTTTCTTTGTTCGCAAGGAGGATTTTGTTGGAGGTGATTAAATGGCAAAAATTCAAGGGATTGAAAATCTGCTGATTTATCTGGAATCAGTGGGATATCCATTGTCAGAACAGCAAATCAATGAATTTTTATCGGCAAAAAAAATTCCACACAGCAAGCCATATGGAAATATGATTGTATTTGATCGCTCACATATTGAATGGTGGGTGAAAATGCAGCGCAAGACTGACTTATCATTGTAATTTGAACAACACAGGAACTCCGGACTCGCCTGAAATACAGGGCGGCAACGGAGTTTTTGTGTGCAAGAAACAAGGGTTGAGTATTTCTTCCCGGCTCGGACGGTCCACCATTCTATGCTAAACTGTATCAGTAGGGAAGAATCAACGCATAAGGAGGAAATTTTTTGAAAACTTATCAAATTGATTTTCATTTTGATCAAGGCAATACGTTGACGCATTACGTCAAAGCGAGCAGCAAGGAAACGGCCTTGAGCAGTATACCAACAAATGGTACGTATGAATTCCAGGACGAGGCAGACAAGAACAATTATCGGATTACAGTAAACCTGGTAAAATATATAGTCGTTTCTGAACTGTAATATTTTCCAAGTCAATGGATTCGAGAAATGAGCTGCTGACTGCGGCATTTTTAAAAGTTCCAATCGCTGTGAATTAAATTCAAAAAAGAGCCAAGGGAATTTTCCCTTGGCTCTTTTTTACTGACTTTAATGTATTTGGCGATAAACCCCTACGACCTTGCCGAGAATGGAAACAGCGTCCACGATGATTGGGTCCATTGAAGAGTTTTCAGGCTGGAGGCGGAAAAAGTTCTCCTCCCGGAAAAAACGTTTCACAGTAGCTTCGTCTTCCTCGGTCATAGCTACGACTATGTCCCCATTATTCGCTGTCTGCTGCTGTTTGACGATTACATAATCGCCGTTCAGTATGCCAGCTTCTATCATACTTTCCCCCATGATCTCAAGCATAAAGATATGATCATCTTCAGTGCCGTAAGTTTGCGGCAAAGGGAAATATTCCTCAACATTTTCGATGGCTGTAATTGGCTGACCTGCTGTTACTTTACCGATTAATGGCACATGCAGTACCGGGCTTTTGTCAATCAGCGCCTCATCAGTGGTAATGACCTCAATTGCTCTTGGTTTGGTTGGGTCCCGGCGGATCAGGCCTTTGCTTTCCAGTCGTGCAAGATGGCCGTGGACAGTAGAGCTTGAAGCCAGACCAACTGCTTCACCGATTTCACGTACGGAGGGCGGGTAACCCTTTTCACGCACTTCATTTTTAATGAAAGTCAGAATATCTTCCTGGCGTTTCGATACTTTCTTCAACAGTTTCACCTCTTTTAGTAAACTTCTTATTTTCTAATTTAATTATATCAACTTGGGTATTGAAATGCAAACATAGGTTCGAATTTTGTGTTGACAAAAACACCTGTTCGCATTATTATAAGAACATACATTCCGAACGAACATTCCCAGGAGGCGATATTTTTGACATTTATTCAGAAAAACTCATACGTATTTGGATTCTTTTTTCTCATACTCATCCTTTCATTTTACTATGTTCTATCCCATAATAATAATCAGGCCCATACAGTCCAGATGAAGATAGAGCAAGGTGATACCCTGTGGACACTGGCCGATGAATACAGCGGGAATATTCCGCACCATGAATGGATTGATGAAATTATGAGAGAAAATAATTTGACTGCACCTGTCATCACAGCTGGCCAAACTCTGCTGATTCCGGACGAACAGCTGGACTTTGCTCCAGACGACAGCTTAAAACTTGCGAGTGATGCAGAATGAAGAAAAAAGCTTTTCTTTATTGCCGCGTTAGCACAGAAAAAGAGACCCAGGAAACTTCTCTTGACCGCCAGGAAGAAGAACTGATGAAGTTTGCCTTCGATCAGGGATACCTGGTTGAGCAGGTATTTCGTGATCAGCACAGCGGCTATGAAATGGATAGGGACGGACTGCTTGAAATGCTTAACAGCATCAAGACCGATAAAATGGATGCAGTATTCGTTCAGGATGAAACCCGTCTCGGGCGGGGACATGCGAGAATTGCGCTGCTTCATGTCATGAAGAAATACGGCGTCGATGTCTACACTCTGTCCGACAAAGGCCAGATTGCGCTGAACGATATGGACGATATGGTTCTGGAGATATTGGCCATTGTAGAAGAATATCAGCGTAAAATACATAATGCCAAGATAAAGCGGGGCATGCGGCGTGCTGTGGAAAATGGTTATAAACCAGAGAAAAACCTTAAAGGCAAAGGGAATCCGCAAGGACGTGAACGTCTGGAATTGCCTTTGGACCAAATCGTCAATCTGAAAGCCAGCGGTATGACTTTCCATGAGATTGCCGTGACACTGGAAGGTTTCGGCTATAAGGCCAGCAAAGCGACAGTGCACCGGAGATACAAGGAGTTTCAACAATTATCACAACACTAATTTCTTGCACATGCCTTTCTTTTTTTATACCATGTAAAAGTAGAAAGGCGGATGTTTATGTTAGTACCTGATAAAATGAATCGTATAAATGAACTCGCAAAAAAATCCAAGACTGCCGGGTTGTCAGTAGAAGAAGCGAAAGAACAAAGCGCTTTACGACAGGAGTATTTGGAAACATTCCGTAAAACGATGCGAGGCACAATTGAAAATGTTACAGTCATTGATCCCAATGGGGACGATGTGACTCCTGAAAAGGTCAAAAATAGCCGGGAGAATAAGTATTTGAATTAATACTTATTCTCTTTTTCGTTGTATTCTTTTCTATTGTTGACTAAACTAGAAAGGGAGAAAATTTTTTGTATCAGAGAGGATGTTACGATGTCGAATCACACTGACCAATTAGCAGTAACCACTATTCGCACACTTTCCATAGATGCGATTGAAAAAGCGAACTCAGGCCACCCAGGCTTGCCTATGGGGGCAGCACCAATGGCTTATACATTATGGACTAAACACATGAATCACAACCCAAAAAATCCTGATTGGTTTAACCGTGACCGCTTTGTATTATCTGCAGGGCACGGCTCGATGCTTCTATACAGCTTACTGCATTTGAGCGGATATGGACTTGAACTGGAAGAAATTAAGAATTTCCGCCAGTGGGATTCAAAAACTCCGGGGCATCCGGAATATCACCACACTGTTGGTGTAGAGGCCACTACCGGACCGCTTGGACAGGGAATCGGCATGGCTGTCGGCATGGCGATGGCTGAAAAACATCTTGCGGCAACATACAATAAAGAGAATATGGATGTTGTCGATCACCATACTTTCGCTTTGTGCGGAGATGGGGATTTGATGGAAGGTGTTGCGGGCGAAGCTATTTCCCTTGCAGGCCATTTGAAACTGGACAAACTGGTTATTCTTTATGACAGCAACGATATTTCGCTTGATGGAGATCTCAGCATGAGTTTTTCCGAAGATATCCAAAAGCGCTTCGAATCCTACGGATGGAATTATTTGCGTGTCGACGACGGCAATGAATTGGATGATCTTTCAGCGAAGATTGCAGAAGCAAAATCTTCCACTGACAAACCGACTTTGATCGAAGTGAAGACCGTTATCGGTTATGGCGCACCGAACAAATCCGGTAAAGCGGATGCTCACGGGGCACCTCTTGGGGAAGACGAGATGAAACTGGTCAAAGAGTATTATGAATGGACGTTTGATAAAGATTTCCACGTGCCGGAAGAAGTCTACGAGACATTTAAACAGTCTACGGATGAACTTGGCGGTAAAGCGGAAGCGGAATGGAATAAATTATTCGAGCAATACGAAGGAGAATATCCTGAATTGGCTGAACAGCTGAAAGCTGCAATTCGCGGAGATCTTCCAAAAGACTTCGATGCTGAATTTCCTTCATATGAAGTAGGCAAAAAGCAGGCGACGCGTGCTTCATCTGGTGATATGGTCAACGCAATAGCTAAAACTGTCCCTTCTTTCTTCGGAGGAAGTGCTGACCTTGCAGGTTCAAATAAAACGAACATCAAGGGCGGCGGCGATTTCGACGCTGAAAATGCTGCTGGCCGTAACATTTGGTTCGGTGTACGTGAATTCGCAATGGGGACTGCTTTGAACGGCATGGCGCTGCATGGCGGCTTGCACGTTTTCGGCGGCACGTTCTTCGTATTCAGTGATTATGTCCGTCCTGCAATCCGCTTGGCGGCTCTAATGGGCTTACCGGTTACATTCGTCTTTACGCATGACAGTGTTGCTGTCGGTGAAGATGGTCCAACCCACGAACCTGTTGAACACTTGGCGTCTCTTCGCGCAATGCCGAACTTGAACGTCATCCGTCCAGCAGATGCCAACGAAACGAAACAAGCATGGAAATTGGCATTGACTGCAAAATCACACCCTACTTTACTGGTACTTTCACGCCAGGATCTGCCAGTGCTTGAGCAGACAGGAGAGCTTGCTGAAGCGGGAGTGGAAAAAGGCGCATATGTGGTTTCAGGAGCTGATAACCCACAAGCGATTTTACTTGCTACCGGTTCAGAAGTAAGTTTGGCTGTTGAAGCGCAAAAACAACTGGCTGAAGAAAATATTTCAGTGTCAGTAGTTTCAATGCCATCTTGGGATCGCTTCGAAAAACAGGATAAAGAATATAAGCAATCGGTAATACCGTCAACAGTTAAGAAACGTCTTGCCATTGAGATGGGCTCATCTTTCGGATGGGACCGTTATACAGGTGATGAAGGCGATGTTCTTGCAATTGACCGCTTTGGAGCAAGTGCTCCGGGCCAACGCATTATCGAGGAATTCGGATTCACTCCAGACAATGTGGTTGCAAAAGTGAAAAAATTGATCAACGGGTAATGGATTGCGGGAGCGAAATCGCTCCCGTTTTTCTTTTTTTCTTGTTATGGTCAGAGAGCCTGTTTTATAGTATAATTTTTTTGGTGCACTAATATATTTAAGCAACACGAGGGAGGTAATAAATTTGGATACATGGATCTGGATCGTAATCGTGATTTTCGCTTTGCTCGCAGGTGTTGCTCTTGGATTTTTCATCGCACGCCGCTATATGATGAAGTATCTGCAAGACAATCCACCGATTAACGAAGAAATGCTCCGCATCATGATGATGCAAATGGGACAAAAACCATCTCAGAAAAAAATCAACCAAATGATGGCTCAAATGAATAAAGCGTCAACTAAACCTGAAAAACCGGCTAAAAAAGCCAAAAAATAAAAAGCACTCGAATGAGTGCTTTTTCTATTTCTATATAGTTTACATTACTATATTATGTCAACAGATATTATTGATGAAAGAAAATTAAAAACCGATATTCCGCAAAACAGCTTCGAAGACATTAGCCGAAGCATGCGAGGCTAAGTCTTTGCGACGAAGCAGCGAAGCGATGCAGGAGCACCCGAAGGGACTCGCACTTCGTCGAAGCGAAGTTGGAAAGCCAACTCCGCTTCTGCTCCCCTAGGCGTCTTCGCTGTTTTGCTCCATATCTCAGATTACTTTCTATAAAGGAATACAAGTTTAAGTATGTTGCACGTGAGAAAGTGGACACTGCCATTCTGCACACAACAGAATGAAGCGGCAGGCCGCTCCACGTGGGAAGCGTCCGCCTAGAGCGAAATGATTGGAGAAGTTGTTGGTTTCTCGACATTTAAAGAAAACTTCCTCTTCAGGAAGTTTTTTCTTTTTCACTTTCAGCCCTGTCGATGGGGAGTGAGGCAGTCCGCTCAAGTTCTTCCGCCGCAATAATGCCATGCTCGATAAGAAAGCTTTTTACAGTTTCCGTATATTCTTCTGGATTTTCATTGAAAGATTGGGCGTGGCCACCCTGGTCAAACAATTTCAAGGTTTTTGGACCTTGTTTTAATTGGTGCATTTCGATGCTCATTTCGGGGAGCACGAATTCATCAGGTAAACTATGCACAAACAGAACAGGCTTCTTTATCGATTTAACTGCCTCTCTGGGAGACATTGTGCTGATATGATAACCATCCCTTAACTTCATGAAAAAAGCGGCAAGTTTTAGTGCAAAGGGTGTTTTTAAGGGAGTTGTTGTCTGCATAACATGCAGGACCTGTTCAGATATATCCGAATAACCGCAGTCGGATATATAGAATGCGGCGTCATCCCTCATTCCGGCATAGAGCAAAGTAGTGGCAGCACCCATCGATTCCCCGTGGATGCCGAACACCAAATCCGGGCCCGCATGTTGCTTCAGCTGATCCACCACCGCTTGGAGGTCCAGCTTTTCATAATGCCCAAAGCTGGTCGTTTTGCCACCGGACCCGCCGTGGCGCCGGTGATCATAAACTACAGAATTGAACCCGAGCGACTCAAACATCCTTGCAAACTTAAAAGAATTGACCTTTGTTTCTGTGACTCCATGGCAGATGATGACATATCTTTGGGTGTCATGCGGCTCCAGAAATACCGCATGGACCTGATAGCCGTTTTGGGACTCGATCCAGTGTTCCTGCTTTTTAACATTGGCATACCAGACTTCATCATAGCGTTTGGCTGAGGTTTCGCGCTCCAAAATCAAATCTTCGTCTTTTTTCTTTACGTACATAAGCCGGTTGCTGGCAATGATGCCGGTGATTGCAGCCAGCAAGGTAAAAGTACTTGAAATTGCAGCTGAAATTTGGAGGACGCGTTTTTTCATGTCCGATGCTCCTTTAAAGTCGGTTTTTGTATAAGGTATACATTCCCGTATTAATCGGATTTGACACATGCGGTTCAATTTTTTCTATCGCACTATACAAAAGATTCAGGTCAATGCCCGTTGGTATATCCATCCGGTGCAGCATATTGACAACGTCTTCGGTCGCGACATTGCCGGTTGCGCCCGGGGCGAACGGGCAGCCGCCAAGTCCGCCAGCTGAAGTGTCGAAACGGTCGACGCCAGCCTGCAGCGCGGCAAAAATATTGGCGAGCGCCATTTTTCTGGTGTCATGAAAGTGGGCAGTCAACAGAGTTTCGGGGAATTTTTCTTTCAATTGTTTGAACAGAGTGTAACTCTCTGCAGGATTTGCCATTCCGATGGTATCAGCAACACTCAGTTCATCGACACCCCAGTCGACAAATTGCTGGCATAAATGGATAGTATCTGCCGTTTTTACAGCTCCTTCGAACGGACAGTAAAAAGCTGTTGAAATGCAGGCACGGATAAAAATACCGTCTTCTTTTAATTGGAGTATGAGTGGTTTTAAGGCCGCCATGCTTTCAGCAGTCGTTTTATTGATATTTTTTTTATTGAAAGAATCAGATACTCCGACGAAGACCGCAAGAGCATCCGCACCTGCTTCGCGCGCAGCGCCAATGCCGCGTTCATTCGGTGTCAGGACGAATTGGCGGCCGATCTTATTTGCGCTGGCAACAATTTCTTTGGAATCCGCCATTTGCGGCACCCATTTTGGTGACACGAATGAAGTTAATTCCATTTCTTCAATGCCTGCCTGTTGCAGCGCTTTGATAAACGCCAATTTATCGCCGGTCGAGACCAGGCGCTTTTCATTTTGCAGGCCATCACGCGGTCCAACCTCGATAATCGTTACTGTTTTTGGTAAACTTAACATAGTATCCCCCCCTGCTTCCATTGTATCTATGCGGGGGATAAAAGAGCAACCAGTTTCAATCAAACAAGGGGGAAATGAAAAATGTCACAGGAAATTGTAATCGTAAGTGCAGTGCGAACTGCAGTGGGGTCGTTCCAAGGGAGTCTGAAAGATGTACCCGCCACCCAGTTGGGTGCAATCGTCATAAGGGAAGCGGTCAAACGCGCCGGGTTGAAACCGGAACAGATATCTGAAGTGATTATGGGGAACGTCCTTCAGGCAGGGCTCGGGCAAAACCCGGCGCGCCAGGCAGCAATTAACGCAGGCTTGCCGGAAACGGTGCCATCGATGACCATCAATAAGGTTTGCGGATCCGGTTTGAAATCGATCCATTTGGCTTATCAGGCAATATTCGCAGGAGATGCGGAAATTGTTGTTGCGGGCGGAATGGAGAATATGAGCCGTGCGCCTTACCTGCTGGAAAATGCAAGAGGCGGATTCCGGATGGGAGACCAGAAAGTCATCGACAGTATGGTTGCAGATGGTTTGACTTGCGCCTTCAACGATTATCATATGGGCAACACAGCTGAAAACCTTTGCGATAAATATGGCATTTCAAGAGAAGAACAGGATAAATTTGCCGCACGCTCTCAAGCACGTGCGGCTGCAGCAGTAGAAGAAGGTAAATTCGAGGACGAAATTGTTCCTGTGGAAATTCCACAGCGCAAAGGAGACCCGATTATCTTCTCGGTTGATGAGTACATCAAAGCTTCTTCCACCGAAGAGAAACTTGGTAAACTGCGTCCGGCCTTCAAAAAAGATGGCAGTGTAACCGCAGGCAACGCATCAGGAATCAATGACGGGGCGGCTGCAGTTGTGGTAATGACAAAAGCGAAAGCGGATGAACTCGGCTTGACACCGCTGGTTACGATTGCTGCAAACGGCAACGCCGGGGTGGATCCGGCAATTATGGGCATCGGACCTGTGCAGGCTGTGAAAAACGCATTGGCAAAAGCGGGAATGTCGCTCGAAGACATTGAGCTGATCGAAGCGAATGAAGCATTTGCGGCACAGTCCATTGCGGTCGACCGCGAATTGCAATTCAATCATGACATCCTGAATGTCAACGGCGGAGCGATTGCAATCGGTCATCCGATCGGCGCGAGCGGAACACGCATATTTGTTACATTGCTGCACGAAATGCAGAAACGTGATGCGAAAACAGGTTTAGCGACATTATGCATTGGCGGCGGCCAAGGTGTCGCAACAATCGTAAAACGTGCGTAAGGAGCGGGTTCAAGTGGCAAGAAAAGAAGAGAAAAACAATAGTTTATTCAATGAAGACGTTCTGGCAAAATTGAAAGACACCAAAAAAGCGTTGCAGGCTGAAGAGCAGCAACAACGTGAAGAAGCAGAAGCAAAACGGATTTTTGATCGCAAACAGCGTGAAAAGAATATGTCTTTTGCTGAACTTCTGGATAAACACGGTGATCAGGGCGGTAAGTTTTAAAGTTGTAATGTACCGGATGGGCAATTTTGGACATCCGGTATTTTTATTGGCGAAAAAAAATTAATGCGGCGTTGAATATTGTTTTTGACTTGTGATGAAGATTACGTTACATTGTTAATTGGCGAACGATTGCCGGTGAATTAAAATATAATGTTCGTATATAGGAGTGTAAATGATGGAAAGTGTATTTGATTACGAAGATATTCAATTGGTTCCTGCAAAAGCGATAGTAAACAGCCGTTCTGAATGTGACACATCAGTGGAATTTGGCAGACGCAGATTCAAGCTGCCGGTAGTCCCGGCAAACATGCAAACGATCATCGATGAAACGACAGCGATTTATCTTGCGGAAAATGATTATTTCTATATTCTTCACAGATTCAAACCGGAGCAGCGCATTGATTTCATTAAAGATATGCAAAGCCGTGGCTTGTATGCTTCCATCAGCGTTGGGGTAAAAGATGAGGAATATACCTTTGTAAACCAGTTGGCAGAAGAAGGGCTGACACCTGAATATATGACAATCGACGTGGCGCATGGCCATTCCGATGCAGTCATCAGTATGATTAAGCACATCAAGAAATTGGTGCCGGGAAGCTTCCTGATAGCCGGCAACGTCGGAACGCCTGAGGCTGTCAGAGAATTGGAACATGCCGGGGCCGATGCCACAAAAGTGGGTATTGGGCCAGGGAAAGTGTGCATCACCAAAATCAAGACCGGTTTCGGTACAGGAGGCTGGCAGCTGGCTGCTGTGAGGTTGTGTTCAAAAGCAGCGAGCAAGCCGATTATTGCTGACGGTGGAATCCGGACACACGGCGATATCGCAAAATCTGTACGTTTTGGTGCGTCGATGGTTATGATCGGTTCCTTATTTGCAGGACACGAAGAATCTCCAGGCGAAACAGTGGAGCGGGATGGCATCTTGTATAAAGAGTATTTCGGATCGGCTTCTGAATTTCAAAAAGGTGAAAAGAAAAACGTTGAAGGCAAAAAGATGTTCGTCGAATACAGAGGGGCATTGCAGGATACATTGACTGAAATGGAACAGGATCTGCAATCCTCGATTTCGTATGCAGGCGGCGATAAATTGGAAGCCATCCGTTATGTTGATTATGTGGTTGTGAAAAATTCAATTTTTAATGGCGATAAGGTCTATTGAGCAACTTTCCAGTCCGACCAGACGGGCACTAAGATATAAAAGAGCCGGCACAGAAAGCGCGTTGATGCGCTTCCTGTGCCGGCTTTAATTTTGGCAGCTATTTCTTTCTGTTTAGAGGAAGAAGTGGCTCCGGGTTATTCCTTGCTGGAACCATTCAAACTATAACGAACCGTTTCCTTATCGGAATCGGTTGGAAGCTGGAAGTCATGGCTGTATTTTTCGTGGCCTTTGCCGGTAATGACAATCCAGTCGCCTGCAGAACTTTGGCTGATGGCTTGCTGTATGGCTACTGTCCTGTCCATCAATACGCTGCCTTTATTATTGCCATATTGTTCAACGAAATCAGAAGACATTTTCTGCATCTCTTGGGCTGATACCGAATTCAGGTCATCAGTCGTGATGATAAACCGGTCACTGATCCGGGAAGTGATTTCGATCATTTCTTTCCGCTTGGTGGTGTCACGATCTCCGCGGAAACCAAATATATGGACAATCCGTTTTGCGCCGGATTCTTTTGCCGTCGTCAGGCAGTGGTAAACCGCATCGGGGGTGTGGGCATAATCGACAATCACAACGGCGCCGGTTGATGTTTTAGAAGTTTCAAATCTTCCTTCTACTCCCTCAAAATTGGCAATGGTGCGATGAATGGCATCTTTAGGAACGCCGAGGGTTAAGGCGGATGCGTAAGCCATCATGGAATTATAGATATTGTGTATGCCTGCCATCGGAGACAGGAGGATGGTTTCGTGCGGGTCTCTAAAATGGACAGCAGAATGCGCCATATCAATGGAAGCAATTTGCAGTGAACTTTCAGGGCGACGCCCAATGCTGCAGACATTTACTCCTTTTTCCAACAGTTTGTGATTGAGTTTTTCGCCCCATTGGTCATCAATATTGATAATCGCTGTACCGCCTGGCTTTAAATGATCGAATAGCACTGATTTGGCTTCAAAATAATTATCCATTGAACCGTGATAGTCGAGATGCTCATGATGCAGATTGGTGAACAGGCAGAGATCAAATTCGATGCCTTCGATTCTATGCTGTGTAAGTCCGTGCGACGATACTTCCATGACTACTGCCTCGTCATTGCTGAGTGCCAGTAATTGTTCCAGAATAAGTGAGCTGGGAGTTGTGTTGGCGGACTTGATGGATGCATTGTTCACGATATTCTGAATGGTACCCATAACTGAACAGGAGATTCCATTTTGTTCCAGCAGGTGCTTGATCAAATAACTTGTGGTAGTTTTGCCGTTGGTTCCGGTTATCCCAATCATAATCTTACGGCTGGCAGGATCTCTGTAGAAATTCTTTGCCATGACGCCCAGGGCAATCCGCGTATTGGAAACTTGCAGGTAGGGTACAGAGAGGTCTGTTATGTCCTGTTCGCCGACAATTGCTGCAGCACCTTGTTGGATGGCGTGCTGGATATGTTTATGGCCATCTTCTTTAAAGCCCTTGATGGCAACGAAAAGAAACCCCTCATTGACCTCCTGGGAGCTATCAGCCAAGCCATGGATAGGCAGGTCATATATATAGTTGTCTATGTTGTTCAGGAGGGTGACTCCTTTTAGCAATTCGTTAAGTTTCATTATATATGCGGACCTTTCTATCAGTGATTTTTTATTCCCCAGCAAAGTTAGAGGAGCTGAAAAGTAAAACCGGTATGTAGTGGGAATATGAGCCAAAATGAAATAATTAATCCTGTAACAATTACAACACGCATCCGGTTGGAAACCAAGTAACTTTAGAACTAGTACTTTCTTATTTATCAGATAATTCCTACTATTTAGTCTATTATAGAAGAGCACTTAATTCAACAAAAAGGATAGCGATATTCCAGCTTGTTGAGAAAGTAAAAATGAAAATCGATATTCCGCAAAACAGCTTCGAAGGCAGTATCCGACCCCTGCGAGGATATTGCCTTTGCGACGAAGTGCGTAGCACTGCAGGAGCACGATTTTAAGGCTGCTCCTGTCTCTGCATCGCTACGCTAGCTTCGAGACATGAAAGGGCGTTGCATCGCTGCGCTAGCTTCGTCGCAAAGACTCGGCCGAACTACCTTCGGCCAACTCTTGGCTCGCGCTGAGCTAACTCGGTCTCGTTTCACTTCGTCCGAGTGGATCTTGCACTTCGTCGGCATTCGCCTGCTCCCCTGGGCGTCTTCGCTTTTTTGCTCCATATCTCAGATTGCTTTCTCTAAAAGCATACACTTTTAAGTCAGTTTCAAGAAACAAGTATTCCGATTTCACCTTGAACCCGAGTAAAGCGCCCGTCTAAAGCGAAATGATTTGAGAAATGGACAGTTTCTCGACAGCCTGGATATTCCATTTTTCAAAGTTCAGAAAATCAAAAGGAACTGCAATCGCAGTTCCTCACTTTAATCACGATGCTGCGTATAGTTGGATTGTTTAGTAAGTTTTTTTGCTGCAGCGATCTGGTCTGTTGAAATTTCTGTATGATAGGCGGCCACAGTTTGCTGGATCTGGGCAGCAGAACTCGCACCGGCCACTACCGAAGCGACAGTGTTGTGCTGCAAAACAGAATGAATGGCCAGCGCATTTAAATTGTCTTCAATTTTCATTAATTCAGTCAGCACTTTTTCGAGTTCATCTGCATTGTAATCCATATAACCGTCATTATTTTTTAATCGTTCAAGTCCTTCGGTCGTCAATAGACCTTTTGCGAAAGTTCCGCGGGTCACGACAGATCTTCCAGCATCGCCGATTTTGTCGAGAAATTCTTCGGGCCTGCGGTCAAGGAGGCTGTATTGCATCATCACAGAAGCGATGTCGCTGTTTGCCAGATAGCGGTTGATGACGTTCGGCCTGATGGAAGAAATGCCGTATTCGCGAATCAGGCCTTCTTTTTTCAGGGATTCAAATGCATCGATCGTTTCTTCGGAGGAGTCAGTAATCATCCCGCCGTGAAGTTGATACAAGTCAATCCAATCGGTGTCCAATCTTTTAAGGCTTTGGTGTACTTGAGATTTGATATAGGACTTTGATGGATTCCATTGAACTTCATCTGAATCGTGACGCCACTCATTGCCCACTTTTGTCGCTAAAATGATTTCGTTGCGACGTTCTCCGATGGCATTTCCGACGATTTCTTCGTTTTTCCCTTTGCCGTATAGGTCAGCTGTATCGAAATAATTGATGCCGCCATCAAGGGCACTATCAACAATGATCCTTGCTTCATTTTCATTATTTGGCAAAGACATGCAGCCGAGGGCAATTTCACTGACTTCGAGAATACTGTTGCCTAATTGATTGCGTTTCATCGTTTCACCTCATTTTAGAATACTATTCTTCTTATGTTATACTTTGCGATAGAAAAATCACAAATGAAAAGAGGCTCATTATGAAAAAGTTTGAAGAAAAAACAATCCGTTCTGAACGGATATATGAAGGGAAAATCATCAATTTGAAAGTGGACGAAGTGAATTTGCCCAACGGAAAGACGTCCAAGCGCGAATTGATAGAACACCCGGGAGCTGTAGCCATTCTGGCATTCACCCCAGAAAACAAAATAATCATGGTGGAACAATACCGTAAAGCCCTTGAACGCTCGATTATTGAAGTGCCGGCAGGAAAACTTGAAAAAGGGGAGTCTCCTGAAACGACAGCGATGCGTGAACTCGAAGAGGAAACCGGTTATTCGGCTGATTCACTTGAATTGATCCAGTCATTTTCCACTTCCCCCGGTTTTGCTGACGAAGTGGTACATCTGTTTTTTGCAGAAGGATTAAGGAAAGCTGAATCGGGCGCAGTCACGGATGAAGATGAATTCGTTGAACTGATGGAAGTGACGGTGGAAGAAGCTGAGGAAATGATGCGGGACAACCGTATATTTGATGCAAAAACAGCTTTTGCTGTGCTGTGGGCAAAACAACGATTATCAATTGAGAATTAGAAGGATTTGTACATGATAATCATTATAATTAAAAGACTGCTTGCATCCTTGTAATTGAGAACGCACCTTTGATATAATGAAGACAGTTTGAGGGAGGGCGTCGCATGGAAACCAGGATTGATCGGATCAAAAAGCAATTACACGCTGCGAGCTATAAATTGACGCCACAGCGCGAAGCGACAGTTCGAATATTGCTAGACCATGAAGAGGACCATCTCAGTGCTGAAGACGTCTATCTATTAGTAAAGGATATCGCACCGGAAATCGGGCTGGCTACTGTTTATCGGACTCTGGAGCTATTAACTGAATTAAAAATTGTTGATAAAATAAATTTCGGTGATGGAGTTTCCCGCTACGACCTTCGACAAGAAGGCGCAGCACATTTCCATCATCACCTTGTCTGTCTGGAATGCGGGGCAGTGGATGAAATACAGGAAGATTTGCTTGAAGATGTCGAAAATGTTGTAGAAAAACGCTGGAACTTTCAAATTAAAGACCACCGCCTTACATTCCATGGCATTTGTTGGCGCTGCCATGACCGCAGCACACAGGATGATCTATCAGAAAACCGAGGCGATAGTGAGTAACGGCCAGTAATGGCCGTTTTTTTAATTTAAAGATCACTTCAGTAATAAAAGTTCAAGGAGGCGGAGAAAATGAAATACGCAAAAGATGCGCTGGATGATTATTTGCAGTTTCTCAGGGTGGAAAGGCAGCTTGCGGCCAATACATTATTGTCGTATGAGCGCGATCTGAAGAGTTATGTACAGTATTTGAAAGAAGTGGAACAATTGGAATCGCTGCGAAACGTAGAACGCATACATATTCTTAATCACCTCAGCCATCTGAAAGAAACTACAATGTCATCGAGGACAGTGGCAAGGCATATTTCATCGATCCGCTCTTTTCACCAATTTCTGATCAGAGAGCGGATTGTGGATAAGGATCCGACGGTTCATCTGGAGATGCCGCAAATGGATAAAAAATTGCCGAATGTACTGTCGATTGAAGAAGTTGAGGCTTTGATAGAAGTCCCTGACACCTCCAAAGCGAATGGCAAGAGAGATCAGGCGATGCTTGAATTATTATATGCCAGTGGGATGCGTGTCAGTGAATGTATCAGCCTGGATATGGAAGACGTAAATTTGACGATGGGCTTTGTGCGCTGTTTCGGAAAAGGCGGAAAAGAACGCATAATCCCTTTGGGCAAATCAGCACTCGCCGCCTGCAGGGACTATATATCGGATGCCCGTGGCGATCTGGCAAAGCCCGGTATTACGACAGATGCTTTATTCATCAATCAAAGGGGTAAAAGACTTACTAGGCAGGGATTCTGGAAATTGTTGAAGCAGCATGCACAGAAAGCCGGAATTCAAAAAGAATTGACACCTCATACTTTGCGCCATTCTTTTGCCACACATCTGATTGAAAACGGGGCAGATCTTCGGGCAGTGCAGGAAATGCTGGGCCATGCGGATATTTCAACCACGCAAATTTATACCCATGTCAGCAAAACCCGGTTAAAAGATGTCTATTCTCAGTTCCATCCCAGAGCCTGACAAAGGTCAGACATCTGACATTTTAAAAATATATGTTAAAATAATCATGTAAATGAGGAGGATGTTAAATGACAATTAAAAACTTCAATCGCATTCATCTAGTAGTATTGGATTCTTTAGGCATTGGCGAAGCGCCGGATGCGGAAGCTTTCGGTGACGTTGGATCTGACACCCTTGGCCATATCGCTGAAGCGGTTGGCGGCCTATCTATGCCGAATATGAAAAAGTTGGGACTCGGTAACATCAAGTCTGTGCAAGGAATTTCTCCTGTAACGACTCCTGAAGCTTATTATGGCCGTTTGCAGGAAGCTTCTGTCGGCAAGGATACGATGACGGGACACTGGGAAATAATGGGCCTTAATATCGATACGCCGTTCAAAGTGTATCCGGATGGATTTCCGCCAGAATTGATTGCTCAGCTTGAGGAAAAAACCGGCCGCAAAGTGATCGGCAACAAGCCAGCCAGCGGCACAGAAATTCTGGATGAGCTCGGAGAACAGCATATGGAAACAGGAGCAATCATCGTCTATACATCCGCTGATCCGGTTCTTCAGATTGCAGCGCATGAGGAAATCGTGCCGCTTGAAGAATTATATGAAATTTGTGAAATTGCGCGGGAGTTGACCTTATCTCCCGAATTTTTGGTTGGCCGTGTAATCGCCCGCCCTTTCCTTGGTGAAAAAGGCGCATTCAAACGGACAACAAACCGGCATGATTATGCCCTGGCACCATTTAGCCGTACAGTTATGAATGAACTGAAAGACAATGGCAAAGATGTCGTTGCTATCGGAAAAATCGATGATATATACAACGGTGCAGGCGTAACAAAAGCAGTGCGCACGAAAGACAACACGGATGGCATGGATAAATTGGCTGCAGTAGCTGGCGAAGAATTTAACGGTCTCAGCTTTTTGAACCTGGTGGACTTCGATGCGCTGTTCGGCCATCGCCGTGATCCCCACGGATACGGAGCGGCACTTGAGGAATTCGACCGCCGATTGCCGGAAGTGCTCGAAAAGATGGACAGTGACGATCTTTTGATCATCACGGCTGACCATGGCAACGATCCGACATTCCCGGGCACGGACCACACACGTGAATTCGTCCCGTTGCTTGCCTATTCCCCTCGCTTTGAAGCAGGGAAAGAACTGGGTCTTGGTTCAACATTTGCCGACATCGGTGCGACAATAGCAGAAAACTTCTCGGTGCCAATGCCGAAATTCGGCACGAGTTTCCTATCAAAATTAAAATAAAAAGGCGGTTGACCTTCATGAGAATGGTAGATTTGATTGAAAAGAAAAGAGACGGTTTTGAACTTTCTACAGAAGAAATCCAATATATCGTAACGGGCTATACGGCAGGGAATATCGATGATTATCAGATGAGCGCTTTTCTGATGGCAATCTATTTCCAGAACATGACGGACCGTGAACGCGCAGACCTGACACTGGCCATGGCGGCTTCAGGAGATCAGATTGACCTCTCCGCTATTGACGGCATCAAAGTGGACAAGCATTCTACTGGCGGTGTAGGCGATACGACAACCTTGGTACTTGGACCATTGGTTGCGGCATGCGGAGTGCCTGTTGCAAAAATGAGCGGACGTGGCCTTGGGCATACTGGGGGCACGATCGATAAACTGGAAGCGATTGAAGGCTTCCATGTGGAATTATCCACCGAAGATTTTATCAAACAGGTCAATGATATCAAGGTTGCGGTCATCGGCCAAAGCGGCAATTTGACTCCGGCTGATAAAAAGTTGTACGCATTAAGAGACGTTACAGCAACTGTCAACAGCATTCCGTTGATCGCAAGCTCAATCATGAGCAAGAAGATAGCCGCTGGAGCAGATGCCATCGTTCTCGATGTGAAAACCGGCGAAGGTGCATTCATGAAAACGGCTGAAGATGCGGAAGAGCTGGCGCACGCTATGGTCGGCATAGGAAATGCCACAGGGCGCAAAACAATGGCGATCATTTCCGACATGAGCCAGCCTCTCGGCTTTGCAATCGGCAATGCGCTGGAAGTGAAGGAAGCCATCGAAACTTTGCAGGGGAATGGACCTGAAGACCTGACGGAACTTTGCCTCGTGCTTGGCAGCCAGATGGTTGTTGTAGGCGGAGGAGCAGACAACCTTGACGAGGCGCGGAAAATGCTTGAAGAAGTGATCGATAACGGAAAAGCATTGGAAGTTTTCCGCCAGTTTATCGCAGCCCAAGGCGGCAAACCTGCCGTCGTGGACGATGTCAGCCTGCTGCCTCAAGCAAAATTCATAAAAGAAGTCCCTTCACAAAAAGAGGGGTATATTTCCTTTATGGAAGCGGATGAAATCGGTACTGCGGCAATGGTTCTCGGAGCCGGCAGAGCGACAAAGGATTCTGAAATCGATCTGGCCGTCGGCATCGTCCTCCATAAAAAAGTAGGAGACTTCGTGAAAAAAGGCGAATCCATCGCAACTGTCTATTCAAATACAGAGGACCTCGCGCAATGTACGGAGATGTTATATAATAGTATAGAATTCAAAGATGAACCGGTTGAAAAGATTCAGCTGATTTCAAAATTGATTACAGACTAACAGAATCTTGCCGGATTTTCCGGCAAGATTTTTCAAATTCTCATTTCAGGAGGGCGATTATGCATTTATACGGTACTCAAACCATTGACGGACAAGGCCATTTAACTATCGGAGGGGTTGATTCGGTAGATCTGGCCAAACAATATGGAACTCCACTTTTTGTTTATGATATCCAATTATTCCGTGACCGGGCATGGGCGTTTCAGCAAACATTTGAAGACGCAGGAATCGGTTACCAGGTGGCTTATGCCAGCAAAGCCTTTTCGAGCATTGCCATCTACCAGGTGGCTTCGCAGGAGAATCTGTCTCTTGACGTGGTGTCGGGCGGAGAACTGTACACGGCCATCAAAGCCGGCTTTCCGAAAGAAAAAATCCATTTCCACGGCAATAATAAAAGCCTGGATGAACTCCGGATGGCTTTTGATGAACAAATCGGATGCATCGTCGTTGATAATTTCCATGAAATCGCACAATTGAAATTGCTTTCTGAACAACTGGCGAAGCCGATGAACATTCTGTTGCGCGTTACACCAGGCATCGAAGCTCATACACATGATTATATTACGACGGGCCAGGAAGATTCGAAGTTTGGTTTTGATTTGAATAACGGCCAGGCGGATCTGGCATTCAAGGAAACATATCAGCATGAATACCTGGCGGTGCTCGGGCTTCATTGCCATATCGGATCACAGATTTTCGATACGGCTGCCTTCCGGATGGCGGCTGAAAAACTGGTTGCCAAAATGGCCGGCTGGCAGGAGGAATTCGGTTATCGCTGCACAGTGCTGAACCTCGGTGGCGGATTTGGTATACGCTATACAGAGGAAGACCAGCCGCTTGAACCAGCAGAATATGTCAAAGAAATGATTGGAACTGTCAAAGAGGTTTCAGTGAACTCCGGTTTTACAGTACCTGAAATATGGATTGAGCCCGGCCGTTCATTGGTAGGAGATGCGGGCACGACGCTTTATACAGTCGGTTCGATGAAAGAAGTGCCGAATGTGCGGAAATACATTGCGGTTGACGGGGGCATGTCGGATAACATCCGGCCGGCTCTATACGGAGCTGCCTACAGCTCGGCAATTGCCAACAAAGCAGGACATGCATTGACCGAAACCTATACGGTGGCAGGAAAATGCTGTGAATCGGGCGACAAGCTGATTGAACGGGCAGAATTGCCGCAAGCTGAATCTGGAGACATTTTGGCTGTATTCTGTACAGGGGCTTACGGCTATTCGATGGCGAGCAACTACAACCGCTTAGCCCGGCCGGCAGTGGTCTTTGCAGAAAACGGTGAACACCAGCTGGCAGTCAGACGTGAAACGCATGAAGATATCGTCCGGCTCGATTTGGATTACGGAATAAAGGCGGGGCATGAATGAATAAAAATAACCTGATTCTACTGCTCATTCTTTTGTTGTTGGCACTCGGATGGGGCCTGGTCTACTGGTTATTCTTTGCCGATCAGGTGGGATGACTTCACACCAGCTTGAGTTATTGATCGATATATAGTAGGATAAGTTAAGTTGTTTCAAGTAGAAAACGAGGGATTATTATGTTATTCAGATACAAAAAATCATTCGAGAAAATTGCGATGGGCTTGATGTCGTTCATGCCAAAAGAGCGTGAACTGAAAAAGTTGCAGCAGACCATGCATATATATGAAGAAAATCCGAATTGGCAATTATACCTTTGGAAAAAAGACGAGGACTTTGTCGGGTTGCTGGGTGTAGAAGTGGCTGAGGACCGATTCACTATACACCACATTTCCGTCAACCCTTCTCATCGGGGAGAAGGAATCGGACACGCGATGGTCGATAAAATCCAGCAGATTATGCAGGACAAAGAAATGCTGTCGACCAAAGAGACTGAAGCTTTCCTTACAAAATGTCCACAGAAAAAAGGCGAACTTTAATTTAAAGGTTCCGCCTTTTTTTTTGTTCCCGCAAATTGATGATGGATGTTCGGTCACGCAGTCTGTGCTTGTGCATAAGAAAATGTGCATCGAGGCTTTCCCCCGGATTGTCCGCCATATATTCCTGTACCACCTGAGCCAGTTCATCAGAAATGACGGGCAATCGATATGCTGAAAACTCTCGGCGCTCCGTCACAGCTTGAATGGATGCCGATAGCTGCTCTACAAGCAGTTCGCTGTCAAAGCCTTCTGTCCATACTCCCGCATCTGATAACTTGTCTTTCGCCCGGATAAAGGAGCGCAATGCTCCAGGAAAGTTGCTGCGGCGCCAATGGTACATGCCGACAGCCAGTTGGATCCATCCTGCGAGGGGATGCATCTTGTCTTTAGGTGCCACATTCTTCCAATATTCTTCGCCGACTTCATGGCACTCGAAATAATCTTCATTGAAATTGAAGTGTATAATGTATTGGATAAAGAGCGGATGATGGAGTGGGTGCATTTTGATCCCCTTTCTACTATAATATATTGAGTATCTTTAACAGTCAGGTGGTTGAACGGATGTCCTATGAAGTAAAGGTGGAGGCTTTTGAAGGCCCTCTTGATTTATTATTGCATTTAATACACCGTTTGGAAATTGATATTTACGATATTCCGGTTTCGCAAATCACTACCCAGTATATGGAGCATATCCGTGCGATGCAAGTTCTCGAGTTGAATGAGGCAAGTGAATACCTTGTTTTTGCAGCAACTCTGCTGGCTATAAAGAGTAAAACCCTGCTGCCGGTCCATCAGGGCGATCTGGAAGATCCCGAATATGAATTTGAAGAACAGGATCCTCGTGATGAGCTGGTTTCAAGGTTGATTGAATATAGGAAATTCAAGGAAGCATCTGCCCAGCTGAAAGAACTTGAATCCGGCCGCGCGGCAATCTATACAAAGGCGCCAATGGATCTTTCGGAATATCAGACACTGGCGCCTTTCGAGAATATTGACCTCGAAGTGAATGCTTACGATATGCTCGGGGCCTTTCAGAAAATGCTCCGACGAAAGAAATTAAAAGCACCGCTGTCTGCCCGGATTGCCAGACAGGAAATTTCGATCAAAGACCAGATGACATCGATTGTCAGCATCTTAAAGGCCTCCAAAGGGAAAGCGCCATTCACGGAAATGTTCCCAACCGATGACCGGACTGTCATGGTTGTGTCTTTCCTATCGATATTGGAGCTGATGAAAAGACAGGTCGTGTCGGTTGATCAGGAAAAAAATTTCACTGATCTGATGGTCGTACTTAGAAAGGAATCGTGGGATTATGATGACGCATCTTTCGAGTAAAATAGAAGCTTTGCTTTTTGTAGCAGGTGATGATGGCCTGTCGATGAAACAGCTTGAATTTCTCACTGAAACCGAGGATACGCTCATTTTGGAAGAAATTGCCGCGATGGCTGCAAGATATGAACAAAGCGAAACAGCCGGAATTATGATCAAAGAACTTGCCGGTGTCTATCAATTGGTTACAAAAAAAGAAGTGGCCGATACCATTCAACGCCTGGTGGAAAATCCGACTGTCCAATCATTATCTCAGGCTTCCCTTGAAGTACTGGCCATCATCGCTTACAAACAGCCGATTACGAGAGTGGAAATCGAAGATCTCAGAGGTGTAAAAAGCGAAAAGGCTTTATATACGTTGGCTGGCAAAGGTTTGATTCAGGAAACCGGCAGAGCCGAGGGCACCGGACGGGCAATCCTTTACGGAACGACCAGCGAATTCCTGAATTATTTCGGTCTGAAGAATTTGGATGAATTGCCGGTGCTGCCGGAAGAAGCCGGGTCAGACGCAGATGATGATACAGATCTTTTCATGACGAAATTCCAGGAAGCGTTCAAAGAAGAAGCGAAAGTATAACATAGAACATTAAATAAGATGGGGTGAGTTTATGGAACGATTGCAAAAAATGCTGGCACATGCCGGTGTCGCTTCAAGACGGAAAGCGGAACAGATGATCTTGGACGGCAAAGTCCGTGTAAACGGCAAAGTAATAAAGGAACTGGGAACTAAAGTCTCTTCTTCCGATACGATCGAAGTGGAAGGCGTACAACTTGAAAAAGAACAGAAAGTCTATTATCTCTTATATAAACCGCGTGGTGTAATTTCAGCTGTTTCGGATGATAAAAACAGAAAAGTGGTTACCGACTTTTTTGAAGACATTGATAAACGCATCTATCCGGTAGGTCGTCTCGATTACGATACTTCCGGTTTGCTGATCATGACGAATGACGGAGAATTTGCGAATATCCTGACGCATCCGAAATATGAAATTGATAAAACCTATGTGGCAAGACTGAAGGGGATACCTGAAAAGGATGAACTTCGGAAATTGGAAAGAGGCATCAAATTGGAAGACGGAATGACTGCACCTGCGAAGGTTAAGCTTCTTTCAGGTGACAACAAACAAGGTAAAGGAATTGTCCAGATCACCATACATGAAGGGCGTAACCGCCAGGTCAGAAGAATGTTTGAAGCAATCGGCTACCCTGTCCAGAAACTGAGCCGCGAGCAATTCGGATTTTTGACATTGCAAGGACTCAATGCTGGCGAATCGCGGCAGTTGACAGCGCACGAAGTGAAATTGCTGCGTGTGATGGCTGAAACCGGTAAAAGGCATTAACGTTCACAAACCCTTCAAAACTCCAGGTTTTTTGCATATTAAACTTTGCTATAATTGGTTCAACAATGACCTCGGAGGAGGAGAAATGCATGATGGAAGGCAATAAAGCGAAGAAACCGTCTAAAAAAAGAAATCGCGCTGTGATGCGTTCAGTCATATTATCATTGCTTGTGCTCGCCATCGGCTACACTATTTATAATAGTGTTACTGCAGATGATGTCGAAGTGCTGAAAGCCGGCGACAAGGCACCTGATTTTGCCCTGCAGGATATGGAAGGCAATAGCCATAAACTGTCGGATTATGAAGGTGAAGGAGTTTTTCTTAATTTTTGGGGTACCTGGTGTGCGCCTTGCGTAAAGGAAATGCCTGCAATGGACAGACAATATAAAGAGTTTGAAGAACAGGGTGTCCAAGTGCTTGCAGTGAATATAGCCCAATCTGAGTTCGAAGTGCAGTCATTCGTTGATCGTTTCGATTTATCTTTTCCAGTAGTGATTGACAAGTCAAAGTCGGTTATGACAGCTTATAATATCAGGCCATTGCCGACTACCATCCTCGTGAATCCGGAAGGTGAAATCGAGAGAATTGTTACTGGTGAAATGACGGAACAGGATATAGAAGGCTTCATGGAAGAAATCAGACCTTAATGAGGAGTTTTTGGGATGGAAAATTTACAATGCAAATGCGGACACATCAACCCACCGGGAACGATTCTTTGTGAATCATGCGGCCGTTCGCTGACTGAAGAAGAAAAGAACAAGCAATTGGTGGATATGCGCTATGAAGGGACTGCCCGTCGGTCTCAGACGTATAATAAATCGATTATAGATAAGATATGGAATTTCTTTTCCAGCGTGAAAGTAGGAGTCAGCATCATTGTGATTCTGCTGGTTGCCGCCGCTATGGGAACCATACTTCCGCAAGAACAGTATATTAATGTCCCTGACAGAAATGACGCTACCATCCAAGCCTATTACGCTGATGTTTACGGAGAAATAGGTAAGATATACCATTTCCTCGGATTTCACGATCTTTATGGATCCATCTGGTTTATCGTCCTGGTGGGGATGCTGGCCATTTCGTTAATTGTTGCCAGCCTTGACCGGTTCGTTCCACTCTACCGTTCGTTAAAAAACCAGCGCGTCCTGCGCCACCAAAGTTTTATGAACAAACAGCGCATTTACGCAAATGGCAGCGCGCCTGCAGATACAATGCAAAAATCAGAAGAAAAGCTGAAACAGCTGAAATATAATGTTACAGTCGATAAGAATGGCTTACTTGCTGAAAAAGGCCGTTTTTCACGATGGGGCCCTTACGTCAATCACATAGGCCTCATCATTTTCCTGTTCGGGGTTATGCTGCGCATGATGCCCGGATTTTATGTGGATGAAACTTTATGGATCAGGGAAGGGGAAACCCGTGCAATTCCTGACGCTCCTGGGTATTACCTGGAAAACAAGAACTTCATCGTGGAAAGTTATACCGGTGAAGGGGACGAAGAACGTTTTGAAGAAGCAATTGAACGCGTTGGTTCTGTAGCGAAGAATTACCAGACAGACATCGTATTATACGAGGCACCTGATGAAAGTCTTCCTGGAGCCACAGAAAATATGGAAACGGTGAAAGAACATGCAATCCGCGTCAATCAGCCTTTGAAATTCGATGGCTATGCCGTTTACCAGATGGACTTCCGTCAAAATGAATTAAGATCAATGACGTTCGATCTGACGAATAAGGAATCGGAAGAATCGCTTGGTTCGTTTACGGTGGATCTGGTGAGCCCTGAAGAATCCTATGATTTAGGGAACGGAGCGAGTGTTGATTTACTGGGCTATTATCCCGATTTTTCCGGCTTTGAAGACGGTGAACCACAAACTGCAACACCGGTTCCAAACAATCCAGGCTTCCTTGTGAGAATGTTCACTCCCGAAACGCCAGACGGGGAAGTCAGCTTTATCGTTATACAGAACACAATCGAGCCGCTGGGAGACAATCAGTATAAATTGACTTTCCAATCTGCGGAAACCCGGGATGTTTCCGGCTTGACGATCCGAAAAGACAGAACTCTGCCAATCCTTGGTCTGGGCGGTCTGATCTTTATGATCGGCGTGGCTCAGGGGATGTATTTCAATCATCGCCGATTCTGGATTCAGCAGCAGGAGGATGGATCGGTTATATTAGCCGGTCACACCAATAAAAACTGGTTCGGCTTAAAGAAAGATCTTGACCAGGTTTCCGAATTTGCATCACTTCCTCCATATATTGACCAGCAGGAAGAGATCGAGAAACAGGAAAAGCTGAAGAAAGAGCAGAAAATGGAAGGTGATGAATTGTCATGACATGGGCAGATACAAGTTCGAATCTACTGTACGTCGCTTTCATAGCGTATTTGATTGCCTCGATCGTTTTTGGCGGGGCAGTCAAAGGCAATAAGGAAGGGTCATTTAAATCAGAAGGCCGCTGGGGCAATATTGCATTCATCGTCACAGTTATAGGCTTTCTTGCGCACCTTGGCTATTTCATTACCCGTTGGGTAGCAACAGGGCATGCGCCGCTCAGCAATATGTTTGAATTCACAACAGCTTTCGGTATGACGCTTGTTGGTGGATTCATCATCATTTATTCGCTTTATAAAACGCCGGTCCTTGGCATGGTAGTGCTTCCCGTCGCTTTATTGATCATCGCTTTTGCCAGCATGTTCCCGAGTGAAGTCAGTCCGCTGATTCCGGCGCTGCAAACAAACTGGCTGGCGATTCACGTCAGCACAGTAGTTATAGCTGAAGGGGTTTTGGCGATCAGCGCCGGAGCCGGTTTAATCTATCTATTGAAAGTCGTTGATATGAACAAAAAATCGAAACAGCGATTTTGGCTGGAAGCGATGATGTTCTCATTGGTCATCGTACTCGGTTTTGTCGCAGCAAACAGCTATTTCACCTTAACGGGTTATGAAGCTGATTTCACTTATATCGATAAGGACGATAATGAGGCATTAATCACTTATAATATGCCTCCGATTGCCGGTATGAACCAATATACAGCTTTGACAGAAGGGGCAATGGAGCCGTTGTTTGAAACGCCGCCAATCGTCAATGCCGGGAAAGTTACGACAATGCTGTGGTCACTGATTGTCGGTACAGTGCTTTACTGGCTCATTCGTTTAATCGCACGCAAACGCATTGCGGCGATATTCAAACCCTTCGTCAAGAATGTTAATCTGCAATTAATGGATGAAATCAATTATCGTGCTGTAATCATCGGCTTTCCGCTCTTTACACTGGGCGCATTGATTTTCGCCATGATTTGGGCACAAATAGCCTGGTCGCGTTTCTGGGGCTGGGATCCAAAAGAAGTATGGGCACTTATTACATGGTTGTTCTATGCGGCTTACCTTCACCTCCGCCTGGGCAGAGGCTGGCAAGGCGAGAAGTCGGCATGGCTTGCTGTAATAGGGTTTGCCATCATCATGTTCAACCTTGTGGCAGTCAACCTGATAATTGCCGGCCTGCATTCTTACGCATAAAGCTCGGTTGAATACTATATAAGTTGATTTAAGAATTAGTATAAAAATACCGCTTCGGCGCTTTGGACAAGGCTCCCGCCATAAGCCGAGAAGAGCACTCGTCTTATAGCTTCGCCCAGTCCTGGAGCGCGCCGGCGCTAGGTGACATCTAGATATGGAGCAAAACAGCGCAAGCTCCTGAGCAAAGGGTTAGATAAGCATGCTCCTGCATCGCTTCGCTGCTTCGTCGCAAAGATTTGACCTCGGAAGCTTCGGTCAAAGTCTTAGCAAGCTGTTTTGCGAAATATCTGCTACTGTAATTATTTATTTCAACTTAGATATTTTTATTATTTTATAATAGAGAGGAAGCGGACGGAGAAAAAGTTCTTTTTTCTCTGTCCGCTTTTCTTATGGAAGACGCGGCAATATATAATATAGAAGAAACCCATTTTTATTTATTTTTGGAAATGTTATCGGTACAATGAAAGAATAGAAGAAAGTTGGAGGGATTAGGATGTCTGAGGAAATTACTGTTTTGGTGGTTGACGATGAAGAAAGAATCCGCAGATTATTAAAAATGTACCTTGAGCGCGAAGGCTATCTTGTGGAAGAAGCAGAAAATGGAGTGCAGGCTCTCGAAATGGCGACTGAAAAAGATTACCACTGCATTCTGCTCGATCTTATGATGCCGGAAAAAGACGGCATAGAAGTGGCAACTGAATTGCGTGAAACAAAAATGACGCCAATTATCATGCTTACCGCCAAAGGCGAAGAAGCCAACCGTGTTGAAGGCTTTGAATCGGGTGCGGATGATTATATCGTCAAGCCGTTCAGCCCACGTGAAGTGGTGTTAAGGGTGAAAGCGATTCTTCGCCGGTCAGCGGCCTATTCTCCATCGGCCAATTCGACTATTTCCAAAGATCTTGTGGTTTTCCCGCATCTGACGATCGATCATGATGCCCATCGAGTGACCGCAGATGGCACGGAAGTGAATCTGACGCCAAAAGAATATGAATTGTTGTATTTCCTTGCCAAAGCCCCGGATAAGGTTTTTGACCGGGAACATCTGCTCAAAGAAGTATGGCATTACGACTTCTTCGGTGATTTACGGACCGTTGATACTCACGTGAAACGCCTGCGTGAAAAATTGAACCGTGTTTCTGAGTCGGCGGCAAAAATGATTGTCACCGTTTGGGGAGTAGGTTATAAATTCGAGGTTGGAAATGAATAGAATATGGAATAGTGTCGTCGGGAAGCTGTGGATCACCATATTGCTTCTCGTTTCCTTTGTCCTTTTTATTGTTACTGTGCTGCTCTTGGAGTTTATGGGTAATTACCACAGCGAAACAGTGGAAGAGACCTTGAATAAGGAAGCCGCAACAATTGCCCGCATTTTCAATGATCATGCCAATCTGGAAATATCGATGAGCATCATTGATGATATCCTGGGGCCGGAAACGAATGCAGTAATTGCGGAAGTCCCTTACGAAAGCAGTTATTATTTGCATAACGGCATGAACGGGGAGGAAATACGTGAAAGAATCCTGAATGAAGAAGAATTTCAAATTGTCTTTGAAAGCGACGAATCAGTGATGAAGCAAATGCTGTTGCCTTCTTTAAGTGACGAAGACACGATGGAATCCTATATCGTTCTGGCGAGTCCATTGCAGACAAGTGAAGAAATGCACGGAACAGTTTTCATTTACCAATCTTTGGAAGTTATGGATCGTACAGCAGAAAGAACGACGAATATCGTTTTCCTGTCTGCTTTTATCGCTTTATTGCTTACAACGTTTTTTGCATTTTTCCTATCTTCACGCATCACTTCACCGCTCCGCAAAATGCGGGAAGGTGCATTTGAACTGGCAAAAGGGAATTTCGATACACGTGTGACCTCCACTTCCAAAGATGAAATCGGCCAGCTTGCAACGGCGTTCAACCAGATGGGAGCCCAATTAAAACATCATCTGGAAGTCATCAGCCAGGAGAAAGAACAATTATCAAGCATCCTGACATCTATGGCGGATGCGGTTATAACGTTCAATCAGGATAAAACCGTCTTATTGAGCAATCCGCCTGCTGAAAAGCTTCTGGAGTATTGGGTAATCAAGAAAACAATTCCAGAGGGCAAACCTCTGCCTGTCGAACTGCTGCATATGTTGGACCATGTCCTGCATTTTGAAGAAGAGGTTGAAGAAGAGCTTGAAATAGAAGGCGCCTATTACGCCATTTCCTTCAGTCCATTGTATAGTGGCGAAACCGTGCGCGGTGCTGTGGCGGTGCTGCATGATATGACCGAACAGCATAAACTGGAAAAGCTGCGTGAAGACTTTATAGCCAATGTTTCGCATGAACTGCGGACCCCGATCGCTATGCTTCAGGGCTATAGTGAAGCACTTCTTGATGATGTGGGAGCATCTGAAGAAGAGCGCCGGGAAATGACAAAGATCATCTACGAGGAATCTCAACGGATGGGACGGCTTGTGACAGATCTTCTTAATCTGGCAAGGCTCGAATCCGGTCAGATGAGGCTTTATAAAACTGTCGTCCAACTTAATGGCGTAATCGAACGGATGACGTTGAAATTCTCTCAGGCGGCAAAAGAGGCTGAAATCGAATTGCAGTTCGAAACCGAAATCGATGACTGGACTGCAGCTGAAATAGATGAAGACCGCATTGAACAGGTGATGACCAATTTGATCGATAATGCATTGCGCCATACGCCAGAAAACGGAAGAGTCATCGTCAGAGCGGAGAAACAAGGGAATTTTGCCAAAATATCCGTCAATGATACCGGTTCTGGAATCCCACCGGAAGATATGGCTTTCGTCTTTGAAAGGTTCTATAAAGCAGACAAAGCAAGAACGCTCGGAAAAGGCGGAACTGGTCTTGGTTTGGCAATAGCAAGTAACATTGTTAAAGCCCATGATGGTATGATCGATGTTAAAAGCGAGCATGGACAGGGAACTTCGTTTTATTTTCTTCTGCCTTTGAAAAAGATGTAACTTTATTCGACATAAAACGACTAATTTTAAGAACGGGGGGAGTATATGAATGACTCCGTTTTCCACAGGCTATATGACCAGTATCATCAGGACGTTTTTCAATTCCTGATTTACCTGGTCAAAAACCGCCACATTGCCGAAGATCTGATGCATGAGGTGTATATTCGGGTTTTCCGGGCGTATGACCGGTTCGAAGGAAAAAGCTCCGAAAAGACCTGGCTTTTTTCCATCGCCAAAAATGTAGCGATCGATCATTTCCGGAAAGTTTCTGTCAGACAGAAACATTCCATGGAACACTTTGATTGGGAAACGCAGCAATTGACCTCTTCTGAGCGCTTGCCGGAAGAAATTTCTTTATTGAATGAAGACAAGCTCTCATTATATAAAGCATTGGATACTTGTACAGGCGACCAGAAAATGGTTGTCCTCATGCGTTTTTTCCAGGACTTGTCCATAGCTGAAACTGCTGAAATCCTTGACTGGTCGGAAGGGAAAGTCAAAACGACCCAGCACCGTGCCATAAAATCCCTGCGCCAAAAATTAACCGCAAAGGAAGGGGGATTGCAAAATGCCGAATAACAAATGGGATGAAGACCACATCGAAAATTTGTTACGGGATTTCCCCGCTATTAAAGACGAACGTCCGAAAGAAGAAGTATACAAGCGTCTGAAAAATGACCATAAACCGAAGAAAAAGCCGAAGCGCTGGATTCCTATGCTGGTGGCAGCCTTGGCATTTATCACTTTTGGTGTGTTATTGGCATCGACATTGGGACAGAACGGTAACGACTCCGCCACAGATATGAGCGGATCCGAAAGTTCCGGAGAAAGTGCTGACAGTTATTCAACGGCAATTGAAAACGACGGCAGTGATGATTCGGCCGCAACCGGAGATTCAGAGGGGACTGAAGAGGCGGCAGAGGCGGAAGAAGCTGACGCATTTACCGCCTCGCAGGAAGCTGACCCTTTCGGAGCTGCTTCTGTATATGATGAAGACCTCGGTGAAAATACTCTGTTTAAGCTCGGCATGACAGAAAACGCATTGGTCATTCCCGTTTCCTTCATCATTTCGGAAGAAAGGCTGCAGGAAGATTTCGGAACTGTTGAAGTGGACGCTGTTGAACTTTATAACCGCTATGCGGCTGAAGTGGACGAGGAATCATTGGGATTTGATGATTATCATCCTTACAGCGGCACGATTACAGCATCAGCTCAAGGAATCGAACATGCACTGCCGGCCGATCACGATTATGATATGGCTTCAGCATCGATGACTGTCTATTTCAATTCACTCTCTGCCAGTTTCAATGAGGCAGCTGAAATTACCATTGTCAATGAAGCTGGTGAACCTGTTGAATTTGACCAGGTGGGCCCCCTTGAAGCAATCAATCCTGCAGTCCTGAATGTGGCATATTATTCTTATGCCGCTGCAAATGGTGAAAACCATTTGACGCCGGGCTATAATATGCCTCACGAAAATGCAGTGGAAGCTTTGGAGGCGATGAAATCATCTCCGAGTGATCTCTATACTTCACTGGTTCCGCCTGAATTGAATTACGCGGTTACAGAAACGGAAGGGACTGTAACAGTCACATTCAACGAAGCAATTGACTTTGATGCATTCGACTATGAGGCAATAATTCGCATGATCGAAGGAATGGCCCTTGCAGCTGATTCGTTCAGCAAAGAGCTGGTTATGGACAACACCGCAGCGGGAAGTTGGGACAGATTTGACTTTACTGAATCTTTACCGGTGCCTGTAGGAATCAATGTGATGGAATTTAATAATTAGCAGGAAGGTGCACTGTAGGCAAAGCTGTTTACAATGCATCTTTTTTCAATTATCATTATTATGTAATACAATAAAATATCGATTCATCTTCGGGGCAGGGTGCAATTCCCTACCGGCGGTAATTGAACACTTGTTCATAAGCCCGCGAGCCGTAAAACGCAGGATTTGGTGAGATTCCAAAGCCGACAGTATAGTCTGGATGGGAGAAGGTGAAGGTGCGGATGTGTGTCGTTTACTCCAAACGGAACGCTTATTAAGTGTGCCTTTTCTCCCTTAAGTGATTTTTCGCTTGAGGGATTTTGTTTGTAAACGCATGTTCCAAGCCTTTCTTCTGGTGAATCACGACAAGGAGAGAGGAATATGAAGAACAAGAAATTACAGTCGATGATTGTAATCGGGATGTTGAGCAGTATTTCATTTATACTGATGCTTTTCAACTTCCCATTGCCGGCATTGCCACCATTTTTAAAAGTGGATTTCAGTGACGTGCCGGCGGTTATCGCGGCAGTTACGATGGGTCCGGTAGCCGGTATACTCGTCGCCTTTTTCAAAAACGTTTTGGATTGGCTGTTCCAGGGAAGTCCGACCGGTGTTCCAGTTGGCCACCTGGCGAACTTTGCAACTAGCATCCTATTTTTCATGCCGGTGTATTTTATTTACCGCAAATTATCGACTAAAAAAGGAATGGCAGTCGGTTTGGCTGCTGGTACCTTGTCAATGGCAATTGGCATGAGCATACTCAATTATCTTGTTTTCCTGCCAATGTATACGTACTTCCTGGGTATTCCTGCTGAAACAGGCAATGCGCTGTTCGGAACGATTGTATTGGGGATTTTGCCATTCAATCTGATCAAAGGCCTCCTCTTGGCCACAGTAGTTCTGCTCATGTTCACCAGTATGCACAGGTGGATTGAACAGCAGCGAATGTTCTATCGGGCTTAATGAATCAAATTCGACGGCTTTTGGAGCCAAAATAAGAAGAGCCAGTGGAACGAGCGAAGCGTCGCTTGTCACACTGGCTCTTCTTATTTCCCGAAAAAAATGCCCCGAGAAATAATTCTCGGGGCATTCAGGCCGCACAATTTTCAGTCTTCATATTTTAATGGGTCGCCTTCAAACGGAGTGTCTGAAACTTTGATGGAATCTGTTGGACAGCCTTCGAAAGCATCTTCCATGTCTTCTTCCAACTCGTCTGGAACTTGTGTGTTCCCCATGTTATCATCTAGGATAACAAAAGCGATTCCTTCATCATCATAGTCGTAAATGTCAGGTGCCGCAGCTCCGCAGGCGCCACAGGCGATACAAGTATCTTTATCGACAATGGTATACTTAGCCATAATCTTATTCCTCTCCTTTATCTCCGAACAAGTTCAGTTATGCTATCGTTTTTATTCTAAAGGTGTTTGTTCAGTTTTTCAACCATAAACCGCTAGGGGGTGCAGTCTTGTTATTTGAAGATATTCTTATCATTATTTTAAAAGCAGTGGACGGCGAGCGGACAATATCCTCTCCCTTTCACCTGCTGAAGGGTAAAAAATCCGGTCAGACCATTCAGGATATCGGCTATTATAAGCTTTATCCGTTTTTCGGGCTGTTGCCCCGGCTTGATAAAAAGGACTATGACAAAGCTGTACAAACGCTCTTGCGCAAAGGCGTGATTGTGATCGATGGCCAAGTTGTCCGCGTTACAGAAAAGTCTGGCAGCTATAATCCTGAGCCGAATTTATTGAATGGCTGGAAATACCGCGGGAAAGAACATTTATTCATGGACCGCCTGTCACTCGCTGTTCAGACTTTCTCACACATTCATCAAAACAGCAGGTTGTTTGATGCCGTTGTCATCGCGGATGATATTCAACGCTGGGTTAAATACTATCTTCAAAGAATCGATTTCCGGAGAACAGAAAGCTGCCAAAGATTCAGACAGGAAATTGCTGAAAGTCTTGCGTTGGTGAAAGTGGAAGATCAGCAGAAGATGATTGTGATGCAGCGTCTCTCGGGATACAAACTTGGAGGGATGACATGGGAGCAGATTTCCCTGGATCATGGCCATGGCATTATTGATATTCAGCTGCAGGCGATTGAGACATTGCACGGCTGGATGGAAGAAATCGAAACCGGAAAATTTCCTCTGCTGAAGATCCTGCTGGAGGGGGTCATCCAGCAATCATCGTTGACAGAAACGGCTAAGCGGACGGAAAGCTATTTCAAAAATGGCCGTACTCTTGAAGAAATCGCTGCGCTTCGCGGACTGAAAACAAGTACCATTGAAGATCATTTTGTGGAATTGGCCATGAATGACCCAGTCTTTGATATCACAGCTTTTATTGAAAAAAACCTGTTCAGCAAAATCGTCGCAATCAGTCAGGAATACAACACCAAGAGGTTGAGGGCCATAAAAGAAAATGTGCCGGAAGCTTCCTATTTTCAAATCCGGCTTGCTCTGGCCGCTAAGGGGGAGAATACATGAACCTTGAAGAAACACTCCTGAAAACCTATGGCTTTCCTTCATTCAGGCCAGGCCAAAAAGAAGTGATAGAAAAAATTGTCGCCGGACAGGATGTCATAGCTTTACTGCCGACGGGTCTCGGCAAATCCATGTGTTATCAATTACCTGCCCATTTGCTCGAAGGAAGTGTATTGATCGTATCTCCATTACTATCTCTCATGCAGGATCAAGTGGCACAATTGAAAAAAATGGGAGAGAAATCGGTGACGGCCATCAATTCATTCCTTGATCCCCGGGAACGGAAGCAGGTGCTGAACAATCTCGGCAACTACCGCTTTATTTTTGTCTCTCCGGAAATGCTGGTTCAGCCGTTTATCAAAAAAAGGCTGAGTGAAATTCGAATTTCTCTGCTGGTTGCGGATGAAGCGCATTGCATTTCGCAATGGGGTTTTGATTTCCGGCCCGATTATTTGCGAATCGCAGAAATTTTGCCTGCAATCGGGCATCCGCGTGTGCTGGCGCTCACCGCCACCGCTACATCCAAAGTAACTGAGGAAATAAAAAAGTATCTGAAGATCACCGAGCCTTTTATTTACAGCCATCCGATGGACCGAAAAAATATTGCTTATGATATTAGGAAATTTGCGAATGGCAATGAAAAACTTGAATGGCTGTGTTCTTTTGTCGCTGAAAATAAAGGACCGGGCATAATTTATGCGGGAACCCGGAAAAAGTCAAAGGAACTGTCGGGTTTACTGAATTTGGCTGGCATCCGGACCGCTTATTATCATGGTGGCATGGAGCATCAGGATCGTATTTTTGTGCAGCAGCAGTTTCAAAACGGTGAATTGGAATGGGTCTGTTCGACCAACGCATTCGGGATGGGGGTGCACATTCCGGATATCCGCCATGTCATCCATTTCCAGATTCCGACATCCATTGAAGGCTATGTCCAGGAAGTGGGCAGAGCGGGGAGAGACGGCAGCCCGGCACTTGCCACTTTGCTTTATGCTTACGGAGACGAAGAGCTGCTCCAGAGCCTCGTACTTGATGATCTGCCGACGAATAATGAAATCAGGGAAATATACCGGAGCAGTGGTGGCTCTGCCCAATTGGTTGAAATGGGCATTGTGAGGGAGACTTCCCTTAAAGTCGTATCTTACTGGAAAAATCTGTTCACAGAAAAAGAAACGATACGTCAAATTGAAAAGCAAAAAATTGAAAAAATAAGGCAGTCGGATAAAATCAGGAAATTGGTGGAAATGGACAGCTGCATCAGAGAATATCTAATCGAAAGCTTTGATCAGACATTGGAAGAGAAGCCCCCGAACTGCTGTGTCAATGATGGACTTGATTACACGCCCTTTTTGGAAAGCAGAAATAATGCAACCATGGATGTTCCCGATACGTGGGAGAGCCGTCTGAATGTGATTTTATCATGCTAATAATGTATTATTATGGCATTTACAAATGGGACTTTTTTCGTCATAATGAAGATATTAGATAAGAATGGGGTAATTCATATATGGACAAAAGAAATTATCGGGAATCCTTGGAAAAGGATCGCCAGGAAATCAATGCTGAAAATACGTCGACCCTGTCACGGAGAGCGCATCGGCAGCCAGGAAAAAAGAAGGCGCCTAAACGCAAGAACTTTTTATTGCCGGGCTTATTTTTTATTTTCATCCTCATCCCGGTCTCTATATTAATATATGTCGCTTTCTTTTATGTGCCGGATGACACGTTGATCGGTGCAGAAAATGAAAATGAAGTGAGTTTTGAACAGACGTCGCCATCTGAGAAATCCGAAGTCCTTGTTCCGGAAGAAACGGAAGATGAAAATACTGAGAGATCTGAAGAGACGGCGGATGAAGAACAAACCGTTGAAGCGGATGAGAAGACTGAAGAAAAAACCGAAGAAACAGTAGAGGAAGAACCGGTTGAAGAGGCGACAGAGCCTGCAGAAACCGAGAAGCCTGTTGAACAAGAAACTCCTGCGGCTGCACCGGAAGAACCGGCAGAAGAGGTTACATCTGACGTGAAAACTGTAATCGTGAAAGAGCAGGAAACATTGTATCGAATAGCTGTCAATAATTATGGGGCTTCAGGAGCTGGCGCTGCAGTAGAAAAGATCAAACAGGCCAATAATTTAAGCTCCAATGAAATTTACCCGGGCCAAACGTTAATACTGCCTTAACAAAGGGTATTCATATTAAGAGTAAGATATACAGATACAACCAATAGACAGGAGTGGGCGAATGTTCGTAAAAAGTGCGATGATCAGAAAAGAGAAATGTTATACAGTCAGTCCGGGTGAATCGGTTCAAGTCGGACTGGATTTACTGGAAAAATACTCGGTTGATGCTTTACCGGTCATTGAAGGAACCGAATTCAAAGGTATTTTCACCTGGTATCATGCGTATAAGGCGTTTTTCAATTCCGGGAAGAACAAGGAAGACTACATAATGTCTACCAAAGTTGAAGATATTCTTGTAAACGAAGATGTTTTGCTCAGTGTTGAAGATGTTTACGAGAAGGCATTGGTTGAATTGAGCGATTTTCCGATTATTGCCGTTGTGGAGGAAGGCGAATTTCTTGGTATTATCACCAGGTTTGATCTGGTAAATCAGCTTCAGAGCGCTTTCGGGATGAAAAAACCCGGATACCGGATCACATTCACTGCAGTGGAATCTGAAGGGCGAATTGGTCGTCTCGGAGAAGTGATCGAGAAATACAAAGAATCAGTTATCTCCCTGGTTACATTCGATGAAACCGACAAACTGGTCCGCAGAATTGTATTGAAGATCCGCAAAAAGGATAATATTGATAAATTCGTCAAGGAACTCGAGAAATCAGGATTCCGCGTACTGGATATTTCAGAAGATTAATAGCAAAATAAAGAGGCATAAGCAGATTTTGCTTATGCCTCTTTATTGGTTGGAGGTTGAAGGAGTGGGGCATATGAAATACGTCATCGGAGTAGGAATCGCATCAGCTGCAACCCTACTGTTTTCCATGGTGAAAAATGCGGATGATATAAAAGAAAAACGACACATCATTAATTTGAAGACGAATAAAAATTTCCGCCCTTTCCGATTAGTTTTCATCGCGGATATCCACCGAAAAAAATTGCCTGAGGAATTTCTTGGTTCTTCTGCAGATGCCATTATTATCGGTGGGGATCTGACGGAGAGGGGAGTGCCGTTGCATAGGACAGCTGATAATTTGCGGATATTAACGAGATTTTCACCGGTCTATTTTGTGTGGGGCAACCATGACCACAATGTGGGTGAACGCAAGCTCCGCAAATTACTGGAGCATTATAAGGTGAAGGTACTGGAGAATGAGTCTGTTGAATTATTTGGCCAGCCCAATTTAAAATTAGTCGGCATCGATTATTTCGGTGAACGGGAAAGTAAACTTGAAAAGGCTTTTGCCGATGTCCGGAAAGAAGATACTGTGCTGTTTGCTGCACATACGCCGGCTATTTTTAAATTTTTGCCTGCCACCGGCAATCCACAGCTTCGAATGGCCGGTCATTTACACGGTGGCCAGATCAGACTGGGCAAAATTGGTTTTTATAAAAAAGGTTCGTTGAAAAAAAGAGGATCAGGATATGAACTTGTCACAAATGGTTATGGAACGAGCACTCTGCCTATGAGGCTGGGGGCAGAGCCGCAATATCACGTTTTGGATATTTTCCCTGAGAAGATTTAACACTAAGTTGAGTAGCATTGAAGTTCAAAATCTTTTATGCTGATAATGAAATAGAAATTCGATTGGCAGGAGTTGGCGGGAATGGAAACAACAGATGTTGTGATAATCGGCGGTGGTCCTTGTGGCCTTTCTGCCGCTATTGAATTGAAAAAAGCGGGGCTTCAGGCCATTGTTATAGAAAAAGGCAATGTGGTCAATGCGATCTATCGATATCCGACACACCAGACTTTCTTTAGCTCCAGTGAGCGTTTATCCATTGGCGGCATTCCATTTATAACGGAAGAAAGGAAGCCGAGAAGAAATCAGGCGCTTGTTTATTACCGCAATGCGGTAACAATGTCGGGCATTGATGTAAGGCCCTATGAAACGGCAATATCAGTCAGCAAAGACGAATTTTTTACAATCACCACGTCAAAAGGTGTCTATTGTTCCAAGTATCTTGTGGCCGCAACAGGCTATTATGATCAGCCGAACGCGTTGGAGGTCGAAGGTGCTGAACTTCCTAAAGTGATGCATTATTTTAAGGAGGGGCATCCATTTTTCAATCAGGATGTATTGGTCATAGGCGGAAAAAATTCTGCTGTGGATGCTGCCCTGGAATTGCATAAGGCCGGAAGCCGGGTCACTGTTTCCTATCACGGCACCAGTTATTCCAAGAGCATCAAGCCTTGGATTCTGCCGGAATTTGATGGACTGGTACGAAAAGGCGAAATCAAAATGCTGTTTGATTCGATGGTTGATCGGATTAAAGAAGACGCTGTTGAATTGACAGTGGATGATCGCAAGGAATTCATCAAAAACGATTTCGTTTTTGCCATGATTGGCTATCATCCGAACCATAAATTTCTTGAAAATATGGGCATTGCAGTAGATCCGGCTTCCGGACGGCCAGAATTTAATGAGGAAACCATGGAAACCGGAGTGAATGGCCTTTTTATCGCAGGTGTCATTGCAGCGGGCAATAATGCCAACGAAATATTTATAGAAAACGGCCGTTTTCACGGACTGCAGATTGCAGAAGCGATTCGTGCGAGGGAATTTGGAATATAAATTGAATTGTTAAAGGGTACAAAGAAATTTTTATAGGGGAAGCCTCGGAAGGAGATATCATCATGAAGAAAAAAGTATCATTGATTACTACCGGAGGAACGATTGCAAGCCGTGAAATTTCAAAAGGGCTGTTGAAATCTGGAGCAATTTCCGGCAGGGAGCTGGCTGAGCTATGCCAACTTCCTGAAGATATTGAAGTGAATGTCATAGATGTTTTTCAATTGCCCAGCATGCATATCGGTTTTGAACAGATGCTGGAAATCCAACAGGCTGTTGAGCAGGAATTTAAGGACGACTCGGTCAGTGGTGTGGTGGTGACACATGGGACAGATACTTTAGAGGAAACAGCTTTCTTCTTGGATTTGACTCTGAATGACAATCGCCCAGTGGTGGTTACCGGCTCTCAGCGTTCACCTGAAGAAGTGGGCACGGATGTTTATTCGAATCTGAGAAATTCCATTAACGCTGCAGTCGATCTTACGCTGCGGGATGTGGGAACAGTCGTAGTTTTCAACGAACGGATCTATTCAGCCAAATACGTGAAAAAAGTCCATTCGAGCAATCTGCAAGGGTTCGATTCTTTTGGCCACGGCTATTTGGGGATTATCGATAATGATAAAGTCAGAGTCTACCAAAAACCGATTTATCGTGAAATACATAAAGTAACCGAAGATTTACCACGGGTCGATATTGTGAAATGCCATTCCGGCCAGGATGGCTACATGATTGAAATGCTCGTAAAAGGTGGTTCTGCAGGCATTATACTCGAAGCGGCCGGCAGGGGGCAGGTTTCACCGCATATGGTGGAGTCGATTGCACAGGCTGTAAAATCAGGCGTTTTTGTCATCTTGTCCACCAGTGCCGAAGAAGGTCATGTTTACCCATCTTACGGCTATCCGGGAAGTGCCCACGATCTTCTGGCTCAGGGGGTCTTTCTGGGAAGTGATTACGACAGCAAAAAAGCCCGCATCAAACTGGCGGTCGTACTGGCTTCTTCCGGTAAAGTGGATGAACTGACTTTTTCTGTTTAGAACAATTCGTGAATCGGCTAAAAATTCCCAATATATCGTGATATACTGAAGATACTTTGAGTAAAGGAGCATCACGATGATTATATTATTAACTGCAGCGATAGCTCCTAGCCTGGCATTATTCAGTTACTTTTATCTGCGTGATCAATTTTCGCAGGAGCCATCACGATTATTATTCCAAAGTTTTATCTATGGAGCCATTCTGACATTTCCAATCCTGTTTCTTCAATATGTTTTCAATGAAGAAGAAGTGTTCAATTATACGTTGACGAATTATATATTATTCCCAAGTATCATAGAAGAGTTTTTTAAATGGCTGGTTTTATTGATCGCCATTTTCCGGCACGTGGATTTTGAAGATCCTTATGATGGAATTCTTTACGGTGCAAGTGTTTCCCTCGGGTTTGCGACTGTGGAAAATATTCTTTACTTGCTTGAGTTCGGAACAGATATAGCATTTATCAGAGCATTATTGCCGGTGTCGAGCCATGCATTATTTGGTGTTGTGATGGGGTATTACTTTGGAAAGGCGAAATTCTCTCATTCCGGGGTTGAACATAAATGGCTGTTCCTGGCCTTATTTATTCCGCTTGTTCTGCATATTCTATACAATGCAAGCCTCTACTTCAATGATAATTTCCTGGCCGGAGCGGCGCCGTTTATGCTGTTCCTCTGGTGGTTCGGCTTAAGAAAAGTAAAGCAGGCCCATTTATTGTCATTGTCACATTACCACCAGAGAAATTCAAAAATGTCCTGACTTTTCGCCCGAGAAATCGGACCGGAGATTTAGGGTTTTTTTGTGCAAAGAGCGCCGCTTCGCTGGTCTGCCAAAGACCTTATTGCTCCTGCATCGCTTCGCTGCTTCGTCGCAGAGAGATGGCCCAAAAATGTTTGGGCCATCTCTCGCTGTCGCTTTTCGTTGTCCAGACTCCAGCGGCCCAGCTCTTCGGGACATAAGCCAGAATAGCTATGCGGCAAAAAGCGCCGCTTCGCTATCCCGTCTTATGCCTTTCAGAGCTTAGCGGGCGCTGTCGCTTTTCGTTGTCCAGACTCCAGCGGCCCAGCTCTTCGGGACATAAGCCAGAATAGCTATGCGGCAAAAAGCGCCGCTTCGCTATCCCGTCTTATGCCTTTCAGAGCTTAGCGGGCGCTGTCGCTTTTCGTTGTCCAGACTCCAGCGACCAGATTCTCGGGTCATAAGCCACTCTGTTGTCTAGTCTCCAGTGCCCAGCTCTTCGGGACATAAGTCAACCCAGCTATGTGGCAAAGAGCGCCACTTCGCTGGTTTGCCTTATGCCTTTCAGAGCTAAACAGGCACTTCCGCTTTTCGGGACTGCGCGGCTGAAGACACGCCACTTCGCCAGATCGTCTTATGCCTTTCGAATCTAGATGGTCGCTTCCGCTTTTCGTGTGTTAAAATATGTTGAATACATATGATGAGGTGACTTTTTTTATGAAATCCATTCAAATAGCGCTTGACGGTCCAGCTGCCGCCGGAAAGAGCACAATTGCAAAAATAGTGGCAGAAAAACTTGGCTATATATACATCGATACAGGTGCAATGTACCGAGCTATTACATTAAAAGCTTTGAATGCCGGCATTGATCTGGCAAGCAGTGAACGGACAGGCCAATTACTCAGAAACACACAAATCGACCTGCAGCCTTCGGAAGAAGGACAGCTGGTTTTTCTTGACGGCAAAAATGTGACTGAAGATATACGGTCGCAAGCTGTAACCAGTGCAGTTTCATTGATTGCTTCCCATGAATCAGTCAGGGAGCGAATGGTGGAACTTCAGCAGCAGCTTGCATCCGGACGGGGTGTTGTGATGGATGGCCGGGACATCGGAACGCACGTGCTGCCGAATGCGGAATTGAAAGTATACATGTCCGCAACTGTAGAAGAACGTGCAAGACGCCGCTATGAAGAAAATACCGAAAGAGGCTTTGATACGCCGCTCGCAGATCTGCAGAAAGAAATTGCTGCACGCGATAAAATGGACAGTGAACGGGAAGTTTCACCGCTGCGCCAGGCAGATGATGCATTGTACCTCGATACGACGAACCTGACGATTGAACAGGCAGCGGCAGACATTTTAAAACTAGCGGAAGAAAGGTTGAAGTAAAGTGAATTTATATACATTCGGAAAAGCACTGGTTAAAACGGCCCTAACCCCTCTTTATCGATTTGAAGTCATCGGCGCGGAAAAGTTTCCGAAACAAGGTGGGATTCTTCTCTGTTCAAATCATATTCACGCACTTGATCCGCCGGTAGTGGGGATGACTTCTCCAAGGACAGTGCATTTCATGGCCAAAGAAGAATTGTTTAACTTGCCGATTCTCGGCCGGATTCTCCCACAGGTAAATGCTTTCCCGGTTAAAAGAGGGATGAGCGACAGAGAAGCTCTGAGAAGCGCCCTGAAAATTTTGAAAAATGGAGATGTTGTAGGATTATTTCCTGAAGGCACGAGATCTACGGATGCAGTGTTGAAAAAAGGTTTGAGCGGCGCCGGCTTTTTCGCGCTCAGAGGAAATGCGGATGTCATGCCATGTGCCATCATCGGACCTTATAAACCATTTCGCAAGGTAAAAGTGGTGTACGGTGATCCGGTTTTAATGGATACATACCGCGAACAAAAAGCCTCTGCGGAAGAAGTGACAGCTGTAATCATGGCAAGTATCCAGAAGCTTCTTGATGAAAACACAAATAAATAAGGGATAATTTTTGTTTTTATTAGAGAATTCGCATAAAATAGAAATTGGATAGTTTGTGAAGGAGGGCTACTTATGTCTGAGGAAATGAACATGATGGAAAACAGTGAGTTCCAGACTGGAGATCACGTAAAAGGTACAGTTGCTAAAATTGAAGAGAAAGCAGTAACCGTTACAATCGAAGGTGCACCTTTTGATGGTGTTATTCCAATCAGTGAGTTATCAAGCCTCCACATTGAAAAAGCGTCTGATTCAGTTCAGGTTGGTGACATACTTGATCTGGTGATTACGAAAGTGGAAGACGAAAACTTTGTTTTATCCAAACGTAAAGTGGACGCCGAACAAGCATGGGACAATTTAGAAGAAAAATTTAACTCCGGTGAAATTATCGAAGCGGAAGTAAAGGATGTCGTCAAAGGTGGACTGGTGGTCGATCTTGGTGTCCGCGGATTTGTTCCGGCTTCACTTGTTGAAGATTATTTTGTGGAGTCTTTTGAAGATTATAAAGGGAAGGTAATGACCTTTAAAATAGTCGAAATGGAAAAGGAAAATAATCGCCTGATCCTTTCTCACCGCGCTGTTATTGAAAAAGAAAAAGAGTCGCATAAAATGGAAGTCATGGAACATATCCAGCCTGGGGATGTGATCGAAGGCAAAGTCCAGCGGATCGCTTCATTCGGAGCATTCGTCGATATTGGTGGAGTGGACGGCCTTGTCCATATCTCCCAACTTTCACACGAACATATCGATCAGGTTTCAGATGCAGTTACGGAAGGACAGGAAGTTAAAGTCAAAGTTCTTTCTGTTGACCGCGATGCAGAACGAATTTCACTCTCGATTAAAGATACTCTGCCTGGACCTTGGGATGAAATTGAAGGAAAAGCGCCGAAAGGCTCCGTACATGACGGTAAAGTCAAACGTATTGTAAGTTATGGCGCATTCGTTGAAGTATTACCAGGTGTTGAGGGACTTGTACACATTTCCCAAATTGCCCACAAGCATATCGCTACAGCAAATGAGGTGCTCAGCGAAGGAGAAGAAGTTCAGGTAAAAGTTCTGGATGTTAACAAAGAAGATAAACGCCTGTCATTAAGCATCAAGGAACTTCAGGAAAAAGAAGAAGAGCAAAATTTCTCTGATTACGATATGCCGGAAGAATCAAGCGGCTTCTCCATCAGTGATGTGATCGGCGACAAATTAAAAGGGTTTAAATCCGAATAAATGTCAAGAGCACAACGGAAGATGGATCACGTGAATTATGCATTGTCTACTGGCCAGGGAAAAGGGAACATGTTTGATGACATTCGTTTTGTCCATCAGGCATTGCCTGACCTTGGGGTGGACGATGTTGACCTATGCCCAAAAACAGGTGATTTGAAATTAAAATCACCTGTTTTTATTAATGCTATGACAGGCGGGGGCGGAGAACGGACAGAAAAATGGAATGCCATTCTGGCCAGGACGGCCAGGGAAACAGGAATGGCAATGGCAGTAGGTTCTCAAATGTCTGCCTTGAAAGACCCTTCTGAGAGAACATCATTTGAAGTGGTCCGGAAAGAGAATCCGAATGGAGTTATTTTTAGCAATCTGGGCAGCGAAGCCAGTCTGGAACAGGCGAAGCAAGCTGTTGAAATGATAGAGGCGGATGCCTTGCAAATCCATTTGAATGTCGTACAGGAATTGACGATGCCAGAAGGCGACCGGGACTTCAAAGGGGCATTGGAAAGAATTCAGCATATTTCAGAATCACTTAACGTTCCAGTAATCGTGAAAGAGACCGGTTTTGGAATTTCGTATGAAACTGCATTGAAATTGGCTGGCGCCTCGGTTTCAGCAATTGATGCCAGTGGTTATGGCGGCACCAATTTCGCGAAAATAGAAAATGAGCGCCGTCCCAGAAAGTTGGAATATTTTCAGGATTGGGGCATTCCGACCGCAGCAGCGATCATAGAAGTCAGAAGAGCCTTCGGTGGAACCGTTTTTGCTTCCGGAGGCATCACGGATGCACAGGATATGGTAAAAGCATTTCTGCTCGGTGCGGATGCCGCGGGGTTGGCTGGAGCATTTCTGAAACTCGCAATTGAAGAAGGGGAAAGCCGGCTTATTGAGAGCGTCAATGAGCTTCACGAAGATTTGGCGATGATGATGACCGCACTCGGGGCTGCATCCATTCAGGATCTTCGGAATTGCCCGGCCGTTGTATCAGGGAATTTAGCCAATTACCTTTTGGTGAGGGGCTTTGACCCGGCTGCTTTTGCCCATCCTGGGAAAAACTGAATATTGCACCTTCAGAGAGGATGGACATTTACAAGATGCCATCCTCTTTTTCGTGTATAATAAGCATATTATATAAGTTGAATAAAAGTATCAGCATAAATATAACGCTTCGGCGCTTTGGACAGGGCAAAGATTATGCTCCTGCGCACTGCTCGTCGCAAAGGAGGCGCCGCAAGTTCATGGCGCACCTTAGCTCCCGCAATATGCCGAGAAGAACACTCGTCTTATTGCTTCGTCGGCATTCGCCTGCTCCTGAGCCGCGCCGTTGCTGGGTGATAAACTCTGGTGTAAAGAGAGTCTCTAAGATATGGAGCAAAACAGCGAAGACGCCCAGGGGACCAAGCGAAGTACTGAGATCCACTCGGGCGAAGTGAAACGAGACCGAGTTAGCTCAGCGCAAGCCCCCAGGCAAGCGAAGCTGTTTTGCGGAATATCGACTATCCAGGATTATTAGTTCAATATAATAGAAGTGGAAGGATGAAATTATTATGTCAAAACCGACAGTAGCAATAGTCGGCCGACCGAACGTAGGCAAGTCTACGATTTTTAATCGTATAGTTGGAGAACGTGTTTCAATCGTGGAAGATATTCCAGGAGTGACTCGTGATCGTATTTACAGTTCTGCAGATTGGCTGACGCATGAATTCAATATTATAGATACAGGAGGCATCGACCTTCGTGACGAACCGTTTCTTGAACAGATCCGGCAGCAGGCGGAAATCGCCATGGACGAAGCCGATGTAATCATTTTCCTTGTTAACGGCCGTGACGGTGTAACCGTGCAGGACGAACAAGTTGCCAAAATTCTTTTCCGTGCAAAAAAACCCGTCATCCTGGCGGTCAATAAAATCGACAATCCGGATATGAAACCGATGATTTATGATTTTTATACGCTTGGTATGGGCGAACCCTATCCGATTTCCGGTTCCCATGGACTCGGACTTGGTGATCTGCTGGATGAAGTGGCTAAAAACTTCCCTACTGAAGATGAAGGGGAATATCCGGATGATGTCATTAAATTCTCACTCATCGGCCGTCCGAATGTCGGCAAATCTTCCCTCGTCAATTCTTTCCTCGGCGAAGAACGAGTAATCGTCAGTGAAGTAGCGGGAACGACGCGGGATGCAGTGGATACTCAGTATGAATATGAGGACCAACCTTATGTCATCATTGATACAGCAGGGATGCGTAAAAAAGGGAAAGTGTATGAATCCACAGAAAAGTACAGCGTTCTTCGCGCTTTACGCGCAATCGAGCGGTCTGATGTTGTTCTGGTTATTCTGAATGCCGAAGAAGGCATACAGGAGCAGGACAAAAAGATTGCAGGCTATGCACACGAAGCAGGAAAAGCAATTATCATTGTTGTCAACAAATGGGATGCCATCGAGAAAGATGAAAAAACGATGAACGTCTTTACACGCAAGATCCGGGAACATTTCCTGTTCCTTGATTACGCACCGATCATGTTTGTTTCCGCAATAAGCGGTAAACGTGTCCATAGCATTCTTGAAACCATCAACAAAGTGAATGAGAACCATTCACGCAGAATCCAGTCCAGTATTCTGAATGAAGTTATTGCAGATGCAGTAGCAATGAATCCTGCGCCATCGGATAAAGGACAAAGGTTGCGTCTCTATTATGTGACGCAAGTGGCAGTTCAGCCGCCGACTTTTGTGGTCTTTGTCAATGAACCTGAATTGATGCATTTCAGTTACGTGAGATTTCTGCAAAACAGGATTCGTGAAAGTTTTGATTTTGAAGGCACGCCGCTGCGTCTTATTACCCGTGCCCGCACTTAAGGAGATAAAGGTGGTTATTGATGTATGGAAAAAATTACCATTTTCGGAGCCGGAAGTTGGGGAACAGCCCTGGGCTTTGTTCTGGCGCAAAATGGCCATGATACCTTATTGTGGTCGCACCGGGCTGAGCAGGCTGATGAAATAAATCGACATTCGAATGAACGTTATTTGAAAGGCATTAAGCTTCCTGAAAGTCTGAAAGCGACAGCCAGTCTCGAAGAAGCGGTTCGCCATGCTGATGTATATGTCATGGCCGTTCCGACAAAAGCGATGCGGGAAGTCAGTTCAGAGATTTCAAAATTGATACAAAAACCATCCCTTTTCGTACATGTTTCAAAAGGAATAGAACCGGATTCTTTAAAACGGGTCAGTGAGCTTATACGCGAGGAAATTCCGGAGCAATGGATTGAAGATCTTGTGGTGTTATCAGGTCCGAGCCATGCGGAGGAAGTCGTATTGGAGCATCCGACCACTGTTACTGCTGCCTGTGAAAATACAGGGGCAGCGGAGCGGGTCCAGGATTTATTCATGAACCAATACTTCCGTGTTTATACGAATACCGATGTAATTGGCGTGGAAATCGGAGGAGCCCTGAAAAACATTATTGCATTGGCAGTCGGCATCACTGACGGTCTTGGTCTCGGCGATAATGCGAAAGCGGCCATCATGACTCGCGGCCTTGCAGAAATCGCGCGACTTGGAGTTAAGATGGGGGCTACACCTTTGACGTTTTCAGGACTTACGGGTGTTGGCGATCTGATTGTAACTTGCACAAGCACGCATTCCCGCAATTGGCGTGCCGGCAATATGCTTGGCAAAGGCAAGTCGCTTGATGAAGTGCTGGAGGAAATGGGCATGGTAGTCGAAGGGATCAGAACCACAAAAGCGGCGCATCAAATGGCGAAAGCCTATGAAGTACCGATGCCGATAACAGAAGCGCTTTACAGTGTGTTGTTCAAAAATGTTCCAACTGAAGAAGCGGTCGGTCATTTGATGGGCCGAATGAAGAAAAATGAGATGGAAGACCTGATAGATTTGCTATGATTTGCAAAAGAAAGTGGCGCAGTTGTGTCACTTTTTTATTGTGCCCAAAACAGAAAGACGTGACATCTGAAATTGTGCTCTGTCCGTCAAATTCTCTACGGCACCAAGGCTCCTCTTATGCTATACTATGGACTGAAACTGAACGAGAGGCGGCTGTTTTATGGATGCATTGGAAAAAATGTGGGTATCATTTGCCGGCATTGCTTTTTTGATAATTTCAATGGGAATGATTTATTTAAGCAGATACAAATTGAATAATGGCATTATAAAATTTATTTTTGCCCTGGTTGCATATATATTGTTGATACTTGGATTCTTCATTATGGTTTTCACAGTATTCAGCGGACCAACCGGCGGCGCATGAGGTGAAGATGATGAAAAAAACTTCTCTTTTTTTACTGCTTGTGTCAATTACACTCCTTCTAAGTGCATGCATGTTTCCGGAGAGTGAACGGGCGGAAAATCAAATTCCTTATGAAGACCAATTGATCAGTGTTCAAAATGCAGTGAATCAATACCGCAATACGAGCGGAGGTTTATTGCCGATCAAAACGCGTGATATGGAGGTTGACCAATTCATCAAATATCCGATCGATTTCGCGAAGTTAGTGCCGGCCAATATGTCGAAAATCCCTGAAAATGCCTTTGAAACAGGGGGGATTTTTCAATATGTGCTAATGGACGTCGATGAAAATCCGACCGTTAAATTAGTGGATTTGAGAATTGCTGAAGCGATACGTTCCGTCAATATCCGTAAAAGTGCAAATGGCGGCAGGGCTCCAATTTCCGAGATCATTGCAGACAATGTCTATAAGTTCAATTATGAGGTCATGGGATTTGATGAAGAACCAACAGTAGTGAGCCCTTACAGCGGAAGAAATCTCCCTCTTGTGATAACCGGGAGCGGGGAAATTTATGTCGACTATTCCATGGATCTGTTCTCTGCGCTGCAGGACTACGAAGGTGACATTGAAGAAGGACAGGATATACGTTTTCTTCTCTACGAAGACAATCCGGTTGTGCCCGCATATTCACTTCCGTACACAATTGATGAAAACAGGGAGCCAGTCTTTATAAATGAATAAAAAATGTTGTTTTATCAAGGTTTTTGATAGAAAACCATTTTTTTTAGAATATTTTGTCAGTATTTGTCCGGAAACTGCTTAAACCGCGCTAATAGTGGTTGCTATGCGTTTTTCGATGTGATACTCTTTTTACAGGATTGATGGTAAACATCCCCTTTGAGAGGAGGTGAATAGCATGAACAAGACAGAATTAGTGAACTCTGTTGCTGAAGCAGCTGAGCTTTCTCGTAAAGATGCGGCTAAAGCAGTTGACGCTGCTTTTGAAGCGATTCAAGGCGCATTAACTAATGGTGATAAAGTACAGTTGATCGGTTTCGGTAACTTCGAAGTACGCGAACGCGCTGCCCGTAAAGGACGTAACCCACAAACTGGTGCTGAAATCGAAATCGCTGCAAGCAAAGTCCCTGCATTTAAACCAGGTAAAGCACTTAAAGACGCAGTGAAATAAGTTACAATGCTGTACATAGAATGGCTCCGCGGAATTCATATTCCACCGGAGCCATTCTTTTTGATTGTCCGGACACATGCGTTGGACGGGCATCAATTTTGCGAAACCCCCTCTCTTGTGCTAAGATTCTTATGCTAAGATGGTTGAGGCAGTATAAATACACCTTCATAAATCACAAGATGTAAGCGCAGTTTATAATTGCTTGAACTTAATGGAATTTCAAGGATTTGTTATAGATTATAAGAATACATACAGCTCAGGAGTATGCGAATTTGTTTTTTACAGGAGGAACCAATGTGACCGATACGGAATTGCAAAATGTTGATTTGGAAAAAATTGAAAAGGCTGTTTCAATGATTTTGGAAGCGGTGGGTGAGGACGTTTCGCGGGAAGGCCTGCTTGAAACACCGAAACGGGTGGCGAAAATGTATGCAGAAGTTTTTTCCGGACTGAAAGAAGATCCGAAAGAATTTTTTAAGACCGTTTTCCATGAAGGGCACGAAGAGTTGGTTCTGGTAAAAGATATTCCGTTTTACTCTATGTGCGAGCATCATTTGGTGCCTTTTTTCGGCAAAGCGCATATTGCTTATATTCCGCGGGACGGCGTAGTGACCGGATTGAGCAAATTGGCACGTGCAGTCGAGACAGTCGCGAAACGGCCGCAGCTGCAGGAGCGGATCACCTCCACACTGGCTGATTCGATGATGGACACGCTCAATCCCCATGGCGTTTTTGTGATGGTCGAAGCGGAACATATGTGCATGACGATGCGGGGCATCAAAAAACCCGGCGCGACAACCGTTACGGCAGTGGCACGCGGAGTACTTGAAACAGATGCCATCAAACGCTCGGAAGTTATAACATATATCAATAAAAATTAATAATTAGGGAAAGCAGGCGACAAAATGGCTCAAACTGAATATATCGTAATCCGGGCACAGGAAGACGGCGTGAATGTCATCGGATTAACTCGGGGAAATGATACAAAATTCCATCATACAGAAAAATTGGATAAGGGCGAAGTGATGATTGCCCAGTTCACAGAACATACATCTGCGATGAAAATACGCGGCAAAGCGGAGATCCATTCTGCCCACGGCATAGTCGAAAGCGAAACCAAGAAATAGGACCAAATGGATGAAGCAGGGGTATAGCCTGTGGTATACTTGTGTAGAACTTATGTAGAATTTCTAAAATACGAATGGAGCACGCAGTATGAATGACATACAAATACATTCGAAAATCACTTTAATGGAAATCGACGTCCTGCAAATCTTGCATCAGCGGACACTCGAAAAATATACAGCTGGCCCTTCAACAGACCGGGCTCGTTTGTTCTTTTTGCTATTGCCTTTTTTTGATGGGAAACAATGGTCTGAGGATATAGAAGATTCAGCCAAAACAGTGGCGATTGTATATGCGGCGCTTCATGCACATGATCAGGTTAAAGAAGCCTCGCCAGTCAGCAAGAGCCAGCAATTGACGGTTTTGGCAGGTGATTTTTACAGTGGAATTTATTACCGGTTACTCAGCGGTACAAAAAATATCAGGTTGATCCAATTATTGGCAAGCGGCATTATCAGTGTCAGCGAGAAAAAAGCTTCCCTCTATGAAAACACAGCCATGTCCGTGGCTGGTGTGGAATCGGCTGCTAATGTCATTGAAACGCGATTATTGAGTATCTACTATGATCATTACGGACTTTCTTCATACAAGGAAATCGCAATACCTGCCATGGAATACGTATATTATACAAATCAACTCGATTTCCTGCGCGAAGGCCAGAAGACAAATCTATTGCATAAACTGAATCTGGCATTGCCTTTGCCATTATATTCAGAGCGCTGGATTCTTGATAAACTGGATGAGCTCCATACTCAATTGACAGATGTCCTGGATAGCCATCCAATGGATTTCCGTCTTAAAAACTTTTTACTTCATCAAATTATTCCGCACCAGCATTTAGCGGAACAGCTTACCCGAGAAGGATGACTGAGATGCCAAAAACTAAAGAACAGCGTGTACATGAAGTATTTGAAAAGATATCACAGAACTACGACCAGATGAACTCGGTCATCAGTTTTCAACAGCACAATAAATGGCGGAAAGATACGATGCACAAAATGCAGCTTGTACCCGGTGCCTCAGCAATAGATGTATGTTGCGGAACGGCAGACTGGACAATTGCTCTGGCGGAAGCGGCAGGCAAGGAGGGGCGGGTTGTTGGTCTTGATTTCAGCCAGAATATGCTGAACGTGGGAATAGAGAAAACAAGACATCTGCCTCAGGTCGAATTAGTGCAGGGAAATGCGATGTCCCTTCCTTATCCCGATAACACATTCGACTTTGCGACAATTGGTTTTGGTTTACGAAATGTGCCGGATTACGAACAGGTTCTTTCCGAAATGCACAGAGTTCTTAAACCGGGTGGCATGATTGCATGTCTGGAGACTTCCCAACCGGAAAGCATTCTTTTTAAACCGTTTTTCCGATTTTATTTCCGGTTCATCATGCCGGTCTTCGGCAAGTTTTTTGCAAAGAGCTACAAAGAATATTCGTGGCTACAGGAATCGGCAAAAGATTTTCCGGGCATGAAACAGCTCGCTAAGCTATTTTCTGATGTAGGTTTTGAAAAGGTGAAATACAAGCCGTATACAGGCGGTGCGGCAGCACTCCATATGGGTATCAAAAAAGTAAAGTAGCGGGAGAAGGTTTTTAAGTGGAAAAGGTGAAGTTGAAATTGCTCTATTCCGACCTTAGACCGGAATTGGAAATGATTGAAAAAGAATTAGAAGTCGCTGTAGGCTCCAATTCACTCCTCCTTAATGAAGCTTCCCTACACTTATTGCAGGCCGGAGGAAAAAGAATCCGGCCTGTTTTTGTTTTGCTCGCAGGCAAATTTGGCAACTATCGTGCCGATGTGATGAAACAAGTGGCAGTGCCGCTTGAGTTGATCCATATGGCTTCACTTGTCCATGATGACGTGATCGATGACTCAGAGATGAGACGCGGCCAGACAACTGTCAAAGCGCAGTGGAATAATAGTGTAGCGATGTATACGGGGGATTTTATCCTGGCTAGGGCGCTCGAATATATTACTGTTATTGAAGATTCGAAAATACATGACATCCTTTCGACGACAATGATTGAAGTTTGCCGCGGCGAGATAATCCAAATCGAAGATAAGTATAAACTGGATCAGACGATACGCGACTATCTTCGCCGTATTAAACGAAAGACAGCTTTGCTTATTTCTTCAAGCTGCGAGCTGGGAGCCACCGTTTCGGGGACTGACGCAGAAACTGCGGCCCGTTTAAGAAGATTCGGATATTTTATCGGCATGTCATTTCAAATTACGGATGACATACTGGATTTCACGTCTTCCGATGAAGAACTTGGGAAACCTGCAGGGAGTGATTTTATCCAGGGGAATATCACGTTGCCCGTCCTGTTGGCGCGCCAGGACCCTAAAATCTACAGCCATTTGAGAAACGCTGTAGGTAAAGAAATGTCGGATGGTGAACGCATGGAGATTGTCAAAATGATCCGAAACAGTTCCGCTTTGCAGCAGGCAAAGGCCATCAGTGAACAGTATCTCGATAAAGCCTTAAAGGAACTGGATCATTTGCCGAAAGGCCCTGCCAATAAAACGATGCGTAAAATTGCAATGTTTATCGGCAAGAGAAAGTTTTAAACAGGAGTTGACAATTTGCTCCATAATGATAGTATTTTTTAAGGTGGGCAACTTTTGCCCGAGCTTTTAATAGAGGAGTGTTCATTAATGGAAAAAACATTTTTAATGGTAAAGCCTGATGGCGTACAACGCAATGTGATCGGTGAAATCGTTGCTCGTTTCGAGAAAAAAGGTTATAACCTTGCAGGTGCTAAATTGATGCAAATTTCTACTGAATTGGCTGAAGAGCATTACGGAGAGCACAAAGAACGTCCGTTTTTCGGTGAATTGGTTGAATTCATCACTTCAGGCCCTGTATTCGCAATGGTTTGGGAAGGCGAAAACGTTATTTTGACTGCACGTCAAATGATGGGCGCTACTAACCCTAAAGATGCAGCTCCAGGAACAATCCGCGGCGACTTCGCAGTCACTGTAGGCAAAAACATGATCCACGGATCGGATTCCGCTGAAAGCGCAGAGCGTGAAATCGGTTTGTTCTTCAAAGAAGAAGAATTGGTATCATACGAAAAAACAATGAGCAGCTGGGTTAACTAATCCAATTGACAGTGTTAGAGAGGCATCCTTCGGGGTGCCTCTTTTTTGTTCCAGAAAAATAATGAACGCTGTAATTATTTCGCTATAGGCGGACGCTTTCCGCGGGGAGCGGCCTGAGCCTCCTCATCGCTGCGCTCTTGCGGGGTCTCAGTCTCGCTCTTGGTCCCGCAGGAAAGACATTGGCCGAAGCCTGCGAGGACAAGTCTTTGCGACGAAGCAGCGAAGCGATGCAGGAGCACATCTTTGCTCTTCACCGCCTTCCGCTCCATTCTGGTACTGTGTATAATCGTGGTGTCTACTTCTTGAAACAAACCTAAAAAGATATCCTGTTATAGAAGGTGATATGGAGATATGGAGCAAAACGGCGCAGACGCCCAGGGGGTCAAGCGAAGTGCTGAGATCCACTCGGACGAAGTGTAACGAGACCGAGTTAGCTCAGCGCAAGCCCCCAGGCAAGCGAAGCTGTTTTGCGGAATATCGGTTAAGAGTTTTTTTATTTCCCTTAATTTCCAAATTTTAAAAGCACACTGGTATAGTTCACTTTCTCTAAATTTTCATATAGAATTGATGAAATATTATATGTTATAGTGTTAAATAAATACTTTAGTGCGTTGAAGGGGGAAAGCGTTTATGCGTTATTTGACAGCAGGAGAATCACATGGACCGCAATTGACCGCTATTATTGAGGGTTTGCCGGCACAGTTGCCGTTGACGGCTGAAATGATCAATAAAGAATTGAAGAGAAGACAAGGCGGCCATGGCCGCGGCAGAAGAATGCAGATTGAAACCGATACGGTGGAAATAGTGTCAGGAGTAAGGCACGGCAAGACCCTTGGTTCACCAGTCACTCTAGTAGTTACAAACGATGATTGGAAACATTGGACGAATATCATGGGCATCGAACCGATTGAAGATACTGAGGAAGTGAAACGAAAGATTTCGCGTCCCCGTCCCGGCCATGCAGATTTGAACGGTGGTATGAAATATGGCCATCGTGATCTTCGCAATGTGCTTGAACGTTCTTCCGCCAGAGAAACGACTGTCCGTGTGGCGGTTGGGGCTGTAGCGAAGCAATTATTATCCCAATTGGGAATCGAAATGGTGTCCCATGTCACAGAAATCGGTGGCATCAAGGTCAATCCAGAAAGTTATAACGGAAAATCCGTTGCTGAAATAAGAGAAGCTGTTGAGAAGGACGCAGTTTATTGCGCAGATCCTTCTGCAACACAGCAGATGACTGATTTGATCGATGAAACGAAAAAAAATGGTGATTCAATCGGAGGCACAGTGGAAGTGATTGTCGAAGGAATGCCTGCGGGTATCGGCAGTTATGTCCATTATGACCGGAAGCTTGACGCGAAGATGGCAGCTGCAGTTATGAGCATCAATGCTTTTAAAGGCGTCGAGTTCGGCATCGGATTTGAGATGGCGCGTAAACCGGGAAGTGAAGTGCACGATGAAATCCTATGGAATGAAACAGAAGGTTATACGAGAAAAACGAATAATCTGGGTGGCTTTGAAGGCGGAATGACGACTGGTATGCCGATTGTCGTCCGTGGTGTGATGAAGCCGATTCCGACATTATATAAACCGCTTCAAAGTGTTGATATTGAAACGAAGGAACCTTTCCAGGCAAGCATTGAACGCTCAGACAGCTGCGCTGTTCCGGCTGCCTCAATTGTGGCTGAACATGTTGTGGCGTGGGAAGTTGCAAATGCGCTGCTGGAACAATTCGATGCCGATCAATTGCCGCGGCTGCAGGATAATATCGCGAACTACCTGAGCTATACAAAGGAGTTCTGATATTATGAAAAATTTGACCGTTGAAGCGGCCCGTCCTTATCAAGTCCATATCGGCTCCGGTGTGCTGGCTGCGTTATTGGATGAATACAGCGAAATGATCAGTAAAGCAGACAGAATTGCCGTTATCGCAGATGAAACTGTGGCGACATTGCATTTGGATCATTTAAAAGCGCATTTGATGAATTCTGACAAGGTAAAATTCAAAGTGATTCCTTCAGGAGAACAGGCTAAGTCCATCGAAACCTATATGGATTGCCAAAGTTTCTTATTGGAACAAGGGTTTTCGAGGAAATCCGTCATACTTGCTTTTGGCGGGGGAGCTACAGGGGATTTAGCCGGTTTTGTGGCCTCGACATTTATGAGAGGCATCCCGTTTATCCAGATTCCCACAACAATATTGGCACATGACAGTGCGGTTGGCGGCAAAACTGCCATCAACCATGAACTCGGTAAAAATATGATTGGCACTTTTTACCAGCCGGCTGCTGTTATTTACGATACACATTTTCTTGCCACTTTGCCCGAAAAGGAAGTTCGTTCAGGAATGGCGGAAGTCATCAAACATGCCTTTATTTCCAATGAGGCCTGGCTTGACGAATTATTGGCAATTAACGATTTTAACAAGTTGGGCGAAGAAGAATTGGCATTGCATCTGGAGCGAGGCATAGCAGTGAAGGCGGCCATTGTTGAAGAAGATGAATACGAAACGGGTGTGCGGAAATATTTGAATTTCGGCCATACCCTGGCTCATGCCATAGAAGCGGCTTCGGGCTATGGGAAGATTACCCACGGAGAAGCGGTAGCTATCGGCCTGGCTTATGCTTTATATCTTTCAGAGCACAAAAAATTCCATCAATTTCTGGAATGGGGCAAGGCAACTGGCTATCCTTTCGACCTGCTTGAAAAAATCCCTTTTGAAAAATTGCAGAGTTATATGAAAAAAGATAAAAAAACAGCGGATGGATTATTGAATTTCGTCCTGCTTCATGAAACCGGAAAACCGTATATGGAAACTGTCGGGACCGGACAGGCAGAAGATGCATACACCACGCTATGCGCAACGATAGGAGAGATGCATATATGATGATGCGAGGCATAAGGGGAGCTATTACTGTTTCTGCCGATCACCCGGCTGAAATTTTAAAAGAAACTAAAAACCTGGTTCTGGAAATGGCCATGCAAAATGATATAGAACCGGATTTAGTGGCATCTGTCATCATCTCAACAACGACGGACATTTCTTCCGCATTTCCTGCTAAAGCTGTCCGTACGATAGAGGATTGGACATTCGTGCCGGTTATGTGCACACATGAAATGGACGTGCCGGGCAGTATGCCACTTTGTATCCGTGTCATGATGCATGCAAATACTGCCAAAAGCCAGCAGGAAATCAATCATATTTATATGAATGATGCAGTGAAACTAAGACCGGATCTGATCAAAGACAGCAAGGTGGGGGAACGGTGAAAGCAAATATTCTGGTTATTGGCCTGGGACTGATCGGCGGATCTCTTGCAAAGTCGCTGATGCGGCATGAGGAAGCCGTTATTTACGGTTATGACGCAGATCCTTTGACTGTCCGCAAGGCATATAAAATGGGAATCATCCATAAGCCGGTGCTGTCTCTTGAAGAAGCTGCGGCCGATGCCGATTTCATCTTTTTTGCCACTCCGGTCGGTGCAGCAAAAAAATTGCTGCAGCAAAGCCGGTTCTGGAAATTACGGGACAACGTCATCCTGAGCGATACCGGCAGCACAAAAATGGAAATAATGGAAACCGCTAAGGATCTTGAACGAGTATTCATCGGCGGCCATCCAATGGCCGGATCGCATAAAAGCGGTGTTGAAGCTGCAAAAGAGGTCTTGTTTGAGAATGCCTACTATATTCTGACGCCAGGTCAGCGTGCAACAGAATCACATATTACCAAAATGAAGGATTTATTGGCCGTAACGAAAGCGAAGGTTCATGTCCTGTCTGCCAAAGAACATGATCATATGACTTCCATAGTCAGCCATTTTCCTCATCTGATTGCAGCTTCGCTGGTTCATCAGCTGGACAGGGAGCAGGATTATCCTTTTACACAGCAGCTTGCAGCAGGGGGCTTTCGGGACATTACACGCATTGCTTCATCAGATCCCGTGATGTGGAGAGATATAACGACGCAGAATAATCGCATGATCACAGAACAGCTGGGGCATTGGATCGGTGAAATGGACAGATTGAAAAATCTGCTTGAAGCCAATGAAGAAGAGCCGATCAGACAATATTTCGAAAGGGCTAAAACGGTCAGGGATCAATTGCCGATAGCAGGACACGGGGCCCTGTATTCTGTTTTCGACCTTTATATTGATATCCCGGACGTTCCCGGAATCATTTCAGAATTGACCGGCTATCTTGCCGAAGGACAGATCAGCATCGTCAATCTGCGGATTCTTGAAACCCGCGAAGACGTTTTCGGCATTCTGGTGATGAGCTTCCAGACAGATGCAGATCGGCAAAAGGCTAAAGCCTGCATCGAGGCAAGAACTGTTTACGAAGTATATATTTCCTGAAGGAATGAGGCGGAGGGCTATGACATTAAAACTTGATTATAAGAAACCATCGTTAAAAGGAAACATTCAGGTTCCTGGTGATAAATCGATTTCCCATCGCTCCATCATGTTCGGTGCAATGGCCTCCGGTAAAACCACAATTGAAGGATTCCTTCTTGGGGCAGATTGTTTGAGCACCATCAGCTGCTTTCGAAAGCTGGGAGTCGATATTGATTTGAACGGTGAAGTGGTGACCATCAACAGCAAAGGAGCAGAAGGCTGGAAAGAACCTTCTGAAGTACTGGATGCCGGAAATTCCGGTACGACCACCCGGTTGATGCTGGGATTATTGGCTGCGACAAACTTTCATACAGTCATCGCTGGAGATGAATCGATTGCGAAACGGCCGATGAAACGGATTGTGGACCCGCTTCGCCAAATGGGCGCTGACATTCGCGGCCGGCAAAATGGACAGTTCACTCCGTTGGCGATCCAAGGAACAAAATTATCGGCAATAAATTATACGTTGCCGGTGGCCAGTGCTCAGGTAAAATCGGCAATCCTGCTCGCTGCATTGTACGCGAATGGAGTGACTCAAATAGAGGAAAGGGTCGCGACAAGAGATCATACTGAAATCATGCTCAGCCATTTCGGTGTCGATATAAAACGTGAAAATACTGCCATCCGTTTGGAAGGCGGCCAGAAGCTCACAGCAAGCCATGTAAAAGTTCCGGGTGATATTTCTTCTGCTGCATTTATGCTCGGCGCTGCATTGATCACGAAAAACAGTGAAGTCCGTCTGCAAAATGTGGGGATAAACCCCACGCGGACCGGAATTCTTGATGTCGTCAAGCAAATGGGCGCAGATCTTGAACTGATTGAAATGGATACAGAAGGTGAGCGCTCGGCTGAGCTTATTATCCGATCTTCCGATTTGAAAGGTGTAGAAATCAGCGGTGCCCTCATTCCGAGGCTGATCGATGAGATCCCGGTCATTGCGCTCATCGCCACCCAGTGCCACGGAACGACCGTGATAAGGGATGCAGAAGAGTTGCGCGTCAAAGAAACAGACCGGATTTCAGCAGTGGTCGCTGAACTGTCGAAAATGGGAGCGGACATTACGGCGACCGAGGACGGCATGATCATCAACGGACCGACTCCGCTTGTCGGAGCGGAAATGCAAACCTACGGGGACCACAGGTTAGGCATGATGGCTGCAGTTGCTTCATTGGTGACAGAAGGGCACGTGCTGATCGATGATCCGGATTGTATTGCCGTGTCATATCCCGGGTTCATTGAACATCTCAATAGTCTGCTTCGCTGACTCTCCTTAGGGGGAGTTTTTATTATGCTTAAAACAGCCTATCGTGTAGGATGGAACTATGAAACTGAAAGAAAAGGTGATTGGATGGCAACTGTAGAAGAGATTCAAAAAGCTGTGGAACAAGGGGATATGGGCAAGGTCAATGCATTGCTCGATTCCTATATGTTAAGCGGTGAACCCGATGAACAATTCGGATTGTCGGAATGGCTTGGAGAAATCGGCTTTGTCGAGGAAGCGATTAAAATCCTGGAGCATCTTGAATACTTGTTCCCGGAGGAAAATCAGTTGAAAATCGACAGGGCGAACCTGCTTATCGAAGCTGACAGGGAAGATGAGGCGCTTAATCTGCTGATGGAAATTCCCGCACATGATGAATTATATCCGCAGGCCCTCGTGACGCTGGCGGATCTGTTCCAGCTCCAGGGTTTATTGGAGGCTGCTGAAAATCGATTGAATGAAGCCATCACACTGCTGCCGGACGAACCATTGCTCATGCAGGCGAAAGCCGAGTTGCTGCTCGATTCAGGGAGATATCTGGAATCCGCGAAAATATATCAGGATTTGAAAGCTGCAGGAGTGGAAATAGAGGGTGTGAATATTTCCGAGCGGTTGGCAGAAGTTTACAGTGCCGGAGCGGCATATGAGGAAGCATTGCCATATTACGAAGAGGCTCTGGCGGACCGTGTACAGCCGGACGTCCTGTTCGGTGCAGCAGTCGCCTCCTTCCAGACACGCGAGTATGAACGCGCTGTGTCAAGGCTGGATGAATTGATCGTCCTCGATCCTGATTATTTCTCAGCCTATTTATTGAAAGCGCAAAGCCTCAACATGGCAGAAGATTATAAAGGGGCATATGAAGCCATCAAAGAGGGGATAAAGAGGGATGAATTTGATAAGGAATTATACCTTTTTGCCGGCAAGTTGGCGATGAAATTGGGCAAAACGGACGAAGGTGTTGAAAATCTCCGTCAGGCAGTCGCTCTCGATCCCGAGTACATGGAAGCAATTTATGCACTTATTTCGTACTTCCATTCCCAGGAAATGGATGATGACGTTCTCGAACTGGCAGAAACGGTTGTGGAGAGCGGTGACGACTGGGCTGGCCTCTATCCAATGATAGCTGAATCCTATGAGCGCACCGAACAATTTGAAAAGGCATCTTCTTATTTTGAATTGGCTTATCCTTCATTTCGTGATGATCCAGAGTTTCTCGGAAAATATGCACGATTCCTGATTGAAGAAGGAAAGAGGGAACGCGCTCTTGAAATAATAAAAGAATTGCAGATTTTGGAACCGGAAAACCAGGAATGGCTGGAACTGCAGCAATCTTTTGAATAAGAGGGGGATATGCAATGACCGCTTCAGTATCGGTTGGAGATAAAAAACAATTTGTCCGTTGGTTTCTTCAATCTTATAAAATGAAACGCCGTGAATGCATATGGATTTTAAATTATATGCTCAGCAATGAAGAGTTGTTGGAGAAAATACATTTTGTGGAAGAAGCACATTACTGTCCGCGAGCCATGGTCATGTCCTCGACAGAATCAAAAGAGCTTCCCTTCCGTTTTTACAAAGGCAACCTGATGACGGCAGACGCGGAAAAATCTTTCCACGACCTGCGGCTGAATCCGGAGCAGGATCTCTATCTGCAATTGAATTTTCCTAACCGGCCGCCTACTCCGCTTTATCTGTCCGTTCTGGAAGAAAATCCTTATGTTCCCTTGGACGAAACCATCAATGCCGAAGACAGGAAGCTTGCGGAAGATTTGCTTGCAGACAGTTTGTCTTCTTTCCAGGAAAAAACGATTCTCAAACAGATTGATGAAGCACTCGATGTAAATGATAAAGAAAGGTTTTTTGAACTTTCTTCACTGCTGCATAATATAAAGCTTATAAAAAAACTGGAAGGTGAGTAGATCTGATGCATTTTATCGGCAAAGACATGGACCAATATCTGAACCAGCAGGAATATGTTGATACGGCGGTTGTACCGCTTCTGGAGCTTAATCTGGGCCAGACCGCACTCAAGTCGAGTGCGGGTGCTTCTGAATATCTTCAATCCTTGACGGCGCTACTTGAAAAACAATTCAGGGGCCGTATTTTATTGTTTCCGCCAGTATCCTATACGACTGGCGCAGACAGATTGAGGCTTGCCGAAGAAATTAAAACGGAAATGCAAAAAGCGGATTTCAAGCATGTGTTCTTCATGACTACCGATGCCGAATGGCGTTCGGTCGAACAACTGAAAAATGTCCTGTGGCTTCCGGCCATACCTACCGAACATATGGACAGGAATTTCAAGCAATCAGTCATGGAAGACCAACTGCGGCAAGTACTCCCGCTTTTTATTAAAGAATGGTCATAAGCTTCATGAAATGTTCACAAACTGGCATTTAGCTTCAAAGCATTATTGACCTGATCTTTCGATTGATATATCATTAGGTTGTCCTAGTAATTATATTTGAATGAGTATGTCCATTGGACTGACCTTGAATGTTAGAGGGGGGAAAAGGATGAGTAACAATCGTGTATCACGACGTCAATTTTTAGGCTACACTTTAACCGGTGTCGGCGGATTCATGGCAGCAGGTATGCTGATGCCGATGGTGCGTTTTGCGGTTGACCCGGTTCTTCAACAGAAGGGCACAGGCGACTTCGTATTAACCGACCAACGAGTGGAAGATATCACTGAAGAACCAGTGCGTGTCGACTTTACATTTGAACAAACGGATGCATGGTATGTGTCTGAAGTAACAAATTCAGCTTGGGTATACAGAGAAGGCGATATATTAATCGCGCTTTCACCTGTCTGCAAACATTTGGGATGTACAGTCAACTGGGCAGGCGATCCAGAACAGCCAACACAATTTTACTGCCCGTGCCATGCAGGCCGTTATGAGAAAAACGGACTAAACGTTCCAGGTACACCACCGCTTGGACCGCTCGATCAGTATGCTGTCGAGGAGCAGGATGGCTTTGTAGCTATCGGAGCAGTAGGACCAAACACATTAGTTTAATAGTTAGGGGGTACGACACCAGTGCTAAACAAGTTATATGATTGGGTTGATGAGCGTCTGGACATTACGCCTATCTGGCGTGATATCGCGGACCATGAAGTACCGGAACACGTAAACCCCGCACACCACTTTTCAGCATTCGTCTATTGTTTTGGGGGATTGACGTTCTTCATCACGGTAATTCAGATTTTATCCGGTATGTTTTTAACAATGTACTACGTACCAGATATCGAGAATGCCTGGCAGTCGGTTTATTATCTTCAGAATGAAGTAGCATTCGGAGAAATCGTGCGCGGTATGCACCACTGGGGAGCTTCTCTTGTAGTTGTAATGATTTTCCTTCATACACTTCGTGTTTTCTTCACAGGTTCATACAAGAAACCGCGTGAACTAAACTGGGTTGTCGGTGTATTGCTATTCGGTGTTATCCTGGGATTGAGTTTTACAGGTTATTTGCTTCCTTGGGATATGAAAGCATTATTCGCCACGAAGGTTGGTATTGAAATCGCTGCATCTGTTCCAGTAATCGGCGGTATGATTAAAATCCTGCTTGCCGGGGATTCAACGATTCTTGGTGCACAAACCTTGACCAGGTTCTTCGCTATTCATGTATTCTTCTTGCCCGCCGCTTTGCTTGGGTTGCTCGGCGCGCACTTTATCATGATTCGGAGACAGGGTATTTCAGGCCCATTGTAAGCAATGTGGTCTAACGGATTTTTAAAGGAGGGGACACTATGCATCGCGGAAAAGGGATGAAATTTGTAGGGGATTCGCGCGTACCAGGTATGGAGCATCGCAAGCCGAATATCCCGAAAGATTATTCCGAATACCCTGGTAAGACAGAAGCTTTCTGGCCTAACTTCCTTTTGAAAGAATGGATGATTGGTGCAGTCTTCTTGATCGGTTATCTGCTTTTGACTGTCGCCCATCCGTCGCCTCTTGAAGGCCAGGCGGATCCGACTGATACAGCATATATTCCATTGCCAGACTGGTATTTCTTATTCTTATATCAATTACTTAAATACGAATTTGCTTCAGGCCCATTCAACGTGGTGGGCGCAATCATCATTCCGGGACTCGCTTTCGGCGCATTGATGCTGGCTCCATTCCTGGATCCAGGTCCGGAAAGACGCCCATCAAAACGTCCATTGCCGACCGGCTTTATGCTTCTTGGAATCGTTTCGATCATTTTCTTCACTTGGGAATCTGTAGCTAACCATGACTGGGAAGCTGCTGAAGCTCAAGGGCAAATTACTGAAGAAGTTGAAATCGATACATCCGATCCAGGATATGAAATTTATTCTGGATCTGCCTGTATCAGTTGTCACGGGGATAACCTTGAAGGAGCAGTCGGACCTAGCTTGGTAGGAACGGGATTATCTCCTGAAGAAATCGCTGAGATTGCTGTTAACGGGATCCAAGAAGGCGGAGCACAAACAATGCCACCATCTTGGGATGGTACTGAAGAAGATCTGCAAGTCCTGTCTGAGTTCATCTCGGGTCTGGAAGCAGAATAACATACTAAAAAAAGAGCCGGGAAACCGGCTCTTTTTTGCTATCTTGAAAGGGAGAAACAACATGCTTTCCTACATAAATCAAATTTCTGCATGGCTGATGTTCAAGCCTTTCCTTGTGCTGCTGTTTTTGGTGAATCTGGCAGGCACCATTTACGGATATATATGGTACGGCTGGCAATTGGCCATTACAGAACCGAAGTTTATCTTGTTTGTTCCGGACAGCCCAACAGCCAGCCTTTTTTTTACGATTGTTCTCGGATTATGGCTGATCGGCAAACGCAATGGCCTGATCGAAGCGTTGGCTTTTATTACTTTGATCAAATACGGTTTGTGGGCAGTTGTGATGAATCTTTTGACCTTGTGGCAGACCGGTGACATCGGTTGGATCGGCTGGATGCTGGTGATTTCGCATTTCGCCATGGCTTTGCAGGCGATTCTTTATATGGAACATTATCGTTTCGGCTGGTTTGCAGTGGGGCTGGCAGCAGTATGGACTTTACACAACGATGTCATTGATTATGTCTTCGGCCAGATGCCTATATACAGCAGCTTAGCTCAATTCAGCAACCAAATTGGTTACTTCACTTTCTGGCTGTCAATTGCCTGTATCGCTTTTGCAATATTTGTTGCCTGGCTGAACAGATACGCACCGTATCAGTTGACCAAGACTGACCAATCCGAGTAAAATAGGGGTAATAGATAACAAAGAAGGGGTGTCATTGACATATGGGATTAGGTTCTTACCTCATCTATTTCGCCGTCCTGTTGTTACTGCCTTTATGGGCACAATTCAAATTGAAAAAAACGTATGGTAAATATTCAAAATTGCGCTCAACTTCCGGACATACGGGAGCACAAGTAGCCCGAATAATTCTGGATCAGAACGGCCTGTATGATATTAAAGTCATCGAAAGCCGGGGAATGCTAAGTGACCATTACAACCCGATGAAAAAAACTGTTGCGCTATCAAGCCATAATTACCACGAAGCTTCTGTGGCAGGTACAGCGGTAGCGGCTCACGAAGTGGGCCATGCAATTCAGGATGCGGAAGATTATTCGTTCCTGCGCTTGCGCCACCGACTTGTGCCCGTGGTGAATATTTCGTCAAACATGTCCTGGGTTTTTATCCTAATCGGCTTTTTCGCACAAATGAGCGGAGCTTTGCTGATTGGTATCATCCTTCTTGCCCTGGGTGTCCTTTTCCAGATCATCACTCTGCCGGTCGAGTTTAATGCTTCGAACCGGGCAATGGACCAATTGTTGTCGGCCAATATCATCCGCAACGAGGAAGAGCCCCATGCGAAAAAAGTTTTGAATGCAGCAGCCATGACGTATGTAGCGGCAACGGCAGTCGCTGTTATCGAACTTGCTCGATTGTTACTGATCTATACAAGTATGAGCCGTTCATAAAAAATATTAAAACCGTCCCGATAAAAATCGGGACGGTTTTTTACTGTTATTTTATAAGGTGAATGAAAGAAATGACTTATCTAAAGCTTCTGCATAAGTTCGTTGCAAGTGCCAGGCAACAAGCTGTTTTGCGGAATATCGATTCGTATAACTTTAGATTAAAAGGGACAATAGAGCGTCAATGCAACGGCATTTTCTTGTCATCCAGCGTGAAACCTTCACCCATGACATCATGCACCTCAATCAATGAAACGAATGCATGAGGATCGACTGAATCAATAATGTTTTTCAACCGGACGATTTCATTTCGTGCGACTACACAATAAAGCACTTCCCGTTCTTCCCTGGAAAAATGTCCATAGCCGCGAAGGATAGTAATGCCGCGATCCATTTCAACAGCGATGCGGCTGGCAATTTCCTCCTGGGAATTGGAGATGATCAAAGCGCCGCGGCCGGAATAAGCTCCTTCCTGCATAAAGTCGATGACCCGAGCGCCGACAAAAACCGCAACAAGCGTATACATCATCGAGCGGTTATCAAGAAAAGCGAGCCATGACAACAGAATTACTGCTGCATCAAACAGGAACATGGTCTTGCCCATACTCCACCCGATGTATTTTTGAACAAGCCGGGCGATAATATCGACTCCGCCGGTGGTTCCACCAAACCGGAAAATGATCCCAAGCCCGGCTCCGACAAAAATACCAGCAAACAATGAAGCAAGAAAAAGATCATTTTGCAGGTCAATTTGAATTTCATAAATTAAAAAAATCTTCAAAAAAACGGAGACGGCAACAGTTCCGATAATCGTATAAAGAAAGAGATTTTTTCCAAGCAACTTCCATCCCACAAAAAACAGGGGAAGATTCAACAGCAGGTTCATAAGTGCCGGGTCCCAACTGAAAAGAAAATAAAAGATCAATGTTATTCCTGCAAATCCGCCTTCGCCCAGTTCATTTTGAATATTGAAATGGACAAAACCGAAACTATAAATTGCAGCACCCAACAAAATGAAAAAAATGTTTTTAAATTGAAGATTTTTCAAATATTATCAACTCCTTTCTATATGCTCAACTCTTGTATTATGGGTTATCTTCAGGATTTTGACAACACCCCCCCTTTTCTTTACGATTAAAACAGGAGTGTGAATATATGGCACAAGAAAAAACGGTCAAACAATTGCAGCAGGAAGTCGATAACTATATATCCCAATTCAAAGAAGGCTATTTTACGCCCTTGGAAATGATTGCCCGGCTGACAGAAGAACTGGGGGAATTGGCCCGGGAAGTAAACCATGTCTATGGCCCGAAAAAGAAAAAATCGACTGAAGCTGATGCCAGTATTTCCGAAGAACTTGGAGATTTGCTGTTTGTGCTGATCACCATGGCAAACTCGCTCGACGTAGATCTCAGAGAGGCACATGATGGTGTGATGGAAAAATTCAATACACGCGATAAAAATCGATGGACCAGAAAGGATGAAAGCAAATGACAATCCGAGTAGCAATAGCTGGTGCGCGCGGAAGAATGGGTCAGGAAGCAGTACATACAATTATGAAAAATCCCGAAATGGAACTAGTGGCAGTTCTGGATTATAAAGAAGTTGGAAAAACGCTGGCCGATACCAAATTATTTCCCCAATCCTATTCAACGCCTGTTTTTACGGATATGGTTGCTCTCCATAAAAAAACAAAGCCGGATGTTCTGGTGGATCTAACTTCACCCGAATCTGTTTACCAGCATACAAGCCAGGCACTTGAACTTGGCATCCGCCCGGTAGTCGGCACTACGGGCTTTTCAGATGAAGAACTTGAAGAATTGACAAAATATGCACAGACCAACAAAGTTGGCTGCATCATTGCCCCTAATTTTGCCATAGGCGCAATATTAATGATGAAATTTGCTGAACAGGCTGCCAAATATTTGCCCGATATCGAAATTATTGAAATGCATCATGATCAAAAACTTGATGCACCATCTGGAACTGCCATGAAAACAGCCCATATGATATCTGCCCGTAGGGAGATGCATGGTCAGGGACATCCAAAAGAAAAAGAGACAATGGCAGGAGCCAGAGGTGCCGATTATGATGGAATGCGCCTACACAGTGTCCGTTTGCCCGGACTTGTCGCGCATCAGCAGGTGTTGATGGGTGGCGAAGGCCAACTTCTGACAATCAGGCACGACTCGTTCAATCGCGGGTCATTCATGACCGGAGTGGCGTTGTCCGTCAAAAAAGTGATGGAACTGGAAAAGCTTGTGTATGGATTGGAAAATATAATCGACTAAAGGGGAAGATGGCATGAAAATCGCTTTAATAGCACATGACCGTAAAAAAGACGACCTGATTCAGTTTGTCATCGCGTACCAGCCGATCTTAATGGAAAATTCATTGTATGCGACTGGTACAACTGGTCAACGGATCATAGATGAAACGGGCCTTCAGGTACATAAATTCCGCTCAGGCCCGCTTGGCGGTGATCAGCAGATCGGTTCCATGATTGCACAGGATGATATGGATATGATCATCTTTTTCCGTGATCCCCTGACTGCCCAGCCACATGAGCCGGATGTAACGGCTTTAATACGTCTTTGTGATGTTTATAATATACCGCTCGCGACGAATATGGGCACAGCGGAAGTGCTGTTGAAAGGTTTAAAAGAAGGTTTTGTTGATTGGCGCCTCATCAGGGAGCGCAGAGGATAGGAGTGTCGGAATTGCGAAAAATGAAAATAGGCATCACATGTTATCCGACTGTAGGCGGTTCTGGTGTAGTGGCTACGGAACTTGGAAAACTGCTTGCTGAAAAAGGCCATGAAATTCATTTTATTACATCCAGCACGCCTTTTCGGCTCAACCGGATGTATTCGAACATCTTCAGCCATCAAGTGGACGTCAATTCCTATTCGGTTTTCCAATACGCTCCTTATGATATTGCATTGGCGACTAAAATAGCAGAAGTGATCAAGAGCGAAAAATTGGATCTTTTACATGTCCATTACGCCATTCCCCATGCAGTCTGTGCGATTCTGGGAAGGCATATGGCGGGTTCCAACATCGGTATTGTAACAACATTGCATGGGACGGATATTACGGTTTTAGGATCTGATTCCTCATTGAAGGAAGCCATCCGTTATGGTATTGAAAAATCGGATATTGTAACAGCCGTTTCAGATTCCTTGCGAGATCAAACCTATGAAATGATCCAGCCCCAACAGCAAATAGAAACCGTATATAATTTTGTGGATGAACGGGATTACCATATAAAAGATACCGGTTCCCTTAAAGAGGAACTGGGAATTGGTCTGGATGAAAAAGTGGTCATTCATGTATCCAACTTCCGTAAAGTCAAAAGAGTTGGAGATGTCGTGGATACCTTTGCGCGTATCCGAAACTCCGTCCGCAGCAAATTGCTGCTGGTGGGAGACGGACCGGAAATGAGCAGAATCCAGGAACAGGTAAGAGAGCTGAATTTGGAAGAAGATGTTTTATTCCTCGGGAAAAGGGATAATTTATCCGAATTGTATAATATTAGTAATTTGAAACTATTGCTTTCAGAAAAAGAAGCATTCGGCCTCGTCATGCTCGAAGCCATGGCTTGCGGAGTACCGGGAATCGGTACAAGCATCGGAGGCATCCCTGAAGTTATTGAACCCGGACAAAACGGTTATCTGGTTGAACTGGGGGATACGGAACTGGCGTCCACATACGGCATTGAAATTTTGACGGATCCATCGCTTGCTGCCCATTTAAGAGGAGGCGCTATCGATACAGTCGCTTCGAAATTCCATTCCAGCAGAATTCTCAAAGAATACGAAGATATTTATGAACGCCTTCTGGATAAAGGAGATAATCATGAAAACTGCGGTTGAAGTCATCAGAAAACTGAAGGCTGCCGGTTTTGAAGCGTATTTTGTTGGAGGAGCCGTCCGCGATTTTCTGTTGGGCAAAACTCCCGGAGATTTTGATGTGGCAACTTCTGCGGAACCCGATCAGGTAAAAGCGATTTTTGATCGTACAGTGGATACCGGCATACAGCACGGAACGGTGCTGGTGTTAACCGGGGGATCCGGAATAGAGGTTACTACTTTCAGAACGGAAACCGGCTATTCAGATAATAGGAGGCCCGACAAAGTCGATTTTGTGAAAACGCTGGATGAAGACCTGAAGCGGCGTGATTTTACGATCAACGCAATGGCGATGACTGAAGACCTTGAGATTGTCGATTTGTTCGGCGGGCGGAGAGACATTAGTGAGGAAATAATCCGGTCGGTCGGTGAGCCCGACGAACGGTTTCAGGAAGATGCGCTACGCATGCTCCGGGCTGTAAGATTTTCGGGACAATTGGATTTTTCTATTGATGAGAAAACACTGGGCTCGATCCGGAACAATGCTGCACTGATTCGGACCATTGCCGTTGAACGCCTCAAAGTGGAATTGGATAAAATAATGGCCAATAAACATGCTGCCAGAAGCATCGGTTATCTGATTGATTCCGGACTGGCCGATCAGCTGCCGTCCGGTGAAATTTTCAGAACGGATTGGAGCGGTTTCATTCCGACACCCGACCCTTTAAGCGGCTGGCTCTATGCTTTCTGGCAGAATGCGAAAGACCTTTCAGCACTGACGGCATATAAATTTTCAAACGAAGAAAAGAATACCATCAAAAGGGCCTTGGACGCGGCTTCAATTGAACAATGGGATTCGTGGACCTGTTATATCTATTCATCAAAGCAATTGGAGTTCGCTGCAGCTTTGACTGACAGAAATTCCGGCTGGATCCGAATGAAAGAGAATCTGCCCATCCATTCGAAATCAGAACTGGCCGTCAATGGCCGAGACCTCATGGAATGGACGGAGAAGAAGCCGGGACCATGGCTGAAAGAGCTGCTGGAGGAAATAGAAAGAAAAATTGTTTTCAGCGAATTGGAAAATGAGAAAGATAAGATAAAGGGATGGTTCTTGAATGAATATAATCGTGACAAATAAATTGGCCGGCCGTTTAATGGAAGCTGACGGTGAACCAGTTTCCGGGCAGCAGCTGGCTGACGAATTCGGTATTTCAAGAACGGCTGTCTGGAAACATATCAAAGACCTCCAGGAAAAAGGCTATGAAATATCTTCTATTAAGAAAAAAGGCTATACGTTGACCGGCATACCGGATTCCCTTGAAGCAGCGGCTATTCAGCCATTGCTGAAAACAGTCCGCTACGGCAAAACATTGGAATATCTCAGCAGTTGTGAATCAACCCAGATCATAGCACATCAGCTTGCTCAGCAGTTGGTTCCGGACGGCACAGTGGTCCTGTCGGAAGAACAAACTGCCGGACGGGGAAGAATGGCCCGGAAGTGGGATTCGGCACATGGCAAAGGCATCTGGATGAGCATCATCCTGCGCCCGGATATACCGCTTCAGCGTGCACCGCAATTTACTTTAATTGCAGCAGTTTCTGTGGTTCGCGCCATCGAGGAAGTGACAGGACTGAATCCTGATATCAAATGGCCGAACGATATTTTATTGAACGGGAAAAAATGCACGGGCATTCTGACTGAGCTGCAGTCGGATGCTGATGGCATCCAGGCGCTGATCATCGGGATCGGCTTGAATGCCAACCAGGAAATGGAAGACTTCAGCGATGAGGTAAAAGATATCGCAACGTCATTGAAGCTGAAAAAAGGCAGCCCGGTCAGCCGGCAGGAACTTGTCCGTTCCATCTTATATTACCTTGAACTCTATACAGCGATTTATATTGATGAAGGTTTTGCCGCAATAAAGCTGATGTGGGAAGGCTATTCAACAACAATCGGTAAGCCGGTCCGCGCACGCATGGCCAAAGAGACGCTCGAAGGCATTGCCGAGAGCATCACGGATGAAGGGGTGCTGCAGATCCGCACACCAGATGGCAAGCTCCATGGAATATATTCTGCAGATATCGAGATGAAGAATTGATAATTGTTTTTGTCCTGCAAGTTCTGCTATAGTATTTTTAACGGGCAGTATCTCTTATGGAACTGCACCGATTTATCCATTTTAAAAAAATAAATCTGAGTCTGCCTTGATCTATTGTATGACAGGGACGGAAGAAAAAAGAGTCTAACATTTTCTGTCCTTCCGCCCATTTTTTGGGGGAGGACTTTTTATATACGGCTTTCTTCCGGGAAGGAGAGAGAAGTATTGCGAACGATTGAAACAATAAAAGAATTACAGCAATGGGTAGATGAAAGAAGAGCGGCAGGTGAAAGCATCGGTCTGGTACCAACTATGGGCTTCTTGCATGAAGGCCACATGAAACTTGTGGAAAGAGCTAAAGAGGAAAACGACACCGTGCTGATGAGCATTTTTGTCAATCCTGCCCAATTCGGTCCGAACGAGGATTTCGAACGCTATCCCAGAGATATGGAGCGGGACAAAACGATGGCTGAAGAAGCCGGGACAGATTTAATTTTTGCTCCTTCTGTCGGAGAAATCTATCCAAGGGAATCATCGATTACAATTTCACCTGGCAGAATGGCCGAGGAATTATGCGGAAAATCCCGCCCAGGCCATTTTGATGGTGTATTGAAAGTGGTTACGAAACTTTTTCATTTGTCCGGAGCGGACCGCGCCTATTTCGGGCAAAAAGACGCACAGCAGTTGGCAATTATCGAATCGTGGGTGGAAGATTTTAATTTCCCTCTAAAAATCAGAAGAGTTGGTACGGTCAGGGAAAAGGATGGCCTGGCAAAGAGTTCACGCAACGTCTATTTAAGTGACCAGGAGCGTGTCGAAGCCCCACATCTGAAAAAGGCTTTGGACATCGGCCAAGAAATGGTGGCCGATGGAATCGATCCGATTTCGGCCATGACTGATTACCTTATTGAAAATTGTTCTGGAAGGATCGATTACATCCAATTGCTGTCGTATCCGGATCTCACAGAAAATGTGGAAGGCGAAGCTATTTTGGCTTTAGCTGTCCAGTTTGAAAAAGCACGGCTGATTGACAATCTTATATTCACCATAAAGGGGAACTGACAATGCTTCGAATGATGCTCAACTCTAAAATCCACCGCGCTACTGTAACCGAAGCCGATCTGAATTATGTCGGCAGCATCACCATCGACCAGGATCTGCTCGACGCCGTCGGCATGCTTCCAAATGAAAAAGTTCACATCGTCAACAATAATAACGGTGCACGCTTTGAAACATATATCATTGCCGGCAAGAGGGGCAGCGGCGTTATCTGCGTCAACGGAGCGGCAGCCCGTCTCGTCCAAAAAGGCGATATCGTCATTATCCTGTCTTACGCCTATATTATGGACGACAATGCACGGGACCATCAACCGACCGTTGCAATCATGGATGAAGCCAATGGGATCCGGGAAATCATCCGCTACGAACCTGAAGCCACTATAATGTGAAACTTAGCCTTCCTGGGTGTACCACCCAGGGAGGCTTTTCTTATGGTCGATTAGTCATTAAATAGTCTCTATTCAAGCAGAACAAAAAAGCGTAAGAGGGCTGGATATGTTACAATTTTGCAAGAGGGAATCACCTGAGAAAGAGGGATTGTCATGAACAAAGATAAATATGTTGTCGTCGATATTGAGACGACAGGCCATGCCCCTGCAAAAGGTGATCGGATTATCCAATTGGCAATAGTGACGATTGAAAATGGCGAAATTATTGATACATACGTGGAATTTGTGAACCCGGGACGAAAAATTCCCATGTTCATCCAGGATCTTACAGGAATCTCTGACGAAGATGTGGCAAATGCTGAACCGTTCGAGTTTTATGCAGAAACGGTTTCCGAAAAATTGCAGGATGCTATTTTCGTTGCCCATAATACAAATTTCGATCTGCCATTTTTACAGAAGGAATTGCAGCGCAGCGGACAGCCGAAATGGCAGGGGCTTACGATGGATACAGTGGAATTGTCCCGTTTGCTGTACCCGACCGCCATCAGCTATAAATTGCAGGATATTACTGCAGATCTTGGGATACCGCTGGGCAATGCGCATCGTGCAGACGATGATGCATATGCCACTGCGGAGCTTTTCCTGCGCTCCAAAGAAGATCTGAAAAGTCTTCCCTACGAAACATTGGCTTTATTGCATAAACGATCGTTTTTACTGAAATCGGACCTTTCTCGGTTATTATATGAAGCAACAGCCCAAAAAAGGGGTTCGCATGCCAGTGGACTTGATCAATTCAGAGGAGTGCCGTTGAAAACCAGGAAACCAGTGGACTCTGTTAACCGCGTTGAATATAAGCCGAAAACGGATTGGCATGACAGGCTGGAAGCTATATTCCCGAATTTTGAACGGCGTGACAGTCAGTTCGAGATGATGTCAGCCATACAGAATGCCCTGGGCAATGCGGATGAAATGGTCATTGAAGCTTCCACCGGAATGGGGAAAACCATCGGATATCTGCTGCCAGCCGCCAATCATGCTTTGGCAACCGGTAAACAGGTACTTGTCAGTACCTATACCACGCATCTTCAGGACCAATTAACATGGAATGAAACGAAATTAGTGGAGAAATTCATCGGCGAAAGGGTCAGGATTTCATTGATCAAGGGACTTGGCCATTATCTCGATTTAAGCCGGTTTTCTGAAATCTTATTCGGCGAAGATGAGTCCTATGATGAAACATTTACGATCATGCAAATTCTGATCTGGCTGACCAGGACGACGACTGGTGATTTGAATGAATTGAATGTATCGAGCGGCGGGCAATTATTATTGGATAAAATCCGGCGTTCGCATACCAGAAGACCGGGCCGTGAAGAGAAAATCTATGATTTTTATGAATATGCGCTGGAACAGGCGAAAAGCGCTGATATTATTGTCACCAACCATGCGTTTCTGCTGAATCAGCCACACTCATCCAATCCGTTGTTGGAAAACGTCGATGCAATTATCTGGGATGAAGCGCATCAGGCTGTGCAAGCGGCTGTTTCGCAATATGAAAAAACCTTTGTATATACCCAATGGAAATATATTTTTGGACAGATCGGCACTACTGAAGAACGGCAATTGTATTCCAAGCTGAGAGCGGCAGCCGAGACTTCCGGCTTTGCCACACGTACAGAATTGGCAAAACTGAATGCGCTGTTCATAGGCTTTACGAAATACTTTGACCGGATTTGCCTGATGTTGTCTGCGGAGTTTGGTGAGAAATTCAAAAACCGCCGACATAAGAAAAATGCCATCCTGTTGAGTGAGATACCATTCCATAACAATGACTTTTCAAAGTTACTGCGCTTGCTGAATGAGTGGATTGATTTATCACAGACCATTTTACAGCGGGCTGAAAGTATTGCTGAAAAAACCATTGAAGACCGATTGGTAATAGCGGACTGGCGGTATTGGACAGAGGAATTGATGGTGAAAGCTGTCGAATTCAGTGAAATATTTGTTTTTCCGATTGCAGATGAAGTGAGTTGGATTGAAGGAGATCTTCGCAGCCTGCCGAATAGCCTGTCCCTGTACAAACGCCCATTTGCCGTGACTTCCATCATCGAGCAGGTCACTGCGCCGATTCGGGGGAAAAAAGCGATCATCTGGCTGTCCGGCACAATGACGGTGCCGTCAAATGAACGCTTTATCGTCAGCCAGTTAGGTGTGCCTGCGTCCGTTGAAATCACAAAATACGAACCACCGAAAGACTTCTACCAGGGTGCAAGGGTTTTCGTCATCGAAGACATGCCGGATATTCAGCAGGTGTCGCAGACTGATTATATTGAAGCCGTAGCGGATGCCGTTATCCGGACGGTGCTGGTGACTGAGGGCCGCTGCTTTGTGCTGTTCACCTCGCAGGATATGCTCCGGAAAACAGTCGACCTGATACAAGATACGCAACTCCTTGATGATTACATGTTGTTTGCGCAAGGAATTTCATCGGGCAGCCGCATGCGCCTGCTCAAATCATTTCAGCGTTTCCAAAGATCCGTGCTGTTCGGCACGAATAGTTTCTGGGAAGGTGTGGATGTGCCAGGAGACGCGCTGCGTGCCGTGGTTGTGGTCCGCCTTCCGTTCACTTCGCCCGATGAGCCGGTGTTCAAAGCGAAGTCAGAGCTGATTGCAAAAGAAGGCATCAACCCGTTTCTTCACTACGCATTGCCTGAAGCAGTGCTTCGATTTAGACAAGGTTTCGGAAGGCTTATTCGTTCAAAAAATGATCAGGGGCTTTTCATTGTGCTGGACCGCCGGATCGAAACGAAATCCTATGGCCAGGAATTCCTGGATGCCCTGCCGGAAGTGGGCGTCTCAAAAGTGTCTTTGGAAAAGATGGTAACGGATATTGAACATTGGTATAATAAGCAGTGAAAAATGAAAGGAAGGTCGTTCGGATGGAATCAAAAATTGAAGTACTATCCACAGTCAACATCGCTTATCAGCCAGATTTATATAAGGTTGTTGATGCATTGAACCGCACATTGAAACATGATAATTTGATGTTCGGCCTTGCACTCGATAAAGAAGATCCGGAGAAAGCGGTCTTCACGATTTATAAAACATAAGTTCAGGTGATGAAATGAAACAATGGATTTTATTTATAGGAGGATTTTTATCGTTCCTGGCAGTAGTGCTGACTATCTTAATCCTGATTCTTGGTAACAAATCTTTTTTGGATGTGGAAAAGAGTGCGATAGCACAGGTGAAAAATGAAAATTTACTTGCTGAAGTCAACAGGTCGTATGTTTATTCCAATGATCAGACCTCAGTTACGGTTATCGGTACAGATGGGGAAGGCAAATTAAAAGCTGTTTTTGTACCGATGACCGGACAGGAGATATCTGAAACGGCGCTGGAAGGGAAGATAAATGCCCAGGAAGCCCGTGATATCGCATTAAACGATATGGACGTCAAAGAAATTCTCCATACGAAGCTGGGCATGGAGGATGAGGTGGTCGTCTGGGAAGTTGTTTTTTTTACAGAAAATGACAAATTGAATTACGTGTATGTTTCTGCAACAGATGGCTCCATCTGGAAAAGGATCTTAAATTTGTGAAAGGACTGATGATTTTTGATTAACTTAGCACATCGTGTACAAACATTGACTCCTTCAACAACACTGGCGATTACAGCGAAGGCCAATGAGTTGAAAGCGCAGGGAGTTGACCTCATAGGACTTGGAGCGGGTGAACCGGATTACAACACACCCGACAATATCCTGCAGGCGGCTTACAAATCGATGTTGGAGGGCAAAACGAAATATACGCCAGCAGGAGGACTTCCGGCTTTGAAGGAAGCCATCATTGAAAAATTGCAGCACGACCAGAAATTATCTTATGCACCGAATGAGGTAATGGTCGGTGTCGGTGCAAAACATGTGCTGTATACCTTATTCCAGGTGTTGCTTGATAAAGGCGACGAAGTCATTATTCCGATTCCTTATTGGGTGAGCTACCCGGAACAGGTGAAATTGGCCGAGGGAGTGCCGGTATACATAGAGGCGACAGCCAGCCAAAACTATAAAATCTCAGCCCGGCAATTGCGGGAAGCAATCACTGACCGCACGAAAGCAGTCATGATCAATACACCGAGCAATCCGACCGGCATGATTTATTCGAAAGAGGAATTGCAGGAACTTGCGGAAGTTTGCCGCGAAAAGGATATTTTGATCGTTTCCGATGAAATCTACGAAAAATTGATTTACGGCGGAACGCAACATATTTCAATTGCAACTCTGTCAGAAGATGCCAAAAATCGTACAATCATCGTCAACGGCGTGTCGAAATCCCATTCGATGACCGGATGGCGCATCGGCTATGCGGCTGGAGACGCCGAATTGATTGGAGCGATGACAAACCTCGCGAGCCATTCCACTTCGAATCCGACAACTACTTCCCAATACGCGGCAATCGAAGCGTATAATGGACCACAGGATGCTGTTGAAGAAATGCGGAAAGCATTCGAAAGCAGGCTGGAGACGATTTTCCCGAAAGTCGAAGCCATACCCGGCTTTAATGTCATTCGTCCGCAAGGGGCCTTTTACTTATTGCCGGATGTATCGGAAGCGGCTGAAAAAACCGGTTTTTCTTCAGTTGATGAATTTGTGGAAGCTCTACTGACGGAAGCCAATGTGGCAGTGATTCCGGGGTCAGGTTTCGGTGCACCGTCGACGATTCGCCTTTCTTACGCGACATCGCTGGAAGCATTGAACGAAGCGGTGGAGCGGATCGGTAAATTCGTTTCAGCGAGATGGCAGGATTAATCTGAAAACATAATTTTGGAGGCTAGTATGAAAAAAATTACAATTGCCGAAATGGCTAAATATACAGGACAGACGGTTAAGTTAGGCGCTTGGATCGCCAATAAGCGTTCAAGCGGGAAAATCGCATTTCTTCAATTGCGCGATGGCTCAGGATTTGTACAGGGAGTTGTAGTCAAAGCGGAAGTGGGCGATGAGATTTTCGCTGCAGCCAAAGCATTGACACAGGAAACTTCTCTGTATGTAACAGGTGAAGTAAAAGAAGACGACCGCTCTGCTTTCGGATACGAATTACAGGTCACAGGAATCGAAGTGCTTCACGAAGCAAAAGATTTCCCGATTACACCTAAAGAACATGGTACGGAATTCCTGATGGATAACCGCCACCTGTGGTTGCGCTCGCGCAAACAGCACGCCATTATGAAAATCCGTAACGAAATCATTCGTTCCACTTATGAATTTTTCAATGAAAACGGATTTGTCAAAGTCGATCCGCCGATTTTGACCGGTTCTGCACCGGAAGGAACTTCGGAACTTTTTGCAACAAAATATTTTGAAGAAGATGCATTCCTGTCCCAATCAGGCCAGCTGTATATGGAAGCTGCCGCAATGGCTCTGGGGAAAGTATTCTCATTCGGACCAACATTCCGCGCGGAAAAATCAAAAACGCGGCGCCATCTTATTGAATTTTGGATGATCGAGCCGGAAATGGCTTTTGTTGAACACTCTGAGAGCCTCGAAGTGCAGGAACAATTCGTTTCACACATTGTTCAATCCGTTTTGAAAAACTGCCAGTTGGAATTGGGACGTCTTGAGAGAGATACTTCGAAACTCGAGAAAATTAAAGCGCCATTCCCGCGAATCACATATGATGAGGCCATCACATGGCTGAATGACAACGGCTTTAACGACATCGAATGGGGCGAAGATTTCGGGGCACCGCATGAAACAGCCATCGCAGAACATTACGATATGCCTGTATTCATCATCAATTACCCGATTGGCATCAAGCCATTCTATATGCAGCCGCACCCGGAACGCGATGATGTTGTCCTGTGTGCCGATTTGATCGCGCCAGAAGGCTATGGTGAAATCATCGGCGGATCTGAACGGATCTATGATTACGAGCTGATGAAACAGCGCATCAACGAACACGGGCTCGACGAAGCTGCGTACGCGTGGTACCTTGAACTGAGCAAATACGGCGCAGTGCCGCATTCCGGTTTCGGTCTTGGCCTGGAACGCACGGTAGCATGGATTTCTGGAGCAGAACACGTCCGCGAATCCATCCCGTTCCCACGTCTTTTAAACCGTTTGTATCCGTAATAGCAGCGGATGAAATCGCTACAGGCGGACGCTTTCCGCGGGCGTGGCCTGAGCCTCCTCGCTCGCTTCGCTCACTGTGGGGTCTCAGGACTCACGCTATTACCGCAGGAGTCGCCGCCTTTCACTCTTTCATCTAATGTAAGAAATAACTTAGATATGGAGCAAAACAGCGCAGACGCCCAGGGGGCCAAGCGAAGTGCTGAGATCCACTCTGGCGAAGTGCAACGAGCCCGAGTTAGCTCAGCGCAAGCCCCCAGGCAAGCGAAGCTGTTTTGCGGAATATCTTTTATCAAAATTAATATATATAGAAATAACGAATAGAAAGGTGGTTGGGATATGAAACAGCCAGATCGACTTCAGATATGGATCGAGCAGGGGAATGTTGCCATTTCCCAGCTTTTTTTTCAATTTTATAAGGAATTGAAGATTTCGGATGAAGAGGCAATGTTGCTGATGCATGTTCATGCATTACAACAGGCAGGGAATGATTTCCCGACTCCAGATGAAATCGGAGCTCGCATGATGTGCTCCCAAAAAAGCGTTACGACAATGTTGCAAAAGTTGATGCAGCAAGGATTTATTGCCATCAAACAGGAAACTGTTGATGAAATTCCATCAGAAAGCATCTCACTTCAGCCTTTATGGGACCGCCTGATCGGTTGTGTTCAGCAGGATGAAGAAGAGACAGTTGAACAAGACCATTCACAGAAAGAGATGGAAGGGCATGTCTTCCAACTGTTTGAACAGGAATTTGGCCGTTTTCTTTCTCCGATGGAAATCGAAACAATATCGATGTGGATGGATCAGGACGGCCACACTCCGGCTGTCATCAAAATGGCTTTGAAAGAAGCCGTGATTTCCCAAAAGATGAGCTTGCGTTATGTGGATCGCATCCTATTTGAATGGAAGAAAAAAAATATCAAAACTTCTTCGGAAGTCACGAAACACGCAGCAACCTTCAGAGAAAAAAATATCCAGATTCAGCCCTCAACAGATAACACTGCAAAAAAAGTTAAATTCTACAATTGGTTGGAAGACCGGAATTAGCAGGTGATATGAATGATGTCAAAAAAAGAATGGCTGTTGTGCCTCGAGGAAATGGATCATATGTTTCCGGATGCGCATTGTGAACTTGTTCACCGAAATCCGTTTGATTTATTGATTGCCACTTTGCTGTCTGCGCAATGCACAGACAAACTTGTCAATAAGGTGACGGCAGATCTTTTCAAGAAATATCATACTCCGGAAGATTATATTGCTGTGCCGCTCGAAGAATTACAGACCGATATCCGTTCAATTGGTTTGTTCCGGAATAAAGCGAAGAATATCCAGGCGCTCAGCCATATCCTGGTTACAGATTTTAACAGTAAAGTTCCAGCAGATCGCGATTTGCTTATGACTTTGCCCGGCGTGGGACGTAAGACGGCGAATGTGGTGGTTTCAGTGGCATTCGGAATTCCTGCGCTGGCTGTCGATACCCATGTCGAGCGGGTTGCAAAACGGTTGGGGTTAAACCGCTGGAAAGACAACCCACTGCAAGTGGAAGAGACCATTATGAAAAAGACTCCGGCAGTAGATTGGTCGAAAACGCATCATCAGATCATTTTCTTTGGACGTTATCATTGCAAGTCTCAAAATCCCGGCTGCCATATCTGTCCGTTACTCGACAGGTGCAGGGAAGGAAAGAAACGCGAGAAAAAAGGGCTGGTCAAGCGTGAACAAGTTACTGAAGTCAATTGAAAAGGAAAAGATCGAACCTTATTACAGTGACTGGAACGTATTGGAAGCTGAAATCCGTGAGATCTTCAGTGCAAGAAAACTGTATGCTGAAGCCTCCATGAACAAAGGAATTAATTTATATAAGGCCTTACTGAATCAATGCAGCACCAAAGATGAAAGTGTTGTACCCCTTAATCATGCCGAGCGCTTGGAGTTTATCGAAGCGAATCGATCAACTTATGCAGCTTTCCGCCAGTTGAGTGAACTTTTCAAGGAACTGGATAAGAAGATAGCCTCGAAACGGGCAATTCTTCGTAAACTTGAATAGAGCAATTCAAAAAAATCCCCTTAAGCCATCATCGCTTAAGGGGATTTTTGCTATCAGAATACTAAAGAAGAAAATTAATCATTGTCATTTTCTTCATTGTCAGGGTTATTGGCATTATCTCCATTCCCATTGTTTTCACTTTCATTATCCGGGGAGACAGAAGCTCCGTTGGCTTCGCCATCGGAATCTTCTCCATCACCACCGTCTTCTGGAGGGGTTTCGCCTTCTCCATCTTCTTCTCCGCCATCTTCCGGCGGATTTTCTTCGCCGTTGCCATTCCCGTTGCCTTCACCTTCATTTTCATTTTCATCTTCCGGTGGGGCTTCGTCCTCTGGAGGAGCCTCTTCTTCAGGCGATTCCTCTTCAGCAGGCTCTTCTTCTTCCGGCTCTTCTTCCTCCGGTTCTTCAGGAGGCCGTACCTCAACGATTGTGGAAGCGGGATTGCTTCGCTGATCGTCTCTGACGGCTGTTACACTGAATGTATAGACGCGGCCTTCCTCAAGGTCATCGAACGTATAGGACCTGTCTGCAGTGGTAGTTAATACTGAGCGATTACCATCCACTTCGACTGCCACTTCAAATTCCACATCTTCTATATCACCGTAATTCCATGAAAGCTGAACGTTCGAACCGTCAACTGAAGCACTTAAACCACCAGGAACATCCAGATCTTCCTGCACAAATTCCTCAGATACTTCTGAAGGGACCGTACCGCGCACGAATAATTCTGTGCTCTTCTGAGCGGAAGGTGTATAGTCACTTGCCAATTGAAGGGGTTCTGTGCCGACTTCAATTGTCGCTTCTACAACGGACTCAGGCTGCTGGAATCGTCCGGCATCCGGTGAAGAGATTTTTGACATCACGTCTTTGAATAGTTGTTGTGATAATAATCGTTCGTTCGAAGCTGTATCCATGGCCCCTTCCATGGAAGGGTAGCCGCTCCAGACTGAAATTGTGTATTCAGGTGAGTACCCGGCAAACCAGATATCTGGAGCAGAACTGCTGTCGTGGCCATATTTCTCGAAATTCTCAGCTGTGAAATTCGTTGTACCGGTCTTACCGGCAATATCAACACCGCTGACAGCAGCGGCCGTACCGGATGCACCGTGAATATTAGGATTCAACGAGTCCCTAAGCATGTCTGTCACCATATATGCCGTGCTGTCTTTCATCGCTGGCACCGATTCAGGCGCTACAATCTGTTCTGTTGAACCGTCACGGAAAACAATTTTCGTTACCGTATGGGGTTTGGTGTAAATTCCATCATTGCCGAAAGCTGCGAAAGCCCCGGCCAATTCAACTGTGTTGATGTTGTTTTGAGGCGAGCCTATTGCAGCAGACTCATAAATGGCGCCGAAATCCAATCCGAGTTTCTGAGTGAATTCTTTAGCGTTTTCTGTTCCGACTTCATTTAAAGTTTTGACTGCCGGAATATTACGAGAGCGGTATAAAGCTTCACGCATGGTCATTTCTCCAAGGAAATTACCGTCAAAATTACGGACTTCCTGGTCGTTGTCTTCATATGAATAAGGTTCATCGACCAAAGTTTTGCCGGTGGACCAGTCCAGGTATTCAATGGCAGGGCCATAATCGATCAATGGCTTAATAGTTGATCCAATTTGGCGGTCGCGCGACGTGGCATAATTGCGGCGGACATCGCCACTGTATTCACGTGCTGCTCCGATAGCCCGAATCGCTCCGGTTTCTGTATCAACAACTGTCAGTCCTGACTGCACTTCTTCATTGAAGAAAATATCGGAAGCCATTGTTTCATTAACTGCTTTTTGGACGTCAGGCTCGAGAGTCGTATAGATCGTTAACCCTTCGTCGAGGGCAAAGTCTTGATCCAATGCTTCAATTTCACTTTCCACCATTTCCATGAATGCGGTGTATTCGCCGCTTGGTGGGGCAGGGCGTTGTTCTTCAGGTAATAAAGAATCACCAATCGGCACAGCCTGCGCCGCTTCTTTTTCATCCGTTGTAATCTTGCCGTGCTGCTCCATCAGGCTGAGCACGACGTTGCGTCTATCCTGAGCCCGGTCAGGATTATTGAATGGGTTATAGCCGTTGGGACTTTGCGGCATCCCTGCAAGCAACGCTGCTTCGTGCAACTCGAGTTCCGCAACCGGTTTGCCGAAGAAATTTTCAGAGGCAGTCCCAAAACCGTAAGTGTTACCTGACATCAGGATCTTATTGAAGTACATTTCAAAAATTTCCTCTTTTTTATATTCTTGCTCCAATTGATAGGCAAGGTACGCTTCCTGCGCTTTTCGTTCCAGGGTTTTATCGTTTTTCAGAAACGAATTTTTGATGACCTGTTGCGTAATCGTACTCGCTCCCTGGGAACCGAATCCCCCGGTGACGTTTGCAATTACTGCACCACCAAGCCGGATGACATCAATCCCAGGATGATCGTAGAAACGATTATCTTCCGTTGCGAGGATTGCGTTTTCCATCAGTTTTGGAATGTCCTCATAATTGACGTATTCACGATCTTCGGTGGTCATATAAGGTATTTCCGTTTCCCCGTCAGCAGCCAGAAAAGTCGGGCTGATCGGGTCGCGCAACAGTTCTTCATCCAGTTCCGGGGCGCTGCTGGCATAATATGTGAAGAGACCGATACCGAAAACTAAACCGATAACACCGATAATAAGAATCGTCATAATAATTCGTTTGATCCAGCCGCCTGCGGATGTTTTTTTGTTCTTGCCCTTTTTCTTTTGCTGTTCCATTGCTTTTCTGCGCTGTTCGCGCGACATTTGTTTTTCGCTCACAAAATGTTCCTCACTTTCGTTGGTGCTTTCTAATGAAACTTATTCAATTGGGGCAAATAATCGATGCGTGGAAATGCACCGGGCTTCAGTTCGATACCGGCTTCCTCGATTTCAGTCAATGTGACAGATTTCCTGCCGCCGTCCATCATCCGCTTCCAGAAAACTTCAAATGCATCAAATGGAATGATAAAATAACGGTCCAGGGAAGAAAAACGAATGATGAGGAAAGCCAATCCATCATGCTGCAGTACTTGAGCCATGTGGTGGATCTGGTGCTCGTGAATGTTTTTCAGCGGAAACGATGTTTTATTTTCTGTTTCCTTTGCCTCGAAATCAACGTATTTGCCGTTCCAAACGCCGTTATAATCGGTCGTCGACGGGGAACGGAAATAGGCTTCCCGGATAACAGCGGCGCTTCTGGAAGGATACTCGACTCTCACAATCTGTACAGGGACCGGTTTTTTATGGATAACTGCATGTCCGAGCTGAAGGTAATAATCATTTGTTTCATTCAGTTCATCCTCTAATGTTTTACCCCGATTGCTGAAAGAAAAATCTTTTTTTTTCCTTTTCTTTTTTTCGTCCGTTGGCAGAGTCGTATTTGGAGTGAATTTTTTGCCGTTTGGATAATTAATGGTCATCGTGATACACCTCGCTTACTTTATCATATCACACAGATTTAGACGATAAATGGGCTCCAAAGTTCCAATTCGCTAGATTCATGATAGCTGAAAGGATTTAAAATGCCAATTGAAAAGAATGCCTGTTCGTTTATAGTCGTTTCATATAAGGGGATATGATAAACTTAGGGCATTGGAGGGATGATGAAAAATGAATATTCGCGAACTTTCTTCCTTATTATATGACGAATGTGGAAAATGCCAGGAACGCTTTTTTGATATGCGTGAACGGGACGCTGTTCCTGATTTCTATGATGACGTTAAACCTTACGCCGACTACTGGCATGGAAAAATAAATCAATGGCAACAGGACTCACTTCTTTATATTCAGCAGGAACGCCCGAAATATGTCCATAAGCCGCAGATCGATACGGCTGCCGAAGGGATGGCACAATTTTTTGTGCAAAGTTTTTATAAAGAAACCAGCAAGAAGCGTTTTATCCAGACAATTCAAGGGGCTCAGTATACGCTGCAGACATTTATGCTGGCCATAGACGAAAAGAGCGAAAAAAAATGATTCGAAAGAAAACACTGCCGCAATTGATGGAAGAGTGGAAAACAGAGCCTGATATGATGGAACGGATTGTCCATTGGCATACAAAAGAAGAAAAGCCGGCGAGCTACGCCCCTTTTCCGGAAGAAATGCATGACAGCCTGAAAAAGGCTCTCAGAAAGAAAGGCATTGAACAATTGTATACGCATCAGCGCCAGGCGTTTGATTTGGCGCAACAGGGGAAATCTTATACCGCTGTGACACCGACGGCATCCGGGAAATCATATTGCTATCATCTGCCGGTGCTGCATAAAATATTGAATGATCCTGGCGCACGAGCCTTGTATCTGTTTCCGACTAAGGCGCTCGCCCAGGACCAGAAAAGCGACCTCCACGATCTGATCGAAAAAACCGAACAAGACATTCTTTCCTACACGTATGATGGTGACACGTCTCCCGGGATCAGAACGAAAGTGCGCAAAGCGGGACAGATTGTCATGACCAATCCTGATATGCTCCATTCTGCCATTCTGCCGCATCATACCAAATGGGTGTCGTTATTCGAGAACTTACAGTATATAGTCATCGATGAGCTTCATACGTATAAAGGTGTTTTTGGCACGCATGTCGCCCATGTGATCCGCCGCTTGAAGAGGATCTGTGAATTCTACGGCAGCAATCCGGTCTTCATCTGCACTTCGGCAACAATCGCCAATCCCAAAGAATTGGCCGAAGCGCTGACGAATGAAGAACATGTGCTGATTGACCAGAACGGTGCACCATCAGGTAAAAAGCATATCGTCTTTTACAATCCGCCCATCATCCATCCGACATTCGGCGTCAGAAGAAGTGCTGTTCTCGAAGTGCGAGACCTCGCCTCGGTGTTGATCAGGCAAGGAATCCAGACAATCGTATTTGCCAAAAGTCGGGTTCGGGTTGAGATGCTTGTGACATATCTGCAGGCAATCACAAAAATGAAACTGCAGGATGAAAGCATTAAAGGGTACCGTGGCGGCTATTTGCCGACTGAACGCCGCGCCATCGAAAAAGGCCTTCGTGACGGTTCGATTCAATGTGTCGTTTCCACGAACGCATTGGAGCTCGGCGTCGATATCGGTCAACTGCAGGCTTGTATTATGACGGGATACCCCGGTAATATCGCAAGTGCCTGGCAGCAGGCGGGACGAGCGGGAAGACGGCAGGATGAATCTCTTGTCATTTATGTAGCGCAGTCTACAGCACTTGATCAGTACATTATTAATAATCCTTCCTATTTGCTGGACCAGTCGCCCGAGGAAGCCAGAATCCACCCTGAGAATATCATCATTTTAATGGATCATCTGAAATGTGCATCTTTTGAATTGCCTTTTACAACAGATGAAATGTATGGTGAATTCGAAGTGCAGGAACTTCTTGAATACCTGCAGGACGAAGGGGTTCTCGTTCGCACATCGGATCGCTGGCATTGGATGAGCGACCGGTTTCCGGCGCATGATATTTCCCTGCGCTCGGCATCCCAGGAAAACGTCGTCATCATCGACCAGTCGGTTCCTTCCGATACACGGGTGATTGGAGAAATGGACCGTTTCAGTGCACTGACCCTATTGCATGAAGAAGCGATCTACCTCCACCAGGGAACCCAATTCCAGGTCGAAATTCTGGATTGGGAAGAAAAGAAAGCTTATGTCCGTGAAGTGGACGTGGATTATTTCACCGATGCCAATCTGGCAGTGGAATTGAAAGTGATGAGCGAAGATAAATTGAAAGATATGAATGGCTCGGAAGTTTTTTACGGGGACATCGCTGTGTTGGCCATGCCGACCATTTTTAAAAAGATCAGGTTTGATTCGCATGACAATATTGGATCCGGACCGATTTCTTTGCCGGCAGAAGAACTTCACACTTCTTCTACATGGTTGAGTTTCAGCAAGCCGGACGACTTTTCGGATTCTGAGTTATCGGATATGATGACCGGTGCAGCGTATGCGATCGAATCATTTATACCGATTTTCGTTTCCTGTGATCGCCGCGATGTCCATGTGGTGCCGCAAGTGAAATCGCCGCATAATGATCTTCCTTCGTTTTTTATCCACGATTCATACCCTGGAGGCATCGGCATCAGCGAACGCATTTATGATATGTGGCTGCCGCTTCTCGATAAAGCGAGAAGCCATGTGGCGGAATGTCCGTGCCTCGACGGCTGTCCTTCTTGTATAGGGGCTCAGGATGCGATGGTCAATATGAAAGAAAATGTTATCAGATTGCTTGATGAGCTTCGCGAAAAGAGGTGATAGCCGATGTCGTTTGAAAACAAATTGCTTCAGATGAAAGGGCTGCTGAAAAAAGACGCAGGAGCCGCGACCAAACGGAAAATCCCTAAACAAGGAAAGCGAAGACCCCTGCACGACAGTCGTTGGAATGAAATCGGCCTTGAGCTGGTGGAGAACGAATTGGGTTTTGTCTTTAAGAAAACAATTGCCTACCCTCTGGAGACCCGACACGGAAACACAGCTTTGAGTGAATTGGATCGAGTACTGGAAGCGTGGGAAGAGGTTGATTTTGATCACCCATTTAAGTTGAAAAAGGAAGAGCGCATCATTTTTTTTGATACGGAAACGACCGGGTTGAGTGGCACGGGCGCCTATATTTTTTTAGCCGGTCTTCTTGAGCGATCTGCTGATGGTTTCGAAATGACACAGTATGTTATGCCGGACCCTGCCAATGAAGCCGCTTTTCTTTACGAGACGGATCTCTGGCGGTCTGAGGATCCCATCATTTTCTCTTATAATGGGAAAAGTTTTGATTGGCCACAATTGACTTCACGATGGACGATGCACCGCAACATTCTGCCTAAACTGAAGAACCTCAAGCAAATCGATCTTTTTCATGGTACGAAACGAATCTGGAAAAATGAACTGGCAAGGATGAAGCTGAGTACGATCGAAGCAGAAAAACTTGGTTTTACGAGAGAAGGGGATGTGCCGGGTTTTCTGATACCGGCCATTTATCTGGATGCAGTTAAAAGCGGCTACCCGGAGGCTCTTGAAGGTGTACTCCATCATAATGAATTGGATATTCTGTCGCTCGTTTCGCTTTATGTCATTTCTTCGGACCTTCTGATGGAAGATCTCGAATCCGAAACGTTCGGAGCATATACGAATATCGGGAAATGGTATGCGGATCTGAAACAATTTGACCAGAGTGCAGCATATTTTGAGCATGTAACAGCCGAAAGAGGCGCATCTTCTGCTTTGGCCCGTTATTTTCTGGCGATTCAGCGCAAACGCAACGGGCAATATGAAGAGGCGTTAAAGCTCTTTAAGGAAGCTGCCCCGAATTTGCGGGGGACGGTTGAAGTGGAAGCGTGGCTGCATGCGGCCAAATTATATGAACATCAGATCAAAGATTTAGGCCAGGCGCTCATCATGGCCGGATTTGCAAAAGAAGCCAGTCTGCATCTGCAAATCAGACCAACAATGAGTCGGGACATCGATAAACGGCTGGCGAGGCTGGAATTGAAAATACAAAAAAATCGTCCGAAATTATGATAATAATTAAAACACAATAATTAGGCTTATGATATACTAATCCTAAGCAGGCTTTAATGGAAGGACGATTAAAAATGGACAATAAATTTACAGCTAAAGATATTTTAGAAAAAGACTTTAAAATTGGTATGCGAGGCTATAACCAGGATGAAGTCGATCATTTCCTGGACGATATCATTCAGGATTATGAAATTTTCAGCAAGAAAATTGACCAATTGACGAATGAGAACAAACGTTTGCGCGCTGAAATTGAAGATGCACCGAGAAAACAGGCGACTCCGGCTCCCGGAACTACGAACTTCGATATCCTTCGCAGACTGTCCCATTTGGAGAACCATGTTTTCGGCAATAAGCTGAACAACGAGTAAATACCTTTGTTTTCTTAAGATAAATGCAGTATACTTATGTAGCCATTGGAATTCTGGCAATCGCTCCGGCTTCAGGCCGGAGAGGAAAGTCCATGCTCGCACGGACCTGAGATGGCCGTAGTGATCGCGCTTAGCGAAACAATAAGCTAAGGCAACTGCTTTTGCAGTTGACGGCGGGTAGAACACCTAAGTCTTCGGATATGGTCGAAATACCCTGAAAGTGCCACAGTGACGGAGCTGTATAAGAAATTATGCAGGTGGAACGAGGTAAACCCCGTGAGTGAGAAACCCAAACTATGGTAGGGGCACTTTTCCGAAGGAATTGAACTGAGGAAAAGGCAGGCTAAGCCTGCAGATAGATGATTGCCTTCCGAGTGTACGAGGCGAGAGCCGTTTGAGTACGTGGAAAACAAAACATGGCTTATAGGATTTTCAATGGTCTTAAATTGTTATTGTAAAAAGGCTCTCCCCTGGGAGAGCTTTTCTCATGATTATAGATGGAAGTAGATATACAGATTTTAAACACATCTGCTAAAAATAGAGTACGCTGATAGATTAAGTGAAAATATAGTATTTATGAAACATCATGCAACAGGAAAGGGTGTAAATATGGCTACATATAAATTGCTCGCCACTGCAGCGATGGGCCTTGAGTCGATTGTCGCCAGTGAAGTGAAAGAAATGGGCTACGAAACGCAAACTGAAAACGGAAAAGTTTTCTTTGAAGGCGACGAGCGGGATATCGCAAAAACAAATCTCTGGCTGCGGACAGCTGACCGGATAAAAGTCATTGCTGGCGAATTTGACGCTTTCACATTTGATGAATTATTCGAGAAGACGAAAGCGATCGAATGGGAGAAATTTCTGCCGGTTGATGCGGAATTTCCGGTTCAAGGAAAATCAGTGAAATCTACGCTGCATTCAGTGCCGAATTGCCAGTCCATCGTCAAAAAAGCGATAGTCGAACGGTTGAAAAAAGCTTATCACCGGAATTCTTTCCTGGATGAATCCGGCCCACGTTTCAAAATCGAAGTATCCATCCTGAAAGATAAAGTGCAATTATCGATTGATACTAGCGGCGCAGGCCTTCATAAACGCGGCTATCGGCTGGACCAGGGTGAAGCCCCTTTAAAAGAAACATTGGCGGCAGCGCTGGTGAAATTATCCCGCTGGACACCAGACCGGCCATTCGTTGATCCATTCTGCGGCTCGGGTACAATCGTCATCGAGGCTGCAATGATCGGTCAAAACATTGCCCCGGGCTATAACCGTGAATTCGATAGTGAAAAATGGCCTTGGATTGGTGAGGCGATTTGGAAAGAAGTACGGGAACAGGCGGAAGAGATGGAAAATTATGATCAGCCCCTCAACATTTTGGGCACGGACATCGACCACAACATGGTGAAAATTGCAGAACAGAATGCCCGTGAAGCAGGGTTTGGGGATATCATCCAATTCCAGCAACGGCAAGTGAAAGATTTTGCCACCACAGAAGAGAACGGTGTCATCATCGGCAACCCACCTTATGGCGAGCGAATCGGTGAGATAGAAGTTATCGAAGAAATGATTAAAGATATGGGGAACGTCTTCTCGAAACACCTGACCTGGTCGGTGTATATTTTATCCTCGATGGCAAGATTCGAGTCGTTATACGGGCAACCTGCAACGAAAAAAAGAAAATTATTCAACGGCTTTATTCGTACGGATCTATTCCAGTTTTGGGGAGAACGGTCGAAAAAATAAAAATGATGGAACGGAAGGGCACAGGCTCTTCCGTTTCTCTGTGAGGAGAATATATGAGACAACCTATACCATTTCCTTTATCCAAGGATAAAACTTTCTTTGAATCGTTGAATGACTGGATTGGGGACATTTTTTACGATGAACTTCCTGAAAAAGGGTACGATTTGCGGGATGAACAGATTTTTATGGCCTTTCAGATCGAGAAAGCCTTAAAAGAAAAATCGGTGATGTTCGCGGAAGCTGGTGTCGGAACCGGAAAAACATTGGCGTATCTATTGCCAGCCATTGCCTATGCACGTTATACCGGGAAACCCGCGCTTATTTCCTGTGCAGATGAAACCTTAATCGAACAGCTTGTTAAAGAAGGCGGTGACATCGACCGGCTGAATGATCTGTTCGACTTGAATCTGGATGTTCGGCTGGCAAAATCCCGAGATCAATATTTATGTCTGCAGCGGCTTGAAGGAGCCAAGAAAAGAAGCGGCGAGGACTTTTTGGACGACATAGAATCCCGATTGCCGGAATTCGTCAACAAAACCTTTTCGATGCAAAACACTTATCCCTACGGCGAGCGCTCGAGTTATCCGGAGATCACTGATGAACAATGGCAGCAGGTCAATTATCATCCCATCCAGAATTGTGCCGCCTGTGAACTGCGCAATAAATGCGGTCAGACCATTCACCGCAACCATTACCGGGAAGCGACGGACCTGGTCATTTGTTCACATGATTTCCTGATGGAGCACTTGTGGACAAAAGAAACCCGTATCAGAGAAGGGCAAACGCCTCTGCTCCCTGAATTTTCACAAATTGTCCTTGATGAAGGCCATTTACTGGAGTTTGCGGCGCAGCGTGCGTTGACTTATGAAGTGCAGGAAAGTTCACTCTATGCTGTAACCGAAAGCATTCTTGCAGACGGAGTCCGTGAAAAGACTTTGAATATGATTGAACAGACCATCGATCTGCACAATGAATTCTTCCGTTTGCTGCGTACCAATCTGGTGCCGAGCACTGAAGACCGGAAAGCGATCAGCCGCGATCCGAATCTGATCGGACTCGGCAAGCACCTGATCAAACACATCAATGAAATGCTTGAAGAATTTGTATTTGACGGTGAATTATTCACAATTCCCGAATACGAATTGCGGCTAGCCGAAGAATTTTTTGAGAAGTACATTTTTTCAATGGGATTATTTACCGAAGAAGGTGACGCAGTCCAATGGCTGGAAGTGAAGGATGAAGTGGAAACACTCGTCATCATGCCACGTCTTGTCACGGATATTCTGGATGAAAAACTGTTTGACGGCAAAGTGCCGATCATCTTTTCATCGGCAACCTTATCGATTCAGAAGGATTTCAGTTATTTGGCCGACAGCTTGGGAATCGATAAATACCAGTCATTTTCCGTGCCTTCGCCATTTGATTATGAAGATGTCATGAAAGTCATCAAACATCCACTGGATCAGCAACAGAAATTCCAGCGTGCTTTTGATCTGCTGGCAAGTAATGAACAAACGCTGATTCTTTTCAAATCGAAACTGGATATGGAGAATTTCAAGCATTCATTGCCGATGGATCATTCCTATAAGATTGAATTTGAAGGAGACCGCGAATTGTCGACGGTGGTCAAAGACTTCCAGCAAGGAAAATTCCAAGTGCTGTGTTCTTACCATTTGTGGGAAGGGTTGGATCTTCCGAAACAGGCTTTGACAAAAGTCATCATCGTTGATCTGCCATTTCCTCCACAGGATCCGGTATTCGAGGCAAAACGCAAGTTCAGCCTGAATCCGTTGGAAGAAATCGACCTGCCGTTCATGCAATTGCGCATTCAGCAGGGAATCGGCCGTTTGATCCGGACTTCTGAAGACCACGGCGAAATCCACTTGTTGCTGAACGAAGAAGAATTATCCCTCGAGCACCTGTGGCAAGCGGTTCTTCCGGTACCGGCAGAAAATGTCTGAATACAAGAATATTTTCGTGATATAATAGACCTAACATTCAAAGGGGGATATTTATGTCAATTGAAAAGCAATTTACCGATCATATGAAAAAACTGAAAGCTTATAATGAAGCAACTTCACTGCTCTACTGGGATCTGCGAACCGGCGCACCCAAAAAAGGGGTGGATTTAAGGTCGGAAACAATCGGAACCATTTCTTCTGATATTTTTATTATGTCAACTTCGGATGAATTCGGCAGCCTGCTGTCTGCTTTGGAAGAGAAAAAAGCGGAGTTGGATCCGGTGATGCTGCGTTCTGTGGAAGAAGCCCGGAAACAATACGACCTCAGCAAAAAGATTCCACCGGAAGAATACAAGGAATTTGTCATTTTGCAATCCAAAGCAGAATCTGTTTGGGAAACAGCAAAAGATACTTCGGATTTCTCGTTATTCGAGCCTTACCTGGAAAAAATGGTGGCTACCACCAAAAAGATGATTGGCTACTGGGGCGAAAAAAACGGCAGTGCCTATAATACGCTACTGGATCAATACGAACCGGGCATGACGACAGAAATTCTTGATGAAGTATTCGGCCAATTGCGCAACCGCATCATTCCATTGGTCCAGAAGATTAACGCTTCAACAAGCAAACCGGATACGGATTTTCTCTACAAGCCGTTTCCGAAAGAAGCACAGCGTGAATTCAGCAATAAAATCCTGGAACAACTGGGCTATGATTTCGAGGCGGGGCGCCTTGATGAAACCGTACACCCGTTCATGATCGGCATCAACCGCCAGGACGTCCGCATCACTACGAAGTATGACGAAAAAGATTTCCGCACAGCGGTTTTCGGAACGATCCACGAATGCGGCCATGCGCTGTACGAACAGAATATCGGTGAAGACTTAAGTGGCACATTCGTGGAAGGCGGAGCCTCAATGGGCATCCATGAATCCCAATCGCTGTTTCTCGAGAATTTTGTCGGCCGCAGCGAAAAGTTCTGGGAAAACAATTACGAACTGTTGAAATCGTACTCCCCGGAACAATTCGGCTCAGTGCCGCAACAGGATTTTATTCGCGCAATCAATGAATCCCAGCCGTCCCTGATTCGAATCGAAGCGGATGAACTGACTTATGCACTGCATATCATGATCCGTTATGAACTCGAAAAAGGCTTGTTTAATGGAGCTTTCGAGGTGAAGGATCTGCCGCAGCTGTGGAATGATAAATACGAGGAATATCTCGGAATCCGTCCTTCCAATGACGCAGAAGGCGTGCTTCAGGATGTTCACTGGGCGGGAGCAAGTTTTGGCTACTTCCCTTCGTATGCACTCGGCTATATGTATGCTGCACAGTTCAAGAATGCCATGCTGAAAGATCTGCCGAATTACGACGAACTTCTGGCTGAAGGCAATGTTGCGCCGATCCGGGAGTGGATGACCGACAAAGTTCATCGCCACGGCTCCATGAAAAAACCGCTTGAAATTCTGGAAGACGCAACAGGTGAAGGCTTGAACGCTGACCATCTGGCGAAATATCTGGAAGAGAAGTATTCAAAAGTTTATCAATTAGTTTAAAACAATGGAAGAGCCGTCCTGGACTGAATCCGGACGGCTTTTTTATATGCCAAGAATTTATTGTCCTTTGAAAGTGGCGGTACATTCAGGAGAAATTTCGCTTATAATAGGAGCCGGAGGGGATATAAATGTTGAAATCATTCAGTCTTGAAGGAAAAACAGCTATCGTAACAGGAGCGGGAAAAGGCATTGGCCAGGCAATCGCGCGAGCAGTGGCGGAGGCGGGAGCAAATGTCATGCTTGTAGCCCGCACAGAAGCGGATCTTCAGCAGGTCCAGGAAATCATCGGCAATGACAGAACGGATTACACAGTAGCTGATATTACCGACCGCAGCCAGATTCAAAATGTCGTCGATAAAACAATGGAGCGTTTTGGTGCAATTGATATTCTTGTCAATAATGCGGGCATGAACATCCGTTCAAAACTGCTTGATGCAACGGACGATGAATGGCACAAAATCATGGACACGAATGCGCAAAGCGTCTTCATGTTTTCACAGGAAGCGGCTAAAAAGATGCAGAGCGGCGGCTCAATCATCAACATCAGTTCAGTCGGCGGGCAGCGCGCTTTGAAGACAGGAGTCATCTATGCGGCTTCCAAAGCGGCAATCATTCAGATGACACGCGTCATGGCGTTGGAATGGGGCGAAAAGAATATTCGCGTCAATGCAATCGGGCCGTGGTATTTCAAAACGCCTTTAACGGAAAAATTATTGAGCGACCAGGAATATTTGGATTCCATTCTTGCGGTGACACCGATGAAGCGTGTCGGCGAATTGCCGGAAGTCGCAACGCCGGTAGTCTTCCTGGCATCCGAAGCTTCCAGCTACATTACGGGACAGACGCTGTTCGTCGACGGCGGCATGTCGATCCACGGATTCTCGTAAGTATTTCAAGGGGTTCTAAACATCCTCTCATATTAGAGGGGATGTGTTCAGGCTGTCGAAAACTGTCAACTGCTCTAATCATTATGCTTTAGGCAGTGGCTTTCCACAGTGAGCGGCCTGAGCCTCCTCGATCCTTTACTCTGAAAACCGATGCAGGAGCATTATCTTTGTTCTTCACCGCCTGACGCTTCATTCTGGTTCTATATATAATTAGGGTGTCTCTTGAAAAAGATTTTCAAGTATATTCCTTTATTGAAAGTGAGCTGAGATATGGAGCAAAACAGCGAAGACGCCCAGGGGACCAAGCGAAGTGCTGAGATCCACTCGGACGAAGTGTAACGAGACCGAGTTAGCTCAGCGCAAGCCCCCAGGCAAGCGAAGCTGTTTTGCGGAATATCGGTTAGCATTTTTTCTTTCTCAATAAACGAAAAACATCCTCTCCATAATGGAGGGGATGTTTTTCGTTTAACGCGATAAATGGTATGATAAAAGGAGTATAAGATGAAGGAGATTCCTGAATATGACAGCTTTGGAACATCATAAAGAATTAATTGAAACAGCGCGCCTGCACAAAATTTTTGATGAAAATGAAGACACCGATCGTGCAGCGAAAGCGAAATTGTTTGGGAAGAAAATCCTGAAAGACCAATTTATCATCGGCTTTGCCGGCCATTTCTCATCCGGCAAATCATCCATGATCAATGCTTTGACAGGAGAAACCCTCTTGCCGTCAAGCCCGATTCCGACGAGTGCCAATATCGTCAATGTGCATAAAGCCGAATCGGACTTTGCAATCGTCAATAAAACGGAAGGGAAACCTGTATATTTTCCCGAGAACTACGATTTTGATGCCGTCAAAGAGTATTGCAAAAGCGGTGATGTGACACAAATCGATATCGGCCACAAAGACTCTGTGCTGCCGGAAGGCGTCAGCGTCATGGATACGCCAGGTGTGGATTCGACAGATGACGCCCACCGGATTTCCACCGAGTCGGCGCTCCACATCGCGGATATGGTCTTTTATGTGATGGATTATAACCACGTGCAATCGGAATTGAATTTTAATTTTACCAAAGAATTACAGAAATACACCGATCTCTATTTGATCGTCAACCAAATCGACAAACACCAGGACAGTGAATTGAATTTTGAGGACTTTAAAAAGTCTGTAAGGAATTCTTTCGCTGCCTGGGGGGTTGAACCGAAAGGAATCTTCTTTACATCTTTGCGCAATTTCGAAATGGAAGGCAATGATTTCGAAGCAGTGAAAAGCCTGGTCGCTTCATCCATGCAAGGATGGCAGGGAAATGTGGGCAAAGCGGCAGAATCAGCGCTTGGCCAATTAAAAGAAGAACATTTAAATTATTTGGAAGATGAAAAAATGGAAAGGCTTGAAGCTTTTTCGAACGTCCTCAGTCCCGAAGAATGGGAAATGCGGGAAGATGTCAAAGCGGAGACCAATAAAATGGAACGCCGGCTTTCGGTACAGGATTTCGACAGCTGGAAAAGCGATTTTGAAAAGAATCGCAAAGAACTGCTGGAAAATGCCAACATCATGCCATATGAATTACGCAATGCGCTGACGCTCTATATGGAGGCGATGCAACCTGATTTTAAAGTGGGAATGCTGTTCAGTGGCAAGAAAACCGAAGCGGAACGTGACGCTCGCCGACAGGATGTTGAAGAAAAACTTGAATCGGTGATTCCTTCACAGATTACGGTACATCTGAAGAGATTGATGAAGTCAGCGCTCAGAGATGCGGCTTTACTGACAGACCGGGATTCATTGGCCATCGATGATATGGAACTGAAACCGCCGTTTTCAGTGGTGGAAGACCAAATGCCTAAAGGTGTGCTGATTACAGGCGACACCGTTTTGAATTTCGCGAACAGTTTGAGTGTAGCCATCCAGCGATGGTTTATCAAAGAAACGGAAAGCTGGAAGAATGGGCAAAAAGAAAAATTTGAATCTCTGCCTGACGATGCGGGAACGGAAATGGACATGAAAGCCGAAACCTTGAACCAGAAATTGCTGGCAATCCAAACTTTGGAAGAGATGGACCGGAAGATTGATAAAGTGAAGCGTGCATTTACGGCCATGCTGCCAAACCAAAAAGTTTCTGCTGAAGCGCTGCTCGAAGAATGGCGAGGGGAATTCCATGCATCGACAGAAGACATGATTGAATTTGATCCATCAATGCTTGCTGAAAAGGAAGAAGGCCATGTCCAGGAGGAATTTGAATCTCAGCAGACAATGGAAACAGAACTTCATGATGAAGTGGCTGTTTCGCAACGCGCCAACGCCACAGCTGCTGCAATTGAACCAATCAGGGGTTTTGAGGAAACCGCGCAATATTTGAAACGCAAGGCCGCAAGACTTGAAGGACAGGAATTCACGATTGCATTATTTGGCGCTTTCAGTGCCGGAAAATCATCTTTTTCGAATGCGTTGATGGGAGAAACAGTGTTGCCGGTTTCGCCGAATCCGACGACTGCGACGATAAATCGAATTCGTCCGGTTTCAGAACAACATCCGCATGAAACGGCGGATGTGCGGGTAAAAACTATGCAGCAAATGACAGAAGATGTCCGCAACTCCTTTGGTGTCTTCGATATGAAAATCCTAACTTTGGAAGATGCCTATAAAAAGGCGGAAAGCTTGCCTGAAGCAGGCGGAACTGAACAGCAAGTGCATAAATCATTCATTGATGCCTTCCGTGCCGGTTACCCTGATTTCAAAGATCGGCTCGGTGAAACAATCCGGACGGACCGTGAACAGTTCGGCTTATATGTAGCCAAGGAAGAACGCAGCTGTTTCGTTGATGAAATCGATTTTTATTATGATTGCGATCTGACACGCAGCGGCGTAACATTGGTAGATACTCCCGGTGCGGATTCGATCAACGCGCGCCATACGAATGTGGCATTTGAATATATCCGCAATGCCGACGCCATCCTGTTCATCACCTATTATAATCATGCGTTCGCCAGAGCTGACCGGGAATTCCTGATTCAATTGGGCCGTGTCAAAGATGCTTTTGAAATGGATAAGATGTTCTTTATTGTCAACGCCATCGATTTGGCTCAGAACAAGGAAGAACAGCAAGCCGTCGAAAACTATGTAGAGGAAGAATTGCAGAAGTTCGGCATCAGGTTTCCACGGTTGTTTGGTGTTTCAAGCCTGCAGGCATTGAAAGACCGCCAGCAGTCGGGCATGCTGGAATTCGAAGAGGCATTTCAGCATTTCCTGAAAGATGAGCTGAAAGGAATGGCGGTCCAGTCGCTTGCCGAGGAAGAACAGAAAGCGGTCGGACGCTTCCGTTCATTGATTGAGCATACAGATGCCAATATGTTACGGAAAGATGAGCGGCTTGAAGAGCTGAGAATTCTCGAACAGCACCTGCGCAGGCAATTTGCAGAATCTGCCGCACCGGTGATGATCAAAGAGACGTCGCAGGAATTGAACGAGTTATTGTATTACGTCAACCAACGGGTATTCTACCGGTTCAATGATTTTTTCAAGGAAGCTTTCAATCCATCGTTGTTTGCCGGCAACTCTGCGCAGCAAGCACTGAAAACCGCGCTGCATGAAATTATCGAAATGACCGCATTCGATTTTGAACAGGAAATTCGGGTGACAAATTTCCGGCTGGCACAGCAGATTGAAAAATCATTGGTCGCCCGGTTCAGGGATGATACGGAAAAACTCCGCACGCAAAATCCGGATTTTTCATTCACTCCTTATGAAATCGAAGAGGCAGCATTGCTTGAACCGGATAAGGCGTTCACGGGCAAAGATTATTCATCAGTAAAATCATACTACCGAAACAATAAAAGCTTTTTCGAGAAAAATGAAAAAGAAAAATTGCGTGATGCATTGCAGGCATTGATGGAGCCGGATGCCAATGCGTATCTGGAAATCGAAAAACAGAAATTAGCGCAGTGGGCGGAATTCTGGATTGAGCAGGAAGCCGAAGGACTGAGGCAGCATATTATCCGGCAAGGGACCGATCAAATTGATTCGGAACGCACACTTTTGCAGCAGGAAGAAAAGCTTGCACAGTGGAAAGAGATATATTCAAATCTGATCAGCGAAAGGGTGTAGGAAATGAAAGTGTTTATCGAAACTTTGGATACAGAAAATTATCGGTGGATCGATACCCGGTATGAGCTAGGAAAACCTGAATCAGGCAAACACCTTTACGACCAGGAACATATAAAAGGGGCAATCTACTGGGATCTCGAAAAGGATTTGAGTGATATGGCGTCTCCTGAAGGCCGCCATCCGATGCCTTCCCACCGCCAATTGGAGGAGCTTGTACGTGCAAGCGGACTTTCTGCTGACGACAATGTAGTAATTTACGACCAGGGTGGCGCACCATATGCCGCCAGAGCATGGTGGCTATTGAAGTATTGCGGATTTGAAAATGTCTATATCAGCAAAAGCGGATTCCGGGAATTGAAAGAAAAAGGCGCTGATGTGACTGAACAAGTGCCGCAATTCAAACCTTCTGAATTTGTGCCGGATTTCAACAGCAGCATTTATGCTGACCGTCAATATGTGAAAAACATCATTAAGGGTGAAGAACTTGGAATTCTTCTTGATGCAAGATCACCTGAACGCTATGCCGGTATTGAAGAGCCAATCGACCCTGTGGCAGGCAGAATTCCCGGAGCCCATAACTTTGACTGGAGCCAGCTTGTAAAAGGCGGTAAATTTGATACCGAAACGGATTTTTCCGCAGTGGCCCAAGCGCATGAGCCTGTTGTTGTTTATTGCGGCAGCGGCGTTACAGCTGCTCCACTTTATGCGATGCTGGCCGAGAAGGACCACGACTCGATCCGGCTTTATACAGGAGGCTATTCTGATTGGATCACGGATGCAGAAAACGAAGTGGAAATCGACCGCGGCAAACATCCGGAAGCTTCAGATGATGATACTCGGGCAATTCTTGCCAAGCTCATCGAAGAAGGCTATAGCGGTGAGATGTTGATGAAGAAGTACGAATACGAGAAATCTTTGCTGCAGGACAAGCAATGAATTAGAAATCTGTCGAAGTAAAATAAAGACGGTGTATCGGATTTTCTCCGATACACCGTCTTTATTAATGGTGAATTTAAGTTATTCATGCTTTTCCAGAAGCAATTGGATAATCTGATGGTTTTCCATTTCCTTTACAGTGATCGTGTGGCCGGGAAGTTCCACTGAACCGCCTTCGACAATTTCAGTGTTCATCATTTGTACCCAGCCGCCGATGGTGTCGACGTCTTCGCTGTCATAGAAATTCAGCGCAAAGCGTTCTTCGAGGTCGGACAATAACACCCGCCCACTCAGGAGGTAATTGTGCGGATCGATAGTTTTAATTTCATCGGTTTCGTCTTCATCAAATTCATCGCGGATTTCCCCGACGATTTCCTCAAGAATATCTTCCATCGTGATAACACCAGCTGTACCGCCGTACTCATCAACAACAATGGCCATATGGATATGCTCTTTCTGCATCTTCACCAAAACATCCTGTATTGGCGCCATATCGTGCAGGAAGGGGATATTATGAATAACGACACTTTTTTTCAAGTCCATTTCTTGCGTATAATTTGTCAGCATTTCTTTGACATTGATAAAACCGACAATATCATCTTTATCTCCTTGTTCAGTGACCGGGTAGCGTGTGTATTGATGCTCTTTTACTATTTCCATAAGGTCGTCATGATCCATTTCCAGCGAGATGGTCTCCATTTGCGTTCTGGGAATCATGATATCTTTTGCCATTCTTTCATCGAATGAAAAAATGTTCTGGAGATAGGAAAGCTCTGTCTGATTGATTTCACCGCTATTATAGCTTTGTGTCATGATGATTTTCAGGTCTTCTTCAGAATGTGCCTGGTCGTAACCGACATTACTGATGCCGCCAATCCGCAGTAAACCTTTTGAAGCGCCGGTCATCAAACGGATGGCAGGTTTCATAAGCATGCCGGAAAAATAAAGCGGCTTTGCAATTTTCATTGCAATGCTTTCAGCGTTCTGAATGGCCATTGACTTCGGTGTCATTTCACCGAGTACGACATGGAGAAAGGCTATAACGGCGAAAGCCACACCAAATGACAGAATTGTGATGACCGGTTCGGTAAGGTTTGCCATTTCGAACAACGGCCGCAGCATCCGTTCAACTGCCGGCTCGCCCAACCAACCGAGTCCGAGGGCGGATATCGTGATGCCCAATTGGCAGACTGAAAGATAATAATCCAGGTGATCTAGAATTTTTTGGGTGGTCACTGCGTTTCTATTGCCTTCTGAAATCAATTGATCGACGCGTGAAATGCGAACTTTTATAATCGAAAATTCGGCTGCCACAAAAAAAGCTGTCAGCGCTATTAAGAGCGCCATAATACATAAATTTAAGATAAGTAAACTGTCCAATTAATCCTCCTTTTTAAGGAGGTTCACCTCTGCTTTCCAAATATGGAACAATTATAACATATACCGGTATATCATAATGCTGCGAAGGGTCTGACAGGGATTTTTGAATTTTATTGCAGGAATTATTGAATATATTGAGATTTCAACTTATTATGAATGAGAGAAGAGGAGTGATCATTTGAATACTTTGTGGCACGGTGGAAAAATTTATACAATGACGGCAGAGGGAGAGACAGTGGAAGCTGTTCTTGTTTCTGACGGAAAGATAGAAGCAACAGGTTCCTATGGGGAATTAAAAGAAAGAGCTGATCAGGAAATCGATCTGAAAGGAAAAGTGCTTTATCCCGGGTTCGTCGACAGCCATATGCACATGATCGGCCATGGGGAAAAATTATTGCGGGTCGATCTTTCGAAAATTGATTCTTCAGATGATATGAAACAACAATTAATAAAGTCTACAGATGGTCTCGCGGATGATCAATGGTTTATCGGAGAAGGATGGAATGAAAACAATTTTCCTGACCGCAAGATATTCCATAAACTTGAACTGGATGAGATTTCGATATCGCCGATGCTGTTGAAGCGTGTCTGCCGACATGCAATACTGGCAAACTCAAGTGCTTTGGCTCTGGCTGGCATTACGAAAGATACGCCCGACCCCGAAGGCGGACTGATTGTACGCGACGCCGACGGTGAACCCACCGGTTATTTGTTGGATGCGGCGCAGGAGCTGGTTGCGAACGAAGTGCCGGAAGTGAGTGTGGATTATTTGACGAAGGCACTGCAAACTTCAGTCGATGATCTGCTGTCGCTCGGTCTTACAGGTGCACACACAGAAGACATGGGCTATTATGGCCATTATTCAAAACCGTTGCAGGCATTTAAAAATGTTTTGGGAAGAGAAACAAAGTTCCGGGCACATTTGCTGCGGGCTCACAGTGCTTTTGAGGAAATGATGGAAAACGCAAGCTACCTGGAGCCGTTTGTGGATCCGGGCCCAATAAAAATATTTGCGGATGGCTCCATCGGCGGCCGCACGGCTTTGCTCAGCAAGCCTTATAACGATGATCCTTCCACAGATGGGGTGGCGATTCACTCCGATGAAGAACTGCAACGACTGGTTTCTGTAGCCCGCAAACACGGAGAAGCGATTGCCATCCACGTCATCGGTGATCTTGGGATGGAGAAAGCGTTGGATGCAATTGAAACTCATCCTGTGCCACAAGGCAAACGTGATCGATTGATTCACAGTATGGTGCTCCGTGAAGATCTTGTTGAGCGGATGGAGAAATTGAATGTCGTTCTCGATATTCAGCCTAGCTTTGTTACATCGGATTTTCCCTGGGTCGTTGAACGCCTCGGAGAAGAACGCCTCGAATGGTCTTATACATGGAAAAAATTATTGGATCGCGGATTGATTTGTGCAGGAGGTTCTGACGCGCCAATAGAGGAAGTGGACCCGAAAGAGGGCATCTATGCCGCAGTGACCCGCCGTAAGCCATATGAGGCGCATGAAGGCTATATGCCGGAAGAAAAGTTAAGCCGTTTCAAAGCGATTCAACTTTATACAAGCGGCAGCGCAGCAGCAATCTGCAAAGAAGATTCCAGAGGGCTGATAGCAGAGGATTTTGATGCGGATTTCACTGTTTTTGACCGGGACCTGTTTGATGGACATGAAGAACAATTGCTCGAAGCACAGGTCGAACTGACAGTTGTAGCCGGGGAAATTATGTTCGAGAGGAGCAATTGACGATGGATGCTTATATCGTAACCGGGGCATCGAAAGGAATCGGCCTTGCCCTTACCAAAGTACTCACGGATAAAGGTCACACAGTTATTGGGATTGCCCGGTCGCAGCCGGTAAATTGGCCGGGGACCAAATTAATCCCTTTTGATTTATTGGACACTCTGCGCATTCCGGATTTAATGCAGGAAATTTTCACTCATATTCCTGCAAGCTGTGATTCTGTCACACTGATCAATAACGCCGGAACTGTAACGCCAATCGGCTTTTCGGGCAATAACGATGCAGCTGACATCAGCCAAAGCATTGCGTTGAATCTGACGGCTCCGATGGTTTTAAGCGGTGCCTTTATCAGGGAAGCCGATAAGCTGGATTCCAAAAAAATAATTCTCAATATTTCTTCGGGGGCTGGGCGGAAAGCTTATGAAGGCTGGAGTGCTTATTGCGCCGGAAAAGCGGGGCTGGATCATTTCAGCGTTTGTGTGCAGAAGGAATATGGAGATGTAAAAGTATTGTCCATTGCACCGGGAATCATTGATACTGATATGCAAGGTGAAATCAGAGAGAGCTCTGAATCTGAATTTCCGTTAATTGAGAACTTCAAAGAATATAAAAAACAGGGTTTGCTCAGTACACCTGAAGAAACGGCCCAAAAACTGGTGCGCCTTTTTGAAAGAGAAGATTTCGGGGCACTCGATACTATCCTCGACATCAGGGACTTCGATTAAAACGTCCGGCATGCCGAAATTATCGATGAAGGGGGAACGATAATGAATTCAATACCGTCGAACATTCTGGCTCTTCTGGCAGATGCCGATCATGCTGGTGTGAATATGAAAAGTCCGAAAGCTGTTGTGACCCATTTACTGGCACATGGGGAGAAAGAATCGATTCTCTATTTTTACAAACCGAACAGCCTCGAGTTCGACTTTGATAAATACAATAAAGCAGTCGAAGTTATGAAAGAGCAGAAAAATTAGGAAAAACGTCTCCACTAGCCAGTTCCAGGCTGCAGGAGACGTTTTTATTTTGGTGCTATTTACCGCCTAGAAGGTCGAACAATCCTCCGGCTGCGCTTCCTTCGCCTTTCGAGCGGCCGGCCGGATTTTGTGGGGCAGCGGCGAATACTTTACTGGCAAGACGGCTGAACGGCAACGATTGCACCCAAACGCTGCCGGGACCGCGCAAGGTTGCTAAAAAGAGTCCTTCTCCTCCGAAAAGAGCTGTCTTGACACCCGACACCGTCTCGATATTGTATTCCACATCGGACGTCATCGCGACGAGGCATCCGGTATCAACTCGCAGTACCTCGCCTTTTTGCAGATTTTTGCGGGACAATGTGCCGCCGGCGTGGATAAAAGACATGCCATCGCCTTCAAGTTTTTGCATGATAAAGCCTTCGCCGCCAAAAAAGCCGGTGCCAAGTTTCCGTTGAAATTCAACACCGATTGATACGCCTTTGGCTGCTGCCAAAAAAGCATCTTTCTGGCAAATGATTTTGCCGCCAAGTCTGCTTAAATCCAGGGGTACTATTTTCCCGGGGTAAGGAGAAGCAAATGACACGGTGCGTTTTCCACTTGCTTGATTAGTGAAAGCAGTCATAAAAAGGCTTTCACCGGTTATGATCCTTTTGCCGGCACCAAGCAATTTGCCCATCATTCCGCTGTTGTTGCTGCTTTCAGAACCATCTCCGAAAATAGTGTCCATGACAATGCCATCTTCCATCATCATCAACGAACCCGCTTCCGCTATGACTGTTTCATCCGGATCCAGTTCCACTTCAACAAATTGCATATCGTCCCCGTACAATTTAAAATCGATTTCATGATTATTCATCCCATACCTCCTCTGTATATTTTGGTTCTCTTTCTACTATAGCTGTAAAATTGGTGGAAATGAACGATTATTTTTCACTTGGAGTATCGTTTCACTGTTTGAAGGTGCTATATATTATAAATTAAAGAACCAGTTATATTTATATTGCTTCAGTGCTTTGGAAAGAGCCAAGATTATGCTCCTGCGTAAGCTCGTCGCAAAGGAGGCACTATCTTCGTATGACACACCTTGGCTCCCACCACAAGCCGAGAAGACCACTCTGCTCCGCCCAGTCCTGAAACTCGCCGGCGCAGATGCCAAGATATGGAGCAAAACAGCGAAGACGCCCAGGGGGCCAAGCGAAGTGCTGAGATCCACTCGGGCGAAGTGAAACGAGACCGAGTTAGCTCAGCGCGAGCCCCAGGCAAGCGAAGCTGTTTTGCGGAATATCGACTACTATATGTCTATTAGTTCAACATATATAGTAATAGTTTCACTCATCTAATCAATGCCTGCCATAGACTATATCGAATGTTCCGAAAACATGGTAAGATTTAAGAAAATCTTTATATGGGAGAAGTGAAGAAATGGGGACCTTTTTATCTTTGGCAATAATAGCAACAGCAATCTTTGCTGCATACGCTCTAAAGAAATTTTATGACCGGCCTTACATCGTGAATTTTGCCCTTGCAGCGATGCTGTTGCTGATTGTCGTCAGAACGTTAATGCTGCAGCCGATTACTGGGCTTGGGTACGCGGCAATAATTATATGTACCATAGCGGGAATTTTCCAGGCATTTTTGGGAGTAAAAAGTATTAAAGCGTCTCAACAAATGGAAGCATAAGTTTAAGAATCCCGTTTTTGGGATTCTTTTTTATTGGGAAAATGTGGTTTAATAACCTTTTTGCTCACTTATATCAAGTTTATGATCAATTTTTTAGAATTTTTAGAATATAGGTCTTTCATATCAAAATAAGTTTAGTATAATGAATATAATCGCATAGTTAATATACATATACTGAATAAGGAGGAGTTTTATGGAGCCTAGGCGAAGCAGAAAGGAATTCCGGAAAACAAAGCATTATAAAGAGACCGGTCTATCCTATGGCGTATCGAATTTGGATGCCAGACCGCTTGACCGAGAAGGCAGTAAATTTCTTGACTTTCTGATGCATATTTTTTTGTTTGTATTGGGTGGAATCATTCTTTGCGGAATGCTTATAGCCCTTTTGACATTCAGCTGAAACGTATTTATTACAACAGACAGTCAAAAGAGGGGGATTTTGAATGATCCGTTATCCAGCCGGCAAGTTGAGGACGATAGGAGTGACTGCCCCATCTTCAGGTGTTGAAAAAGAGCTTCACCACTTATTGGAGCAGACGATCAGCCGCCAAAAGGAAAAAGGGTATGACGTAAAAATCGGGAATACGGCATGGACGCAGCATGATGCAAAATCTGCGCCAGCTGACGAAAGAGCAAAAGAATTTATGGACATGATGGAGGACTCTGATATAGATGCCATTATACCCCCGTGGGGCGGAGAACTGCTGATTGAAATTCTTGAACATTTGAATTTCAATGAAATGGAACCGAAATGGGTACTGGGTTATTCGGATGTCAGTCTTCTGCTTCTCGCTATAACATTGAATACGGGGATTGCTACTGCTCACGGTACCAATATCATCGACTTGCGTGGTCCGGAGACTGACGAAACGACGGCAAAATGGATCGAGGTTCTCAGCACTGCAAGCGGAGGGGAAATAGTGCAATTTTCATCCGATTTCTTCCAAAAAAGATGGGAACATGATAATCCTTCACCGCACGTCTTTCATCTGACAGAGAGAACCGAATGGAAGACAGTTTCAGCGGCTAAACTGAATTTCAGCGGCCGATTGCTAGGGGGATGCGTGGATGTGATCCACCATATTGCAGGAACTCCTTATGGAAATATCGCGGCTTTCAGGGAAAAACATATTCCCGGAGAACCCGTTATCTGGTATCTGGAAAACTGTGAAATGTCGGTCGCGGATTTGAAGCGTTCGTTAATACAGATGAAATATGCCGGATGGTTTGATAATTGTTCCGGAATCCTATTTGGCAGAAGCCCGGCAAATCATCCTACTGAAAATTATACAGCAGACAAAATGTATCGGGAGCTGGAAAAAGAGCTTGGCATTCCGGTCCTCTATGATGTGGATTGTGGCCATATGCCTCCGCAGATTATTTTTGTTAACGGGGCTTATGCAGAAGTGGAATTTCAGGACGGCAAAGGGAAAGTCACCCAGCGTTTCGTATGAAATAATACGAATCCTTTGTATTTTCAATTCCTATGACCATGATTATTGCAGAAAGAAACTATAGAACAAAAGCTGGTGGGAAAGTTTGAAAAGTGAATTAGTTACTGGTTTGTAATCCGGAAAGCAGGTGCTGGATGAGGAATTCAACGATGGTTGCCTTATTTGTATCATTATTTTTATTACTCGGATTTCCCATGATTTTCATGATCCTTACGATGTTCACCGATCAATGGATTTATCTGGTTTTCGGATCCGTGCCCTCAATAATGACGGGTACAGCCGGTATCTATTTCATACTGCAGCATTCCAGAAAAACCGGCACCGCAGAAGATACAGCCCTCGAAGGCCCAAGAAATGATGAAACTTTCAAGTAAATCATTGATATCAAATTAAGCGGACGGCATACTCGCCGTCCGCTTTTCAGGCTGTCGAGAGGGTTTCTTGACAGCCTAAAAAGCAGGCTCCATGGGGGAGCCTGCTTTTCGTCTACTTTTTATGGTTGTCCTGCTGTCTGCCGCTGAATAGCGTATACAGATTATAAATCGCGAAAATGACTGCCACCGTAACGATTACAATAGAAATAATCGGATATACCGAAGGCCCATTGTCTATGATATCGCCAATTCTGGTGAAAATAATCCAAGGTCCGATGACGAGGATAAAAATATCAAGTGCAGTGCCCAATTTAGTTCTCATGATTTTCCTCCAATAGCTTATACTCCCTTTATCTTATCAGAAAATGCTGCCATCTTGGCGATTGAATAAAGAAATATAGTATTTTTTGCAATAAATATATAATATTTCATATATTCGAGCGAAGGGCAGTACCTGCCAAATCATGTGCGGCACGGTTCTGGGAATCCGGAATCCATTTAATAAAGCAATGGGAGAACGACTTCGACAATATTAAGGCTTCCTCAAGCAGCGGTTTGTACTTCGGGTTTTTGATGAATTCCCTTTCAAACGCATCGACGACCACTTGGGAATCCGATTTTATGGACACCATTTCCGTGGTCAACTCTGCCGCAAGCTGCAGTCCTTTTACCAATGCTGTAAACTCCGCCACATGATTATCCATTTCTCCGACAAATTCATTCTGTTTGATCAAATGGCCTTCGCCACGGATAAAAATGCCGACTGCACTGACTTTTGGGGAGCCTGCAGTGGCGGCGTCGATGAATACTTCAAGCATTTGCTACACCTTCTTTTCATCAATCGGTGTGATCCATTTTGCGAGATAACCAAATGGTGTATCAAGAAGCGACACGATAAATTTGAGAACGTAAGTTGAAATGAAAATTTGCAGCCAGACATCAAAAGGAAAGACACCGTAAAATGCGATGCTGGTGAAAATCAGTGTATCGAGCAATTGGCTCAATAAGGTGGAACCGTTATTGCGGATCCAGAACTGGCTGTCTTTCGGAAATAATTTCCGCAGAGCAGAGAAGATCATTACATCGATGTGCTGGCTTGCCAGATAGGCAATCATGCTGGCGATGGCAATCTGCGGTACCAGGCCGAAAATAGTTTCTAAAGAACCGTGGGCAAAATCACTGTCATCGGGGATAAACTTCAAGCCGAATTGCATGACGATGACCATGACGAGCAGAGAAAAGAAACCTAGCCAAACAGCTTTTTTTGCTTCTTTTTTACCGTACTTTTCATTCAGGATATCTGTCGCCAAAAAAGTGGACGCATAAAGGCTGTTACCCAGCGTAGCCGTCAATCCGATAATTTCAATCGTTTTGGTGACCTGGATATTCGCCAGAATGGTGGACATGGCGACCCAGGCGAATAATCCTGCTTTACCGAAAAATTTATACATGACAAGCAGCATTATAAAATTGGCCAGGACAAAGCCCAAGCCTAAAAACTCATTAAACAAAATATGTTCCTCCTTAGTTTTGATAGAGCGGGAGTTCACGAACCGCTTGAAAAAGTGAAAATTATCCTTTGATAGTATAACTATTGTTGGTATAAAAAACAAACAAGTAGTAAAATGATGAAACGGCAATTTTATAAGAGGTGACTTTGTGAATAAATTATCAATCATCAATGAAATAGACGAAATGTTAAATACGTATTGCGAGGGTTGTTTCGTGAGGACGCAAATCCGTAAAGACCAGGGCAAGACAGCTGCCCATCGGTTCTGCATCAGCAATTGCACCATCGGCACCCAACTGCAGTTCTTAGGCAATGAGTTGAATAAAACAGGAACAACCAAATAAAGCGAAGGTGTCCGGTGCGAATTCTTAATTTGTGCCGGGCTTTTTTATATACAAAATAAATAACGTCGTTTCCCTTATCATGAACATTATTTATTCAGTCTAAAAGTTAATTTGGCAAATAATTATTTATTAATGTCAAAAAACTGTTATAGCAACATTGTCGGAGATTATTACTGATTCCTTAGTCATGTAAAATGTTTGGAAAATTCCGGTATAGGAAATAGTATACTTATTAGTATTTTGAAATATTGCTAAAGGAGTGTTGATTAATGACGAATACGACCAATCAAGGACAATTGACAGCTATATTGGGCTGGAGCCTGCCAGCGATAGAGGCAGTGGATAAATTGAACCGCCCCTATGTTGTAGTAGGTCCACCGGATTTCCAGGGGTTTGCGGATGAAAATGATATTAATTTTATTGCATGGGACTTTGACCGGCTGAATGAAGGCTCCGAAGAACTTTATCAGCGCCTGAAAGAAATGGATACAAAAGTGGCAGTCCCTATTTATGAGGAAACAGTGGAGTGGGCTGGGGCCTTGAATGCCCGATTATTTGATGATCCACGCGCTTTTAACCGTTCGCTTCTTCTCCGCGATAAAGGGCTGATGAAGCGGAAAGCCCAAATGGCAGGTATTCGTGTAGGAGTTTTTGAAGAAGCCAACTCGAAAGATGACATCCATAGATTTTTAAAACGTGTAAATGATGCTTTGATAAAGATTGACGGGGATCTTAATGATCCAATTCACATAAAACCATTAAACAAAGCGGGCACAGTGGGCCATATGATGATCCGGGATGCCGCTGATATTGATATGATGGGCGAAATGGAATTTCCTTATCTTATGGAAAGCCATTTGGACGGCCAGGAATTCTCGTGTGAAGCATTTATTCATAATGGCAAGATTCAATTCCTCAATATTACCGAATATGTGAAGCTTGGACATTCGAATTTTGTTCCGGCGTCACCCGCACTCGAAGAATGGCGTCCACAAATCCAGAACCAAATCCAAAAACTGGTTGATGCTTTTGAAATAAAATATGGTGTCATCCATCCCGAATACTTCATTTCCCACGATGGAACGATCAATTTTGGTGAGGTCGCAGCACGCGTGCCCGGCGGACATATTTTTGATTTGATAGAAAGAGCGTATGGATTCAACGCGTTCCAGGCACAGATCCTGTGCAGCGACCCGGATACGACACAGGAAGAGCTGGATGAATTTTTCCCTGAAGAAGTGACATCAGCAAAAGGCTATGCAGGAAGTTTGATGGTTTATCCACGTGTACGTCTTGTAGAAAAACTGGAAATTCCGGAAGAATTGAAGAATGACAGCTATTTCGATAAACACGACCTGTTCATTCCAGTGACATCCAAAGTCGCTGAACGGGTCGGCTTCGGCAATCATTACGGCACCATTTTCTTTTTCGGGGAAGATAGTGAGCGCATGAAAGAATTGCTGGAGCAATATGAAAACTACGATTTCTATAATTAAACATAATGGGGGAATGGATATGGCAACTGAATCAGCAGTTAAAGAGAGATTTCAAAAAGCACTGAATACATTGGGAGAAGCTAAACCTTTTGCGAAAAGCATGTATCAGACTGAGGTTTTTCAAATAGCCCAGGAACTGGCTTCGACCGATGATGGAATAGAGACTTTATATGGGTTTGCACCAAAATTTGATGAAGCCGGTGTGTTCCACGGCGGCCCATGGTCCGATGCGACCAGCCTGGAAGCTCCGTTCGTCGGTGGCTCATTAAAGATCAAAGGGGTTAACTCAGTAGTCGAGCTGATGAGCGAGTTGCGGATGCTTTCCATAATTGAAGGGTTTTATGAACATGAAGAAGTGCCGCCAGAGGAAGCTTACGCATTTCTCAATGAAGTTCTGGCGCTTAATCTTGATTTTCTGTTTCCGCCTGAAACTGAAGAAGCTCGAGTTGCAGGAGGAGAACATATAGAACGGGGAGAACGGCTTTTTCGTTTTCTTGGCAACAAGCTCTCTTATAAAGCAGTAGCGGATAAATTGGTGGAAGAAATTGAACGGTTGACCGTACAACGTCCCATCATGGTGGAACGCATTATCAAAATGATTGAAACTGCCGTTCAAATGCTGGATGAGGACATTGAAGAAAGTACGAAAAATAAATTGCTGTCATTTGAAAAAGCTGTTTCTGCTCCAACGCCTTTGACTGAAGAAGTAACAAATTTAAAAGAATACCAGAAAAAACTGACAGAAATGGATGAGCAATCTTTGTTGGCTGAAGCTACTATATTCAGAGAGTCAATGGAAGCTACTGGGCTTGTTGCTCCTGCCCATGCGATTCTTTTGCGCCACTTAAACCGCAGGTATCCGGACCTGGTGCCTGAAGCTCTGGGACTTACAGAAATGGGGATTGCAAGTTATAACGCTAATTCCGATCTGATCCGTGATGTAATCCAAATTGCTGTCCATCCTGCGACAAGTAAAGTGATCTACGGCTTAACCCGTATGCTGGACCGGGGAATTTTGGCGCAAGATCCGATTTTGCCGGCACTCAGAAGGTTATTTGAAATTGATTTTCATCCCGATGTCCGGAAAATGATCATGAAAAGTGAATACCGCAAAGCGGGAATTACGCCAAATGGAGTTTTGGTCGGAGGCGTCATCAGCGTTCTTGGTCAACCGCTCGGAATTGGCCAGGGACTTAATCCTACCTGCCAATCGGCGAGAGCCCTTTCGTTATGGGCACAGCATGGAATTGGGCAATTGCTCGAATATATTGCGCGGGCAGTCCGTGAAAATGATATTGACATGACTTTTGAAGGTGTGCCGATTCATTCAAATGCCATAGTGGGCGGAGTCGCCGAAGAAATCCATCATGAACTGGATCCGGTTTCAAGTGTGCTTGTGCCGCATCTTGATAAAATCTATAACGAAATGATGAAAAAGTCGGCATTTCGCGGCGAAGACGGACATAAATGGGTAAATCCCGAATTTTATGGCGAATGGATCCAGCGTGGTTTTGTTAACATCATTGATCCTCTTACAGGCTTTGTCACCGATTACGAAGCATTTGTGCGCTTGTTTTATGCGACACATCACCCAGAATACAACGAAGGTTATGAAATGATTTATCCGAATCCTGTCGGCATTTACATCACGAATGTGCACGGCAATCTTCTCGGACTCCATGCCGTTTCAATTCAGCGGATTGATGAAGATCCCGCTGGAGAATACCGGGTTTACTTCTACAATCCGAATAATGACAGCGGCCAAAATTGGGGCCAGGGAATTGAAACAAGTGTTCAGGGCAAAGGCGAACTCGAAGGCGAAAGCTCCTTGCCATTCCATCAATTCACCGCCCGGATGTATGCTTTCCACTACAATCCTTATGAGCAGGGAGATACGTATATGGTGGAAGATGCAGATGTGGAAAGAATCGAAAAATTATCCAGGGAAAGCTGGGGTAAAACGTATACCTGGATGTAATCAAAAAAAGCAGAAACGGGAAATCCGTTTCTGCTTTTTTTATGAGATTAAATATTTTCTATTTATTCTGAGTCCAGTTGAATTACATTTGCGGCTTGCGGACCACGATTTCCATCAATAATTTCGAATGAGACGGGTTTTCCCTCCAGCAAAGTGCGGAAGCCTTCACCTTTGATGCCGGTGAAGTGGACGAATACATCATCGCCATTATTATACTCAATAAAACCATAACCTTTTTCCGTGTTAAACCATTTCACTATTCCTTGGTGCATGCACGTTCCCCCTCGGTATTGAGTACTTTCGTGGTACCATTAATATAGTAGTAATGGATGGCTTATACTATACAGGAAGCCCGCCAACTCGTCAATTTCACCCGTGAATGATAAAATTTATTACCTAATATTTACAGATAGAGGAGCGGAAAAATGACAGAGCAGATAATCGATAAATGCAGAACACAAGTCAAAGCAATATATGATACATTCGATGCCAGCCATGACTGGCAGCATATCGAACGGGTCCTTGCAAATGCAGAGCGGATTATGGAGCATGAAGCGGCGGATGCTATACTGGTTGAACTGGCAGTTCTGCTGCATGACGTGTCTGACCCCAAATACAAAAAGCAGGGCGAAGACCCCGAGAAAGAAATTCTTGAATCTCTCGGACTTTCAGAAACAATCAAGACTCGAATTGCGGACATTATCCGCCAGGTGTCCTATAAGGGCGGCAACGGAGAAGCAGCGTCAAGCATTGAAGCGATGATTGTCCAGGATGCGGACCGTCTGGACGCTATCGGCGCTGTAGGGATTGCAAGGGCATTTGCCTATGGCGGAGCAAAAGGCCGCAAATTGTATGATTGGGAGGAATTGCCGAGAAGCGGCATGACCGAAGAGGAATATCGAAACATACCGACCAGCAGCACAACCCATTTCTATGAGAAGCTGCTGCTGTTGAAAAACAGGATGACTACGGAGACAGGGAAGCAAATAGCTGATGAACGGCATCAATTTATGCTATCCTTTTTAGAGCAACTTAAAAAAGAAACGGATGGTAATGCATGAGCCACTTAAATATGACGAAACTGACCAAAACGGTTGGAGCAAAGACTTTATTCAAAAATGTTGAATTTTCATTATACCCGGGAGACCGTGCCGGCTTGATCGGCGTCAACGGAACCGGGAAGTCGACTCTCATGTCGATAATCGCAGGCGAGATGGATGCGGATTCGGTATCAATGGACCACCCGAAAAAGTATGAAATCACCTATTTAAAACAAGATCCGGAATTTGATGAATCGCTGACAGTGCTTGAAACGGTTTTCTCCGGTGAATCACCGATTCTTCAATTGAACCGCTCATACGAAGAAGCGTTGAAAAATATGATGACGGATTCCAGTTCTACAGAACTTCAGGAAGAATTGATGAAAATCCAGGAAGGTATGGAACGTGAAAATGCCTGGGACATCAATGCGCTGGCAAAAACTGCACTGATGAAACTCGGCATCGATATGTTCGATCAGTCAATCGGTGAATTGTCTGGTGGCCAGCGTAAACGTGTGGCACTTGCCAAAGCGCTTATCGAGCCGGCCGATTTGATCCTTCTGGATGAACCGACCAACCATCTGGATGCCATTTCCACTGAATGGTTGCAGGAAACCCTGCTGCGCATGAATTCGGCAATGCTGTTTGTAACGCATGACCGTTACTTCCTGGATACGGTATCAACACATATTTTTGAAATCGCTGACCAGACCATGTACACGCATAAAGGGGATTATGGAGATTATTTGGAGAACCGTGCCGTGCGTGAAGAGACGGCGGCCGCTTCCCAGCATAAACTCGAAAACCGTTTCCGCTCTGAGCTGAAATGGATCCGCCGCGGCGCGAAAGCCCGCTCGACCAAACAGAAAGCCAGAATTCAGCGCTTTGACGAAATTAAAGAAAATGTCCATAAGGAAAATGACCATACATCACTCGAACTATCGATGCAGAGCCAGCGACTCGGCAAGAAAATCATCGAAGGTGAAAATGTCGGCATGTCTTTTGGCGACAAGCAGATTTTCAACGGTTTTGACTTCCTTTTACAAGGAGGGGACCGGATTGGAATCGTCGGGCCGAACGGAGCGGGGAAATCCACGCTGATGAAATTGATTGCTGGGGAATACGAACCGACGGAAGGCAAGCTTGAATACGGCAGCACAGTTAAGATTGCCCATTTCACGCAGCATTTGCCGGAAATGAACGAGTCCCAGCGGATGATTGAATATATCCAGGAAATTTCCAATGATTACGAAGCCGAAAAAGGGGTTCGTCTGTCCGCAACACAAATGCTCGAGCGTTTCCTGTTTCCGTCAAACGGCCACGGTACACAAATCGGCAAATTGTCCGGCGGAGAGCGGAAGCGACTGTACCTGTTGAAATTATTGATGGAACAGCCGAATATCCTTCTTTTGGATGAGCCGACAAACGACCTTGATATTCAGACATTGGGAGTTCTGGAAGATTTCCTCGAACAATTTCCGGGTGTCGTGCTGACAATTTCGCATGACCGTTTCTTCCTTGACCGGATTGCCCATAAACTCTGGACAACAGGCACTGGCCGAATTGAAGAATACCAGGGTCTGTACTCAGAATTCATTAAAGAAAAGCAACCCGCGGCAACGACCGAAACCAAAATTCCGGTGGAGGCATTGACGCCGGAAAAACCGAAAACTGAAACAAAAAAGAAAATGAGCTATAAAGAACAGCAGGAATTTGATACGATTCTGGAAGATATTTCCGAGTTGGAATCAAAAATTGAAGAACATGAAAAAGAAATCGCAGCAGCTGGAGCAGATTACGATAAACTGCGTAAACTGACGGCTGAAGTCGATGAACTGACAGCGCAATACGACGCTAAACTCGACCGCTGGACGTACCTCCAGGAAATTGCTGAGGGATAAATATATACTTTATTAACTAAATTATAGAATCAGTACAAATATACCGCTTCGTGACTTTGGAAAAAGCCGAGAAAAACTCGGCTTTTTGCTCTGTCAGCCCAGGGTTGTTCCTAGTACGCAACGGTGCTCAGAGCACTCTCTAGAGATATGGAGCAAAACAGCGAAGTGTTGGCCGAAGGTAGTTCGGCCGACGCTTTGCGACGAAGCAGCGCAGCGATGCAGGAGCACATGTCTTGAATTTATTCGACGCGAGCCCCCAGGCAAGCAAGCTGTTTTGCGGAATATCAGATACAATAGATTTTTATTTAAACAGGAGGGATTTTTGTGAAGATCAAGACGATTGAACCGACACCAAGCCCGAATACGATGAAAGTGATAATAGACCAGGAATTGCCGTTTGGGAAGAGCCATAATTACAGCCAGGACAAAAAAGAAGAGGCACCAAAGGAAATTCAGAACATCCTGTCAATTGAAGGCGTGAAAGGCGTATACCACGTAGCTGATTTTCTGGCAGTGGAACGCAATGCCAAATTTGGCTGGGAGAATATCCTGGCGGACGTTCGACGGGCGCTTGGCGAAGACAGTGAAAACACGGAACAGGAAATTGAATTGGATGAACATTACGGGGAAGTATATGTACACGTGCAGGAATTCAAAGGCATTCCCTTGCAGGTAAAGGTTTTTGACAATAGCTCCGAAGAACGTTTCGGCATGCCCGAACGTTTTGTCACCGCAATGAGCATCGTCATGGACCCGACTGAAGAAAACTACCTGTTGCAGCGCAAATGGGCTGATTATGGTGTCCGTTACGGTGAAAAAGACGAAATAGGCAAAAGTGTGGTCGAAGAAATTGAAGCCGCATACCCACAGGAGCGTCTGGATGCCTTGACCCAAACAAAAGATGCTGAAAAACAGGAAGCCGTTTCCCGCGGCCGCAAAGTGTCGGTCGAGGAATTTGATGTGCCTGAATGGGAAACCAGATTCCAATTGCTCGACCAGATGATTGAAGCCGACAAGGACGATCTGCCGTTGCTGGACAAAGCACTCGATGACGAGAAGATGTCGATTCGCCGCCAGGCTGCGATCTACCTTGGAGATGTCGGTGATAAAGTGGTTGTGCCGCTTATCGAACGGGCGATGAAAGACAAGAGCTGGGCGGTTCGCCGGACTGCCGGAGATACGATAAGCGATCTGGGCTTTGAAGAGTTCGAACCGATCATGATTGAAACATTAAAAGATAAAAACAAGCTGGTACGCTGGCGGGCTGCCATGTTCCTTTATGAAACGGGGACAGCAGCTGCGCTGCCTGCGCTTCACGAGGCTGAAAATGATCCGGAATTTGAAGTGAAACTTCAGGTGAAGATGGCAATTGCCAGAATCGAACAAGGCGAAGAAGCGGAAGGTTCTGTCTGGAAGCAGATGACCGAAGCGCGCCAGGCGATGAAAGATCAAAAATAAATTGAATCCATCTATGATAGCCAGCGGCAATGGGAGCCGCTGGTTTTTTTATGGCCATTATTCGCGGGCAGAGTCTGTCCATATGTTTCCATAGGCTTCGAATGAGGTATTACCATCTGAAACAGCATTTATTTTGTTCAACATTTGGAGGAGGGATAAATTATGGAAGGAAACATATTTTCAATCGAGGTAATCAGCCAGGGTAAGTATGAATCATGGGAATTTAAGAACGAAGTGGCGCGGGATGAACTGTTCAAAAAAATAATGGACCGATATCAGGAACATGCGATCAAGGAAAAGAGTGATGATGTCGATGATTCAAGCATTTTGCAATTATCAGCGACCAGCCTGAAAATCAAGGAAGACGGCAATGTCGATCAGCAAGTGCCTTATGAATGGTACGACGCAAACCAATTCGGGGATCTTCTCGATTACATCAATAACGAATACCCGAAATACTGATAACCTGTTTTGCATGAAATCACCTTAAGTTTCCGTTAGAATGAAAATAGGGAACACTCTGCTGTAAAGAGAGTGCAATAATAATATAAGGTGGTTAGCCATATGAATGCATACGATGAGTATATGAAAGGCATTGTTGTACCAATGCGCAAGGAATTAACAGATCAGGGATTTAAGGAATTGCTGACGGCGGATGACGTGAATGGCCACATCAGCGAGACAAGCGGCACTACACTTGCTGTCATTAATTCTGTATGCGGCTGTGCGGCAGGACTCGCTCGTCCTGGAGTAATTGAAGGTTTGAACAAAACTGCAGCAAAACCGGATCATTTAGTGACGGTGTTCGCTGGCCAGGATAAAGAGGCGACCGCACAGATGCGCAGTTACTTTGAAGATGTGCTGCCATCATCACCTTCGATTGCTGTTTTAAAAGACGGTCAGCTGGCGCATTTTATTCCGCGTAAGCAGATTGAAGATCGCTCAGTCGAAGAAATTCGTGACAATCTTGTACAGGCTCTTGAACAGGTAGCAGAATAATGAAAACAATTGTCACAACAGCATACCGGCCGACTGCAAAAATACTTGCAGAAGCCGAGAAGATTGCTGTGGAGTTGGAAATCCCTTTTATTGTTCGCAATAAACGTTCGGTCGAGAGAATGCATGCCGATGAACAAGCGGATATCCTGGTGGCATTAAACGAACGGCTTGAGCTTTACCCTATGGGTAAGGCGGAGCCGTTCTTTTTTCACCCGAATTCAGCGGCTTTCCGCACAAAACGTCCATTGGCATCAGATCCGCTAATCGAAATTTCAGGACTGGAAGAGGGCGACAGCTTTTTGGATTGCACACTTGGAATGGCATCAGATGCAATTACAGTTTCACAGCATGTCGGTCCGACCGGCAGAATCGTCGGCTGTGAAAGCAACCCGAACATCGCCTACGTCATTGGTAAAGGCCTTCAACGATACAATTCAATGCCACATCTGACGGCAGCGATGAAAAGGATCCAAGTGCGGGCGGTGGATTCGATCGCCTATTTAAATACGCTGGATGAAGACTCTTTCGATGTCATTTATATGGATCCGATGTTCACAGAAGAAATTAAGGAAGCTTCAAACTTCTCTTCCATTCGCAGCAGCGCCCACAGAGGGCAGCTGACAGATGAATGGATGGAGGCAGCGAAAAGAGCTGCAAGAAAAGCAGTGGTATTGAAAGCCCATTTCCGTTCACAGGATTTCGAAAAATTCGGTTTTACCAGGCGCGTCCGCCCAAATACGAAATTCCATTACGGTGTAATTAAGTTTACATGAATGACAAAAGCCCCTCCTGATAATCAGGAAGGGCTTTAAAAAGATTGAATTTTAGTCGGTAAAGCTTAAAGATGTCAAGTACACTAACATTACCAGGAGACCTAGGCCGATCAGGATTGAAGCATCCATAAAATATTTCCTCCTTTTTCAAAAAAAAGCGCGTCTTAGCTGTTTTTATTGTACAATGAAACTCAAGAAGATGAAACCTTTACCATTGTAAATCGTCAAATTAACGAGAGATATTTACAAATTGTTCGAAATAGAGGGTGATTGTGATGAAAAATTGGTGGCGAAAATCGCTGGTGGTCGCAGTAGCTGTCCTGAGTCTCGGTACGATACCTCCCAACCACACGATCTGGGAAAATCTGCTCGAGGAAAAGGCTGAACTAAAAACCCACGCCGAAAAAAGTCGGAATACTCAAATTACATATGATTGGCCAGATCCATCCGAGCTCTATTATAATACTCCGACTATCCTGGACACGGTCCATCAGACTGCGGAACAGCAGTCATATATGAAATTCGGTTCACGTATTGGCCCTGTAATCGAAGATGAATTCAAGACTGTGATTTTGCCGAATATCCAACGGGCAATCGATTTACATCTTGCTCAAGTGGATAAGGACAGTTTGCGCAAGCTTGCTATTTCACAAAAACCTTCGGGCGACCATTCAGAAAAGATTTTTCATATTTTCAACACCGAAACCAATAAGGACAAAATCCGTTTTCATGTAAGAACTGAGAAAAAACCGATTGAAGGCTATTATTTTAATTTCCATTATCATTTGGAGGAAGACGATTTTCAGCAGCATATAACTTTGGGCGATATCTATTGGTCCAAAAATACTCCACCGAAATGGCTTTCTTAAAACCGTTATATTTATAACGGTTTTTTTGTGAATATTTTTGTTATGATTAATCATATAATGGAGGCGAATGTGATGAAACAATATTTGGATCTTTGTGAGCATATACTGGAAAACGGAACAACAAAAGATGACCGTACAGGTACAGGAACACTGAGTGTGTTCGGTTACCAGATGCGCTACGATCTCGCGGAAGGATTCCCGTTGATGACGACCAAAAAAACAGCATTCCGTTTGATAGTTTCCGAGCTGCTGTGGTTCATCAATGGCGATACGAATGTAAAAACGTTAATCGAAGATAACAACCACATCTGGGACGAGTGGGCTTTCAGCCAATGGGTATCCAGTAAGGAATATCACGGGCCAGATATGACTGATTTCGGGCGCCGCGCCCAAAAGGATGAAGAATTTGCTGTACTCTATAAACATGAGATGGCGAAATTCCAGGTAAGGCTTCTTGAAGATCCGCCTTTTGCTGAAAGATATGGAGATCTGGGACCGGTCTACGGCAAACAATGGCGCTCATGGCAGACGACGGACGGTGGCACGATTGACCAATTGAAGAATGTTATTGAATCCATTAAGAAAAATCCGGATTCAAGGCGCCATCTGGTCACGGCCTGGAATCCCGAATTTGTGGATGATATGGCTTTACCCCCTTGCCATATAATGTTTCAATTCTATGTAGCTGACGGGAAATTATCTTGCCAGCTGTATCAGCGCAGCGCGGATGTTTTTCTTTTTCGGTAGCTAAACAAAGTTGATGAATACTTATAAAGTTCTATTGAGATTATTTAGTGAAAATAGTTTGAATAGAGTTTTAAAATTATTATATGTAAATATATATTTTTGGTTTTGGGGGATGGAAAGGGATTCCATTAAGAATTGAAAAAACTTATCCATAGTCTTGTGGAATAAAAAAAGTATAAAGATTAGAAAGCTAATAGTACGATTGATAAGGATTTGAAACAACGGCGAATTTTATAAGTATTGAAGATACAGTGAGCTTCCTTTATAATAAAAATGAGAACAGGAGTTCTTATAATTGTAGTTAGTGGAACAGTCTATCTGAATACATTTAACTTACTTCTATCGGATAAGGGGAGTTCATACTTGCAATCGAACAATAGCAGTTAGCGTACCAGTTGATATCGCTAAACTCATGAAAAATATGATGACTAAAGTCAGAGAAAGTTATCAGCTACATCTAAAAAACAACGATATATATTTAGTTCGATAGCTACGATTACGAGTTCTTTACTAAAAAGATAATTTACCGACAAATCAACAGATATGTGAGTGTTTAAAAGGTCTGTATTTTGCGAATTAAAGACTGAAAATTCAAATATATTTTGTTTGGAGGTGCATTATGGAACTAGTCCTATATGAGAATCAAAAAAAGATTTACTATGTATTTCTTGATAAAAAACTAAAAGTAGTGCAATTGCCGACGAAATTTCTATTATCAATTAATAACCGAAGTTTAAGATACAGTGAGGCATCAATTAAGCACTATGCTAAGGTTCTAAAGTATTTCGTTAATTATTTAGAAAAACATTTCAAGGAATCGGTGGACGTTTTACTCGCGGTTATTGATGGCATTACTATCAGTGAATATTTGAAGTTATTAAAAGATAAGGGACTAAGCGAATCAACAATTCGAAATCGTGAAGCGATTATTAAAGAACTTATGACATGGCTTACAACAGAAGAAGCTGGTTGCGTTCGGAAGAATAATGGTTATGCAAACCATCGATATAAAAGTCCTACTCCCTCCAGAAAGATACCGAAATATTTAACGATAGAAGAAATAGTCGAGTTTATAAACTTGTTGCATGATGAGAGTCAACGTTGTCTCATTCATTTTTTATTTGACTCTGGAATCAGAATCTCTGAAGTTAGTAGATTGAAGATGAGTGACTTGCCGAAGTTAAAAGATTTCAGTGAAGATACAATGTACTTTGATATAGATATTCATGGGAGCAAAGGCAGAGGAGGGATGATCAAAGAACGAAAGACATTCATTAGCAAGGCAATGGTGATGAGAATCAACCGATTACATAAACAGCACCCATTGTATAGGAAAAGCTCAAGAAAATACGGGGCTGACATGCCTTGTTTTTTAAATATAAAAGGAGTTCCTTTGACAGAGAATGCAATTAAAAATCTGCTGTATAAAACAGCACAAAGGGGTGGATTAGAAACCAAAAAGTATTCTGCCCACAAGTTCAGACACTCTTTTGCTGTTTCAGTTTTAATGAGCGAGTTTGACACTGATTTTATAAACAAGCTTGTCATTGTACGTGATGCACTTGGTCATAATGACATTAAGACGACCGAGATTTACGCACATATCCCTCCAGCAGCGATAAAGAATCTGCAAGCAAAGAACAAAGACCATAATATATTATATCGTTTTGAAGAATCTCAATATATTTATGAACGGACATATTTGCCGATGAAAAATCATAGAGAAAAGCGAGGTCGTTCTTAATGAAACGAATACTGCCCCAACCGACAGCTGAAAATCCATATGCTCAAGTCGATTTTATATTTCATTTGATTGCTGATACAAAAATGAACAAGAACACAAAGGATAATTATTCGACCGCGCTGACTTATTACAAAAAGTTTTTATCTGATACACATAATTACGATGAAGATTTAGAAATAAGCAGCTTTTTTTATTTGGATAAACATTGGAATGAATTTGCTTTATTAAACTTGAAAAAATACGTTGATAAAGTAAACATAAAAAATCAAGCAGGTTATATAAGTTCATATTCACTCCTTACAATTGTCAGTGCGATTCGAACCGTAATTAACGAAGCGATTGTTCTAGGTTATACATCTTTTGATAATCTCTTTGATGTTAATTTTGGTCAAGCTGGCAGAGAAACAGACATGAATATTGCTTATAGTAACTTTGAAATGGAGCAAATTAAAATAGCGGTCAAAGAAGAACTGACCTATGTTCGTCGAGTATATAGTCGCGATGGCTATAAATTCACTGGGATAGGTAAAGACCCTCGAAAAAAAGATAATTCTTGGGCAGATATCGATAATATGCGTTGGTACTTCGAAAACGTTCTCCATTTGGAACCGATACTTAGCACACCTGAAAACAAAAGAAATCATAAATTTTATGTTGATATTGCTCCTTTTAGATACTATCACCATTTAAATGGGTTACGAGGTATTTACCAAAAATGGGGAGTTCCCCCGCTTATCGACTCAGAGCTTATTATGCCACTTGTAGCTCAACTCACAATGCAAACAGGTCTAAACGTTCAATCAATTTTAGAGTTAAAAGTGGACTGTTTTGAAGACAAAAATCCACTTTCGGGTGTACCCGTTCTAAAGTATTATAAGGGTCGCAGTGCAGGTGAAAAAGAATTACATCTAAATATGTACCAAGATAATGAGAAATTGGAATTGCGAGAATTTAGACAAGACCAAGTAAAAAGTATTCAGAACATCATAAAATTAACGAAGTCATTGACAGAGTCGATTCGATTAAATGCGCCAACACATTTGAAGGACAGGCTTTTTATATTCCAAAGTACTTCGGGGGCTAAATTCGGTAAAACTATGGAGGTGAACAATAGAGTCACATCCCGTTGGTATAAAACTATGGAAATGAAATATAAGTTAAAAAATGACGAGGGTGAAGCGTTAAATTTTAACTTAAGGCGTTTTCGAGCAACGAATGCAACCAAATTAATTTATCAAGGTGCAGACCTTCACGAACTTCAGTATGAACTCGGTCATAAAAACATTGTTACAACGATGGGTTACATCGATAGAAACAAACTTAATGCGAAAGCCAATACAGAAACAAGCAGTGCCATCGAGAAAATTTTTTCAAATAAGGCTTGGGCTGAAGCGAATGAAGTGAAATACGCTCAAACACCAAGAAGTAAGGGTGTCATATTTAAAGGGTACCTAAGTGACTGCAAAAATCCATTTGACCCGCCTGAGGATGTAAAGAAACTGAAAGACTATCAGCAAGGAAAGGGTTGTAGCAGAGTGAACATGTGTTTGTTTTGTGAAAACGTTTTAGTGTTCAAACGTAATCTGCCTTCCTTATGGATGTATAAGCGCCAGATTGAAACAGCAATGGGAACACAAAGTGCGGCATTACCGAATGAACAGTATTATCTTAAAACCCTTGATATCATTAAAGCTTTATTTGACTTGCAGACCTCGGAGTTCAGCGAAGAGGACATTTTAGAGGCTCAGATGCTAGCCGAAAATTTAGATGAATTAGTCGATCCAGTTACGTACAGAGCGGAAATGGAGACGTGAATATGGAATTGCAAATAATCGATGTACAAGACTTCTTAGCCGCCACTGCCCGTATCGATGAAAATACGTATCTTACAAATGAATGCAAATTTGGAGATGGCGAATGGGATTTCTCTTCAAATGCTAACGAGCGGAGAAATTCAGTAAGCGTCTCAAAACTGAAGTTTAATTGGGACTCTATGGCAGAAGCAATCGGCGATGGTTTTGTGAGTGACTTAAAAGTTCTTACCTATCTTTTGCTATTTGTGCCTGAAATCTTCAAAAGAAATGCAACAAAGCATAACAGTCTAAAAATCAATACCGTTTCCTTAATGATCAAGAAAATGGGCAGTGTTGTTGAAGAAATAATCATATCGCAACAAAAAGAAGTTAATGCCCATTCGTTTATGTTTGCTACTTGTTTTGGTGAGTTGTCATTAAAGGATTTCGAAAAAATACCCATACACTCAACACGTGTTGCAGATGTTAAACGTCTTCTAAAATATCTATCAAACCCCTTAATTCAGAAATACTTGATACATCGAGTCAAATGGAATACGGCTGATGTAAAAACATTAAATATAGTCAATTTACCCAAGAGTGATGTGAAAGAAGTTTCTTCGACACCTATTGAAGATGAATTATATATGACGCTTATCAAGCAAGTTACAATTGACATTATTTCGTTTAAAAAAAGCATGAAATTAAATGTGCATTCAAAAGTAACACCTAATATGCTGACAGAAATTGATAAGAAAGCGTATGGATTTGATGTGGCGAATGCTTTTGAAGATTATATTAAGATGCGTACACAAGACAGGGAATACGCATTAAAAAGGGGTACCAGGCAAGCCAATACGAAAACTATCCGTATTAATTTCAAAAGAAAATATGGTATATCTGTTCAAGCGTTCTATGAAGAAATGATAAATGGACAGAGGGCTGCCATTTTAGCCATCTTACTTTTCACAGGAGTTCGTTACAGCGAATTAATTTCTTTAAAAGGAAACTGTATTTTGAAAAGAAAGGATGTGTACGTAATAAAGGGGACAGTCATAAAGCACAAAAGTGACTTGCTGCCAACAGATGTTGACGAATGGGTAGCAATTCCAATTGTTCGAGATGCAGTAGAAGTGTTAGAACAATTTCAACGTTTTACATTCAATTCGTATATTGTATCACCATTAAGAACCGTCTATTTAAATCAAAAAGATCTTCCTATGGGTCCGAATGCAATCTCGGAGGCTTTAAATCTTTATTTAGAAACATCGAAAGAGAGAAACGATACTTTGTTGAAGTATGCTGGACAACCAGACCATAAAATTACAATTCATCGGTTGCGCCATACACTTGCCCGACAGCTTATCCGAGGGCGCTTGGGATTGCCGTATATTAGTTATCACTTGAAACACATAAACGCTGCCGTCGTTGCTTATAACCGCACAAGTAATGTAACCCTTGGATACGGTGGAATCAGTAATGAAATTTTAAATTCCGCTAAACAATATCATGGAGCCAAAGAAGAACTAATTCAAGAAATCTATCACCCGAATGCTATTGTAGCAGGCGGGAGGAACGCAAATGAATTCACCAAAAGGAAGAAGGAATATTTCCAAGGTCTGATGGTAGACGATGCTGAAATTGATGACATCATTACAGATTTGAAAAATCAATCGCTGCCCTTCTTGGACGTAGGCCTTGGATTCTGTGGAGGAAGAAAAGATATTGTGTTAGAAGACGGAACGAAACAACCACCGCCGTGCATAGGTCAACTAAAATGCAATCCAGTTGATTGCGGTAATGCGGTTATTCCAAAATCGAAGCTGCCAATTTGGAAAAAGGTCCATCAGGACACGGTTACTAAACTGGAGGATGATCAATTTAACTACATGGAGCTTGAATTAAAAGAAGTTCTAAAGCGCGCTGAGTATGTAATCAATCATTTCCAACATGGAAGTAGGGACTAAGAATGTGGAAACTCCCTTTAAAAATTCAGCAAGAATTAGAAAAAAATCCCCAGTTGCAATGGATTGAAGAGCAAGACCGTGTCTACGAAGAAACTGATTTGACAGATAAGTTAAAAATGGAAAATCAGTATTTGTTTTGGAAGAAGAACTGTGATATTCGAATGGCTCTCATCGAAATCGAAAAGGTAATAAAAGCAACTCCTAATCCCTCAGTAAGGCTCGCAGGATGGTCTGAATTAGCACGCACGGCAAACTGTGACAGAAACACACTAAGACAACCTCAGCGCTTTCTATGGGTTAATGAAGCACGTGAAAGACTGATCTTGTTAATTCAGAAAGAAAAATCAGTTCCAGTAGAATTGACAGCTGTTATTACCGAAGAGGAAAGTATTAAAAAATTAGAACGTGAGATTGTATTAAGTAAGAAGGAATCAGCAAAGTGGTTTTTGAAATTCGAAGAAGTTGATCGGGAGAACAAACTACTAAGAAAAGCTATGGAAAGACAAACGACTATGAATACTGCTTTGCAAGAGGAATTGAAAAACTTAAGAGATAAAATAAAAAAACTGACTTAGAGTCTACAAAAGTCGATTTTTTCCGCTATAATGTATGAGGTGAAAAAATAAAGGAGTGAAGTGAAATGCCAAATAAATCAGAACAAACCTACTTGGATTTTTTACAACATATCCTTGACAATGGTGTGAAAAAAGAAGATCGAACTGGCACAGGTACACTCAGTGTATTTGGTTATCAAATGCGCTTTGATCTATCGCAAGGGTTCCCTTTATTCACAACAAAGCGCACGCCCTTCCGTTTGATTGCAAGCGAATTATTATGGTTTATAAAAGGGGATACCAATATCCGCTATTTACTTCAGCACAATAACCATATTTGGGATGAATGGGCCTTTAAGAAGTGGGTTGAATCAGACGAATATAACGGTCCAGACATGACGGATTTCGGTAACCGATGCTTGGTTGATGCAGAATTCAATGAAGTATATAAAGCTGAAATGAAAGCCTTCTGTGAGCGTATACTAACCGATGACAGTTTCGCAGAGAAGTTTGGCGATTTAGGGAATGTATATGGGAAACAATGGCGCAACTGGACGGCTTCAACAGGCGAGTCGATCGATCAGTTAAAAGATGTTATTAACCAAATAAAAACAAACCCAGATTCCCGTCGTTTGATCGTGAATGCTTGGAACCCAGAAGATGTGGTTAACGCTGGTGCTAAAGGAAGTAAAGCAGCTTTGCCGCCTTGCCATGTAATGTTCCAATTTTATGTAGCAAACGGTAAGTTGAGTTGTCACTTAATCCAGCGCAGTGCAGATTCGTTCCTTGGTGCAAATTTCAATATCCCGTCGTATGCGTTGCTTACATATTTAATCGCTAGGGAATGTGATTTGGAAGTCGGGGAATTGGTATATAGCCTTAGCGATGCTCATATCTATTCAAATCACATCGAACAAGTGAAAGAGCAATTGTCACGCGATATACGTGAACTCCCGCTATTAAAAATTAATCCAGACAAGCACTCGGTCTTTGATATCGAGATGGAGGATTTAACGATTGAAGGGTATAATCCACATCCTTCTATAAAAGCGCCAATAGCGGTTTAAACCAGAATAATGAATCTGATTAAAATCGATTTTTGAGTTGGTTAAATAAAACCTGATTCCAAGCAGTAATACATTGGTTGCCATGTAGTAGTGCGGCAACTTAATAAATTTAATGAGATCAGTTATGACTTAAACCTTCTTTATGGGAGCATAGAACAGACATCCAACTGCCACTGCAATTGGATGTCTGTTTTTATTGTTGTGCAAAGTTCTTAAAGTCATATAGAAATAAATTTGGAGTCGCAATTGCGGAAGTTTCATTTAGCAAAACAAGTTGAAAAATTAAAATTAAAAAGAAGTTAAGAAGTCGCCTTATAGACTTCTTAACTTCTTTTTAGGATTTCCTGCCAACCTTCAACAGTGTCTACCCACTCGACTAGGGTTTCTGGATAATAAAAGTTCATAAAGAATATCAAAGCAGTTGCAGTTAACATAAATGCATAAATTGAATAAGCGATGGGTTTTGGCAATTTGTTTGCGACTTTAACGATAAGGTAGAGTGATAATATGATGATAATCACTTGTGAAACTACAAGAGCATCCATATCAACAACCCCTTGATCATATTTTCTTTATTATACTATATGGCATAATTGATTATCAAAATATTATTAAGAAAGATGAAGTTAATAGATGCACTTTTTTTAGGTCAAAACTAAGATGAAATAAAAAAATAGACCTCTAATTCAATTATGAAGTAGAGGTCTATTTATCATTGTTATTATTACCCATGTATAATCTAAAGATATTAAGCATATGATTTTTAGCAAATGGCTTTAATCATAATAGTTAATTCACATAGTTTTATCATTTACGTGAAGTGGTATTTATTAATTTCTCATCGAACCAAACATCTACGTAATCCCCAGAAATCAAAAAGCGCCAACCAGGTGCTAAACCGAGGTACTTGTTGATGTTTTCAGACCAGCTCCATTCATCGAGGTGTTGTACATGGTGGGAAAGGAAAAAGTTTTCATCTTCACACCATTCCTCTCCTGCCCAAATGAACCAGCCTGAAGTACCTTCATCAGGAGGGATGCGAAGTCCATTGATTGGGAGTAAACCTTGATTGACGTTTTCAGCTACCCCTATTCTTGCTTTGTTGTCCGTTGACAGAAAATCTGCGCCATACTTTCTGCAAATGAATTTTTGTTTCACTTTTTTAATCACTTAGTCTCCACCTTTAACTATTTAACCCCATCCATGATCTAAATCGTTTCGCGACTTCTCCGTCACCGATTATTCCGCTCTCAGGACTAGTCGTAAAAGGTAACCAATCGTCATCTATGTTCCCGACAAAAGCAATCTTCGACCAATTCTCGATGAGTTCTAAAAAATTATTTGCCATTACATATCCATGTCCCTCGCCATCATCGTGGCTTAAGTAGACGATTGGTGCATCATCCCCTTTGGCCATATCAAAAGCCAAGTAATCACCGTTACCAGCCTCGCAAAAAGCCAATTTATGATGCCAAACTGCATCATAATCATCGCTTGGATTAGGAAAAACCGTTTCTATCCATCCTAAGCGGTCTTCCTCAAATTGCGGCAGCAGTTCCAAGCCCCAATGTGGCATGCCGCAGTAGATAAATTTAAACTCTTCAGGTGGTTCTAGTTCTTCAGGAAGAAACCAACGCAGACTAAAATTGCTCGAAAACTCGGTGAGAACCATTTTGAAACTATGGGGAAGTTTCATTCCAAGCTGTTCCTCTATCTGAAGAATTTGTTCAAGTGAAGCAGGTTCTTCGATAATGACTTCTTGGACTTCTCCACCGATTTCGTTGACTCTGGCGACCAATTTATCAATCCTATCTCTAATCAGTTGGTAATCCATATAATCACTCCATTCACTGCTTGTAATATATGTTTTTCTTATAAAAAATTAGACGGTTCATGTCAGGGTATTTCTTAACTTTCATTACTGGTAAAAATGATGTCTTTATCTTCTAGTATCCACTCACTTTTGTTTTTGACGCGGGGAACAGCATCACGCTGAAGATAGTTATTAATTACTGATTCAATTTCAGAGAAGTTAGTTCCAAGTATTTGCGGCTTGTATTTTGCGATGATCGGTAGTCTGTCTTCATCTGCACATGCCTCCATGGCGTCTAAAGCGACCAAACTTAACGGCCTGCCCTTATTTAACCATGATTTCATGGTCTCCCATGTAGGGTAGCTGACAGCTGCGAGTCGTCCCCAATTATCGTGGAAAATCTTACAGTTTTTCTCAATCCACAAAAGCACATTGGGTGAGCGGAAATGGTACAGGCAAGATGCAGCAAAGATATTTTTTTCCTTGTCATTGAGCGCTTCTAGCTTTTCTAGGACAAGCTGCAATCCTTCTTGATCGGGCAAACAGTTAGCAGTTGCTTCTGAAAGCGTTACTAGCAATTCTTCATCGTAATGTGTCCATAACTCTCTGATCCATTCTTCTGCGTGTCCTTCAAGAACCTCGGAAGTGATTTCAATTAACCGCGCTTTGATGTCGGTTGAGTCTGTTTGGGAGAAACGGGTTTTAATGGATTTGAACATATCAGTTTTGTCATGTTCTTTAAGAGCATTTACTACATCAGCTTCCAGATACCATCTGGTGATAGCAAAATCGATTAGTGCCTCCATATCTTCCAAAACATTTTCTAGGGTAGGAGCGAGATCTTGATCAGTTACAACAACATCTTCCTCTGGCTGTGTCGCTTCGCCATCCTCTTCATAGAAGTCATCGTGCAGCAAAAAACTCATCGAAGAATGAAGGACTGCTAAGTTGTACCATTCAACTGGTTTCAAAGAGTTACTCATTAGCCTCTCATGACAGCCTTCACATAATTTGTAAGGTTGTGTCGGAACATCGGATTCCTCCTCGACACCTATTGGATTTCTTTTGCATGCTTCGCAAACGTTAGACGACGGTAACATTGAATTGCCTCCTTGGGCTTTTTTTAGGGCATTAGTAAGTACATTGTATATCAGTTTCACCTGTTTTCTTACAATCTATTGTTAAAATAATTGCACGACATCTTGATAGATGTAAAAGAGTAGACCTATTAGCATTTTCTTTTTTGCCTCTAATAGGTTATGCTTCTAATCGGCTTTTTAAAGAGCCAAGGTGTTCTAATGAACAAACGTAAACCTTACGTGTCGGTCATAGGGGCATCGTTTAAAGTGGAACTAAATGGGTTGGAAAAACGTATTAGATATATTATTCGAGAAGGTGTTGAGAGAAAATGTCGGAGTTGTCGGATTATTATTATGGGATGGTCTTATCTTTCATTATGCTTGTAGTGGTTTTGATTTATATACGTACTTATACAAAAAGAAAAAGAAAAATGGGAGTTCATTTAAAATTGACGCATTAACTATAATAGCCTTGCCGTTCTTTCTTCTGTTATCTGGATCGCTATTTGTGTATCTATTGCTTGATTTACCAAATGTGCTGGCGAATAAAACAGAACAATATAAAGGAGACTGTGAAGTTTTTCTGTTTGAGGGTAGTAAGACGAACTACACTTCGATAGACTTTGACAACCATATGGTAACATTTCCTCCAAATTATCAAGGTGTGAAGGAAGGTATCTATTACTGTGAAGTAAATTATTATCCGAGAACCGAAACAGGGGCGTCATTGCAGCTTTATAAAAAAAAGGGTGGGGAATTGGTAAATCCATAATTGGGAACGTTGTCTTTTAAAAGATTTGCTGAAACAATAATAACAAGTGAACTTGAAGAAACACCTTTTTTACACTGTACATATCAGATCTGAATATAAGGAAGTCAAAATGACGAGGTTACTACTAGATTGACTTTCTAAAAGATAAGTATTGAAATCTTGGATTCGCTTGTTACTTATCCTTGATGGATTATTATGCGTTAGGCTATTAATTATAAGAGGTGATTCTTTTGTCTTCAACACACGAATTCGGGTTAATTGATCATATTGATAGTCAGAAAAATTTCGATAGATATAGTCCAGAGAAGTATAATTGCATTTCAATTGACGGTGATATTGTTGAAAGTCTATATGAGAATTTACTTGCAATGGAAACATACTTTCATTCATTGGATCGTCCAGAATTTGGTTTAGCCTATTATGGAGTAACGCTCATTCCACCTAATTCATTACCATTCTTTTTTAATGTAGTCACTTCATCAAGAGACTTCGAGAATTCTGAGAGACTTAATGAATTGGCTATAAAAATTCAACAGGCAATAAAAGAGAAGAAGCACATGATACACTATGGAATTTGAAGTTTATAAGAATCTTTAGTTGATTTTTTCAATAGCTACGGAAGGTATACTTATAAATTCCAATCTCCAAGTTTAACAGAGCTATTATAATAAAAGCAGGTGATTCAAATAGAAATTAACGATAATCCTTATATAACGTTAAGTGCCCAAATGGGGGGTGCCAAGTCATATAAAGCTGTTGGTCCCCATCTTACAGAGATGAATAGATTACTAGAACGATACTGTGATAAAAATGTTGCGCTGAAGTGGATGAATTTGATCTTGCCCTCAGAGTTGACGGCGATTTGTGGTATTTTAACTTTGAAGGTTGCGAGAAACTAAGGCTTAGTAAAAAATACAGATATATAACAATTGACATAGGTATGCCTCGTTCAAAATGGGAAGGTGTAACACCCATAGAAATAAGAAAATTTCTAATCGATCATGCCAGAGAAGCTTTAGAATTGATGATAAATAGGTTGAAGAAAGAATATTAATTTATAAGTATGGAAACGAGGTTAAAAATAATGCTATTTGAAATACTATTATCTGCATTTCTTTTGTTTGTAGGGATTTCTGGTATTATCTCTGCTTACAAAATGGATAAGAAAAGCCAAGAAAAAGCGAGAAAAGATCCTTATTCGGCAATTTTTACGTTACTTCCGCTAGAGTTAGCAAAATTTCTTCTCTTTTTTCTAAGTTTAGCACCAATAGCCATCGTAACTGGCATGTGGTTGCAAAAGTATGGTGTGATTGAATAGGTTTTTACTTGAACAACTGAATTAAATTCAAGATAAAAGAAATAGTACTTTCATAATTTTGGAGGGGGAGAAATGCACATTGGAAGTGAAAACTATCAGATACAAGATAGTTACTTTGTCGTCGTACACCCACTTACGTATGTTCTTGTAGGAATTTTAGTGATATTAATTGCAGCAATTTTTATAACAGTAAAGAATAGAAATAGATAGAAAGTTTCTTAGCAAAAGAATTTTTTATTCCTTAATTAAAACAAGAACCACCATTACATAAACTTTTTGAATGTAACTTAATAGCAATTAAGTTACATTCACTTATAAGTCTACGTAGGAGGGAAGTAATTGAAAAAGCAATATTTTGTCCAATATCCAGACGTTAGTCTAACAAATGCGTTTGTCCTTCCAAAAGATATGTTTCAATCAATTGCAGTTGGAATCAGGGACATGGACACGGATTTTCTTTTTACGCTGATCCAAAACATCAGTAGTTTCCCTGTTTATTTCGTACTCGAATCTGTGGTTTTTAAACATATTGAAACGAGTATTTCCGAGAAGAATATCTCTCACTATAAATTTTCTTCGGACGGTTATATCATCAAAATTGATTCGGCTGACAAATTAGAATGGGTTTGTACCAATACGGTTGAATTAGTTTTAAATGGAGTGGAAGTTTTTATTTTCTTTGGAGAAGACATTTCTGAAGAGGATATAGTCCCAACAAGAAATTGGGATAGCCCGACTGAATTTAAAAACCTTGACTTTGATAAAGTGGAGACATTCATTGATGTATATGAGGTCGGCCTTACAATATTTACGAAGAATGAAAAATACAACTCACCTAAAAAAGTTACACCATACATATCGGCAGATTACTCGCTTGATTTAGAGAGTAGTGACACTGAATAACAAAAGATTTTCGGCATTAATTTCAGGAGTAGGAGACCATCAGAAATGGAATCAGCTTTGAGGTCTAAATGAGTATGGAAAGTGCTTGGTAAAAGATTTTTATTACATCATAGGAGTGGTAAGGCAATGAAGAATTTTTGGCAAGAAGATGATGAAACCTATAAATTAGTACCCTTAACCGCTAAAATAATTGAAAGCGCAGAAGAAAAACTGCAAGTGAAATTCCCCAAGTCGTATATCAAACTTCTGAAAAAACAGAATGGCGGATACATCTATTATAATGCATTCCCATGTGACGTCCCGACCTCTTGGGCTGATGACCATATCAATGTGGACCACATTTTAGGAATTGGTGAGGAAGAAGGGGTAGTGAAAAGTGAATATTTAATAAATGAATGGGGATTACCAAAAAATATAGTCGTATTTTCTGGGGATGGGCACACATGGATTGCGTTTGATTACAGAAAAAAAAAGTCAGAACCGCCAATTATCTATGTTGATGTTGAAGCCGATCAAATTATTGAATTAGCTTCAGATTTCGAGTCATTCCTAGAGGGCTTGTATGTAAATGAAACAGAACTTGAAGACGAGGTAGAACTTGACGATACTGATTACGAACAAGGGAAAAGAAATTGGTCCCTTGATGATCTTAAATCAGCTTTATCAACCACGAACCAAAGAGAGATTATTCCTGCATTGAACTACCTTTCTGAAAATCGGAAAGGCAATGAAACATTTATAGAACAAAGCATGATTGAACTTCTTCAAAGTCCTGTTCTTGAAATAAAAGAGGTTGCAGCCAATTATGCGAATGAATTTTATAAGAGAGGCGTATTTTCTTCTGAGGGTGTAAAAGAGATGATCTCTATTATCAAACGTGACAATGAAATTGCTTACTATGTGGAAATGTTTTTCCGTCAAAAAAGATAAGAGTCGCTTTAACTGAAGACCGCTTTAGGGAATCGAATCTTGGTGAAAATGAAAGAAGGCATACTATATGAACCTACAAGAATACTTACATACGACTTTTCCTGGCATGGTATTAAAACCAAGTCTTTATCTTCAATGGCCAACAGGCATCCATTTCGGACTTGCTCAGGGGATGTATCAGTTTATAAAGAATGATGAGCTAAATCTTCCTATGTTTGATGTGGTATATCATCAGACCTTATCGATTTTTAACGATCTTTTCTCTGAAGATGATGAGCTGGTTCTAGTAACGAATGTCTACCAACGAAAAAAAGCGAATGGCGGAACTAAGCCGTTCAAGGTATATAAAAATAGCGTCAAAAGCAAAAAGATGATTTATCAAATTCAACTGGAAACACTTCCCTATGTTTTCGATGAGGAAGAGGAAGCGGATGAATACTATACAGCTCAGTACCATTTGACATGTAGGAAACAAGATGTGCATTACAGGCAACTGATTAAAGCTGCTTGTAACGAAGATTTCCCCTTGAAGCCTAAATTCAGAAAAGAAAAGGGGATGTATTATCCTGATGTGTTTTTCATCAACGTTACTAAGAGTGCTATTTTCTTCATTTACGATGATCGGGGTTGTGAAGTGATTGCGGCTGATAAAGAGACTCTGCGCCCGTTGTATGAAAAATATTTCGAATGGCTCTATGAGTACAACCGTGAAGAAATGAAGGCATTGTTTGCGTAACTCGTGCCTTGATAAATGAAATTGGCTTTTAGGTAATGGGTTCGAACGAATGGTTAAAGTATAATACAAACGAATTGAGAAAAAGAGGAATCCTGCGTAAATAGGATTCCTCTTTTTTTGGTACTTGCTTTCTAAATAATTGTTCAAAAGTGGTTTCAAAACACGAACTTCATGATTCGAAACGATAATAAATAAAAACTCATGATGAGAGTTAACTCAATGGATTTTTCAATATACTTCTATCGGCTTTGGACTGAATGACATAATACTTATCCGTTTCTCCGTTTCGATGTCCAACATAAAATTCACCGAGATTTACGGAATCTTGGATATATTTCGGTACTGGACACGCCCAATTTATGTGTTCAATCTTAACGGGGAAATTGTCCTCATTTGGATTAGGAGAGTGTATATATACTGCATCCGAACCTGCATCCACATTTAATTCAATCCACAATTGGTATGGCTTACCGAAGGATTGAAGCTTTTCCAGTAGATTTGTATACAAAGATATATGAGCTTTTATATGTTCTCTTCTCATCTTCAAGCTATTATTTCCAAGTCCGCAAAAATCAAGATGGGTATGCCATAAATCGAACCAGCCTTCTTTTCCGAAATCTAAATTGTGTTGATCCAAAGCTGTTTCTCGCCATAAGTTACGGAAATAGCGCTTTTTCCCACGAAACTTTTTCAAATAGTTGTCCTCCGATTTTTTCTTATTCGTTTTTTTAAACTAGGATCTGTTAAACGATCATGTTGCTTTTTATAACAAAAGCCCATTCTAATGACGACTTTTGCTTCTCCTTAGTTAAATCAGTAAATGGTTGAACAAAGAAGGAATATATTAATACGTATAAGACCCCCCTGGTAGAGAAACTAAGCAAAATCCATTGTCTCCTTGTCCTAATAGCTGCCAACCCTCAAAATAATTGCTGTCGTGGAACAACTCAAGAGAAATGCCACCTTCAAACTCGATAATCAAATCTGCTATATCTTCAAAATGAACGATATTCATAATTCGCTTGCCGATTAGAACTTTCTTGACATCTTTATGAGAATATCTTTTGGGCGATTGAAGACAATCAGAATATCCAATAGCAATTTCATTCGCTACTTGCAACCTCCAAGGACATTCGATGATCAAACCAGCTGTTTCAAAAGACATTCCTAAAGGTACGTTTTTTTCTGTATTCACTTCTGTGACCTTTTGGCCAATAAAAGATTTAAAGTCAATATTGCTTAGTTTTCTATACATATATAACCCTCCTCTAAAGAAAATCACTTACTTAAAGTGTACCGTTTTCTACCTTGTTTAAACACTTCTTATTCAACAAAATTGGCGCATTAGTGGAACAATGGAAATAATCAGTAACATTTAACAATGGCTTAAACTATAAGAAAGGAATAAGCTTTGAATTCGGGTGGGGATCAAGGGTACCCGTGCATTTTAATTGAGTGAAAGGGACAAGGTTGCTCCTTTTACTATTTGTACTTTTACTAAATAAAAAGTAAACCTTTTGAAAAATAATACCGATTGGAATAGACCTAAAATGATACCAGAGTATTCTTAAATTGTCTGATAGAATAAAAAGAGTTTAACACTACGGGTCCTTTGATAGATTAAAAGTTTCAAATTCAAAAGTTCACCATAAAATAACGTAAAAGAATTGGCTGGAATTCTGTGTTGCTCTTTTTAAGTACTGAGTTAAAGAGAGTTAAAGGAATACATAAAGATACTTTTCAAAATCGGAGGCGTAATGGATGGAGTACAGTGGTGGTTATTTTCTTCTATCAGCAGCAAGCGCCGATCAAGCGAGCTATCAAGAACAGCTGGAGAGCAGGGGCTTCCGAGTAAGGAAGCTCATTTCGATGGATGAGGCAGTAGGAGGCGTCTTCCCGAACCTTTTTGATATCTGGGCAAATCGATTGCCTGAAAGGCCAACACCGATTTTGTCCGAAACGGTGTTAGATAAGGTCTTGTTATCGAGGGTTTTCGGAACGCTTGAGGATGCATGGGAAGGATATCGGGAAGCGAAGCCAAAGGATGCATCAGTGAGTCTCATTGGAATAAGTCTGGACGAGAAGTACCTTGAAGAATTTTATGATTGGTTGGATCAAACCAATGATGGAATCGAGGAAGGCGATGGGGTCGTCAATTGCTTAGAAAAAAAGCAAGTAGTTAGCAGTGGAGGGATTTTCCGAGGTTTTGACGTTGCAGGTTATGAAGGATGGGGATGGTTTCTTTCCTTCCTGGGGAATGACCTTCTTCAGGATTACTTGGCTCATGAACCTACCGTTTCTATTAATGAATGGGGCTTGTTTCCAAATCAGCAAACAGCTGAAGTGCTTGCCTGCTACACGAACGATGTACTTAAAGACTTAGTAGGAGCGGAAGAAAATTTAATATGGCTGCCTTGGAAAATAACTGAGTATCATAGTATATGAATTAGACTTTTATAATAAAGAGGCTTTTAAAAGTTTTGCTTTTTGGAGTGGAAGCTAAGCAGAATCTAAATTTCTGAGGTGTAAAATGAGAAGACGAATCAAGAAAAAGAAAGTAAATAAATACAATGTGCTTAGAGAGGCCAAGCGTCAGAAGCAGAAACAAAAAGGGGTTCGGTGTATATGTTATGAATTTTTGCCAATTGGGAAACAGGATCGTCGGGCATTGGATATGGATGAACTCATTCCAGATTGTTCTTTCGGCACCCATTGGCTAATAGAGGCTTATGCATGGAACGACTCTTCACAAGTCCGCATTTTCCCCTGCACAGAAAATGGAGGGACGACAAACATCTCTCCGCTTCAAATAGTTCTATCTGACGGTAACAATGTAAAGGAAGTCAAGAAGGACTTCAAACTAGTTGTGGAGGCTATCAGGAACGACCGTTTCTGGGCACCGAATTATTCTAAAACTTATTGAAAGGAGGGGAAATCTTTGACTTTAAATAAACAAGCGAATGAAGCCTATGTGAACTATGAATATGAAAAGGCGTTGGCGTTATTCCAAGAAGCGGCACGGAAATTTAGAGATGTGCAATCCATGAATAACTTGGCTTGTTTCATATGGGCGGAAGAAGAGGACGCGGAACAAGCCCTAGATTTGCTAGAAGAAACCATGGGATTGGGCGCTGCTTCGCATTTTCCATACAGTTTGATGGGAGAAATCTACACGAAGCAAGGACAATGGTCCAAAGCGAATGAATTATTGCTGAAAGCGCTGACCATTGAACCGACAAAAGCGGCCTACCAGAATCTTGCGGTTGCGAATTACCAGTTAGGATACATGGAAGAAGCGGCAGCCTATTTCCTGTTGGCTGCGGATCAGTCTGACTTTTCCTTATACAGCCATGCAAAATGCCTGATTGAAATTGGCAAAAAAGCAGAAGCCATCAAGGTTTTAGATACGTTTTCGGAGGTGGACGAGGAGTTTGTAGGAGCAGTGGACTTAGCGGATCTGTACCTTGAAGCAGGCGAGAAGGAACTGGCGGTCCTGTGGTTCGAAAAAGGGTGGGACCACTATTATCGGGAGCCAAGTTGGATCAATCGCTACGTGTCTGCCCTGTTCAAGTTAGAACGGCGTCGGGATGCCCAAGAAATCATCAGAAAAGCGATTGCGTTGAACACAGTCGATCTTGAAGAAATCAAAGGACAAGAAGTTGACGAAGACTGGACGATTTCCGATAAACAGGAAGCCATAGAAGAACATCTGCAAAAAGAGAAAGAGTATAGAGAAGTATGGAACCTTCTCCTTTCTGGTCATGTCCCTGAAATGGACTTTGAACCTTCTTACAAGTCGGCTTGTTACCTGTTCGGTTGTCTTCGTCATAACCATGAAGAATACCACGGGAAATGAAACTATTAAAAATTATGCGTTTCAAGAAAGGCGGGAAGAATTTGCTTGATAAATTGAAAGGCATAATTAAGAATGACGAACACAATAAGATTAATGACAAGTACATTCTAATTCCCCAAAAGGACATAAACAAAGCTTTAAGGAGAAAGATAACGGAATTAGAAAAGATAGGCGATGAATCGAGTGAAGTTCTCCAACGAAAGTATGAAAAAGCATTCGAACTCAGGGGGAAACGCAATCTAAGAGTTTGGGTATGCCGAGATATTGATGGAGATGAAATAAAGGGCTTAACTTCTGAAAAATGCTTAGAAAAAGAATATCGTTCCCAGATAGTCATTGATTATGACAGTCCAAATACCGATGATGACTTTTATGCAGAAACAATTGATTTGTGGTATTGCTTTGGCGGTTACTCTGAAGGTTCAGGTACACTCTATGATTTGTCAAAAAATGAACTGAAAACGGATATTGAGGAAACCTTGAAAACCTTACTTAGATGATTTATCAAATAAGATTCGCTATGTTTCCTCATTTCTAATTATCATATAAAAACAGGTTCCAATCATTTCCGTTTTAAAATGTATAATGGAAGGAAATAATTCAATAAGGTGACTCGAAATTTAAAGTGAAAATTTAAAATACAGTTCGAAGGGATAGGCGATGATATGGCAATCCACATTCGACCATTTGAAGGAATAACAGAAGTTGACATCGATGCGTTTGAAAAAGAAAATCCATTGCATGACTACGATCTTTCAAGAGCTTTCTATCACTTTAAAAGCACTCAATCTTTTCCGCCACTCAGAAACATAGACATAAACCACTAGGAAACAATCTTGAAAAATAGATTGATATCGGTAAACTTGAACTTTTCTTACTGCATGTTTTATTTTGAAAAAGGCATTCCTGATGATGAATGGCATATATCTCCTGGAAAACAAGGGCAATCCGTTCAATATCATCCGCACTTTGAAAACGAGCATTACAGCAACTTCTATAACTTTATCTACTTTGCCGATATTTTCTTTTTAAAGGCGTACACACTTTGTGAAACAATTGGTCATTTATTATTTAAATTCTATGATATTAAAATTGACGAAAATGATTCAAGGGATCAAATCAGTTTCAATAGTGCGATTTTTCATTTGAAAAATGAAAATCGGCCGTTAAATAGAGCCTTGAATAAAGTGAAGTATTCCACTCCCTTTCAAAAGGGGGTTCGCATGCGGAATGATATTGCCCATAATCATCCTCCATACGAAATCACTTCGGGGGTGAAGTTTACTTCAACAGGTGGTTCGTTTGGTGTGGGAGATTACACGACATCAAAAGAAATCAAGAAAGTAATGATCGGGTTTTTAGAGAGTATTCGAGCGATTTTTGAAGACCTGTATAAACATTCAGCTTCAACCAGCTAGAATAATTCTTGCCACTCTTGAAAGCCTAAACCAAATCGGCACTGCTTATAAGGAGATTACTGAAAATGGAATTCATTTTTAATTTCCTTAAGCGTCAGTCCTATTCCTGGAGATTTTCCAATGATTGATATTGTGCACACAAGCCTTCTTTATTTCGATAGTTTTCATAAAAATAAGGCTCTGTTAAAGTCGAATGTTGATAAAAGCCATGTTTCCGATGGTACGCTATTGCGATGAACTATTGACTAATCAGATAGATTACTTTATCAATAAATTCGGTAAGATAGCTAATAAAGATAATTAATTATAATTGGAGGATGAAATGATGACTTTTGAAGAACTAACACAAAACAAGCCAACGTTAGAATGGAAACAAAGAATGGATGAAGAAGATGATATTTTTACTGATGAAAATATCCATGCAACAAATAAGGTTTTGGACTCTTACATCAGCAGCTTGAAAGAACTTGGAGATATGCCAACAGAGGAAGCTATACTGGAATGTGTCAAAGAAGTTGTTATTCAATTAAATGAATTAAACGACAAATATGATTACTTTATTGAAACAATGGAAAGAGAGGAATTAGCTGAGTTTATCGAGGAAGGTGCGAAAATAGTTGGATTAAAATCGGAAGAAGATATTACTGAAGAGTGGAGAGAGTGGTAATTCCTGATATACCAGAAGGTGAATAAGAGTTCCTTTACACACATTTGTTTTTTTTTATTTAATCAATAGTATCGGTCAACTGTTGATTAATATTTAAAAAAACGAATTCTAAATAACGGGCGTTCGAATGAGGAAAAGAAATAAAAGACGATATACAAAATTTCCAAGTTAATCATGTGGTGAAGAGGATACTTAATGTCACTGTTTGTTAATTCAGAAGTACTCAGTGCCGAAATTTTAAAAATAACCACTTATAATGAATATTTCATGAACACTGACAGATAAGGCAGAAACCAGCTAGTATCAGGCGACCTGGATTTACCTGTTCAAGAAGGAGAAAGTGACATTGATAATTGACGCACAAATAAATGATCAGCCCTTTTCAGGGGATTATTTAGAGCGAATCTATGATATTCCAAGTCCATGGAACACTCAGGGGTGGACATGGATAAAATTTACGGAAGAAGATTTGACGGAATGGTATGGCAACTTTCGGGGATTTCCTCACAGTGTCGCCAGTTCAGTAAAACACCAATTGATTCTTGTTTTGACATCTGATTATCTATTCAAAATTAATCGGTCGAGCGGTGAACTTCTGGGATATGAACCACAGTCTGATTACCGTTGCTTAACAGCCTCCCCAGCAGGCGACTTTATCGTAGCGGACTACTACAACATCTATCTCCTGCATCCAGATCTGCAAAGTGTCACTTCCATTCCAAGTCCAGTGGAGTTGGATATGATTGAATTTAAGGGCTGGAAAGGCAATAAGCTTCAAATCAATTGTATTGAGTTTCTGAGTGAAGACATACCTTTAGCTTTGGAATTGGATGGTGAAAGGCTTGAAATATCGGTACGTTAGAAAGCAATATAGAGACGTTCCGATTCATAGATCATGTGGAATTTTGACTATCTGATAGAGAAAGGATATTTGAAGGAAGAATAAAGTGTGGTTGTAATATGATAGATGGAGTGAGTGTGTTGGTTGAATTCATACAAAAGCAACTAAATCAATTAAATGAATCAATTTCATAAATCGCCCTTTTAAAAAGTGCAGACGATTTTTCGGATCATTTTTTCCGTTTTTTAAATTTAGGCAGCTGCTAAAGCGGCGTGCTTG